>JAZLLQ010000001.1:0-40545 GCA_045598245.1 Candidatus Gastranaerophilales bacterium
GAAAATCAAAATATAAAAGGTATTATGGTAAATTCTCTCACTGTTCTGGAAATTTTAAAACTGAGAGAATTGCAGTGCCAAATAATAATTGATTCTGATATGAACATTCACAATGTCAGTTCTATTGAGTTTATTCGAATGTTTAACAGGGTAGACTACATTAACATTTCTGAAGAAATATATCTCAAAAATGTCGCAAAAATAAAGAAAATGGTAAAGGCAAAACTTTGTATAAATACTAATAATTTACCTTGGATAGCGGAAGATGTTATAAAATCAAAAAATATTGACATGGTTGTCTTAAAGGCAGATTTACAAAATACAAAAGAAATTTTGCAGGCAGTTACTTTAATAGAAAAAATGCTTGATAACCCTAAAATATACAAAAATAAAAAATTACCGTTTAAAATATTTTCTGATGGAACATATGAGACAAATCATTTTACTGGAGAATTTTTATCCAACAAAGGCAAAGATTTCAAATTTTTGGGAAACATTAAGCCATTTGACTGGGATTACAAAAGGACACGGCTTAGTAAGTCTTTTTCGAGAGAGATTAAAATCCCGAGATTATGCTTGCGAATGAACAGTCTTTTACAATTAAGGGCATTGAAACGTTTTATTAATAAAGTCGGTTTTAATCCTGTTAATGCAATAGAATACGGGGAAATTCTTAATACCGTTGACTTATCAAAGCGAAGTTTCAATATGATTTTAGATATTGTCAAAGATTTTTGCGAAGAATATAAAATCAATTTAAAATTAGGAACACCAAAAACACTTATAGAACGGGATTTTGACAGAGTTTACGAATATGAAAAACAACTTTTTGAAAACAAACCGCCTCATTCCATGGTTATTAACAATCTTGGTTTTTGGTGGGCAGTCATTAATGATTCCGATTACGACAAATTACCCATAGAATTAGGTCCCACCTTAAATTTATGTAACGGCGAATCTATTTTATGCCTTGCAAATCAACGCTCTATAGAAGCTATTGAACTGAGTAATTTTATTGACGTCAGAGATATTGCAACGTGTATTGAAACAATAAAAGACGATATCCCCATACGTAAATTGGCAATAGCAGGAAGTATACGTATTCCTTGTTCTGGACTATGTCCTTTAAATATGGATAGTGCTGTTTTATCCAGACTTTCTTGTCCTGCACCGTGTCAAAAAAGACGCTTTGCAATAACAGATAAAGACAGGAATAAAAATTATACAATTCTTGTTGACGGTTTTTGCAGGATGCACTTGTATAGAGATAAAGTTCTCGACTTGTTCAAATATATGAAAACACTTCAAAATATAGGCATCAATGAATTCATCATCGATTTCAACGCTTTAACTTCAAAGCTCGTACCTGTACTGCTAACACGATACCTGAATGCTTTGTGCGAAAATAATTACGAACCTGATGATAATTTTTTGGACAAATTGTATTATCTAAACTTCTACGGCTAAAACTCTCGGACCATTTGCCTGTTTAATAGTTTTTCTCACAATAACTTGTAAATTTGGCAAACTCAGAAGTCTTATTTGGGATTTTACAACTTCGTTTGCAACAATTACTTCGTAGCGATTGTGAATGTTTTTTGTTAATCCTCTGGCTGCCGTTAATGTAGCAACTTTCAGTGCATCAAACATATTTAAATTGCAAAGATTTAAAGTTACATTTGCAGCGTGCGCATTTTTTACTATTTCAAAAACTTCAGAAACAGTTTGTTCTGCTTTCATAGCAGACTCAGGCATAATAAAAAGATTGCCGTCCTTGACAATAATATCTTTCACTTCAAATTCCTTTTTGAATAATGTAGAGTATATTTTTTTTATCGACATATTCTTTACAAACTTTAATATCCACAAAACACTCAAAAGATGCTATAAGTATTGATATTACTAAAGAACAACTGTTTTTAAGCCAGCGCAAAGATACTCTATTTGGATGATATATTAAGTTTTTTTAAGATTTTAAGCATTTGTTAAGAGAAAAGGGTTTAAAAAAGCATGCTAATATGTTAACATGGGTTTTATGACTAGATTCAGGTGAAAAAATGATTTTACAATTCCAAATAGACGAAAGAACTGTTCAGGCTGCATGGTTAAAGACATTGTATGATTTAATTGATGAACTTAATTGCAGATGTAATACCTATTTGGAAGAATCAAGAGTTTCTCCATACAAACCTTTTTCCAGAAAGAGAATTGTAGAAGTTTATGGTTCCAATACAATGGTTAGTTGGTTGAAGTTGCGTATGGAACGCTATGCTCATCAGCAAGAAGCATTAAATTCAAAACCTGAAATAATGATTCTTGAGGATGAAAGTTAGTTTTTCACCCGATTAATAATGTACACTCTAAGTTTTTCTGAAACTTAGACTATTTTTTTGAGAATATCTACAACTTTAGGGTTCCACTTTTTGCCGGCACCCTCGTTTAATATTTTTATTGCTTCTGATTTTGAAAATGCTTTTCTGTACGGACGTTGGCTTGTAAGTGCAAAATAGGCATTAACAACAACCATTATCGCAGTACCTGTCGGGATATCCTCGCCTTTAAGAAGTCCGGGGACTCCTGAACCGTCATAAAATTCATTCCAATGCTCAAGCAATGATATGATATTTGATGCGGTTCCTATCGGAGCGAGAATTTCTTTAGCTGCAGATATTGGATGATTAATGATTTCAGTTTTTTCCGCATCAGTAAGAGGACCATCTTTAAGTAAAATACTCTCGGGCAACATTACGTTACTAATATCATATACCATTGCAGCCATTTTAAATTTGTCTATATCTTCAGTTGAAACATTAAGTTTTCTTGATATTTCAACGATTAAGTCCATTTTATCTTTTATATTACCTTTTTGATAAAAAGGCTTGTATATATTTACAAATTCATCAACTACCAAGAAAATAATGTCGTCAATATTTTTATCATTTGTAGTTGTATTCTTAAGTTTTTCAATGAGTTCTTCCGACAAGTTTTCATCAAGGGGAATCATCCTTTGGGAAAGCAGATGTATAAGAGCGTCAAGTGCCTGACGTTTCCAAATATTTTCATCCCAAGCCTGAGCAATTTGTATTTGATTTCTTCCATTGCGCTTTGCACGGTACATTGCCTGGTCAACAAGTTCAACCAACTCCTGCACATTATCACTATGTGTTAACAAAGTACCGACTCCGATACTTGCAGTTATTGTGCCAACACCTTCTATTGGTGTGTTTTCTATTGTTGAACGAAGTCTTTCGGCTGCAATTTTACCACCATCAATATCAACACCAGGCAGTATTACGCCAAATTCTTCACCGCCAAATCTTGACGGAATATCAATAACACGTGCATTTTTCTTTAGTGCATTTGCTATTCCAACAATGGCAGCATCACCTGCTGAGTGTCCAAAACTGTCATTGATTACCTTTAAATGATCTAAGTCAAGCGTGATTAACGTGAACGGTTGTTTTAAGCGTAAAGAACGTTTCGCTTCGTTTATCAGGCACTGGTCAAAATGTCTGCGATTATATAATCCGGTTAAGCCGTCAGTTATTGCTTGCTGTTTAATTGTTTGGAACAAATCAGCAATCGTAACAGCAAGCTCAATTTGTTTTGCAAACAGATTAAGGAAATTCAGTTCCGTATCATTCAGGACTTTTCGTGGTGAAACGACAAGCAAAGCACCAAATATTTTCTTTTGAACAATTATTGGTATTAATACGATTGTATTATCAGATAACAAATCTTTTAGCACTGTATTTTCTTTTTCGCTAAGATTAAATTCCGTATCTAAAAAAATTTCACTATAACTGCTTATTATCTTAATTGTTTTATCTGTAATTGTTTTAATTAGTGCATTATGTTTGTTCTTTAAAGATACCGAAAAATCTGTAGCTATACTATCGAGAATCGGTTTCAGGTCTTTAAAACTTTCAGCATAAGATTTTTCCCTTATTTTCAAATAAGAATTTTCACCATTCCCAAACAATTGAAATATAACGGCATTCAAGTATCCAAGATTTTGAGTCATCCCTTGTGCAATAGTCTTAAGAACCTCGTTAAGAGGATCTGATGAGTTCATTGTACTCCAAATATTCTGCAAAGTTAAAATGCTTTTGTTGGCTTGTTGCAATTCTTCCATTCTTTGTGCAATCTCAAGTTCCAACGCCGCATTTTTTTCCATTACTTGAGAAAAAGACATACGCTCATCGCTAACCGCATTTTCAAATTGTGTGATTTGTTCTTTAAAACTGTTTATTTTATTGAATATTTTATTAAAAATCATCATTCACCCACAATGTAAAATTATACAAATTTTACTTTAAATAATCAAGTGAAAGTTTAAATGCATCATCAGGTGATACTTTTGTCATTTCTCCTGTCATTCTCAGCTTGTATTCAACAAGTCCTTCCGTTATTGTTTTACCAACAGTAATTCTTACCGGAATACCTATTAAATCCGCATCTTTGAACTTAACACCAGCTCTTTCGTCACGGTCGTCAATTAGCACTTCAATACCTTGTTCTTGGAACTTTTGGTATAAATCATCAGCCACGCTCATTTGTTGTTCGTCATTGATATTTACGGGAATAATCATAACTTGGAAAGGAGCAATTTCTTTTGGCCATTTAATACCAAAATCATCGTGGAATTTTTCAATAGCCGCAGCTGCGGTTCTCGAAACGCCAATGCCATAACATCCCATAATAAACGGTTTTTCTTGTCCGTCAACATCCTGAAATACCGCATGCATTTTGGACGAATATTTTGTTCCTAATTGGAATATATTGCCTACTTCTATACCTTGTGTCATTTTTAACGGTTTTCCGCAAATCGGACATTTTTCACCTGCCTTAGAAAGTCTGACGTCAAAAATTTCCGGAAGGTCATAATCAACACCCCAATTTGCTCCTACGTAATGAACATCTTTTTGGTTTGCGCCAAGTACAAAGTTCTTTAAGTCTTTTACGCTTTCATCGGCAATAACTCTGCATTTTACGTCCTTTAATCCGACAAAACCTGCTTCTGTCCCTAAATATTCCGCAATTTCAACAGCACTTGCAATTCTAAGTTCATTTACATTCAGTGCATTTTTTAATTTTGTTTCTTCAACATTTTGATCGCCTCTAATCATAACCTGAACAGGCTTGCCATCAGCAATATAAACAAGTGCTTTGCAGGTCATTGAAGGTTCAATTTTCAAGAATGCACTTAATTCTTCAATTGTTTTTACATTAGGAGTAGAAACTAATTCATATTTTTTAAAGCCTCCATCAGTATTTGCGGGAACAGGTTGTGTCTGTGCGTGGTTTGTGTTTGATGCGTAATCACAACTGTCACAGTATAATACGTCATTTTCTCCGCTGTCTGTTTCAACTAAAACCATAAATTCGTGACTCAGGCTTCCACCGATAGCACCGGAATCACTCCTTACCATACGTGTTTCAAGTCCGCAACGATTAAAAATCCTTGTATACGTATCAGCCATGATTTTATATGATTTTTCCAAACCTTCCTGATTTGCATCAAAGCTATATGCATCTTTCATAATAAATTCACGACCCCTGAGAAGTCCGAAACGAGGACGAATTTCGTCACGATATTTGTTTTGAATTTGGTATAAGTTAAGAGGTAGTTGTCTGTATGATTTTACACCTTCTCGTGCTACCCATGTAACTACTTCTTCTGCCGTAGGTCCCAAAGCTAACATTCTTTCATGCCTGTCTGTTAATCTCATAAGCTCTTTGCCATACACATCCCAGCGACCGGATTCTTCCCATAACTCTTTAGGCTGAATTATAGGCATCAGAATTTCCTGAGCTCCCGCTTTGTCCATTTCTTCTCTAACTATTTTTTCAACTTTTTTTAAAACTTTCCACATAAGTGGCAAGTATGTATATACCCCATTGGCTAACTTTCTTATATACCCTGCTCTTACAAGCATTTTATGACTTACGACTTCCGCATCAGCAGGGAATTCTCTCAGTGTTTGAACAAATAATTGCGACATTTTCATAGTAATATTCCTCTTTCTTGGTTTTATCATATCAGAAAATCAAAAAAACTGCTATATAAAACGAAAGATTATTCTCCGTAGTTTTCTTCGTGATAAAAGCCTCCGCCACAGATAATCTCGACCACTTTTAACAAAAATTCTTTTGCACAGTCTGACTGATTTATTTTGTACTCTATATTTCCGACATGTTTTATTTTCATAATAGCATCTGCTCTCTTATCGGCAGGAATGTAAAGAGAAGCTATTTCGCAATTCAAAATATCGGGATATTCAATATCTGTTATATCAAGAGATGCTTTTTGAAAATCTCCGTTTAATGCGATGATTCTTCCGCAAAATAACGGTGCATTTTCTCTTCTGTACAGTGCCTGAGGCTTAATGTTTTCTCTCATCGTAAAACTGATACTATGCCAGAGAATAGACAAAATCGCCACTGACTTATCAAAATCGGACGAGTATGATATTTGATTAGGGTTAATCCCTTTTTCTTCAAAAGTTTCTTTTAATATATTTACGACTTCATCCATTGATTTAAGCATACTTGAAAAAACAGCATTGGTGTTTTTTGTAGATGCCTCATATTCTTTTAGTTGTTTTGACATATGTGAAGATACCAAGCTCAGTCTTTCTTTTGTTATTCTCGATTTTGCCGAAGTTGTTACCTGATTATCTTTCGAATAGAAAAACTCATTATTCATAAAAATCTCTCCTTGATAACATTGTAATTTAATATTCTGAAATTGCCAAAACTTAATAATACTTCATTAAATTTGTTATATAATTAAAGGAAAGAGGTAGCTATTTTATGTTTACAATATATTGTTTTATCGTAATAATTGTAATGGCAATTTTGTATTGCCAAATATCTCAGGTTGTTTCCGCACGCAAATTGTCCTTTTTGCAAACCTTATCTGACAACCACCGCAAAAACAAGAAAAAACTACGATTTGGAAGAAATTTTATACGACCTTATGATTATTCCAATACAAATAAATTTGTTTTTGCAAATAAATTTTGCATTTTAAGTTTTTATACATACCGTTTTGAATACTATATTAAAGAATTTAATGAAGGACACAGCTTTATAATTGTTGATAATGGTGCTTACGAAATGTTTTTTACCGAAATCTGCAAGCAGTTTAATTTTTCCACATCATTAAATGATATTGAAGAAATTATTCAAGCGTGTATGCCGGGGATTATTATAACGGGCTTTCCTCTCACGTATAAGGAAAACGAAAATTTGAAAAAATTATCGGTAAATAATATGTCTATTGCAGAAATGATATCATTACCTGGCATGAATATGGGAAAAGCGAATAAAGTATTCAGGTTTTTAGAAAATAACGAATTCCATTCCTTTGATGAATTTCTTACCTTTGTTGATGCTAGTGAAGAAAATGCCAAAGAATTAACATCATTATTGGCAGAGTCACAAAATTTCCAACAAATAGGAGAAATAAAAACGGATATACCTGAATAAAAAAATATTGTATAGTTTTATAAATGTTTTTTAATAAAGTAGCAAATGATTTTATTTACATGTTTAAATAATAACATAGTGATGAAATATCAGTGAGGGAATTATGCAAGTAAGTGCAATTAATTTTAATGGTAGTGTTTCAAATTCGGGAAACAGGTTTTCTTTTGGTGAAACTCCAAAACCACAGCCGGAGGGTCAGCCTGATGCAAACAAGATAGCATTACAAAAGTTGGAAAATAATGTTCAGAATACTTCTAAAGTTGGGGTTGGTATTGCTTCTCTTATAATTCCTGGGCTTGGACAAGGACTAAACGGTCAATGGGGCAAAGGGGCAGCATTTTTTGTCAGTAGTGCAGCCACCATAATTCCTCTTAGCTTTATACCGGCAATAATGTTGACAACAAAAAACAAAGCAATTGCAGCCGGATTATTTTCAATCAGTGCAATTTCGCATTTGGCTGTTAGAGCTTGGGCTGTTATAGATGCCGTAAAAAATGCAGGTAAAAAAGAATAAAAAAAGAAGCCGACAATAAGCCGGATTCTGTAGAGCCTAAGCCCTTGATAATCATCTGTCTTGGATTACAGTTACCTGCAACCTCCAGCGATATGAGGAAGAACGGCGGACGACCTTAACTCTTCCAATCTTGCACTCGGTCGGGGTTTACCTGACTAATACCTCTCGGTATTATCGGTGGTCTCTTACATTAAGGGATTACTCCCACCACCGTTGCACCATCGCCTGTGAACAAAAGTTCCATCGGCAGTCAACATTTCTGTGGCACTATCCTCACAGTCACCTGCACCGGACGTTATCCGGCGACCTGTCCTAGAGTGTCCGGACTTTCCTCAGGCTTGCGCCCGCGATTATCCTGTCTGCTTCTTAACATTATTATCACACAAAAAAATATATGTTACAATCAGAGAAGTTATAAGAGAAGATTATGAGTAACTTTTCATTTTTAAAAAAAGAAAATAAATATTTGTTTAATATTATTTCTGATGCCGAACAACTTTTCAGAGATGAATATTTTGATCAGGTAATTATTCAGGTCAGACGTTTTGCCGAAAATTTATGCAGAGATATACTTGACGGGCAAGTTACTCCTGATGATACCTTTGACTTTATGATAAATAAAATCAAAGACAATTCTTCTTTTGAGAATTTAAGGATAAAAGAATTTATTGAAGATTTATATTTTATAAAGAAAAACGGAAATGCTTCCGCTCATTCCGTTGCAACCGAAAAAACTGCAGAAAATGCTTTAGAATGTATGGAAAGAGCTTTTGAAATTTCAATATTCTATTCACACGCAAAGTTTGGTTTTGATGAAAAAATTGATAAAAAATTATTTAGTGAAGAGCTTTTAGTCACGGGTAAAATGACAAAGAAACAAACTATTAGTGAAAAATATGCCGATGAACTTCAGAAAGAGAGAGAACAGGAAAAAGAAAAAGTTATAAAGGCATTGCATGAATCGTCAAATATTGAACCTATGCAACAAAACGACAATAAAAAGAATGAGCATAAGAAAACTAAAAATAAGAAAAAAGAACCTTCAATAAAATTAAAAGATTATGATTATAACTATAATTGTGATTATGCACCCAAAACAAACATTGTAAAATTTATATTTTTTATCCTTCTGGCTTGCGTAATGGGAATGGTCGTTTGGGCTATATTGAAATAATTTGCCAAAAGGTTTTTACTTAACTAAAATGTATATATAAATGTATTTTAGAAGGGGAGTATCATGAACAAATTGAAAAAAATCGGAATTATTGCAACATCCGTTGTTGCGGTATTTTATATTGCTTATCTTTTAATTTTGCCAAATATTATTGATTTAACTTTTGCAAAAGATATGATAAAAAATCTTGCCAAAGACAGTGCAGGAATTGAAGTTAATATTGACAAAATTAAATTAACAACAGGATTTCCTCTTAATGCTGGAGTAAAAGTTTCCGGAGTTAATTTAATTTGTGCAGATAAATCACAACCTGCAAAAGTTGGTTCTTTAAGTGCGAGAGTCAATCTTTTCCCTCTTCTGTTCAAAAAAATAAGCATAAAAGATGTTAATATTGATTCACTTGAAGCTGATACTTCAATTTCAAAAGACGGTAAATTTGCCGTTGAAAAATGCTTTATATTCCCTGAACAAAATCAGGACGAACAATCATCAGAAAACTCCTTTGATTTTAAACTTGCAAATCGTCTGCCGGTTGTAACAATTACAAATACGAAAGTTTCTTTAAAAGATGAAGAAACTTCAAGCAAGTTAGCATTAAACTTAGATAATTTAAAACTTGACAGAGCAGTACTGAACAAACAATTCAGAATTTTTTTAATTGGTAAGTTAAAGTTAAACGACAAAGACAATATGAAATTCAACATCCTTGCAGATAGCTATATGCCTGAGTTTTCTCAAAATGATACAAAAGAAGAAACTGCAGAAACCTCTTATATCAATTTTATAAAAGAGTTTGAAAAATATAATTTGCTAGCCGATATTAATGCTGATTTAAAAATAAGAAACAACCAAAACAAAATTATTATGGATGGCTTTGCAAATATAGACGGCTTGTCTTTTAAAATTGATAAAGAGCAGCTTCCTCAAAGTTTTTTGCATACAAAATTTACTCATAAACAGGGAGAATTAAATTCTGAAATTTTTGTATCAAAAGACGAAAAATTTGTAATTGAATCAGTCATAAAAAATTCCAAGAATGTAGACCTAGATGCATCGTTTAAAACTGAAAAAATAAGTTTTAATAATCTTCAAAAAATAGCCGTTGCAGTACTTTCAACACTAAACATATCAAATGATATAAATAGCTTTAAAACAAAAGGTTACATTGTATCTGACTTAAAAATAAAAACAAATTCTAAAAATCTGACGTCAGCAGGAAGTTTAAACATAAAAAATGCCGAAATTATTTCAAATAAATTAGGCTTATTTATCAAAGATTTTCATTCTAATATTGATTTAAAAAATAACTCCGTAACTATTAAAGATACCTCTGCAAAAATTAATGATGCTCTCATTGAAGTAAAAGGAACCATTGACGAAAAAGCTAATGCGAATGTAACAGTTTTTACAAATAAACTTCCGATAGCAAAACTTTCTCAGGCATTTTTGACCGGTGATTTAAAAAACACTTACCAAATTAAAAGCGGGTTACTTGATTTGAATTTATTGGCAAAAGGCAGATTAGACAGTATTAAACCTGAAATTACAGCAAAACTTTCAACTTTAGAAATTTTTGATAAAGTCAATAAAATGACACTTTCAAATAGCTCTACTGCTGCAAAAATCACAACTGACGGAAAAACTTTTGGCGGTGATATCGTATTATCAGATACAAAAGCTATTTTGTCACAGATGGGGGTGAATGTATCCGTACCGACTCTAAAAGTTAATATTTTGCCTGACAGCATTAAAATTGATAACTCCAAAATTCTTGTAAACAACTCTCAATTTGTACTTTTGGGTGAAATTAAAAATTACTTAAAAACGCCTGATATAAATATCAAACTCAATGGTGGCTTAATCGCAAATGATTTGAAAAAACTTTTACCAAAAGAATATACTTCTTTTGTTTCAGCAAGCGGAACTTTGCCGATAAAAGTTGCGGTGACAGGTTCAAAAGATATTTCGGCAACTGCTCAAATTTTTGCAAACTCAACAAATAACCTGAATGTTGCTCAAATTGATAAACTCAATAACAAAAACAGCATTTTGAATGCTGATATTTTAATAAGCGGAAACAATATAAATATAAACGATGCAGGTATCTATACAGTTAACGTATCATCACTTTCGGATAATTTGAAAAATAATATTGCTAACGGAAAAGAAGTAGTTGTCATTAGTGGTCAGATTTCTGCCGGTAATGCCTTTAAAAATCTAAAAGTTGATTTAAAAGATACACTGGGTATTAAAGCATTTAATATCTCACTTAATACACATGGACATTTGACTTTGAACGGTTCTATGAACAGTCCCTTAATGTCAGGTAATTTTACTGCTTCAAATATCAATGCTCCTGATTATCTTATAAAAGGTCAATTAGTTAATATAAATCTTACACCTTCAGAAATAAATCTTGATTTACTCGGTTTAGATTTAAACGGAAGCACATTAGATGCAAAAATCTCAATGCTTCCTGACTTCAATATGCCTTTAATAATATCAAATGCAAATATTGATGCTCAGAAAATAGATTTAGACAAGGTTTTGGTAATAACAAGCAAGTTTGCGGCACCATCACCGGCTCCGGTTTCAACTTCTTCCACTAAACCTGCCTCTCAGCTTATACCTGTAACCATAAAAAAAGGTTTTGCTAAAATTGAAGGTTTTAAAATTGCTACAATCTCAGCAAACAATATAACATCTGATTTTACTTTAGCCAAAGATGTTTTGGACATGAATAATATTAAGGCAACTGCTTATGACGGCAATTTGAGCGGACAAATAAAATATAACCTTAATACTTTAAAGATGGATGCTAAATTATTTGGCGAAAATATGGCAGCTAATCCTGCGGTAACTTCTCTAATCGCAATAAAAGACCAAATTATGGGAACATTAAAATTTGATGCAGATATCTCAATGAAAGGTGCCACAATTGAAGAACAGTTACGTTCATTAAAAGGAACTGCTAATTTTGAAGTTAAAGACGGTCAACTTGGCAGCTTAGGTAAATTTGAAACATACTTGAAAGCGATAAATCTTGCGAGTTCATCAATAGTTAACTTGTCAATTAATAAAATAATATCAGTTGTATTACCTTATAATTCGGGACAAATTGCTACAGCAACAGGAAAATTATCATTCGACAACGGAAATGTCAAATTTGATTCTCTTAAAACTTCAGGAAAAGAAATGGGACTTTATATTACAGGAAGTTTAAATATGCTAAATTATAATGCAAATATGGTCATTTTAGGAAGATTAAATCAAGAAATGACAGATATACTTGGTGAATTAGGCAAAATATCCGTTGAGAAAATCGTAGGATATATACCTGTAGTTGGAAAAATAGCACCCAATTTATTAAAAATGTATAATGCTACTGCTCCGAAAACCGACATATCTCAAATTCCACAATTGACACCAAAAGCATCTTCAAAAACATTTAAAGTCGTAATTAACGGCAGTATAATGTCTGCAAAGTTTGTAAAATCGTTTCATTGGCTGACAACCGAAGAAGTTTTATCCGAAACAGAAAAAGAAGTAAGTCAAAAATTTTCGATACAAACAAAAGAAGAAATAGTCAATGAAATAAAAACCCAATTGCAGGCCAAATCGCAGGCTGCTGCGGAAGAAGCCAAGAAAAAACAGGAAGAGTTTGTTAATAAAACTCAGGCTCAGGTAAAAGAAAAACTTGATAACAGCAAAGCAATTCAGAATTTAAAAACTTTGGGAACTTTTTTAAAAAACGCATCCGAACAACAACAAACTCCAAAAATTCAAGATAAATTAGAGAAGTAGTACAAAATATTTTTGTGCTAAAATATTTGTGTCGAAAAAAGTATAATGAAAGGTTATGAAATATGACAGAAGTTAGAGTGAGAATTGCTCCGAGTCCAAGCGGAAATCTCCATGTCGGAACAGCAAGAACTGCGTTATTTAATTATTTATTTGCTAAAAAAACCGGCGGAAAATTTATATTGAGAGTTGAAGATACCGATTTAGAACGTTCGAGTGATGCTTATATAAAAAATATTTTTGATTCATTAAAAGCTATGGGTTTAAATTGGGATGAAGGTCCTGATATCGGCGGACCGTATGCACCTTATACTCAGTCTGAAAAATTTGATATTTATAAAAAATACGCTCAGGAATTGTTGGACAAAGGCTATGCTTATGAATGTTATTGTACTCAGGAAGAACTTGACGAAGAAAAGCAAACTGCTATCAATGAAAAAAGAGCACACATTTATTCAGGCAAATGCAGGGATTTAACTGAGGAACAAAAAGCTAAATACAGAAAAGAAGGAAGAAAACCTGTTATAAGATTTAAAATGCCTTCAAAAATAATGAAATTTAAAGATATTATCAAAGGTGATTTGGAATTTGACACAAGTCTTATGGGCGATTTTGTAATTATGAAATCAAACGGTACTCCGACATACAACTTTGCGGTTGTTATTGATGATATGCAGATGGCTATGACTCATATTATTAGGGGTGAAGACCACATTTCAAATACTCCGAAACAAATTGCAGTATACGAGGCATTGGGAGCAAAAGTTCCTGAGTTTGCACATGTCGGTATGATTTTAGCTCCTGACAGAACGAAACTTTCTAAAAGACATGGCGCTACTGCAGTAAGTGATTTTATCGAACAAGGATATTTACCGGAAGCATTTGTTAATTTCGTAGCTTTGTTAGGTTGGACACCTTCTGACAGCGTTGAAATCAAAAAACTTGATGAAATTATCAATGATTTTTCATTGGAAAGCATTTCTCCAAGTAATTCAATATTTGAATTTGATAAGTTGAATTGGATGAATGGTCAGTATATTAGAAGTATGGATAATTCAGAACTTACAAAACGTGCTTTGAAGTATATGCAAAAATACGATTTATCGGAATATTCACAGGAAAAACTTGAAGAAATTGTTGCTTCCGTAAAAGAACCAATTACTGTTTTGAGTGAAATTACAGATGCGGTTGAATATTATTTCGGGCAGGATGTTCAATTTAACATTGAAGCACAAGATATTTTAAATGACCCTAATGCAAAAGAAGTTTTAACTAAATCTATCGACTTGGTTAATTCGTTTGATTTTTCCGACCACGATGGTTTGGTAGAAAAACTTATGGCATTCAGAAAATCATTTGAAAATGTAAAACCTAAAACTGTTATGTGGATAATAAGAGCTGCATTAACAGGACGATTAAGAGGTTCAGAACTTTCTGCAGTATTCACGATTTTAGGAAAAGAAAAAGTTTTATACAGAATCAATAAAGTCCTAAATAAATAATAAAAATAAAATTAATAACAAAAAAGGTCGAACTTGTAAGCTCGACCTTTTTTGTGGGGGTTTAATCCAAACCGTAATATTTTTTGTTAGGGTTGGTTGAGTTAAGGTAGTTGTATATTCCTAACAATCCGACTTTTTGGTAATTTGGTTCTTCTTTTTCCTGCTTATCGGTTTTTACGGCAGAATTGATAACATAACCATAAAACTTATTGTTATACATCTGTAACACCTAACATATACCTTACACCACAATAAAAACAAAACACTATAAAAAATTGCTATTTAAAATAAAAAAAATTAACTTGTGCGGTATTTTATAATCTTTTATCCGGATACAGGGCTTCAGGGTCTTTTCTGCGTTTAAGAACCTTTTGCTGATATTTAGTATCGTACAAAAACTTATAGGAATTTACAAAGCTCTTAGCAACAGCCTTGGAGAACACCCCTCGACCTGACCAATATGATGTATGCGCTGTTATAGCAGAACGTTTTGACCAAACTTTTGAATTATCATAGATTACACCTGTAGGATTTTCAAATTTTACATCCAAAATTTGTTCCATCTGAGGAATCGTTAAGTTTCGACTTGAGGGGAATCCCAAAGGATCCTCTCTGAAATTTACGGTAAGAAAATATATGCCATTTTCCATAATATATTTAAGCATATACTTGTTGTAAAAACTTAATTCATAATTTTCATCACCTAAATCAGAAAAGAATAATGGTATAGGACTTGCAAAATTAACAACTGCACTAACTCTGTCAACAGGCGCACAATAATTATCTGTTGCACTATCTATGTTCAAATAATTGGTTTTAAACATTTCAGTATTTTGATTAAGTACAAACTGCCCGGAACTTGACATTACACCCAAGTTACCCTTATTGTGCATAAGCGCATGCAAGCAAGTTTTTTTTCGTGGATTTTCTCGTACAAATTGTATAATTTCCTCATTTGCATCCAGAGCAGTGAAGAGATTTTCAAAATCAATATACGGTAATTTATACATCATATACTGATATGTAACGAAACTTCCGGCAGAATATCCAAAAAGAACAACATTTTGATTTTGTGCAGCAAGGTCTTTTACAACATTATTCAACTCGTCTATAACTTCCAACATATTATGATCTTTTTGAATCCAGATGGCATCATGCAAAAACTGAGTTATTAAACTTCTTACTTCAAACGCAATAATTGAACTAAATGACTTTGTAATATCAAGTCGCTCTTTAACAAACTCTAAATCAGACTTACTGTTATATCCCCAAAAGAAAGCCTTTGGTTCTTTAGTAATATTAAGCGGATAATTTTTAGACAACTTTTTTATGTATGAATTTTTTTCAAAACGCTTTTTCATCAACGGGTGCAATCTCTCAACACCATTCAAATACCAATTTTTCATTTTTTCGTCATTGTTATTTGAGCCGTTAATGTATACGAAAGTCAAGTTCAAGCTATCAGCTGCATAACTTGGCAAACACAAAGTAAAAAATATAAAAATTATTAATAAAAGCCTCTTCATACAATAGAATTATATAATATAAAACTTATCTTGCAAATAGTTGTCATCGTTTTACTACATAATACCAATTTTTAACCAATATTTTATTCCAAGTTACAAACTTCACTAAACTATTTTTCCAATATACTAGCAAAATTATTTATTTCCATTTTTCATATATTTGCAAGTGAGAAAAGTAATCATGAGAATACAACCTATATTTTACAGTTATCATACAAAAAAACAGAATTTCAAAGGGGATTTGCCGCACAATATGCGGGAAATTTTCGCCAATCCTGACATACCAGCAAATACCAAAAGAACTCTTTGGGAATTATCAGAAATACCATATTTTTGTGAAGCCAGCGAAAATTCATCTCAAGGCGATTTATTGAGAATTTCAAAAATAGTTAAGAATGCACCAACAAATGTGGTAAAATTGGCATTGGAAGATGCAATAGAAATTTCTCAGGGGAAAAAACGTCAAAGTCTGTTATCATTAAAAAAAGTAGCGGAATTTAATTCAAACGCTCAACCATACGAGAAGAAAAAACTGCTTGAGCTAATAAGAAAGATGCCGCTTCAAAGGCTTGAACAGGATGTAGAAAAAAGCTATAAAACTGAAAACGATTATCCTGTCGCCCTTTCATACAAACTTCCTATCTCAGGATTATCGCTAAGATTAGTCGATGATGCTTCAATAAAACGTGCAATAGAAAACGGTCTTGTTGAAGAAAAAGATAAAGATATTGATGTTATTTTCAGAAAACAACTAAAATACAAAGGCGAAGTTAACCCTCAGTATTACCCTACCCCAAAGGAACTTATCGAAGAGCCGTTAACCCAAACTCCCGATAATGTAAAAAAAGCATATCATCTTGCAATTGCTACTTTGGATAACAATAAAAGTCTGAGCAGACTTGAAGAAATTCCGTACTTTAATAACCTTGCAAAAGATACAGAACCTATAAAAATCAATGTCTTTGCCGAATGGAATCACAAAAATGATAATATCTTTGAAAAAATGCTTTCTAAAGATATTACACTGGAAGTATACAACCCGCGAGGTAAAACATTACACATACCAATAATTGACGCTGAACGACTGTTGGCTGATAAAAAATTTAAAATATATGATGAAACTGATTTATTCAGAATTTTAGACACACAAACGATGGCATTCGAAATATACAGATGTTATGAGGCGATGAAAGGAGAATGTCCTAACGATAGGATAGAAAGCATTGTATTTAAAATGCAAAACGGAAAAGTCGGAATTATTTGTTATACATTGGGAGAAGATAGCTCGTCAGGATGGTTGGGTGAATTTAACGCAGATAACCCTGATCAACGAAAAATCAGAGCATTTCTTGAAAAAATGCCAATGAAAACAACGACAATTACATTTATACCTCAAGAGGATATTCCTGATTAAAATAATTTTTAAAATTAAAAAGGCAACTTATTCAAGTTGCCTTTTTTGTTTTAAATAAATGAAAACATTTTTGTAAAAATAAGTCCGTTTGTCAAATCACCCATGATTTCGGTTCCATACCCGAATGCTTTGTCCTCTCTCGGGTATCCGATTCCATGCGTTCGTAGCCAACCGGATGATTCTTGTTTGGTCACTTTACCCGTAATTGAGTATGTATATTTTGTATACGTACCTTCCCAATGAGTACCGGGATCATAAGGTGGAATTTCATTAACAGTATACGTACCATCAGCAATTATTCTGTTATTGGCATCATATTTCGAGTAAGTATACTTATAACTCGGGCTTTTATGAAGTGTTCCACCCCCAGCACCAAGTTCACCGGTAGTTACATAACCGTTAAACTGTTTGGTACGATTTTCCTTTGAGCCATCTTTATTTGTTATTGTTAATGAAACATTACGACAGCTATCCAATGCCGACACTGACAATGTTCCTAATCCAAAGCTACCACCTGCCAAATTATATGGAGCTCCGCCAAGTTCTTTATCAAGTGTGCCTATATACTCTTTCGTAACACCATTATTCATTTGCTTTACTGATATAGTGTAGATATCACCGGACTTTTGCGCACTAGCTTCAACTGATTTTACCAAAACACCGTTTTTATATTCTTTATATGTAACAGTACCTTTTAGTAAATTAGCACTTGCGTAATCTTTATCTCCGTAACTGCCATTAGCAAGAGTACCATTGATGTATAACAAATTATTAAATGTTACTTCACCAGTAGCTTTTTTACCGTTCACATACAAAACATTTTGGTAAACCTGAGTTGACGTATCAACAAAACCACCTTTATATAAAGTTCCGTTTACAGGACCATTTGCCAAAGTGCCATTTACATAAAAACGATTTTGTCTGTCATAATTTTTCGCATTTATACCGTTTATATCATAGCCTTCTTTGTCATATTTTGTTCCGGTTTCTTTATTTAAGCCACCGACATTCCAGCCTTTTTCATTCCAGCCGGCAATATCATAACCTTGCTTATCATATTTTGTTCCGGTTTCTTTATTTAAGCCTTCGACATTCCAGCCTTTTTTATTCCAGCCATCAATATCATAACCGTTTTCATCATAGCCATCTTTATCAAATATTCTTGCAGAAAGCAGTTCCCCATCTCCATTGAATTTCATCAATGTGATTTCTTTTTTGTCAGGGTCAAAATCAAAACATTGTGTTTTTGTAACAGAACAAGTGTTTTCTTCATCATTATAAGAAATATCATAAGACGGTTGCCATATACCGGCAGACTTCATTGAACCTTCAGGTAAAACATATTTTAAAGTTAATGCTCTACCTTGCTCATCAGTCTTGTCAACCTGCCAATTTTCATCAAGATTCAATATATTTCTCAAAAATTCTATTGACCCCATACCCGTTACAGGTATTACAGGCTCAGTAATTTCTACACCTTCAGCGTTGTAAAATGTTTTAGTTCCGTCAGTATGTGTAACGGTTATTTCTTGTATTCCGCTAACCGTATCACCATCTTTTACTACAATTTCGTTTCCGTTATTGAATTTAATTACCATTGAATCAGGTCTCATGGCTACAATACCATCTAAATAACGTGAATCAAATATTGCTTCCATTGAATATGTGACATTACCTTTAGCATCTGTACCTTTTGCAAACTGCTGAATAGTCGTATTTGGCATATTTACGGCTAATCCGGTTGAACCAAATTCGGTTTTTCCGGTGTAGTTGTCATTTTCATCAAAGCAATAGTGTATTTTTCCTGTCTTTAATGATTCTGATTTATCAATAGATACATCAGGAGCTTTATAGTCAGTTACTAAAATGGTTTCTTTAGGCTCCAGATTTCTTCTGATGTTATACATTGTTTCCGTAGTGGGAATATCTATTCCCAGTATTGGTTTTTTCCCTTCAGGAGGTAATTGCGGGCTAAAGACTATACCAGGAGTTGTTGTAGCAAAACCGATAACAGATCCATCTTGGTCTTTAACTATCTTCGTTATAAACGGCTTAATTACGCCACCCGTCATTCTCGGTGTAGGTAATCCGGCTTTATCCATTAAATCATAAGCAGTTTCAACATAAGCATCATCCGGTGTCAATGGTGCTCCATCTGCATCAAATTTCATCAAGGTTATTTCTTTTCTTGTTTCAGGAGAAAATGCAGCAGCCCACATTTGTTTTACGGAACAAGTACCTTCTTCATCATTATATGAAAACTGATAAGAAAGAACCGGAAGATCAGTCGCCACAGGTTCATCATCTGCAGGAACATATTTTAATGTCAACGCTCTGCCTTTCTCGTCAGTTTTGTCGACCTGCCAGTTTTCAGTAAGCCCTAATATATTTCTAAAATATTCTATTGACCCCATACCCATTACAGGTATTACAGGCTCAGTAATTTCTACACCGTTTACATCATATACGGTTACAGAAGCATCATTATGAGTTACGATTACTCCACCACCTTTTTCACCAACGACTTTATCGCCCCACTGAACAGTTATTTTTGTACCGCTTACAAATTTAATCTCTGCATCGGCACCATTATAAGATCCGATAATAGGATATTCTGTTCCACATGCGCTGAGGTCAATATCATAGTTAACAGCACCACCAACTTTTGTTGATTTCGCAGCAATCACACCATATTTATTTTGTTTTAAATCTATTTGTCCTGCAAGAGTTCCATCTTCATAGAATAAATAATTAGTTTTATTTGTTGCACCAAATTCATCAGCCGGAAGCCCGGAATCTTTTTGGACTTTTGAAATATTACCATTATCTGAATATTCGACTGTATATGTATCAAATATCTTCAATTCAACATATTTTGCGAATTGCTCTTTACCGCCAGCATCAACAGCATAAATCGGTTTTGCAACAAGATCACTAACTTGGAAACTGATAACTCGACCATCTTTATCACGCATAACGTTTGCAAGCATCTTTTCACTAGGTATCATTGTACCGATTTGTTTAAGAATTGCATTACAGTCATCAAAATCTGATACAGGCAGCACCGGATCAGTAATCTTTACACCGTTTGCATCGTATATGATAATACTTCCGTCAGATTTTGTAACTTGAATTGTTTTATCAGCATTAATTACTACATTATCACCTTCAGTAACTCTGAGATCATCCCCATTAGCTAAAGCGATTAAACAATTGTGCTTTTCAGTTTCCCCGAAAACATATACTCTTGGCAAATCATTTCCGGGCAATCTGTCTTCAATCGTAAATTTTTTATTTCCGGAATTATCATACAATACAATTGTTTCTGATTGTGCAGTATAACCATTCAAATCTCTTTCGATAATCTCATAATAAGAGCCATCATCATTATACTTTCTTTCGATTTTCGTAATTTCATTAGCCCCGTCAGGATTTTTAGAGGTAACCGTAACAACGTTTTCTCCTTCATAAGTGAATGAATATGTTTTGCCGTCACCTCTGAACTTAGGACTTGTAGAATCATAAGGAACTAACTCGGAGAGACGACCTTCGGCATCATAATGGAACGAATTAAATGCATTATTTGAAAATTCTTCGCCTAATACACTCTTGAAGTATTCAAAAGAACCGAATTCCATTGTTGGCTCCGTGATTTCAGTATAATATTTGTCCAGTTCGGAACGAATATATGTAAGAGTAGATTTAGCATTATTAATCTGCCCTTCCAGTTGAATCAAGTTAGCTGAAATTTCTGCTGATCTTGCTTCATATATAGCCATAGCCATTGCATCATCTTCTGTATATAAAGATTTTTTAAATATTGAAGAGTCATCATTATTCCAATCAATTACAGAAGCTATATGTTCCGGATTATATTTACTGTCACCGGATTCCCAATCATCAACTAAAGATAAGAAGTTACGATTACTTTCTGATAAACCTGAATCATATGAATAACCACCGTGATTTACCATATAATCAAAGAATTCTTTTGTTACAATTTGAGCTTGACCGCTTACTAATAAAGTTTGCAAGTCTTTTGAGTTGATAGAATTATCGTATTTAGAGTTATACTCCCATTCTATTGTGTGTTCTTGGGTTGCTTGAGTTTCAAAATAACTCTTAATAGTAGCATCAGTAATATTTTTATACTCTGTATCAGTAATTTTATTTTTTAGTGCATATTCAAAACCTGCAGGTACTATAACATCACCATTTACATCTTTTACTTCTTCAACAGCTACTAACTGATATACTGCTTTATTAGCTTGACTTAAACAATTGTAACTATCTGCGGATATATGATGATCTTTTGCATATTGCGATAAATTATGATAATCCGTTGATACAACTTTAAAAAGATATGGACTTGGATTTATCGTTCCACCATTAGTTCCAATAACCATATAATCACCATTTTTTAGCAAATTTTCAAAGGTTAGTTCTTGCCAAGTTGCAGTTAAACCATCTTCCGTTAATTTATTTACTTGTATTCTGACAGCAGTATTGGTCAATCCTTCATTCAATTTCGCTTCAGCTTGAACCATTTCATCATTAGCATAAGCTGTTTGCTCTTGCAAATAATTTAATTCTGCCTGGTATTTTGCATACATTGCGTTTAAGCTATCAATATACTCTTGTTTTTTCTGAGTATTTTCAAAATCAGACACATTAACACCATTTTGAGACAATTGATTACTAATACCGGCAAGTTGCGTTTCTAAATTTCTAATTTGAATATCTATCTCAGTTATATGATTCGAATTTTCATTAGATCTAGCTTCATAGTGTGCTAAAACATCAGCATCGTCTTCGGTATATGGAGCTTCTTTAAAGGTGGAGGTATCATCATTTTTCCAATCAATAATAGAAGGAACATGATCTTTGTTATATTTGCTATCATCAGCATCCCACTCCGAAATCAAAGTAGCAAAATTTCGAGTACTTTCTGATAAACCGGCATCATACGAATAACCACCATGATTTACCATATAATCAAAGAATTCTTTTGTTACAATTTGAGCTTGACCGCTTACTAATAAAGTTTGCAAGTCTTTTGAGTTGATAGAATTATCGTATTTAGAGTTATACTCCCATTCTATTGTGCATTCTTGAGTTATCTGAGTTTCGAAGTAACTCTTAATCGTAGCATTAGTAATATTTTTATACTCTATATCTGTAATTTTGTCTTTTAATACATATTCACCATCTGCGAAACGATATGCAACTTTATTCGAAGAGCTTAAGTTATCGTAAGCATCTGCGGATATATGATGCTCTTGTGCATATTGTGATAAATTGTGATAATCCGCTGATACAGTTTTAGAGATGTAGGGACTTGGGAATATGGCGGAACCGTCAGTACCAATAATCATATAGCCTTGTTTTAATATATTTTCGAATGTTGCCTCTTGATATACAAATCTTACATACCCATCAGTTGTTAGCTGATGCTCAGCTATTCTTATAACTTTATTGTTCATACCATCATTATATTCTTGAACAATGGAAATAATCTCATCCATTTCTGCAAGTTTTTGCATTTTTAAATCATATAATTTAGTCTGATATTCTAAATATTGTGCTTTTAATTCATCAATATGCGCAGAGTCGCCAACTATTTTACCGTTAACATCATATACTGTAACACTTCCATCAGCATGAGTTACCTGCAATCCGCCACCTTCAGTACTTTCTGCCTTGTCACCTTTTGTAATTGTAACCGTATTTCCACCCTTAAATTCTACTTGGGCTGAGGTTAAATCAAAAGATACTACTGAAGGGAACCAATCAACTTTATTCAATATACTCAATGAATAAATTGGTGTGTTATTTGCATCTTCGGAATTAAGAATATCAAAACTGCTTGGTCCTAATGAAGCATTATTGGTGCGGTGAATTTGTCCTTGCCATACTTCATTTTCATCCAAGATATAAAATGTAGTTTTACTTGCTTCGCCAACAATACCTTGAGTATAGGAAGTTTCATTAATTTCTGCAATTGTACCGTTTGAAGGGTCATAAACAACAGTGTAACGAGTTACTCTTTTACCCATATATATAACAGTTAGTTCCGGCTCCCCTTCTTTGGGCTTGATTGGGTCTAAAGTAAAGGAAATTACTCTGCCGTTTTCATCACGTTCTACACCTGTAATCATATTTTTAGACAAAATGCCTTTATTTATTTTTGCCAAAATACCATTACAATCATCAAAATCAGAACCTGAATCAACAGGTTTTAATTCTTCTAAACGTTTTTGCAAAACCTGTAATGAAATTGTTTCGTTATCAACATTAGCTCTGTTTATACCTAAGCCATCAACAATTTCGCCAAAATCAAGATAATCGTTTGAACTGCCGCCCCACGCATGACCTATAGAAGCCAACGACTTAAATAACGGGGTAAGACCATTTTCATCGTAGAAACATCTTACCATCTGTCCTTCAATTGAATCCGCACTGTAGGTATTGAATGCCTGTAACAAATCTTCTTTTGATATCAAATACTGATTATCTTTTCCGTAATATCCGCCTGCGGCATTAGAACCCATATCAGATATTTTCAACAATTCAGATGCTTGTCCGTACTTGCCTCCCAATATTGAGAACAAATCCGAAATTGAAACAGTGTCAACTTTGCCAACCGCATCACCATTGTATATATCAGATGTTCCGTCAGCATGAACAACTTCTATTACACCTTCTTTATTAATGGTTGCTTTGTCGCCTGCTTTAACAGTTACAATATTCCCATTGTAAGATATTTGTGCATCTTCTTGTCCCCAAGAATATACAAAAGGTTCAACAGAACCCGGCATATAATCCTCAACAGAATATACTTCCTTATTATTTGCATCATAAGCTACAATAACATCTTTGTATTCTTCACCGTTGACATAATCGCTTTTTACTCTTGAATAATAAGAACCGTCTTCGTTATATACATTGTAAACATTTTCGGTTAATTGACCATTTTTATCAAATGAAGTTCTTTCTTTGATATAAATGCTTCCATCTTCATTATAATTTTCTACGGTTAGAGAAGTTTTCTTTCCGTCAGATGAAAATTCCTCTGTCGAAACAGAAGCAACTTCACCTGAATCACGATAATTTGTAGTAACAGTTGAAGCTATTACATCATTTGTATAATAGGAATTAACTTTTTTACTTGATAACGAACCATCAGATTTAAAATTAAATATAGTACCGGTTAATCCGTCTATACCAACTTCAGAAACAATAACACTTCCATCAGTAACATAAGAAATATCATAATGGTATGTTGAATTAATTGCATCAGGATAAATTCTTGTTACCCTGCCCTGCTCATCATTCTCGGTTTTTACGTTTGAGAATATAACGTCAATAGGATTTTCAGTATCATCTTTTATTGCGTCATATATTGCATTTTTCAACCAGTCAAGAGAACCGATTTGGTTATCTATGTTACCATATTTATCGTAAATGATAATTGTTCCGTCAGCACGTGACAATGTAACACCACCGGTTGAAGTACTTTGAACAGCATCGCCTTTTTCAACAGGAATTGTATTACCGTTTTCGAATTGTACAACAGCTGAAGTCAAGCCATGTTCAGAAACATAAGGATAACCATTTTCTCTTACATGAATATTTATCTCATAAATCGGTGTATTATTAGGATCTTCTGTTCTAATTGAAACAGGACAGTTAGGACCTAATGATGCATTTGTAGTGGTTATAATTTGTCCGATACGTCTTTCGGCATTATCAAAATGATATTCGGTTGTTGTCGTAGAAGAACCGATTATTCCTACTTTAACAGGCGTTTTTTTAATGCAGTTAACAGTACCGTTGTCATTGTATAATACACTATAATTAATTTCTTCATAACCCAAACGAATAACATCTACAGCCAACCCATCAACAGTATTTTCACTTTTTTTATATTGCGGGGTTATGGTAAAACCTGTAATTCTTCCGCTTTCATCACGGACAACATTAGAGAGCATACTTTCATCTATGATACCAGTGCTGATTTTGGCTAAGATGCTATTACAATCATCAAAATCACTTCTCGGGATAACAGGAAGGTCAACAGCTATACCTTTTGCATCATATACGGTTACGGAGCCGTCAGCATGTACAACATCCATACCTAAGCCGTAGTTTGCATTCGCCCTTACGACATCACCTTTATTTATAACAACACTTGCACTTTCAAAATTGATAACCATTGAGTCAGGTGTAACTTTATCAAATCCCTTAAAATAGCGAGAATCAAATGTTGCATTCAAGCTGTATGTTTCAATATCATTAGCATCTTTTGCAACTACGATATAATTTGAAGTAGCATATTGTGATTTTATACGTAAGGCAGAAACACCCTGATCCACACGACCAGTGTAATTACCTTTTTCATCAAAACAATAATCAGTTGTGCCTTTTACTATATAACTTTCCTTAGGCAACTTGAGTTCGGAAGAAGTGTAATCGACATCTGTATATTTGGTATTATCTATAGGTGTTTGAATAGAAGTCACATTACCGGCTTCATCACGCTTAATCGTATACATTGTTTCACTCGCAGGAATTGAAAAAGGTTGAGGTCCTACAATGTCAGGATTTTGGTATGGCTGAAAAATCACAGCAGGTGTCGTAGTTCCAAAACCAATGACAACACCGTTTTCGTCTTTTACAATTTTGCTTATAAATTCTGCGAAACGCTTGATACCATAGTGTGTGCTTATACTATCCAAGAAACCTTTGGCAGTTTCCACATAGGCATCATCAGGAGTCATAGCCGTGCCATCAGCACCAAATTTCATTAATGTTATTTCTTTTTTGTCAGGGTCAAAATCAAAACCTTGTGTCTTTGTAACTGAACAAGTACCCTCTTCATCATTGTAAGAAATATCATAGGACGGTTGCCAAATACCCGTAGAAAGAATTGTATTTTCAGGTAAAACATATTTTAAAGTTAATGCTCTGCCTTGCTCATCAGTCTTATCAACCTGCCAGTTGTCATCAAGTCCCAATACATTTCTAAAGTATTCTATCGAACCGATTTTTTCGGGAGTAAGCACAGTTACATCTTGTTTAACGCCATCAACATAAGTTACACCGCCAAATACTCCGTTAACAAGTTCACCTGCCGGTGTATAATTTTTAACTGAAACAACATTTCCTTCCGTATCATACACGGTTTCTTCATAATGTATATCTTCAATACCAACGGGATTAAATATTCGATGTGCAACTTTATTGCCGTCTTTATCTATATCAAATTCTTCTGTTTTGGTTTCAATATGACCGGGTTTTGTTACTTTAATACTTCCGTCATCATTGTATTGAACATTGTAAGCTAACGATTCACCGCCAATGGTTGCACCGCTCCATGTTAATTCCAATACTCTGCCAAAATCATCATAAGACACAACCCACTGCTCATCATCAAATCCATCTTTTTCGCCAAATATAGCTTTTGCCAAATATTCTTTAGAGCCAAGTTCACCCGGTTTAATCGGACTTTCTTTTACTTCATTGCCGTTAACATCATACACGGTAACACTGCCATCTGCATGTGTTACTTTTAATCCGCCTGATTCCGTACTTTCGGCTGTGTCACCTTTAACAATTGTTACGATATTTCCGCCGTCAAATTTGACTTCCGCGGAAGTCAAATCGAAATCAGTAACGGCAGGCAACCAATTAGATTTGCTTATTATATTTAAAGAATAGATGGGAGTGTTATTTGCATCGGATGCGTAAATATTTTCAAAGCTGCTTGGACCGAGTGACGGGTTATCAGAGTGATAAACTTGTCCTTGCCAAATTTCATTATCATTCAAGAAATAGGTAGTGGTGTTACTTGCTGCACCAACTACACCCGTTTCATAAGGAGCCTCCGTGATTTTTCCGACAGTACCGCTTTCATTGTACTCAACGGTATAAGAAGTAACTTTTTTGCCCATATATATAACCGCAAGTTCGGGTTCTCCTTCTTTTGGTTTTGCTGCATCCAACTTAAATGAAATTATTCTGCCTGCCTCATCACGTTTTACATCTGATAACAAGTTTGCATCTGCTATGTCCTTACCTATCTTTGACAATACTTTCTTGCAATCATCAAAGTCAGCAGTTGCCGAACCATCTCCGCCGGGTACATCAGCTACTTTAACTCCGTTTTCATATTTTACGCCGTCAATTTCGCCGTTTGCCAGAACACCATCCGAGTAGAAAAGTTCTTCAAATTCCAGCAAACCTTTAGCCAAAGCTCCATCTGCATAAAGTTTGCCATCAAACACCTGGGTTTGAGTATCTAATTCACCATTATTATACAGTTTGCCTTCAAATACTTGTTTATCTACAGCTATTTGTCCATCAATGTACAATTTTCCGTCATCGGTAAGTCCTGAGAAAGTATCTCCATCCACATACAATTTGCCTTCATTATCAAATCCTGAAAATAATACACCTTCCTCATATAACAACCCGTCATCGGCAACACCATAGAACAGAACGCCATCTTCGTATAATTTACCATCCTTAGCAAAACCATTAAAAAGTTTTCCTGTTTCTAAATCATACAAATTACCGTTCTCATCAAAACCATTCTCATCAAGTTTCGGAAGTCCGGCAGCAGGAGTTTGATCACCTAAATCAAGCGTTGACTTCATGCCTGTAACAATCGCAACATCCTTACCATCTTCACCATGAACCTCGGCATAAGCACCTGAAACATTTATCGTATCATCACCTTCACCCGCATAAACAGTTGATTTCAAACCGGTAGATGTTATATCGTCATCACCTTTACCCGCATTTATTCTGCTGCCGTTACTATTATCAATAATGACATCCGCATCATCAGAACCGTTAATTACGGACTTACTTGCATTATTCGTAATAGAATGAACCTTTTGATTTGAATTCAATGTGATATTTGAACCAAAAGTTTCCACATCCAAGTTCGGATTCGTAACTTCGTCAATATCAATTGAGCAAGAATGACCTGTAAACACTACTTTTCCATCTTTCAGCTCATAAGAGAAATCGGCACCATCATTTAAAAGAGCAACAGTGAATGATATTCCGTCAATTGTATATTTTTTTGTTTTTTCATCAAGAGAAGTAATTTGCGGTGCAACCTGTTCCGATTTAACCGGTTCAGGACTGTTATCAGCATCAGCCTCTTCTGAAGCAGGTACATTTTTAGCATTTTCTTCAGTTTCTTCAACATCCTCAAGCACCTCAGGTCTTTTTGCCTGTATACTTTCAGTTTTAGATGCAGTTGCACTATTTACACCTGTATCACTAATATTACTTTGTTCTTCATCAGCGTGAATTTGAGCATAAACACCTGATGAAGTAATTGTATTTTTGCCATCATCGGCATGAATTGTAGTATTCAAACCTGAAGCACTAATTGTATCATCACCTTTACCAGCATTAATAGTACTGTTCATACTTCTGTCGATGATAACATCATCTTCATCCGAACCATTTATTGTAGATTTACTTGCATTATTTGTTATAGATTTAACTTTTGCATTCGAATTCAAGATTACATTTGCACCAAAAATTTCTATTTCCAATTCTTGATTTTCTACTTCATTAATATCAATAGTACAAGAATGTGCCGTAAATATAATCTTATTACCTTCTATTTTATATGTAAAAGAGCCTGTTTTATCATCAACGCTAACATCAAATTTCATACCGGAAACAACATAATTTGAAGATGCCGAGGTTGAAGTAGTCGGAATTGACGATGCCGCTTTTCCTACAATGCTGGTTTTAGCTAATGCAGCAGCAGCATCTAATGCTCCAAAAGAACCTTCTCTATTGTTAACACCGATGGAACCCGGTTCAACAGTTTCCTCTTCTTGTTGTTCCTGTTCAAGATTTTGCTCTTCCTTTTTTTCCTCATCTTTAACGTTGTTAACTTGTTCTTGTTGGAAAATTTTCCCATTGTTAAATCTGATATCGCTCATAAATGCTCCTTTATATAAACTAGAACTAATTTATTACAACAAAACTACGACTGCAGACACATATACAGTATGTGCAGCCAAGACCATAAAATTAATACATATTCCAATACGTATTTCTCACGCAAAAACCAAATAACTAATCATACACATTATACAATATCGACTGATTTTTGTAAAACTTTAGACTAACTTTGGAATATTGTTACAAAAATATACAAATACCCTGATTTTCGGGTAGAACAATCAGACAAAATGCAGTCAGAAGGTACTACAATAGATTTTCAAGAATTAATTTTTTATTTACACAGAATAAATTAATAAAAAAACTATGTATTTTAGCGTATTTTGTAAAGATATATTAAATTTTCTCTAAAATATCGTAAAAAAAATTAAATTTTTTCTAAAAAATACCGATATTACAATTAAGAAATTTACAGGCAACATTTAGGAAACAGTCATGGAAATCAACAAACTGAATTTTGACTTATTTAAGGCAAATATCATTAATACATTTGAAGAATTAGATGTAAATGCAGACGGAAAAATAACGGAAGCAGATAAAGACATTGCAGAAAACAATGAAATTAAAAATGCAATAGAGCAATTGCTCGCTTCACAAACGGATGACGATCCTGAATTAAACCTTAATCCTGACAAAGAAACGCCTAACACTCAAAACGAAACGAAAACAACAGATAATGAAACATTGTGGCTGGAAAAGCCAACCGAAGCAGATTTAAAGAAAGCATTAAAACTCCCTGATGATTACATCATTGAAATCAAACAGTCTGAAAATCTTTGCAACTTTGATATATACGATAAAACTCACACTTACATTTCAAGCGGAAATCTTACAAAAAATGATGATGGCAGTTTTAATATCAAAACAAACAATTACGGCATCTGGAGTGAAAATTATAATGTCAAATATACAAAAGACGGTATAAGGATGTTCAACGAAAAAGATTTGATTAACTCGGTTATAAAGACAACTGTTGGAAATGCCCCGCTCGTAACGTCAAGTGTAACTATAACTTATGAAGAAAAAGATAATTTATACAAATTTGAAATATATACTAATTACGGGAAAGTCGCAGGAGAAATAATTTATACGGATTCAGGCTCACAAATATTTATAAAAGAAAACAGCATTTTTGGAGCATCCACCCCCGGAGTTGATGGAGCAACAGGGCTTTTAATCTTTGATAAAAACGGCAACAGAATTACGGAAAAGCCACAAAACAAAGAGATGCCCAACGAAACGAATTTAGCCCGTCTGATGGGAATAGCATCCAACATAAAATTTGAAGTAACTGCCCGTGATGAAAGCGGTAGAATTACGGAATTTAAACTTGCGGAAGAAAGTTCATACTGGGCAGAAAATGATTTTAAATTAACTATTACCTATGACAATGACGGCGGATTTAAAATTTCAACTAACGCCAAACAAACATACGGCGGGTTAAAAATTCCTGAAAATAGCGAGTACGACCCCAACGGATATAAAATTCTCACTGAAGAAGATATTTTTAATAAACTTGGAAATTTTGTCCAGAAATATGGATATAATGCCAAAAATATGATTAATGTTACAAACAGGGATGAATTCGGGAAAATAACAGCATTTGAGGTTATTCCCAATAATAGTTACAACAAATATCAAACTTTAAAATTTACGATAGACTATAACGGAGATTTTATCAACATATCCCCATCATTTGAAAAAGGCAAGAAAGAATACTACTATACACAAAGTATACTGCTTAATAATTTCGGAGAAGATGCAGGAGATAAGAGTGAAGAATACATGAAACTTGCCTACGGAGAAAAAGCTGCTCAGGAATATACAGGAACAAAAGGCGACAAATATTACAGCAAAGGAGCTTTGGCAAAAGGTTATATTGACGGTCTTATGTATTCCGATGGAATTGCGGTAAATGACAGATATTGCGGCAGAGTTTATTTTAACGGAAAAGTTGTCAACGGATTATTTAACGGCAAATACTATGATTCAGGTGTGCTTCGAAACGGTAAAATAAACAGTATTATGTATAAAAACGGTGTTAAATTCACGGGTATAAAACGTGAAAACGGATTTATATGCAAATATCAAGACGGCGTTTTAGTCAGAAGATACTAAATATAAGTTGAAAGCTGATTTTAAAACCTTAATCATCGATTACGAAATCATATTATCGGCAGACTTTTTTGTTTTTAAATTTATAATATACAAATTATTGTCCTGTGCAAATTTTCTGTAATCATAAGGAATTTCATCCAAATCATCCGTATAAGCGTATATTGCGACAATACTCGGTGAAAGCAGTAAAAATTCGTTATACTGTCTTCCGTCTATTCTTTGCGTTGTTAAAATTTCTTGCGATATGTCGTGATTATCTGTTGTATAATTTTTAAATTTAAAGTAATCTCTTATTTTTTTGTACTTATCAGAAAAAAATGTTTCAGTGAAATTATCAATATTTTTATCATATCCTGTTGCCATATCGTAATTAGCACCACCTAAAATGTTTTGTTCATCAACATGAAGAACCACCCCGAATTTTCTAAACGGATTGACTATATTAGTTTCATTAGAATACGTAGCGCTAAAAATACAGTTTGAAATATCTTGCTCCGGCAGCTTACCGTATATCGGCAAGAGTCCGGTTACGTTAGGAGAAGAGGAATGTAAAAACATACATGGCTTGCCGTCACGGATATTTTCAACGTTAATAATTTTATTTTCCGTACCGTCTTTAAAATGGACTACTTTAACATACTGTTCATCAATTTTTTCAAATGTATCTTGCTTTAACTTTTTATTTTGACTGCTAAGTTCATTAATAATACTTTCTAATTCACTTGCTTTTTCTTTATTTTCCTCTCCGAAAATATTTTTAAAAACTCCAAATACGTTTTTATCAAGCAATAAAACGGATGCTTTGTGTATTGAATTAGGGTCATTATCATTTATCATATAACTGTACGCTTTTAAAATCCGTGAAGAAAGAAATCTGTTTTCTGATGCTATTGAAAAATTAAAGGGCTCAAAAAGAATTTGTGACGACAAATTTCTGTAAAAATCAGATATATTTTGATTATTTTCAGGCTGATTATTTTTTAAAATATCCTTTATTACATCAGCTACTGAATTATAGGATTGAGATTTAAGATTTATCGGTCGAATATCTGTTATATTCATTTGTATTTTTTCTTTTAACAATTTTAACTCATGTTTATCTCTTGGTAAAATCGGGAACATTTTAGATAAGGATTTGTCAAAAGTTTTTGTGTTTGCCAAATTCAAACCGTTTAAAAATACAAATTTTTCATTTAACGTTAAATCTGAGATTGAATAAGTTTTTCTTAATTTTTGAATAAATTCCGCTGAAAAATTATTTAAAAAACTCAGTTGATTAAATGTACATCCTTTTTTAAACCACACTTTAAGTTTTTCAGGTTCTTCATATAAAAGTTTAGAAATTTTCAACAAATCACTTGGAGAATCATTACTCTGATTTTTTCTTACAACATCAGATACTACATCATAAAAAACTGACGGATTAACTTCAGGATTTTCGAGCAAATATTTTGACGAATCAGAAATAATTACAGATGGTAGTTTCTTGTTTGAAGAAAAGAATTTTATGTAAAAAAGTAACATTTTTAAATCTCGAGGTTTGTCCTGTTCAACTTTTAAAAGCATATGTTCAAACAAATTTCTTTTGTGTTCAGGAGCAAGAGCTTTTTCCTTGTCCAAAGCAATTGCCGTTTCGGTAATTATACTTTTAGTAACTTTTTTTGATTTTCCCAAAAAAGTATAAACAAATTGCCTGTCATTAGAATTTAAAAATGAAATTTCTTTTAAGGTACGGGAAAAACTGCTGTCATAAGCATCATAATTACTTCGTCTGCTTTTAAAAACAGGCATAAAAGAATTCGGATTATGTTTTAGACTATAAGTTTTTAAGGAAAAATCAGAACTAATTCTCATAAAATAACTTTCTTAATTCATTTAAGTAAATAAAATGAAAAACATAAAAATTTGCTAGCAAAAAAAATTTTTTTTCTAGTTATTATGGATAAATTCAGAAAGGATACTGCATGCAAATTTCTCCGTTTTCCCCTAATGTCAATATTTCCGGCAAAATATTACCTTTTTACGGAACAAAACAAATCAATTTCCCATCAGTAAAAAGTGATACTGAAGTAATTGAAGAAATAATACAAAACGCAAAATATATGTCAGAAAGAGGTCTTACTGCAGGTTCAGGCGGAAATATAAGCGTAAGAAACGGAAATAAAATTTTTATCACAACTGCAGGCTCAAAATTTTGTAACCTTACTCGTGATGATATATGCCAAGTTAATTTATATGGTTCACCTTTAAAAATTGCACCAGGCAAAAAGCCTTCTTCGGAATTACCTTTGCACTTGGAAGTTTACAGACAAAGAAAAGATGTTAATTCAGTTATCCATTTTCATCCTATTTATACAAGCATATATGCGGTTGCCAACAGAACTCCGATAAAGAGCATATTACCGCATACGACAAAACATTTTAACGATTTAAAAGTTGCAAAATATGAAAATGCAGGCAGTCCTGATTTGGCGATAAACACGGCAAAAACATTAGGACAATCTGAAGCGGTTATAATGGGTAATCATGGTGCTTTAGCTGTTGGAAAAGACCTGCCCATCGCTGTCAAAACCGCAGATAGCCTTGAAAACTATTCTCAAATTTCATATTTACTTGAAAAATCATCTTTCCCGATAACAAAATTAAACAATGCTCAAGTTGCATACATGACACAACATATTAAATCAAAAACTTCTGCCCCAAATCACCGACAGTTACAACGTTTTATATCCAAATCAAAAACTTTTATTCCAGTTTTAGAAGAAAAAAATATTAAAAAAGTACATCTTGTTGAAAAGTTTTTAAAACATCCGAATGAAGTTGAGGTCAAAAAAGTAGCGGTATCTGCAAACGGTACGGTTTATATGATTTCTGACGGTAAAAATAAAATTGCCATAAAAATGCGACATCTTACCCAAAACGATGGCAGCGGTATTATTAAACGGCAAAACCCTGATTTTGACACAGAATTGACTGCACAAAAACAACTTTTAGACAACGATATTCATATTGCAAGATACATAGGCGAAATTAAAGACGAAAAAGGAACACTTGCACTCGTATTTGATTATATTGACGGCAAACCGTTGAACCCGAAAACAAACTACTTGACATCAGGCTCATTAAAAACACTATATTCTGATTTATTCAAATTAGACAAATTAAAACTATTTCACAGAGATTTAAGTTTAGGTAATATTCTGCAATCTGATGACGGACTATGTATTATAGATTTTGGTGCAGCAAAAAATTATGGTCAGCTTAAAGAGTTATCAGATACAAATACTAAATATGTAATACCTGATTTTATGTATCCGTCAAACTTGGAGAATTTTGAATTTTTAGCATTCTTAACTTATTTACGTCAATTATCAAATTCTGAAGAACAAGGTGCAAAAAAAGCTACCATGTTATTTAAAAAACATTTAGCAATGAAATCCGATTATCACAAAAAACGTGTAGAAATGCTTTCAGCAAGTGATTTTGAAAACAAATCGGAAATGATTAAAAATGAAAAAATTCTTGCAAATGCTTTCGAACTGTTTGCACAAACAAAAGACGAAAACATTATACATGCAATAAAAAGCATTGAAATTTTAAGGTTAAAAGCATTAAACTCTCAAAAAATGACCAGACTCTTCTTTGAAAACAATGTTAAGAATTTCGCCACAGGTATTTATTGGAATTATCAGGAAGGTTTCCAAATCAAGGCACTGCATAATGCTGCAAAAAAATACTTAAAACAATTCAAAGGTAATAAAACTCTAACGGATTACTTTAATTTACAAATGAAATTAGCGGATTTTCATTACAAAAAAATATACACACCAACAATTAAAAATAATACTGAAATAATTAATAAAGCATTAAACGAAAATGAGGCAGAAAACATTACTCCTGTCATTGAAAACGGGAATCTTCTGGCAACAAAAGACATTCACGGAAATTGGTTCGGTCCGTTTGATGTTGTTTATAACGGTAATAAAACATCAAAAGGAGAATTTTAATTATGAAAATAGGTGGCATACCTGTCTGCAACCCAAATAAACACCTGTCATTCGGTAAAGACAAGTATATTTTATATGCGGATTTTGACAGAACATTGTCTCCTTTAACCACGACTGATATTTTCAAAGCAGATAATCCGGATTTACTTCAAAAAGCACAAAAATCTTTTGCAGATACAAACGACTTGCTATCACGCTTCAGAGATAAATTTGCTTTAGTTATTACAACGGGACGTTCACTTGTAGAAATGAAAGTCATGCAAGATTTATACAGAAAACAAGGCATAAAAATTCCTCACGTAAACTCTATTATTGTAAAAAACGGTGCGGAAGAATTTTCTGCAGATGATGAAAATTACCTGAACGGAGTATTGAACAGGAACCGAACAAGAACTATTGTTAAAAAAAGCAATTGGAGCAAAGGACTTATAAATATTTTTGCCTCAAGAATTTTAAGAAGTTTGGACTTAGAGCCTGTTGATGCCGAAACGACACTATCTGCCGAAAAATATTCACCGTATTCAATTTTTTCAACACCTGAAAAAATTAAAGACAATAGTGTAATTTTCAGAAACATCGGTGAAACAAAAGTTTTTTACGGTTTTCCTAAAACAGTTGACATAAAAAAAATTGAACAATTCAAAAAAGAACTAAATCAAAAAATGAAAGAACTTGATATAGATTATTTATTTAAAGAAAGACCTATTGATAAAGAATGTGGAGAATTTTATACAATTACATTTATTCCTGTTGTAGATAATTATGGATTAAGAAAAGATTATGACGTCAGAAAAGCTCTTGCAAAAGCTAAACACCATCACGATACTGTTTTGGTTGCAGGAGATTCAAAAAATGATTTTACTATGCTCAACCCGTTAACTTATGTAGAAAATTTCCCGAAAAATGCAGATAGAAATAATCTTGATGAAGCAATGGAAATAGTTAAAAGAAATCCCCTGCTACAACTGGAATTGAGCATTTTACCGTTAATTTCCATTATTTCGCACAAAAAAGATGAACCTGAACCTGAATTAGAAAAATTAGCAAAATGCTTCAGCTCAAAACCGGGTGCAAAAGTCATAGTAGCAGAAGAAGGCTCTTTACCTGCAACTGTTTCTGAAATAATAACAAAAGGAAATACACATACAAGTACACAAGATAAAAAACCATTTCAACATACAAATAATTCATTACATAATTTAATGAAAAACATAAGTTTTTCAGGCAGAAAAAAAAAACTGAAACAAGATAATATTTCAAAAAAAGAAATAAAATTAAAAGCACAAGAACTTTTAAATTATTTTCCTATAAAAAAAGACATTGAAGTTATTGAAAACATAATATCTTCCCATCCTGAAATACTCAAATCCGATATAGAACAGATAAAAAACAATATCAACGGGGTATGCACTCACTTTGCGGCTGAAGGCAGATTAAGCAAATGGGGGTACTCTAATGCCTGCATAAAAGAACCCCAATTATTTTCAACCGATAGTGATAAAATTATACGAAATATAACCAACATAATGGAAAAATTCAAATCATACGGAATAAAAACAGAAGAATATTTAGAAGCCTGCTTATTTAAACCTGAATTATTTCTAAAGCCTGCAGAAGAAATTATAGAAAATATAGAGAGAATACAAGGATATTTCAAAAAAGATATTTCACCAAAAGATTATTGCAGACTCTGTTTAGAGTACCCGCAATTATTAATTGACCCACCTGAAAAAACCATAAACAAAATAAATGCATACAAATACACAAAAGGAAAATCTTTCAACATACTGACATGCGATTATAGCAAATCTACGGAATACATATATTTAAAAAACTTAGCTTTTAAAGATTATGACAATGAAATGAAAGGACGAATTATAAGTTATTACAAAAAACATCCCGAACAAATTTGTCATATTAATATTCCTAAATGTGAAGGCTATGAAGAATGTAAAAGATTTCTTACCGATTTTTCAATAAAAAACATAGGGCGAAATATTTTTATTTATAATGATGAAATTACAATGCACCCAATACCTCAAAAAGAGCAGAAAACAAAAACAACTTCACCAACTACAACAAAAAACTGCAGCGAAAATAACTTTACGGAAGAAGCCGTAAAGTTAAGGCATAAAGGACTATTATACAAAGAAATAGGAAAAGAACTCGGACTTTCAAGAGAATATGCATCTATGCTGGTAAGAACTCATTGCGGGAAATTATTATCAAAAATGAATGCCCTTACCCCCGAATATGCGGAAAGAGCGCAACTTCTCATTGACACTTTCCCTTTAAATCAAAGCGTAGAAGAAGTTGAAAAAATAATAATAAATAATCCTATCTTGCTGAATGCAGATGTTGATAAAATGAAAGAAAAATATGAAAAAATACTTGAAGCATTTGAACCGTATGGATTGGACAGAGAAAAATTTGCACAAAAATGTTTCAGTAATGTTTCTTTGATATTTGCAAAATCTGAAACCATAATAAATAATGTACAAAAAGTATACGAAGAATTTAAAGATACAGGATTAACACTCAATCAATATATAGAACTTTGTTTAGAAAACCCTCTGTTATTTTCAAGCAAATATCAAACTATTATATACAATGTTACAAAAGTATGTGAAACATTTAAAGATAACGGCATAACAAAAGAAGCCTACATAAAAGCCTGTATAAAAAGACCTGAAATCTTATCTTTAAATCCTGAAAAAATAATAGAAAAAATCAATAAAACATATAAACAATTTACTGATAACGGTCTAAAATTCAAAAAAGGAGATTATATACAGGCTGCATTACACTTTCCGTCAATACTTATGATGGCTCCCGACACGGTGATAAACAACTTTAACAATACATGCATAAAATTTAAAGAGCAAGGAATCAACATAGACAAAACAAGTTATTTTCAAGCCTGCTTAAATTTCCCTTCTTTGTTTGTCAGCAAACCTTCAACAATAATAAGTAATACAATGAGAGTATTTGAAAAATTCAAAAATGACGGAATGCAATTAGATAGTTATATCAAAGCCTGCTTAAGATATGCGCAATTATTTTATCAAAATCCTGATACTATAATTAACAACGTGAATGGTGTAGCTGAATTTTTAAAAATTTACGGTTTTTCAAAAGATAAATATATAAAAGCCTGCTTATCCAGACCTTCTCTACTTCCAATGAAACCGGAAACCATTATTAAAAACATTAAAAAAGTCCAATCGCATTTTAAACAAAACGGACTTACTATGGAAAAATATATACAATCCTGTCTTTATCAACCGTCATTATTTTCACAAAATTCTGAAACAATAACAAATAATGTACTTGGAGTATACAATCATTTTAAAAAGTATGGTTTTACAATAAACAACTATATATACGCCTGTTTATGCAACTCAAGATTATTTGTTCAATCACCTGAAACAATAATTAATAATGTTGAAACAGTTTGTGAACATTTTAAAGACAAAGGCTTAACAGTTGAAAAGTATTTATCAAGTTGTTCAAAAGCAGGAAGCCTTTTTGCATCAAAACCGGAAACTATTATAAGCAAGATTAATTCTTATTTTTATATACACGGTAAAGACAGCAAAATATCAACTTCTTACTGCTTATATTCATTTGAACACATTTACATGGTTGCTTTTGTATTAAATAAATTAAAAAACATAATACCCGAACTAAGAAACATCAAAGGAGGATATACTAATCAAATCAAACAAATAATTATTGATTATTACAAAGCAAATAAAAATGCATCACTGACTATTCAAATACCTGACAGAGATGGGGCAAAACACTGCATGGAAACACTGAATAAATTTTCAGAAGATAATATCGGAAGAAATATTTTTAATTACGAATTAGTTTAAACACCAAAATACCTGTTCAATATCTAAACAGGTATTTTAGTTATATTTTCAGAAAGAAATTAATTTGTAAATTTCTTTATAAGAACAGCCATGATATCGGCAGCTTTGTGAAGCAAACCATCAATTGTTTTAAAGAAACCGGTTTGAGTTTCAACAGCATTTTCACTTTCGGTCAAAGCTGAATTATCAAATTGAGAATTTTTATAATCACTGCTTATAGAAATAACATCACCCAAAGGTTCAAGTTTCGTTATGTTATCACCGCTGATTAAACCGATATCCCAACCGATTTCATTAAGGACACGTCTGATTTCATACAAATCATTATAACCGTCAATATCAAATATTTGGACATTCATATTATGTTCAATCGCATAATTATATGCATCAAACGCCAATATATTTAATGCATCAAAACCGTTAAGTGCGTTCATTGGTTCACCGTTTTTGAACGGATTGATAGTTTCCGTACCGAAAATTTTCTTTCCGTCAATTATTTCATTTGAGTTAAGTTTATTAATAGCAAGCATCTTATCGCCTCTATCGGCACAAATTTTAACAGAGCCATCGTTTAAAATATCAACACCGCAATTAAATGATGTTTCAATTTTATCGTTATAGTTTTTATCTATAACAAGAGGGTCATACAAATATTGGCATTTACCGTTTAACATAACCCACGCTGAAGTTCTGTCGTTACTCCATTTGTCACCGCACAAGCACATATAATCACTGATATAATCTCCTTCCATTTTGCCGTTACCGTAAATGTACCAGCGATATAATTCAGTTGTACGCTCTGTACCTGCAGGACATCCGCAGTTAGGATATTTGTCGTAACCGTAGGCTTTTATACTTGCGTTACAAATACATTCATTTTGAGATACAGCACCTGTTGAAGCAGTTGTAACTTTACTACTGTCACCGCAACTTACACATTGTCCTTTACTTGCATCATAGTAATATCCTTTATTACATACACATGTCGTTCTGTCTGATGATACACTTCCGTTATTACATACACTGCAATATTGTTGTCCGCTTGTTGCCGTATATAATTTCTTTGCATTATCAGTGTAATCATAATAATATTGACTAGAACCAAAATATAATGCTGTAT
>JAZLLQ010000002.1:0-2117 GCA_045598245.1 Candidatus Gastranaerophilales bacterium
AACTAATTGAACCTTACGGCCTTTTTTAACTTCTGCTTCAACTGTGTCGATGAATGCCTTCAAAGCTGCTTCAGCGGCTTATTTGCTAAGACCTGATTTTTTAACCATAGCTTCTACTAATTCAACTTTATTCATTGTGTATCCTCCTCGTATTTTAAATACAATTTTATCGCTTTATTTTTTAATAGCGTCTATTCTTTTATACCTTAAAAACGTTGATTTGTCAATGTTTTTCACGCTTTTTAGGTTTTTGAACTTGAGTTTTCGTAAATTACAGCACAATAAAGCATCAAACCTATAAAAACGCAATGAATTATTATGTGAATATTAAAAAACAATAAGTTTGTTTTTACGATAGTCAACAAATAAGCCTGACCAGGTATCAGGTATCGAAAAACATATTTGCCGAAAATGTCAGATTATCAGGTTGAAGCATAACTGGCGGTATTTAGGCCGTTTTGCCTTGAACCAAAGTCGGACGCCCTGCTGTGCATAAGAAAGTATCTCAGCAATACCCTTAGACAAGCGATAATATAGGAAATATACTTTCTGCTTTATAGGGTCGGCTTTTAGAATAATATTAACCTTAAGAGCAAGTGTATCTGGCTTCATAGAAATATATGCTAAGAAAGCCATGCATGCAGTAATATAAAAATTTAAGGCATTGATTGCAACCAGCTTGCGAACACGAAAGTTTTCAAACTGAAACATTTGTTTCTTGCAACGAAAATATTCCTCAATGCGCCATCGGGAAAAATACAGTTTTGCAACCTTTAGTACATCCTCCTTGGAACGGATTTCTTTGTTGGTAGCAAGCATCATTGGATGTTCCGTGATGCCATAAACAAGAACAAGGGAAATATTCTTCCTTGAGGCAGTTATTTGAACTTTTACGTGAGAAAGATAGGCATCATGGTTTTTGCCTTTGAAAAGCAAAGAAGTCTTAATCTTACCTTTGCGTTGATTACGGAGCAAGGTAGCAGGAACCCATTTGCCGTGGAAGAAAAGTTTACGTTTGGAAGTGAGACGGATAACATAATCCTGGCCAAGTTCATCAAGCTTACGGAATATTTTGTTTTCATCATAGCCTCTGTCCATAACAAAAGTAGCTTTCCCAAATATTGCAGCACCACGCTCGAGGGCAGAAAAGGTAACATCATTGATAGAAGTGAACTTTTTTTCTTTAGAAGAATGGATTTCAGAGAAAATACTGACAGGATGAGCATTTTGAGTCAACACACAGGCCTCAGTGACATGGTAACCTTTCTCATATACAGATTTACGCTCAGAACTTTTAGAACCGTCACGAACAAGCCCGAGTGCTTCAAACTTTTGTCCGTCGGGTTTAATCACATCGCTATCATCGATATGAATGACAGGTTCTGAAGGTGTCCATTTACGGATACAGGCAAGATAAGACAATAAAGCTTTATCAGGAACACCTTTATTTAAATGTTTTGCAAGACGTTCTACAGAATTGACTTTTTTTGAAGTTTCATGTAGCTGATCTACGATATCGGTCAAAAGACAGCTTCTAGAAGCAAGAGTGCCATATATCATATCGGCAGTAAATTTTTGTTCCGGCCTGGAAAGTTTATGAGAAATTTTGTTTGAAAATTTTAGAATTTCTCGTTTCAAAATATAGGTGTTTGATGTAAAATTAGACATAAGGAACCTCCTTGTTTTTTTTGTTTAGTAAGATATTTTGTGTCGAATAAATTTTACATCAAAAAGCATTGAGATTCCTTATTTTTTTAAGCATTTTTTCATTTTGTGGAATAAGAAGCCTAACAAATCAGACTTTGTGGAAAAAAATACGAAAACTCGAGGAGAGTAGAAGGTTGAATTAATGGGCATTGTATAGTAAAATAGTGACCCTTATTATAATTAGGGAAAAATAAATTGATTAAGAAAATTTTGCCTAAAAAATTAATAGAGAAGCATAACATCAAAAAGAAAACTCGCATGTTGAAGAAAAGTCTTAAAGATGCAAGAACCAGTATGTTTAAAGAACGTGCAATGTTTTACGGATACAAGCCGTTTAACTTTAATAAGTTTATGCTTAAAACATTAAAGATTGCAATATGGCCTGTTTGTGCGATGGCATTGGCAGGTAT
>JAZLLQ010000003.1:0-7820 GCA_045598245.1 Candidatus Gastranaerophilales bacterium
TGGCATAAATTCAAAAACTCACTTGGCACAAGCTTTTTCAATGCTTAATCAAAAAAATATTCAAAAATTACTTGATAGCGGTGTTGAAATTATGTCGCCTAAAACCACTTGGATTTCACCATTTACAACCATTGGTGCTGATACTGTTATTTATCCGTCAACCTTTATAAATGGTAAAAATAAAATTGGTAAAAACTGCAAAATCGGACCTTTTGCACATTTAAGAGGCGGCTGCGAAATTGCTGATTATGCCAAAATCGGTAACTTTGTTGAACTTAAAAAATCAAAAGTCGCATCACACACAAATGTTTGCCATTTAAGCTATATTGGAGATAGCGAACTTGGCGAAAACGTAAATATCGGTGCCGGCACAATTACAGCAAATTATGACCATATTTCAAAAACAAAACAATCAACAAAAATTGAAGATGGTGTTTCAATTGGTTCAAATTCAGTTTTGGTTGCGCCTATCACAATTGAAGAAAACGCATCAGTTGGGGCGTTATCAGTTATTACAAAAGATGTAGACAAAAACTCACTTGCAATAACTCGCTCGCCAATGAAAATCTTCAAAGATTGGGTTATTGAAAGAAAAAATAGTTTAAAAAAATAAGCTACACAATCGCTGATGATTCATGAACTTGTGATGTTTCGATACGTTTTTTTAGTTCGCCTGTTGGAATGTAGTAAGGTGTCACAGTCATAACTTTTGCCGCAATATCTGGATAATAGAAAATAAATTTCAATTCTGTATCAGTCAAAGGTTTTTGCGTGTGTACGTTTGCATAACGAGCAAGTTCCAAGATATTTCTTGCTTCATCTTCATCTCTAAATTCTATCTCAAGATTTTCATATACATTTCTAAAACCTTTAATACCACCATATTCACCAGTTGTAATCATTCTGCCTGTTTCAATTACCTCAGGTTCACCACGACCAAGTTCTTCGTAGTCATATAATTCATAATTTCTTCTGTCTTTCAAAGCTCCATCTGCGTGAATACCGGATTCATGCGCAAATGCATTATCACCAACAGCAGGCTGATTAACAGGAATAGGAATACCAAATGCGTAAGCGGTATATTTAGCAAGTTTCCAGGCTTTACTTAAATCAACTCTCGGGTCAAGATGGTATATTCCTCTAAATTCGCTTGATTTTAAAATAGCAAGAATACAGGAAACGAGGTCTGCATTGCCTGCTCTTTCACCCATACCGTTAACGGCAGTATTAATATAAGCATCAACACCTGCATCTATGGCTGCTTTTGCCCCCATTACGGAATTACCGACCGCCATACCTAAATCATTATGGAAATGCATTTCAACAGGCATTTGAGTAGCTTTTGCAATTTCGAAAATTCTGCTGTATGCACTGTGTGGATTATCAAAACCTAATGTATCACAATATCTGAAACGGTTTGCACCATGTTTTTTAGCCTCCAAACCAAAAGTAATTAAGTCATCAATGTTTGTTCTTGAAGCATCTTCAGCGTTTACACCAACCTCTACTGCGCCGTATATTTTTGCGGTTTCAATAGCTTCATTAGTTAATTCAAGAATATCCGCAAATGTTTTTTTACCGCCAAATTTACCTTTAATCATTTGTTCTGAAGTAGAAACCGACAAGTTACAATATTTTAGACGAGGTGTTTCGGTAAAAGATTCTATAACATCGCCTTTTATACCTCTCATCCATCCGCTCAATTTTGTTTTGGTAATTGCACCTAGGTCAACGAGTTCCAAGTTACCGTTCAAATAATTTCTTTCATGTTTTGTAACAGGAAATCCAAATTCTGAAATTGCAATGCCCATATCGTCAAGCATCAAATTGATAATAGTTTTTTGTAATTTTGCCAAACCTAATCTTGATGTCTGAACACCATCTCTGTTTGTCACATCAACAATATAAATATGCTTTTCGCTGTTAATATCCATAACTTACTAGTCCTCTACTTTCTTCTATGTGCATTGTATCACAAAATTTACTTATGAAAATATATATTAAGAATGATTTAAGTTATTTATATTACCCATAAATATTAGTTACAATAGCTTGCAGTAACTTAAATATAAATATATAATTACTGTTAAATATATCAAATACAAAAAAGAAGGATTATTTATGAAACAAGTTATTCAATATCAAACAAGCGGAACATGTTGTCAAATAATGCAAGTCGAACTTGACGATGAAATTATAGAAAATGTCGAATTTTACGGTGGTTGCAGCGGAAATCTGCAAGGAATTAAAAGTTTAATTAAAGGAATGAATATCGTTGATGTGGTAAAAAAACTTTCAGGTATTCGTTGTGGAGATAAGCCGACAAGTTGCCCCGATCAACTTGCAAAATGTTTAATTGCTTATTCCAAAGAAGTTTTGCACAAATAATTACGAGATTATATTTATTGAGTAGAATTTTTGTTTCTTCGTTCAAGCCAAATATTACGACTTTTTTGTCTGAAAAATGCTTAATGAATATTTCATTTTTTGACTAAAACCGTCTTTTTTGTTTCAGTTTTAAATAAATTTGTGAGCATTAAATTTCCTGTTAGATTTCTTTAATTGCTTTTTGGCAGTCTTCACAAATTGTCGGATGTTCGGAGTTTTTGTTTAAAACTCTATATTTCCAACATCTTTCGCATTTTTCGCCTAAAGCCTTTGTAACTTGAACTTTTATACCGTCTTCTTCAAGAGTATTAAGAACTTCATTTTCGGGTTTTTGTTCAATAAATGCCTGAGAAGTGATGAAAATATCCGATAAACCTTTTTCACTTGATTTTAGATATTCGGCAAGTTTTTGATTTTCAACAGATAAATAAACAGCAACTTCTAACGAGCTTCCTACTTTTTTTTCTGCTCTTAATGGTTCAATTGCCTTGGTTACAATTTCTCTGACTTTCAGAATTTCTGTCCATTTTGTTTCTATTTCAGGGTTAACCCATTTTGCATTAGTTTTGCACCAGTCTGAAAGAAGTATACTTTCTAAGCTGTTTCTTTGCATTTCAGGAACATAAGAGAAAATATCTTCTGCTTGGTGCGGCATAACGGGTGTCATTATCTTCAATATTACATTCATGACTTCATACAAAACAGTTTGTGTAGCACGTCTTGATAATGATTTTTTGCCTGAAGTATAAAGTCTGTCCTTCACAATATCAAGATAAAATGCACTCAAGTCTACTGCTGCAAAATTTTGAAGATATTGGAAATACTTATAAAATTCATAATCATCAAATGATTTTGTAACATTTTCAATTAAAATATTCAATTTATGAAGTGCAAATTTATCAATTTCTAGTAAATCTTCATAATCTACATAATCGGTTTTCGGATCAAAATCGTATAAGTTTCCGACCAAAAATCTCATAGTATTTCTTACTTTTTTGAATACTTCCAAAAGTTGTTTGATAATATTATCACCGATTTTAATGTCGTTACGATAATCAACACTTGCTGCCCATAATCTCAAAACGTCTGCACCATAGTTTTTGATAATATCATCGGGTCTGATGTAGTTGCCTAAAGACTTAGACATTTTTCTTCCATCCTCACCAAATACAAAACCGTGAGTTAAAACAGTCTTATAAGGTGCTTTGCCTTGAGTTGCAATAGAAGTAAGTAAAGAAGATTGGAACCATCCTCTGTGTTGGTCTGACCCTTCCAAGTACATATCAACAGGAGTATGTCCTAATTCTTCAGCTCTTTTTTCTACAACGGCTCTCCATGTAACACCTGAGTCAAACCAAACATCCATAATGTCATTTTCTTTTCTAAAGTGGGTTTTACCGCATTTCGGGCATTTGAAACCTTGCGGCAAAAGTTCTTCGGCAGAATATTTTACCCAAGCATCAGAGCTTTCTTTTTCAAAGATTTTAGCAACATTTTCGATTGTTTCATCGGTAACAATAGCTTCTCCGCAATCTTCACAATAGAATACAGGAATTGGTACACCCCAAGCTCTTTGACGGGAAATACACCAGTCTGTACGACCTTCAACCATGTTGGAAATTCTTGCTTCACCGCCTGCAGGTATCCATTTTACATCTTTTATAGCTTCAAGAGCTTTATCTCTAAATCTGTCAACTTTTACAAACCATTGAGGAGTTGCCCTGTAAATAACAGGATTTTTACATCTCCAACAATGAGGATAACTGTGTTGAATATCGTGTTTTGCAAGAAGTGCTTTTGCATTTTCAAGTTTTTCAATAACGATATTATTTCCTTTATAATATGGTACCCCTTCTAAGTCTTTATCGTTAACCGCATCTGTCCAAATACCTTTACTGTCAAGTGGTGAAAATACTTCAATATTATATCTGCAACCGACTTCATAGTCCTCTAAACCATGTCCGGGAGCAGTGTGAACTGAACCTGTACCTGCATCAAGAGTAACGTGTTCACCTAAAATTATCGGAGATTTTCTTTGTACAAGAGGGTGCCAAGTTTCTAATAATTCTAAGTCTTGACCCGTGCAAGAACCAATAACATTTATATCGCTTTCCGCCCAATCGACATCAGCCAAGAAATTGTCGAGTAATCCTTGTGCGGCAACATATACATCATTTTTGTATTCAAAGAAAGTATATTCATATTTTGGGTGCATACTGATAGCCATATTGGAAGGAATTGTCCAAGGAGTTGTTGTCCAAATTACGGCATAAACATCTTTACCTTTTGTATCAACAATATTTTGAATTTTCTTTGTACTTTCATCATCAAATTTGAAACGAACATAAATAGAAGTAGACGTATGGTCTGCATATTCAACTTCGGCTTCTGCAAGTGCGGTTTCGCAAGATGCACACCAGTAAACAGGTTTCAAACCTTTTTCGATGTACCCTTTTTTGAACATATCACCGAATACTCTGACTTGTTCAGCCTCAAATTCAGGTTTTATTGTTAAATAAGGATTTTCCCAGTTTCCCCAAACACCAAGTCTTTTAAATTCATTTTCCTGACCGTTTAAACTGTTTTGTGCATATTCTCTGCATTTTTGTCTTAATTCAAGTGGAGTTAATGCTTCACGACCACCTTTGATATTTTTAACAACTTTGTTTTCAATAGGAAGTCCGTGTCCGTCATAACCCGGAACATAAGGAGCATAAAATCCTGATTGTGATTTATATTTAATTAAAATATCTTTCAAAATTTTATTTAAAGCAGTGCCAACGTGGATTTTTTCTGAACTCAAATACGGTGGTCCGTCATGAAGAACAAAAGAATGGGTTTTATCTCTTTGGGCAAGATTTTTTTCATAAACTTTTTGTTCTGCCCAAAATTTTTGCGTTTCTAATTCTTTTTGTGTTGCGTTTGCTCTCATTGGTAAATCAGTTTGAGGCAAATTTAACGTATTTTTATAATCATGTTTTTTTTCTTCGTCAACCATCATAATTTTCTCCACTCTGTTTTATAGCTCTACTTTTGATATGAGTATAAAATAAACAAGCTATATAATCAAATTTATGTACTCAAAGACTACTTGTCAGATTGTTATTATAAATATTGAAAAATCTGTCACGTAAAGATGAATTACAAAATAATTATGACTATTTGAAAATTCATAATATAGTTATAAAATGTTCTTATGGAAGAAAAATTTAAAATTCATTCAAAATATAAACCTGCAGGCGATCAACCTCAAGCGATAGAAAAACTTGTGAAAGGACTTGAGGAAGGTATGGACAGCCAAACACTTTTGGGTGTAACCGGTTCGGGTAAAACCTTTACTGTTGCGAATGTTATTGAGCAAATTCAGCGACCGACACTTGTTATTGCTCATAACAAAACTCTTGCTGCACAACTATATGGTGAATTAAAAGAATTTTTTCCCGATAATGCGGTTGAATATTTTATAAGTTACTATGATTATTATCAGCCTGAGGCTTATATTCCGAGAAGTGATGTATACATCGAAAAATCAGCAATGATTAATGAAGAAATCGACAGATTAAGACATAGTGCGACAAGAAGTTTGTATTCAAGACGGGATGTTATTGTTGTCTCAAGTGTCAGTTGTATCTACGGTTTAGGATTGCCTGAAAATTATTTTAAAAATTCTTTTGCTCTTATGACAGGTGAAGTGGTAGACAGAGATGATTTATTGAGAAAATTTGTTAAACTTCATTATGAAAGGAATGATGTTGAACTGAAAGCAGGCACGTTTAGAGCAAGAGGAGATATCGTGGAAATAATGCCTGCTTATGAGAATATAATCACAAGAATTTATTTTTATGATGATGAAATTGAAAAAATTGTTCAAATTGACCCGACAACTGCGGAAGTTTTAAATTTTCTTGAACATACCGTAATTTTTCCGGCAGTTCATTATTTACAGGATGAGGATGATACGGAATATGTAATTAATGAAATTCAAAAACAATTAAAAGAACAAGTGAATTTTTTTGAAAGCCAAAATAAAATTCTTGAGGCACAAAGGCTTCAGCAAAGAACAATGCATGATATCGAAATGATTAAAGAAATGGGATATTGTAACGGTATTGAAAATTATTCGAGAATTATTGAACGCCGCCCTGTCGGTTCTGCTCCTGCTACTTTACTTGAATATTTCCCGAAAGATTTTTTGGTTGTTGTTGATGAATCTCATGCAACTTTGCCTCAATTAAAAGCGATGTTTAACGGTGACCGCTCAAGAAAAGATACTTTAATAGAATATGGTTTCAGACTACCTTGTGCAAGAGATAACAGACCTTTAAAAATTGATGAATTTTGGGAAAGAGTAGGGCAAAAAATTTATATTTCCGCTACTCCCGCTGAATTTGAAAGAGAAACGAGTACACAAATTGTTGAACAAATAATAAGACCGACAGGACTTCTTGATCCTGAAATTGATGTGCGTCCTATCAAAAATCAAGTCGATAATCTTCATCAGGAAATAACATATCGTGCAGAAAAAGGCGAAAGAGTTTTAATTACGACTTTAACCAAAAAAATGGCTGAAGATTTAACCGATTATCTTTCACAACTTGGCATTAGAGTAAGATATCTTCATAGTGAAATATCTTCATTGGAACGTGTAGAAATTTTACGTGATTTGAGATTAGGCGAATTTGATGTGCTTGTCGGAGTTAACCTTTTAAGAGAAGGTCTTGATTTGCCTGAAGTTACTTTGGTTGCAATTATGGATGCCGATAAAGAAGGTTTTTTGCGTTCCGAAACAAGTTTAATTCAAACGATAGGGCGTGCAGCAAGAAATGCAACCGGCAAGGTTATTATGTACGCAGACAGAATGACTGACAGTATTACAAAAGCAGTTAATGAAACAAACAGACGAAGAAAACTTCAACATGAATTTAATGTTAAAAACGGAATTACACCTAAAACTATTATCAAAGACAAACAAAACAGTCTGCTTCAAGTTATTGCATTAAATAAAAATGTGGAAGATTTTGTGGCAGAAGAAATGGCTAATGCAAAAATTCAAACAAAAGATTTGCCAAAATTAATTTCAAAACTGGAAAAAGATATGCATAAAGCCGCAAAATCTCTCGACTTTGAACAGGCTGCACAAATTCGTGATAAATTAAAAGAATTGAGATTATTGGCTTCTGAGAGAAATCAATAAAATTATAATTATGTTATTATCTCAGACTTTAAAATGAGTTACATAAGAATAAATTATCAGAACTTTTTTAATACATGAAATTTTATTTAGGTTTATACATTTTCATGAGTTTTTATGTACGTACTTCTTTTTCTCTTTGCTTTGCGTAAACAAAGAGAAAATAGAAGTACCAAGAAAAAGAGAAATCAACGCACCAAATAGAGCTTGTAAAATATTTCATCGCACAAATTTTCTGTCA
>JAZLLQ010000004.1:0-2372 GCA_045598245.1 Candidatus Gastranaerophilales bacterium
ATTTCTACATGCAAGACGGAGAAATCCAGTGGAATCGCATTCACGGGTGGAAACGTAGGGTGCTTAAGTTTGAAATTAAAAAAGCAAAACGCAAAGTTATTAAGCAGCTCGAAACCTTTAATAAATACGTTGGCAGAGATGATGTACTTTATGTTCACGCAAGAATCGGTGGAAGCAACTGGATTCCGTATGGCGGTTTAGAAATTAGTAAGCAGCCTTGGTTTATTGAAAAAGTAGATGATTATTTTGATAGTACCTATTGTGATATCTATGTGAGGATTAAATAAAGAATGAGGTGGCGATGTGGAAAAATTACTTTGCTACAAATGTGGAAAAAGATTTGAACCAGGAAACAGACCAGATGGTATTCCGAATGGCGTTGGTTTTGTCTCGGAAGACGGAACTGAGGTTATCGTATGTGCTGAGTGCATCATGAAATTAGGTGAGTTACGAGAAGATGATGAATTATGATTCAGATAATAGAATGGAGATAAAATAACAAGTCACAACATTTGGAATCTGCTTATCGCAGGAGAATTTGATTGGTACAAAAACTGATTTGTTCCACTAAATAAGACGAGGTGAAAAATGAGAAAAGCAATCAGTAAAAAAGTTCGTGAATTTGTTTTTAAAAAGTATGACGGACACTGCGCTTATTGTGGATGTGAGATAACTTTGAAAGAAATGCAAGTTGACCACATTGATGCTGTTTACAAGTCTGAATTACAAGGCAAAGGTGTCGATGAATCGATTGACAATTATATGCCATCTTGTCGGCAGTGCAATTTTTACAAGAGTACATTTGACTTGGAAACATTTCGACAAAGACTTACAACCACTATGATTGACAATCTTAAAAACAACTTCAATTATCGACTTGCGCTGAAATACGGATTAATTGAGGAACGTATTGAACCAGTAAAGTTTTATTTTGAGTTTCATTAAAATGAGGCGATGAGGTATGCATATGAGTTTATTTGATGAAAAAGAACTTAATCGATATAATAAAGAGAAACTTCAGAAGATGCAAAAAGAACTTGAAGTATTAAGAGAAAATGCCGATTCTTGTGAGATTAAAAAACCAATTATTAACAATGGGTATCATGTATGTCATTGTGAAGCGGATTCGAAGAACTAAGTACCATTTGGAAGGATTGTAGATGAGGTGAATTTATGACAGCAATTGAACGAAGAGAACAATGCTTAAAATGTGAGTTTGAAAAAACTAAAGGCATTGGAGATTTTAGGGATATGTACTGCACCTATTATCGTGGTAAAGATGAAAAAATTAATGATGCTTATTTTTGCCCCATAGCAAAAAATTATCAAATTCAATTATCTGAAAATGAAAATTGAGATTGTAACTACCATAAATAAGACTATGGATAGGGGGTGCTTTATGAAATACAACGATCTACAAGACAAAAGCAAGAAATGTGAACACATGAAGACTTGGTCGCTTGATATTGGCGGAAATCATGGATGTATGTGCACAAAACATCAGTGGGATTATTTCAACAAACGTACTGAAAAATGCGATGAATATAAACATCTTGAAGCAGATTAAAATTTCGACTTTTTGAAAAGACAACGAACATTTTGTTTGAGGAGGCAAAACGATGACTATTGAAGAATTAGAAAAAAGCATAAAAGAAACGGTTTCACTGGCAGTTTGTGCAGGCTGTGATTGTGAACGTTGTTATAGTTGCAAAAAAGTAGAGCGATTTGAAGGATACGTTGAAGAAGTGTTTAAAAAATATAAAATCTCAACAATCTGAAAAGATAAACGAGATTTTTAACTGCATAAAATAAGACGAAAGTAGCGCTAGTGCATAGTGGTAGTACCGAGAAAGAGGTTAACTATGTTTGAGAATTATATATGTGGCACGACAGGGTTAGTCTGTTGTGGATGTTCATTTTACTGTGAACATAGGAAAGTTAGCATTAAGACTAAAATAAACTATATAAGAGCCGCTGCAATTGCATTTGCGATTGCAAGTTTGCCATAAAAGGAGGTGTAATATTGACTAAGAGAGAAGCAATTGAAAACCACCGCAAAATGTGGATGTGGATCGGTAACGAGACTTTAATAAAAAAACGTAAAATCTTGAAATCTCAATATTTTGATGAAAACAAATTAGAGCTAATTGAATTTTTATGTTTTTGTTGTGAGTATGATAAGTGGCAAGGTAACAATCAGTGTGAGCATTGTCCAATTGATTGGGGATCTTATAAATGCACTTACAGAAACTCGCCTTATAGAGGTTGGATGGAAGCTAATGATTATAGAGAAGCGGCTGCGTTTGCGTTTGAGATTGCAAACCTGCCAGAAAGGATGGAGTAATTATGATAGAATTTGTTTCGTATAACGG
>JAZLLQ010000005.1:0-7068 GCA_045598245.1 Candidatus Gastranaerophilales bacterium
CTCTTTTGCATAATGACTCCTGTATTATTAATTCAATGTAATTACATGTTTGTTCGCAGTTAACGCACTATATTCTTATTCCCGTATTTTAATATTTTTAAACTGTCTTATTCAAAATGTTTACATAAATTAACAGTATGCTAAATTACATAATTTTGGAGTATAATTAAATAATTAGAGGAGTAGAATATTATAGGTGGAATATGACGACAAAATATATTTTCATAACCGGTGGTGTGGTTAGTTCTTTAGGAAAGGGTATATTATCTGCATCTTTAGGTAGATTATTAAGAGCAAGAGGTTTTTCCGTTATTAACCAAAAATTTGACCCGTATATTAATGTTGACCCCGGAACAATGAGTCCTTTTCAACATGGTGAAGTTTTTGTTACCGATGATGGTGCTGAAACTGATTTAGATTTAGGTCACTATGAAAGATTTACTGATGCAAACTTGAGTAAATACAGTACTATTACATCAGGTAAAATATATCAAACTGTTTTGGATAAAGAACGCAGAGGTGATTATTTGGGCGGAACGGTTCAGGTAATTCCTCATATTACAAATGAAATTAAATCAAGAATTTTGGATGCAACAAAACAATCTAAGCCTGATTTTCAACTTATTGAAATCGGTGGTACCGTAGGTGACATTGAAGGCTTACCTTACATTGAAGCAATCAGACAATTTAAGTCAGAAATTGGTATCGGAAATGCAATTTCGGTTCATTGTACTTTACTTCCTTATTTACCGACATCAGGTGAGTTGAAAACAAAACCATCACAACATAGTGTTAATGCATTAAGAAGTTATGGTATTCAACCTGAAATTCTTGTTTGTCGTACACAAAAACCTATTCCTAAAACAGAAAAAGAAAAATTAGCTTTATTCTGTTCAGTTGCCAAAGAAGCTGTTATTGAATGTCGTGACATGAAAAGTATTTACGAAGTTCCTCTTGCTTTGGAAGAACAAAATATGGCAGGAGTCGTATTAAAAATGTTGGGCGTTGAAAACAGAACTCCTGATTTGGAAAACTGGATTCAATTAGTTGAAAAAATCAAAAATCCAAAAGGCACAATAAAAGTTGCTATTGCAGGGAAATACACAAAACTCTCTGATGCCTATATTTCAATAGTCGAATCATTGAAACATGCCGGATATGCTGACGATGTTAAAATTGAAATTAAATGGATTAATACCGAAGATTGTGTTGATTTTAATACATGCAAGGAATTGTTAAAAGATGTTCAAGCTGTTGTTGTTCCGGGTGGTTTTGGAACAAGAGGTATTGAAGGTAAATTAAATGTTATCAAATATGTTCGTGAAAATAACGTGCCTTTCTTGGGAATTTGTTTAGGCATGCAATGTGCTGTTGTTGAGTATGCAAGAAATGTTGCAGGTTTGAAGGATGCAAATTCAAAAGAATTTGATGAAAGTTTAAAACATCCTGTTATAGATTTAATGATTGAACAAAAAAATGTTAAAGGTTATGGCGGAACAATGAGATTAGGCGCATACGACTGCATTTTGAAAAAAGGAACAAAAGCATATAATGCATATGGAAAAGAAAAAATCTCCGAACGTCATCGTCACAGATACGAAGTTAACACGGATTATATTCAACAAATTGCAGATGCAGGGTTGGTATTTTCAGGAATGTCACCTGACGGTATGCTTGCCGAAGTTGTTGAAATCCCTAAACTTGATTGGTTCGTTGCTTGTCAATTCCACCCTGAATTTAAGTCAAGACCAACTCAACCTCATCCGCTATTCAAGGGCTTAATCGATGCTGTTGTTAACCAAAGCGCCGAAGGTAAAAAATGCAAAGAACTTACGAAAGTTTAATTGAAGAAGCTAAAAAAGTTTCACAAAATGCTTATGTACCATACTCAAAATTCAGAGTTGGTGCTTGCATTTTATTTGAAAACGGCAACATTTATACAGGTTGTAACGTAGAAAATTGCAGTTATGGGTTATCTCTTTGTGCAGAAAGAAATGCACTTTCAACAGCTGTGGCCTCAGGTGAAAAATCAAAACTCACAGCTGTTGCTATATATTCCGAAAGTATGCCTGAGTGTGCGCCTTGCGGTGCGTGTCGACAATGGATATATGAATTTTCACCCAATACCAAAGTGATTTTGGAAAAAAAGGATAAATCATTGTTGATACTTGATATTAAAGAATTATTGCCATATACGTTTAGCCTTTAATTAAATCTTTTGTTTTTTAGTTCACGTGTTATTATTGAAGTATGAAAAGATTTATAAATTTTATAATAAGAAAAATAAAAAACCTTGATAATACCGTAAATTCTTATAATTCAAAATCAATGAAGGTTTCAATGCCTTCTAAGGCTTATTTGAATTGGGGTATAAACCTTGCTTTGGAAGGTAAAATTAATGATGCTCTTGAAAAATTTGAAATGTCATCACAAATGTCAGTCACAGATCCGGAAACATTTATGAACTGGGGAATAGCCCTTGCAAAACTTCACAGATTTGAAGAAGCTATTGAAAAATTTGATTCTGCATTGAAAATCGACAAATCTTATTCTTCAGCATATTCTTTAAAAGGAGCGGCATTGGTAGAATTGGGTAAAATTGATGATGCTATTGACTGTTATAATATGGCTGTTAAATATGCACCTTATGATCCTGAGATATACGTTAATTGGGGTGTTGCTTTAGCAAGAGTAAATCAAAAGGCAAAGGCTGAAATACAATTCAGAAAGGCTTTACATTTATCTTTGACTAATGTAAATGCTTCTTTTTTGTTGGGAGTTGTTTTATATGAACAAAATAAATTAAAAGAGGCTTTAGATGCTTTTAATTATACAATTAGGCTTGATTCTTTACACTCAATGGCTTTTTATTATCTTTCTCTGACTAATACAAAATTGGAAAATTACAAAGCAGCTTTGGAATGTGCCATGATTTCAGTTCAACTTGTTCCTTTCAGAATTGATTTTATGGTTAATCTTGCAGAATGTTATGCTGATGTGAAAGATTATAAATCAGTAATAAAAACATATCGTTCCATTGCTCTTATTTCTCCTGATGCCTTTGCTTTGCAGATTTCGGCAGGTATATTTTGGCAAAAGGTTAAAAAATTCAAAAAATCTTTAAAATATTTGGAAAAAGCTATTGAAAAACCACAAGCAGACTATCTGACGCATTATTATTACGCCGTAACATTGGCAGGACTCGAAAGATATTCAGAGGCAAGAGAAATTTTACAAAAAACCGTTGATGAAAACCCTGATTTTTATGATGCTGTTATAAAATTAGGAATTTTACATAAAATGGACAATAATTATGATAAAGCAACAGAACTTATTGAGAGTGTGCTTACTAAAACAAAAACGTTTAATAAATTTTACGGTATACTTGCAGAATGTTACAGGTTAAAGGGTAATATTGAAAAAGCTGTTGAAAATTATAAAAAAATGATTGAATATTTCCCTGATAATGTTGATGCCTATACGGATATTGCCCAAGTTTATTCAGCTCATATAAAAGATATAAAAATAGCTCTGCGTTATATCAGGTCTGCTTATAAACTAAATTCCGAAAATCCGAAGGTAAATACTGTTTATGCTTTAATATTGGCTGAGGATGGTTCTTTTGATGATGCTTTAGAAAAAATAAATAAAGCAATAGAACTTGATAAAAATAATTTGGAATTTTATTTGAGAAAAATTTTTATATTAAAGAAATCTGATTATTTAACTCCTTATCACGAATTTATTGAAGAAGTAAAAGAAAAATTCCCTGACAAAATTAATTATATTGAGGAAAAAATTAATTCATATTAATAAAATAATAAGGACACAAAATTTGTGTCCTTATCTATATATAAATTGTCGTGATTGCAATGATATTCTATTGTTTTCTTTTTTCTCTTATTGCATTACATACTGCATAAGCAGTCAAAGTAAAGGTTGTAGCGCCTCTTTCAGCAAAAACATTTCCTGCTGCATCACATAAATCTTCAAGATCAGTTGTAGACGTTATTTCGTTACCTTTTTCCGCTTCAAGAGAATGACATCTCCACAAAGGATTATAATATTTCATTCTTTTATCAATGCCTTCTTTTTGAGCTATTTGATTTAATCTGACAGCTAAATCTCTAATAGCTTCAGGGTTTTTCTTACTTTTAATGAATTCGTCAATTGTTTTGCGACCATCAAGATTATGATATTCAAAGAAATCTATTAATTGGTCATCACTAACGGAGGATAAATCTCCGTTGTTATTTGCTATCAAATTACTTATTTTAGCATTCAAGTCGTCCAAAGGTAAAGCTGTTTCATATTTATTGCACAATGCCTTTATCTGTTCATCGGACAAACTGATATTTTGTTCTGCTAATGCTTGTTTTAAAGTGGCTACGGAATTATCGCCGAGTTTATCTTCTGCTTTTAAGTCTTTTAGTATTTCTTCCGCTTTTGCAAAACTCATTGTTGATACGGCACCATCAATTAGTGATTTGCTTTCTTTTGCGGCACCATGTTCCGTACCTTGTAATTTTGTTACTTCTTCCATAAAACCTTCATATGGAATTTTTCCGCCATCTTTTGAAGTGCTTGGATATTTTTCAACAATTGCTGCTAATTCTGCTTGTGTTCTTGCCTGATTATAAAGACCTCTCAGTTGTAATTTATAATCATTTGTTTTACTATCATCAGAAGCAATTTTATCAACTTCAGCTTTTACTGATTCCCAATTAATTTTACCATCATCATCGGGTTTGATAAGTTCATCAAATTTTGCTTTTGCATCGGGATTTGCTTCTACTTGCGGAGTTACCGTACCTGCTGCGGGTTCGGTAGTATCAGCTCCTTCCGGTTTTGAAGCCGCTTTTTGTTCTTCCATTTCTTTTATAGCAGCTACGAGTTTTGCAGGTGCACTCTTATCAGCGCCAAACTTTTCTGAGTTAGCTTTAAATTGACCTTCGCCTTTAATTTTATCGTATACTGCCATTAATAAGCCTAAGTTGTCTTTGTTATCACCGACAAATGTACTTGTTGATGCTGCATCAAAGAACTCTTTGGTATCCATATATTTTTCAAAATCAGCTTTATTTTTATCACCGATTTGTTCTGTTAAAAACTTGGCAACTGCATCTTTATCTGCTTTATCAAAACCTTCTATTTGTTCAAATGATTTTTTAATAGTTTCTTCTCTGTTCGTTTTATTTTTGTCATCAAACAAAACGTCCGTTGCCGTTCCTTCAGCTTTAGGCGGTTTGGAATCTTTTGCTTCATTGGCTTTTTCAGCTGCTTTTTGTTCTTCCATTTCTTTTATAGCTGCAACCAGCCTTGCCGGTTCGCTCTTATCCGCACCAAATTTTTCGGCATTAGCTTTAAATTTGCCTTCGCCTTTAATTTTATCGTATACTGCCATTAATAAGCCTAAGTTGTCTTTGTTATCACCGACAAATGTACTTGTTGATGCTGCATCAAAGAACTCTTTGGTATCCATATATTTTTCAAAATCAGCTTTGCTCTTACCATCAATTTGTTCTGTTAAAAACTTAGCAACGGCATCTTTATCTGCTTTATCAAAGCCTTCTATTTCACCAAATGCTTTTTTGATATTGTCCTCACTGTTTGCTTTGCCTTTATCATCAAACAGAGTACTTGCTGCTGTTTTTACAGAGTTATCTTTATTTTCTGCACTTGTATTATTTGCTCTTGCTATATTTTCAGTTTCAAAATATGTTTCGCTTTTGTCTTTACTTGCGGCTTTAGTATTTTTGTGCAAATTATCAATAGCGGTATTTATTTGTTTTTGCAAGTCTTCTATTTCAGTTTTTGATTGTTCGAAGAATTCTTTTTCAGTTGGCGACATAATTTGGTCTGCTGTTGGCATTTGACCTGTTTTAGAAGCATATTCTTGCATTTTTGCCTGTATTTTTTCCCAGGTTTCTTTACGTTCTTTTTGTTTTGCTTCAATAGTTTCACGCATACTTGCTATTTCTTCGTTAGCTTCTCTGATTTGACTTATTTCATCAGGGCTTAAATTTCTATAGAAGTTATAATTTCTGCCAAACATAGATGAAAGATTATTTGCACCGTAATCTTTTTCTAATTGTTTATACTCTTGTTGTAATTTTTTAATTTCTTTTGCCATTTCATTTTTCTTTTTGGCATCAGTTTCTGCTTTCATTTCGTCTTGTTTTTTAGCAATTTCTTCTTCTTTATCGGATAAAGTTTTTATTTGTTCATCAGATAATTTAGAAAATGGTTCAACAGAATTATTAAAATTCATAGGAGCATCTACGTTTGTTGCAGTTTGTCCGCTTTGTGCAGCTTGTGCAGCCTGAGTAGCTGCGGCATTTTGAGCAGCCATATTCGCCATATTAGCATCAAGACGAGCACTAAGATCTCTCAAATAAGAGCCATAATTTCTCACAAATTCGGTATCAATGCCGTTTGGACTACAATTAAAACTTCCATAGATTTGTTGAGGACTACTATTTGTTGCATTGAAAACAGATGTACCATTTGTTTGTATAACACCGGCATCACCATTAAAAACTGATGTGCCATTTGTCGGTGCCATGCCATTTGCAGCAAGATACGTATTTGCATATACATTTCCTGCATCACTCATAGAATTAAATATGCCCGATACACGTGCTTTTGTTTGATTAATTGTTTGAATAATTTCCGCTCTTGTAGGATCTATTGCACCCATGCCGATTCATCTCCATTATTTCTCAATTACAATAATAAAAACTTTTTTTTGTAAAAAATTGCTTAAAATAAATTTTAGTTTTGCAGATTTAGATTTTTTAAGTATAATAAAATTAGTCTTTGAAAATTCAATAAATAAATTAATATATGTCGTAGTGGCACTCTGCCGAGAAAAACGATTGAGTATCGTTTTTCAAGAGGTAAGGTAGACACTTCAATAGCAGAGAAAACTGCGAACATTGAAAACTAAATCACAACATGCTCCAGTGGCACTCTGCCGAGAAAAACGATTGAGTATCGTTTTTCAAGAGGTAAGGTAGACACTTCAATAGCAGAGAAAACTGCGAACATTGAAAACTAAATCACAAC
>JAZLLQ010000006.1:0-25567 GCA_045598245.1 Candidatus Gastranaerophilales bacterium
TTCTTCTTTTGGCAGGAGTTTTAGGGATAAAAGTTACTATTATTTATATCTTAACAGGTATTACAATAGGAACAATCGGTGGAATAATTTTAGAAAAATTAGGATATGAAAGATATTTACAAAATTATTTATCAAAAATTAAAGCGACAAGTTGCGGTTGTTCTTGTGATTGCAATAAAAAGGTACAGTCCGTAAAAACAAGAATAATAGATTCTGTGCTATATGCAAAAGATTTAATGAAAAAAATATGGTTGTTTATTTTACTTGGGGTTGGAGTTGGAGCATTTTTGCATGGCTATGTTCCACAAGAATTTTTTATAAAATACATGAGTAACAACAACCTATTTGCTGTCCCGTTGGCAGTAATGGTAGGTATTCCGTTATATTCGGATGCAACAACAATTATTCCTATTGCACAGGTATTAATACAAAAAGGTGCTGCGATTGGAACAGTTTTAGTATTTATGATGGCAACTGTTGCTTTGAGTTTGCCTGAAATGATTATTATATCGAGAGTGATGAAAAAAGAATTAATAATAAGATATGTAATATTTATGTTTATAACATTTGTGTTTGTCGGTTATTTTTATAATTTAATTTTTTAAGTTCGGTTAAAGTTCCGCAAAGAGTTCCGTATAGGTTCCGTTTGTGTGGGAATTCTTATTTTTCCCAAACTGTTTGTTACGAAAAATTTGTTATATTTATTGAATTATAGCCAAAGTTTTTTAATCAGCAGTTCCGTTTGATTAGTCACTAAATTTCTTATAATTGCAAATATGCCACTTCCGACTATGTGGCTTTAGTTTCCGACTAACATTAATGTTTCCTATAGTTAGTGTTAGGGGACACTAATTCTAAAAAATTTCCGTCTAAAAATAATTTTTTTCTGTTGAAATTTGACACACAAAAATCGCAAAATAGCCGTTCTGTCGCAAATGTGCGTTACATTCAAATATAATGCCACTATTAAAAATTTTTCATTTTTGGACACGTACGGACACCAAAAGACTATATTTCGACTCATCGGACTAAACACTTTGCGATTTTTTAGACACTTCCAACCCTAAAAAACCCCTATAAACAGCGACTTTTTACCGAAAATCGCAAAGTAGCCGTTCTGTCGCATAGTCCATGAAACAAGACATTTTTACAAGCAAATTTTATCATAAAAAATATGCGTCTGGCGCGATTCGAACGCGCGACCTATCCCTTAAAAGGGGAGTGCTCTACCTGCTGAGCTACAGACGCATATCATTACTATTTTGTTTTCAAACTTGCATCTCTTCAAAAATCACATGTGCAAATTCTTTTTATCTGCCAATGGTTGATTTATCCCAACCACACTACTAAGATATCAAGCACATGGTTCTACGTCAAGTGTTTTTTTTTGCATTTCAAAATTTACGATACAAGTTTAAATTTTCTGTTTATTATTGGTCTTTTCCCTTCAATTGCATCTTGTTTGCTCATGTAAAGTTGAAAAATTTTATCCACCTTAAATAAATTTAATATTGCATTTTGCGTTGCATTTACATTTATAATGCACACATGCCTGTCTTGTAAGAATGCATGTAATTTATAAAATTTATTCAGTGTGGAATTATTTATGTTTTCCAAATGGGCAATGTTTATATAAATGCTTTTGAAATTTTTGAGTTTTTTTAAGTATTTTAAGTTAATGTCAAACTCGACGGCATCTATATTATTGCCAATAATATCCCAAATTATTGTATCACCTGAGCGCTTTAAGCGCATTGAATTTTCCATAATTCATCACACGATTATCCGTACATACTTATGATAACTGTTTCTCTTTGTATTTGCTATCAGACAAAAAGTTGTTTTAAATGATACTAAAGTATGATTTATACGAAGTACGCTTTTTTTCTGTATAAATACAGACCCAATCCAAAAAGCACTATGTTCGGTATCCATGCGGCAAGTGCAGGATGGATTGTTGCATTTTGTCCCAATGATAGTGCAGTCGCCCTGAGAATGTAGAATATAAACAGTACTATTATACTTGATATAAGTCCTCTGTTAAATCTTGCTCTCGGTCCGGTGATTGCGAGAGGAATAGCAATAAGAGCAAATACTATAGAAGTAAATGGCAATGAGAGTTTTTCGTACAGCAGAATTTTTAATTCAAGCAATCTGTCGGTCATGCTTTTTCTTGTTTTAATTTCTTCGTCTTTATTTGATATTTCCCCTATTTGTTTTTGTATTTCTATTTTTTCATCAACTTCATGTAATGAACTGTTTAAATATTTTCTTAATTCAAAATAATTCATTTCTGTTTCATTAACTTCATGTAATTTTTCTATTGCTTCTTTTGTGTTATCAAAGTTCATACTATTGAAAACGGCGGTGTTTAAGATTTTTCCGGAAGTCGCAATTGTATATATAACTCCGTTTTCGAGAAGCCATCCGCTTGATTCTTCTGAGGCTGTCTGACCGTGTTTTGCATATATAACCTGAATGGTATTTTCTCTTGATAAATCAAGTACAGTAATGTTTTTTAGTTCGTTTTTTTCAACTGAAGCGATGTGGAAAAATCTGTATAATTTATTGTTTCTTATTTCCTTAAATATAAAGTTTTTTTTGCCGTTAGGAACATTTTTTTGAACTATGGACATAATTGTGAGTTCTTTCGCGGTTTTTGATGCAACAGGTGCAATTATTTCATTAACAACAAAACCTAATAGTGCTGCCATTACCGCAAAAATCAATATCGGTTTTGAAATTCTGCTAAGCCCTATTCCGCATGCTTTTAAAATTGTGATTTCAAGTGAGTTGTTCATTCTGTTTACTGTAATCAGTGTTGCCAACAAAATACCCATTGGGATAGTAAGAATTAGCATTGACGGCAATTTTAAAACTACCAGAATGGCTGCGACCTGTAGTGGAATACCGTACTCTGTGATTTGCTTTACAATAGTAATAAAGGCATCGGTGGCAAAAATGATGGATGTAAATATTACTAAACTTATTAAAAATGTTTCTACTAATTGTTTTACAATATATTTGTCTAAGATGTTTAGTTTTTTCATTGTTAAATTCCTGTAATTTTTTTTTATCTTGTGATAAAATCATAACGAAGATTTATATAAAAAACAAGATTAAGGAGAAAATTAATGTCAAATGCATTAGAAGTAAATGATTCAAATTTTGAAACAGAAGTTAAAAATGCCGATGTTCCGGTTCTTGTAGATTTTTGGGCACCATGGTGTGGTCCCTGCAGAAAAATCTCTCCAATCATTGATGATATAGCTTCTGAAATGGAAGGGAAAGTAAAAGTTGTAAAAGTTAATACTGATGAAAACCTAAAAATAACTCAAGAATTTAGTATTAGCGGTATTCCGAGTATTTTGATTTTTAAAAACGGTGAGGCTGTGGAAAGACTTGTCGGGCTTATGCAAAAAGCACAGTTGATTGCAAATTTGGAAAAACATCTTTAATTTTTTGATTTTATAAAAAGACCTCACACTGAGTGGGGTCTTTTTTGTTGAAACAAAATTTAAAAATAATCGTCTTTATTCATAGGGAATATTAGTTGAAAAAGTTAGTATTAATGTTTGAGAAGGGGAAGTAAATGAGAAGAAATACTAATATATATGCTGACTATGAAAATGATGATTTTCTTTTTGGGGAAAATAACGAAGATATCAGAATATTTAATTATTTGAGGTCTGATAATTCTGATGATATTTTGCAAATGTATCTGAAGGATATTGGCAAAAAAAAGATTTTGAAACAAGAAGAAGAATATGAAATTGCGAAAGTAATCAAGGAAGGTACTCCAAGTGAAATTGAAAGTGCTAAAAGCGAGTTAATTCAGTCCAATTTGAGATTGGTTGTCAGTATTGCAAAAAAATATTCAGGACAAGGTATACTTTTTATGGATTTGGTTCAGGAAGGTAGTTTGGGGTTAATCAAAGCTACAGAAAAATTTGATTATACTAAAGGTTTTCGCTTTTCGACATATGCCACATGGTGGATACGCCAAACAATAATTCGTGCAATTGCAAATCATTCAAAAACAATAAGAATACCTGTGCATATGTCTGAAAAAATACGAAATTACAAAAAAATTCAAGCTAAGTTGTTAGTTGAATTAAACAGAGAACCATCTGATAAGGAGCTGTGCAAAGCATTGCAAATTACTGCAGATAAACTTCATCAAATAAGAAAAGCTATGAGCAGAGAACCTATGAGTCTAGACATGCCTATCGGAGATGAAATCAATTTAGAAGATTATATTCCTGATGATGATAATAAAATGCCTGATTACAAAATAGAAAAATCTTTGTTGAAAAGTGATATCCAAGAAATATTGAATATTTTGACAGATAGAGAACAAACTATTTTAAAACAGCGTTTCGGGATTGGAAACACAAGTATAAAAACGCTTGAAGAGTTAGGTATAAGGCTTGGTTTTTCTAAAGAGCGAATAAGACAAATTGAAGAAAAAGCTGTTCGTAAATTGAGAGTTGCACCTGAAGCAAGGCATCTCAGAGATTATTTACGATGAGGATGGCGTCTGTGAAGTGTATCAGCCCATTTCTTTTTGTAAACATGTAACAGGATTTCGTACGTTGATATTTCTGACATGTTTTCAAGAGGAGATTCGTTTAGTTTTTTAATATGGTTTTCTATTGTTTTTATGTTAGTCAATATTGTTGCGTCAGACTCTTTTTTCCCCATAACATTGGAAAACATTTTCTTTTCAAGTGCTTTCATGCCTATTATGGAATCGTTGAGTTTTTTTAGACTGATATTCAATTTCCCGCCGGATGCTTCAGATAGAATTTTTTTGACATTTGAGGGATAGTTTTTATATTCGGGAAGTTGTTTCCCTGCGACAAAAGATATAATTCTGTCTATTTGGTTTTGTAAATTTTTTACAAATTCAGGATATAGTTCGCCTAATTTTTCAAGTGACAGTTTTTTTCTTTCAGCGTGACATTTTAAGCACATTTGTATGCCGTTTTCTATTGGTCTTGACCCGTTATTTTCTACTCTTTGAATAATTTGTGTATATTGTGAATGAGAGTTGCTTAAAAGACTTTTCATTATCGCTATATCATTTTTGCCGGCATAATCTGCTATAATTCTTTCAGGTGTCACTTCAAGCAAAGGTATTGATTTTGTCAGTTCTGCAAACTTTTCCCGTTCAGATGGTGTTTCTACTAGCGACATAATATCTTTGTAGATTTCACCGAGTAAATATTTTTTCATAGTTTTATCTTGTTTGCCTGCAGATATGCTTATCGCTCTTTCATTAGTTTGAGTTAATATGGCTTCATTTTCTGAAGGTATTTCTCCTAAAAGTTTTTTCATTTTATCAAATATTACATTGCAGGCTGTTTTATGTTTTTCTAATGATTTTTCTTTTATTGTAAGATATTTACCTATAACTTCTTCTTTTTTCAATATTTGTTCAAATGTTTCATTGGGGTATTTTTCAGATAATGCTTCTAATGTTTTAACGACTTTTTGCTCGTTATTGTTTAGGTATGGCATTGTTTTTTTAAATAATACTATACTTTCTGATGATTTTCTAAATGATGTTTCACATGTATCCGCTATTTTATAAAAAATGTCTAATTCTTCATGAGGAATTGCTACTTTTTTTCTTAAGTTAATAATACTTCGTGAAGTCGGGTTTTCTTGTGCTTTTTCCGTAAAAAACTTGAACAAACGGGTTTCTCTTAGAGGTTTTAATATTGGGTTTTCCAGTGCTTCAATGACAGGAATTTTTAATCCGTTAAGAAAATCAGAGTATTCGCCTCTTGTTAGCAATTCGTGACCGCATTTTGCACATGTAAGACGTGGAACATCCTCAAGCGTGTGCAAAACAAGGTTTTGGACAGCTGTATTACATCCAAAGCTATTTGCGGTATTGAATTTTGTTAGTGTAAAGTTTATTTGCATATTCAAAATAAAAACGGTAAAAATAAATTTTGCCATTTACCGTTTCTATTTTTATTTTCATTTTTATTTTTATGGATTTAGTTATTTATTCACAACTTGTTGTTGCAAAAACAACTTCTAAATCCGGCATGATACTTTTGTGTGTCATTTCAAAAGTTACCGGTGTTATTGATATTTTGTTTTGTAATACTGCTGAAATATCGGTTCCGGGTTCATGGTTTTCGCTGATAGGCACACCTGCCATCCAATAGTATACTTTGCCTCTTGGGTCAAAACGTTTTTCGTATGCATCGGTATACATTCTCATTCCGAGTTTTGCAATGCAAACGCCTTTCATATCGTCAAGTTCACCATCAGGAATATTAACGTTTAATATTGTTTTCTTTGGGAAATTAATGTTATGAATTTTCCTGAGAAATTTTACCATAAATTCTGCAGCAGGTTTGAAATTATAGCTGCTGCCGTTTAAGTCTGCCAGTGAAACAGCTATACTTGGAAAACCTAAAACAGCACCTTCCATCGCAGCACTTACCGTACCGGAATAAAGCACGTCTGCTCCAAGGTTAGGTCCGTGGTTTATACCTGAAATAACGAGATCCGGTTTTACATCAAGTATTTCAGTAACGCCCATTTTTACGCAGTCTCCTGGAGTGCCTGAAATTGCGATGGCTTTTTTTACACCGATACCTATATCTACTTCACGAACTCGTATAGGGGTATTTAAAGTCAAAGCATGCCCTGCCGCACTACGTTCCTGATCGGGTGCAACAATGTATACATCGTGTTCTTCGCATAAATATTTAGCCAAAGTATTTATGCCGGTAGCTTGAATTCCGTCATCATTTGCAATAAGTATTTTCATGTTTTATCCTTTCAATAATGTCTCAGCTTTTTCAAAATCTTTTGCCGTATCAATATCAACGGTAGGTGGTACTTCGTAAATAAAAGGCTTTTCTCCTATAAAATCTTTACACTTTCTAAATGCATCATATTTTATTGCATAGAAACCACCGTCTTCTCCGTACAGCTTATTATTTACTTCTACATCCTGCCATCGCGGACGAAGGTGATAATCATATAGTGCGGTTGCTTCATTTTGCGGGTTTTGTGTCCATAATGCCATGGTATAGCCTTTCTTAAATGCAGTAAATACACTGTCATAATTTGTATTTTTTTCAAGGATGTTTATGGCATTTTCGCATAAATTTTTTTGTCTTACAGGACAAGTTGCCTGCAAAAGAATTATTATATCGGGTTTATATCCGTTTTTTTCGAGTTCATCGACAACGTGCAAAAGGACAGGTGCGGTTTTGGTTGTATCCTGAGCAAGCTCAGCAGGCCGCATAAGTATTTCTGCTCCGTATTGTTTCGCAACATCGGCTATATTTGTATCATCCGTAGATACGATGATTCTGTTTATACATTCGGAATTTTGTGCAAATTCAATTGAATGTGCTAAAAGTGGTTTGCCGTTAAGTACTTTTATGTTTTTCCCCGGTAACCTTTTTGATCCGCCTCTTGCAGGTATTATTGCTAAAATATTTTTAAAGCTATTCAAGTCTGACTCCATTAGTCTGCAGATACTATATTCATATTTTAACTCATTTTTTATATAACTACAAGACTTTATCAGAGTTTAATGCATTATGCCTGTACGTTAATATAAGTCAGACAAATCTACAACGGTAAGTAAATTTTGAAAGTTGTTCCTTGCCCGATTTTACTTTCTACTTCAATTTTACCTTTATGTTCATCAATGATTTTTTTTGTAAGTGCTAAGCCAAGTCCTGTTCCTTGTCCTATTTTTTTTGTAGTAAAGCCGAAATCAAATATTTTTTTTAGATTTTTTTCGTCTATTCCTGAACCTGTATCACTAATACAGATGCAGACATATTGTTCGTCTGCTGATGTTGAAACTTCTATTGAGCCTTTGTCTGTAATGCTTTGACAGGCATTAAGCAGAATGTTCATGAAAATTTGGTTTATATAGTCAGGATAACAAGAAATAATAGGAATAACTCCATAATTTTTCCTGATTTCAATCCTGTTTTTTGTTTCGTGGGCAATTAAAGCAATTGTACTGTCAAGCCCTTCATGGATATCTACTTTTTTTAATTTTGCTTCATCAAGTCTTGTAAAATTCTTTAATGATTTTACCATGTTGTCTATTCGTCTTATGGCTTCTCTGTTTACAGGTGCTATTTCGGTTAAAACCTCTTTTAGCGGAGTATCTTCCGATATTTCCGAAATTTTGGAAAGAATGTCTAAATTACTTGAAATTGCACCTAACGGAGTATTTATTTCATGCGCAACACCTGCTACAAGCTGTCCCAGTGCTGCCATTTTTTCACTTTGTACGATTTGTAATTGTGCATCTTTTAATTGAGCAAATGCTTTTTCCAATTCTTTCTTTTGGTCAGTGAGTTCGTTATATAGTTCTTCTTTTGAAAATGATGTTGCAAGAAGTGAGCAAATGTTTTGAACTAGGGTTATTTCGTCTTTTTGCCAAGTATTTTGTTCGTTTTTTCTGCATAAAACCAGTGTTCCGTAAAATGCTTTATCGGTTGATACTGGTGCAAAAAGTTTTGAGGATAAATCTTGTTCGTCTGTTTCAAAGTATATTTTTTCGCTTTGTTTAGCGTCTTTTGAAAAATAAACCGATGAAATAGCAATGGTTCTTTTTATTTGTTCAAGCACTATTTTTATTATCTTAGCTGTATCAATATATTCCCTTACTTTGTCAGATACCAGGTTGATTAAATTTGTTCTTAAAAGCAAATTTTCTAAATTTTTCTTTAATTCGTTTTCGTTTGCAATTTGTTTTTCTAAATCTTTGTTTTGTTTTGTCAGTTCTTCGTTATTTTTCAGTAACTCTTTATTTGAATTATTTTTGAGAATAATCAATTTAAAATTGTTCTCCAATGGAAATGAAGTGAGAGTATAGTCAATATAATTGCGATTTTCAACTTCTTTTGTTACATTTGAGAAAAAGATTTCTTTTGAATTTAACGATGCGGTTACAGGTGAAAAACTCATAATATCTTCATTTTTTAAAATGCAGATTTCAAAATCAAAGAGGTGTGATATTTGCCAAATATTTGTTACTTTGGGGTATAGCTCTTTGGCTGTAATATTTTTATATTTGATTTCACCATCTTCTTTTACGATAAATACCTCATCTCCTGATGAGTTAAAAGTTGTTGTTAATAAATCAATTGAGCTAACATACTCCATCAGAACTCCTTATTTTTTCAAAAGATTTTTTAACTTTTGGCTTAATTCATCGTCTTTATATATTTTTAGGTATTTTTTCAATGTTTTTATTTCTTTTTGTATATCGTTTGCTTCTTCGTAGAAAAGAATAAGTTTTTTATATGCTTCTTTATTATTTCGTTCCATTCTCAAAATTCTTTTTGCCACGCTGATTGCTTTTTCGGTTTCCTGATTTAAAAACAGAATATCTGAAAATTTAGACAAGTATTCTGTATTGTCAGGTTTTAAGTCACATGCTATTGAAAGATGCTCCAGTGCTTCTTTGAACATGTCAAAGTCAGAATATATCTGTGCAGCCAGATATTGATAATCGGGATTTGTTTGATTTAATTTTACCGCTTCTTTTACGTATTCAAGAGCTTTTTTGTTTTCTCCGTTGTTGTGGAAAATATGTGTTAATTTAGCGTAAGCATCAGCGGCATTTGGATTTATTTTAATGATTTTAAGGCAATTACTTTTTGCCTTGTCATATTCATTTCTTTTAAACAAAATTTCTGTTATACCGCACAACGCCTGATAATTATCAGGATATGTTTTTAAAACCCTTTCGTAAAATTCTTCTGCTTTATCGTATTTTTGCTTTTTGTATTCAAGTTCTGCTATTGAAAGTAAAGATAGCAAAGAGCTTTCGTCATACTTAATACTTTCTTTAAAATATTCAAGCGCATCATTTTCTAACCCCAACAGACTCAACAGATATCCTTTTTGGCACAATGCATAGGCATCATTAGGCAAAAGTTCAATCATTTTGTCGTAGGCGTCAAGCGCAAGATTATATTTCTTGATTTTTGAATATATATCGCCAAGTAACCTTAATGCTTCAGTATTTTTTTCATCTTTTTCGTATATTGTCGTAATTGTATTTAGTGCTTTCTGATAATCCTGAAGGGCAAAGTAGTTATATGCTAATGCTGTTTTTAACTCTGTGTTATCAGGATTTGATGTCAGTGAATTAGCAAGGACATCGCAGGCAAGTTTAAATTCTTTCTGCATACTGTATGAATAGGCAAGATAATAGGCAGCTTCACCATCGGTTGGATTTTGTAATAATACTTGGTTTAATTCGTCTATGGCTGCCTGATAATTTTTGTGTTCAATATAAATTTGACCGAGAAGTTTATGTGCCTCTAAATTAGCATTGTCTTGGATAAATATTTCGACTATATACTTTTGTGCTTTTTCAAAATCTTTTTTTGCAAAAAGAAGTTTTGTAATAGCTATTTTTACGGCAATATTGTGTGGGTTTATTTGTGCTGATTTTAAATAATGTTTCATTGCTTCATCATCATATCCGAGTTTTAGAGCAAGAGTGCCAAATGTGTAGAAATTTGCCGATGTTGGTTTGATATTTATCAGTTTGTTTTTTAAAAACTCATAGGCAAGCTCGATATTTGAATTTTCTATATAGAGATTTAAAAGATATTCCAATAAAACCGTATTGTTTGGCTCTACTTCCAATGCTTTTTTTAATGTGTCGATAGCGTCTGATTTATCAGGTGACATTTCATAAATTTTTGACAGGTTTAAGTAGGTTTCAATATTTGCAGGTTCGATTTCTATGATTCTTTCGTAATTAAATGCTGCTTTGTCGTAGTTGTTTAGTAACATGTAGCAGTGAGCAATTTTATTCAATATGAAAACATTGTTTTCGCTTTCAGCAAGTGCTTTGTAATACAATTCGATAGCACCTTTATAATTTTTATTTAACAGTGTTTCGCCTGCTTCTTCCAAAAATTTATTCACAAAATCCCCCTTCGGAACTATGAACATTATAAACTTAATACCTGAATTTTCAAAGTTTGTGTTTTGTAAAGTTATCTTAACACATTTTAGACTTACTATCAAAATAATTTTTCATATTCATTAATGCTATATGTGTTGAAAATTTTATGAGTTTTCAAGAGAAATTAATGAAAACAGTATATATAGAGGATTTGTGAAAATGAGGAAAAAAGGATTTAGTTTAACCGAAACTATTGTGACTATTCTTGTTCTCGGTTGCATTGTCGGCATGGCAATAAGTTTGTTCGCTTTGAATGGTGTAAAAGTCAATTCAATTGAAGCAAAACAAACAAAGTTATCAGCAGCTTTAAAGGCTGCTACCATGAGTATTTTAAGTGATGAAACTTTAACTGCAAACAAAGCATGTAATGTTGAAAATATGCGTGACTTATATGCAGCTAAAATTGCTAATGCTACGGTTTTAGACGAAGGTATTATTGTTAACGGAACTCAAATGCCTGCTATACAAGTTGAAGACTATGGCGTTTTAGCTTTTGAAAGTTCCACGACTTGTGAAGCTGACTGGCATGCTTCTGGAGGAGCAATATATAATACAGGTATTACAGGAGGGGCAATTTATAATACTGATGCTCCTGTAATTATTTATTCAACAATGGATGATAATGCAACAAGTATTACGGTTCCTGATAATGTTACTGCTAATTCTATTCGTCCGTTGACATCTGATTATTCTGCAGATACATTAGCGTTCTCTCTGAATGATAAAGGTATTGAAAACATATATTCCAGTTCTTCGCAAAATGATACAATTGCTCAACTGCCGGCTTTGGTAAGTGCTGCTCCTTCATATACTCCTCAAAATAATACAGAAGCGGATGTTTGTTTCAATAAAGAGAATTATACGTACGTATCAGCTTGTACTGATGCATCAGGAAATCATGTAAATCTTCCTTTCTATATGAAAATTAATGAATCAACCTGTATTCCTGCTTATTGTAAAGGAAACGGTATATTAAACGGTGAATTAATCACAACTGGTATGATTAATAATGTTTGTGGTGATGAAAAGGGTAACGCAGGTCAGTGTGCTTGTCCGAAAGGCAAGTCATTTTGGGCAGCTCAATATATTATAAGCTCAGATATTCAAGGGATATGCGTGTCTGCTTGTAGCGAACTTGGCATGATAGAAAGCACGATACAAGCAGGTAACTGTGTTTGCCCTCCGAATACCGAATGGGATAATGAAAGAAAAACTTGTCGTGACCCTCAAAGCTGTGATTTTGATTATCTGAAATATGATGAAACAACAGATCAATGTATCTGTAAGTCTGAAGCTGAGCTTCTTGCAATGGATAGTAATTATTTTACAACTTGTGAAATTTATGATTACACAAAAATAAATGATGGTTGCAAGCGTCTTAGAGAAAACTGGGAAATGCCGTCAGGTATCTGCGTTTGTCCTGTGCCGTTTACACAAAACGGGAAAAATTGTACTTGTAATAACCCCAGAACTTTAACAAATGGTGTTTGTACTTGTGATATCAACAAAGTTCAGCTTGCTCCGAACGAAATATTTGTAAATGATGATTATAACCCTAATTGTAAAATTGCATGTGATAAAGCTGCCGGATATATTCCTAACTCCGCAAAAACGGAATGTGTAAAATGTCCTGACGGGTATGAACCTAACCAAACAGGTGATGCTTGTATTTTGATTTGTAATGATGCCCAAATAGGCAGTGTTACCGTAACAAGAACACTTAGCGGAAATTCATGTATTTGTAAAGATTGGTCTGAATTTACGCCTCAGGAAAGAAATATTTTGCTCTATGAATTAAATTCAAGAAATGCTATCTATGACAGATACACAAGCACTTGTATGCTGCAATGTTTGTCAGGCGGAAAATCCTATATTTGCCCTACATCGCAAGGTTACAGCACGGTAGTTTGCGGCGATGATTGTAAGGGGGCAACTGATTGGGATTGTTCTACATCATCCTGTCAGTGTGTGTCTGAAGATAAGGCCGGTACAATTGACCCGAGCGAATTCAGATTGAATTTCGGTGAAAAGAATGCTTGGGACAAAGGCTATTTGTATGAATATACATCATTCTGTAAAACTTGTGTCGAACCAAGAATATATGATGGGGTAACTCATCCTACATCTGCCTTGGATAATATCGGTTGTACTTGCCCTGCTATCGGCTCAGTTAAAATGCAACAGTGGTTAACGGGAAACTATGTATACGATAATTCAAAAGAAAACTGTATATCAATTTGTCCGCAAAACACATACGCTCAACTGCCATTGCATGATGTTTGTTTACCTTGTGACAGTGTGGTTGCTGACGTAGTTAATACAGGTAATGTATACTCCTGTCAATGTAACAGAGCAAAAACAGAACTGTATATACAACAAAGCGGTATGAATGCAATTTTTGTAAATGATATTACGGTTGGTTGTATTCAGGATTGTCCCGCAGGTTTGGTCGCAAGAAACGGAGTTTGCTCTTGCCCGTTAACAAATACAACGCTGATAAACGGCGTTTGTCAATGTCGTCCGGACAATGCTTATTACAAAGCAGAAGTTGACGCAATTAAAGCCACTTTAAATCCTGCAAATAAAGAGTATTACGATGCTTCTGCAACTGCCAATAATTGTATCAGTATTTGTAATAACGTATATCATACATATAACTATGCTAATAAAACTTGTGATTGTACTGCGCCAAGAACAGGTTTGAGTTGTACTTGTCCTGTAATCACTTCTCCCGATATGCAAGAATGGTTAACAGGAAATTATGTCTATAATATTACTGCGGAAAACTGCCGTTCTTTATGTCCAAACGGTACTTATGCAAAATTACCTTTGCATGATATTTGTTTAGCTTGTGATTCAACGGTAGCAGACGTTGTTGCGCATGACAATGTTTATACTTGTGAATGTAACAGAAGTAAAACCGAAAGTTATATTGCTCAGCATGGATTAAATGCAATTTTCGTGAGTGATATTGCTGCAGGATGTATGCAATATTGTCCAAGCGGATTGGTTGCAAGAAACGGTGTTTGTGTATGTCCGTTAAGTAATACAACCTTAATAAACGGTGTTTGTCAGTGTCGTCCTGATAATGCTTATTACAAACCTGAAGTTGATGCAATTAAAGCTGCTTTAAATCCTGCAAATAAAGAGTACTACGATGAAAATGCAATTGCTAATAATTGTATAAGTATCTGTAATATGGAAAATTATCAGTACAACTCAAGTGATAAAACTTGTAACTGCGCATCTCCGAGATTAGAGCCAGGTTGCGTATGTCCTTCAGGCAGTGAATTGTATTCAAGCGGTTTGCTCGCTGATAATCAATACAGAAATCCTGATTTACTGCATTGTGTATCAAATTGTAAGATAGGACAAAAACATAACAAAGTAACAACAATAGGTTATGACGGAAAAACTCATGCACCTTACGAAACTTGCTTGTGCGAATATCCTTTTGTACAAAGTGCAGCAGGTGGTGACTCTTGTGAATGTGAATATCCTTGGACTTTATCTGCAAGCGGAACAACTTGTGAATGTAAATCACCGTTTGTTATAACAAATGTGAACGGAGTAAATCGTTGCGATTGCCCGTCACCGAGATATCGTTCAGGTCATAGTTGTGTATGTCCGGAACAAGAAAATATGACTATTCCGAGCGGATATATTTACAGAGTTGATGAACCTTCCTGTTTGAAACAATGCGATATAACAAAACATAACATTCCTAACATTGGGAAAAACCAATGTATATGTGACCCTGATTACTCAGCATACTTCTATGATACAGCTGATAACTGCGGTTGTCCTCAAGGAACAACAAGAACGGAAGTTGAGTTGTTGAGTTTTAATCAAGCTGACTTTGAAAGAAATGTTCATGTTTGCCAATGTCAAAAACAATGTGGTCCTGACGATGTACCGATGATGGTTAATGGCGTTTGCCAGTGCGTATTTGACCCGTTGATTGTTGACTATGATAAGGATACTGCAGTTGAATCAAAACTTGATTGCGGTGTTGATATCACAGGCAACGGCAATATCAGGTTGTGTGCATCGGAAGGTGACAAAATGCTTGCATTTAACGAATTGAACTCAGGCAAAGATATAGATGCTACAAAAATCTTCTCTACCGAAACTGTTGACCCGTTCAACAATGAAGAAAAATTCGGAAGTGCAAACGGTTTTGAAGCATTATATGATTTGGCAATGTCAGCTATGCTTTATGCTGATGACAACGACATAAACATTCAGATTATTACCGAAGATGGTTTTGTCGAACTTCCTGCATTGAAGTACGTTTTAAATCATGCAGGTTGGGACTTAGGATTTATCAGTGATGATAATATCTCTAATCTTGATGATTTAGGTCATGTCGTAGCAATAAGTACGGACTATTATTCTCAAAATGATGCCGGTACCCCTCTTGAACAACGTGAAGCAGGTTTCTATAAATCAATAGACGGTACTCTTCAAAAAGTTGCTGACGTTTGGGTAAAACTATTTTCATTTATTCAAAGCATAATATAACCACATAACCAAGCTGGCTAAACAAGGCGCATTTCGACTTTTCGAAATGTGCCTTGTTGTATTATCTTAAATAAATGTTTTTTGTATAATAATTTTTGTAATAAGTTTTGAGATTAAATGTGTTTATTATTGATGCAATAAAAAAAATAAAAAATTCAAAGCGTATCTTGTTTACGACACCGTCACATCTTAAAGGCGGTATAATCCCTTTTTCTATAAAAAATTTAATAGGGAAAAAAGCATTTTATTCTGATTTGTCAGAAGTTGAAGGGTTGGATAATATGAAAAATCCAAAATCCTGTCTGAAAAAATCTCAGGAATGGGCTTCTAAATTGTATGATACAAAGCAAACTTTTTATTTAATTAACGGTTCAAGCTCCGGAATTTTAGCACTAATGCTTGCCACATTAAAAGAAAATGATAAGGTTATTCTTGCAAGAAATATTCATGAGAGCATTATTAACGGACTTGTTTTAACAGGTGCTCTTCCTGTTTGGCTTCTGCCTGAATATGATGAAAGTTTTGGTGTTGCAAAAGGTATTACGGTTTCTCAAGTCGAAGAGCTGTATAATCAAAATAAAGATGTAAAAGCAATATTAATAACCAGTCCGACATACGAGGGTATGTGTAGTGAAGTAAAAGAAATATCGGAATTTTGCAAAAGAAATAATCTTTTGTTTTTTGTCGATGAAGCACACGGTGCATTGTTTCCGTTTTTTGATAAGTTGCCTGATAGTGCCGTCAGTTTAGGTGTTGATGCGTGTGTGCAGTCTTTGCATAAAACAACTCCTGCACTTACGGGAACTGCTCTTTTGCATATAGGTAAAAATTCATCAATTAATGTTGATGATATACAACGCAGTTTGAATATCATCAATACTACATCTCCATCGTGGCTTTTAATATCTTCCGTTGAAAGTGCAATAGAGTATATGTATACCAAAAGTTGCCAAAAGGAAATAGAACATCTTGTAGTAAATATAAAATCTCTTATTGAAGGTAATAAAAATTTTGAATTTTTAACTGCCAAAAATCATGACGTAACAAAACTTGTTTTTGCAAAAAAAGGTTATACGGGAGAGCAATTGAGTGAGTTTTTATTTGAAAATAATATTGAAGATGAATTGGCTGCGGAAAAGTCTGTACTTTGCCTTTGCGGTATAGGAACAAGCGGTAAAAAACTCAAGAAATTATCAAAAGTATTGAAAAAAATAAAAAACAATAATACTGTTAATTTCAAACAAGAGCAATATTTTTATTCTTTGCCGATAATGAAAATGTCACCAAAGGATGCATTTAATTCCGAGTGGGAATATATTTCTTCTAAAGCCGCAGCGGGCAAGATTGCAGCTGAAAACATTACCCCGTATCCGCCATGTGTTCCTGTTTTAATAGCAGGAGAAATTATTGAACAAACTCATTTGAAATATATTGAAAAAGATAAAATTAAGGTAATAAAAAATTAAAGTTGAACGCAATTTTTAAAATAAAAAATTTTTAATTCTCATGTAAGTTAAGTTTAGGGTAATTTGGCATGGCAGAAGTTGCAAAAGCTGATGCAAAAGTTTTATCAGAACCTCAGTTTGTAGAATTAAAGAAACCTATCGGCACAATAAAGGTTGATAAAAGTTTGTTTGATAAATATATTGACAGCGAGTATGGGTATGATTTATTGAAACTCACGAACAGCATAGATTTTGACCTCATTCACTCAGGAACAAATGCTGTTGTTTCAATTACAAAAGATGATAAAGGCATTATTAATATTTTTGCAGAGAATGCCGATATTTCTATCGGGTCAGGAAACAATAAAACCGACAGAATGAAAGTTAACTGTAAAAATTCGGAAATACGTTTATATTCGGAAAATAATGATGATATAAATGTAGGTGATTATGATAAAAACTCGACTATTAATATACGATATCTTAACGGACCTGAAGTAAAAATCGGGAAAAAAGAGCAGACTAATTATTGATTTTTGATTCTTCTGATTTTATATAGTTGCAGAGTTCTTCAAGTCTTTTATCTTCCATCAGCTTGATAATTTCTTCGGCATTTTGAGCTTTGCCCAAGCCAAAAGCAACTTCCGCATACAAAACACAGTCGTTGCAAAAGTGTTTGTCACCATATAAAACAGAACCTGCAACAGGTGCGGTTTTGGCACAGCAGTCGCACTGAAATTCTTCAAATTCGCTATCAGGATTATCCAGTATGTCATCCTCTTTCATAATGGCTACGGTTTCCTGCATTTGTTTGATAAATTCTAATTCTTCGTCTTTATTCATTATTGTTCCTTGCCAATATAACTCTTTCAATATTATCTAAATCGTTAATTATTTCTATGTCACTAAAATTATAATCCATAAACAATTTTTTTACTATTTCGAATTGATTTATTCCAAGTTCAAATAATAAATATCCCTTATGCTTAAGATATTTACCGCTCTGACTGATGATTTTTTCGTAAAATTCAATTCCGCTATCATCCTTTGTATAAAGTGCTAAATCAGGTTCAAATGAAACTTCTTTTTGGATGGTTGTTTTTTCTTTTGGTGGAATGTATGGCGGGTTTGAAGCGATGATATCAAATTTATCATTTATATTTTCAAATAAATCCGAATGTATGAAATCTACATTTGCATTTAGGTTTTTGCTGTTTTGCCGAGCAACAAGCAAAGCATCTTCTGAGATATCGCATGAAAAAACTTTAGATTTGAGAATTTTTGAAAGTATAATCGCAATACATCCCGAGCCGCTTCCGATATCAAGAATTTTCGGCTGAGTAAAATTTTGGGCAATTTCAGCTGTTTTTCTTACGAGAATTTCCGTTTCAGGACGTGGAATGAGTACGTTTTTATTTACAAAAAATTTTTCTCCCATAAAATCTGCAACTGATAATATATATTGCAGGGGTATTCCAATTTTCCTTTTTTCTATAATTTCATTTATTTTAAAAATATCTTCTTCAGAAATATCGGTATCGCAATATATGTCAGAAGTACCAAATAAGTTTTGTATAATAAAATTTGTTTCCGCACTTAATTCGCTTGAATAAATACCAATTTGTCTTAAATTGTCCAGTATATATTGTCTTCTTTTCATAAGTAGAATTTTATCATAAAATGTATTATTCTGCGGATTGTAAAAAATTCTTCTTGTACTACGATAAAATCATGGCTACAAAAGAACTAACTCAAGGGTCACCCTTGAAATTAATATTAATATTCATGTTTCCCGTTTTTCTCGGGAACATATTTCAACAGATTTACAGTTTTGTTGATGCACTTATTGTGGGAAGAGCGATTGGAATTGAGGCTCTTGCGGCAGTAGGTGCAACTATGCCATTGATATTTTTACTTATCAGTTTTATTTATGCATCAACCCAAGGTTTTACGATAATTACCGCACAAAAATTCGGAGCAGGTGAACATCACATGCTGCGAAAGTCAATGATAGCTTCCGCACTATTGTCAGGAATATTAACTGTAATTTTAACATTAACCTTCACTCCGTTTTCTTATATGTTTTTAAAATTATTGAGAACGCCTCCTGATATTATTAATTTGTCTGCAAATTATCTTGTGATTATGGCAGCAGGCATTTTCGCAACCGTATTTTATAATCTCGCGGCAAACATTGTCAGAGCATTGGGCGATAGTAAGACGCCTTTGTATTTCTTGATTTTTTCATCATTTGTGAACGTCTTTTTTGACTTATTATTCATTGTTAAATTTAATATGGGTATAAAGGGGGCAGCGTACGCAACGGTTGTATCTCAAGCTGTTTCTACCGTAATGTGCGTAGCTTTTATGTTTTGGAAATTCCCTATACTTCATATAAAGAAAGAAGATTTTAATATTACTTATGATTTTATATACGAGCATTTGAGAGTCGGTATTCCTATGGGGTTTCAGATGTCTGTACTTACCATCGGAATTATTGCGCTTCAATATGTTTTAAATTCATTCGGCTCTGTTTCGGTAGCTGCTTTTACGACTGCAATGAGAGTTGACCAACTGTTCTCCCAAACCTTTGTAGCTTTGGGAGCAACAATGGCTGTATTTACAGCACAAAATTTTGGGGCAAAGAAACTTTCAAGAATAAAAGAAGGTGCAAAGGCGGGTGTTCTTATATCTATAGTGATAAGTGTTTTTTCAATTATTATAATTCTATTCTTTGCGGATGATATGATAAGTTGGTTTATGACGGAAATTAATATTGAGGTTCTGAAACTTGCTGAAGAATATTTATTTATAGTTATGGTATTTTTCATATTTTTAGGTTTACTGATGGTATTCAGAAATATTCTTCAGGGTATGGGCAGTGTAATAGCACCTCTTGCATCAGGTGTAGCCGAATTAATCGCAAGAACAGCCTGTGCTTTTATATTCGGGTATTACTACGGATATACGGGAATTTGTACTGCTACTCCTGCTGCGTGGATAGCAGCAACGATTGTATTGTTTGTCGGATATAAATTGAGTTTAAAGAAAAATATAAAACTTATAAAAAACAAAGACGTTTAATAAAAACATTTTTTCTATATAATTATGTTGTAAAGATGTGAAATGAGATTTTAATGCAGACGTTTAAAATATTTACTTTCGGGTGCAAAACAAATCAGCAGGAATCTGATTATATGTGCCAAGAACTTGAAAATTCCGGTTTTGTTAAAAAATTGCAGGAAGAAGATACCGATTTTACTATTATTAATTCTTGCAGTGTAACTTCCAATGCCGATAACGAAATATTGTATTTAATAAGAAAACAAAAAAAAGTTGAGCCGGATACTAAAATTGTACTTACCGGTTGTCTGGCACAGGCTGATAAGGATAATCTTGAAAAAGACCGTAATATTTATATGATTTTGGGTAATGATGAAAAACTAAAAATAGCTGCATATATACAAGATGCTAAAAATAAATGTCGAGTCGATAATCTTTTAGTCAAAACTGATTTTGAAGAATTTACCTTGCACAATACCCAAAAGACAAGGGCTACATTAAAAATTCAAGACGGGTGCAATAATTTTTGTACATATTGTATTGTCCCGTTTACTCGCGGTAAAAGCAGAAGCAGCCATATAAACAATGTTATTTCCAACATAAAAGAATATATAAATAACGGTTACAAAGAGATTGTTTTAAGTGCAATTCACCTTGGTTTGTGGGGATTGGATTTTACTCCTCAAATGAAATTGGTTGATTTGCTCAGAGAAATAGAAAAAATTGATAATATGCCCAGGTACAGATTAGGTTCGCTTGATCCTGGGGAGCTTGATGATGAGCTTATTGATTTTATTATTAATTCAAAATTGGTATGCAACCATCTCCACATATCATTGCAAAGTGCTTGCGATAAAACCTTGAAAAATATGAACAGGCATTACACTGTTGCCGAAACATTTGAAAAATTAAATATACTAAATAATAATATTAAGCATCTAAATATTGGTGCGGATGTGATTGTCGGTTTCCCTGATGAAACGGAAGAAGACTTTTTAACTTCGTTAAACAATATAAAAGCCATGCCAATTAGTTATATGCATGTTTTTCCATATTCCAAAAGACAATTTACAAAAGCTGCAGGCATGCCAAATCAAGTAGAAGAAAATATAAAGTTGAAACGTGCAAAAATACTGAGGAATGTGGCAACGGAAAAACAAAATGTATTTTTGAACTCTTTAATAGGTACAACTCAATCTGTTTTAATAGAATATAAAAAAGATTGTAACAATTTTTACAAAGGTGTAGCATCAAATTATGCAAAATTTTTAATTGAATGTGATAAAAATATAGGCAATAATGTAGTTGATGTTCAAGTTGAGAAAGTCGAAAATAAAAAAATATTTGCAAAAGTTAACATTCTGTAAGCGTTATCTGCACTGTATTGCAAGTTTTTTTATAAAAACAAACAAAAGTTTTTTTTAAGAAAAAGATGCATTAATCTGAAAAATATGATATTATGAATACTGCTCAGGTAATAAATGTAAAAGTTACACTTATTAATGAGCCCCACGACTTAATTTTCTAAAATGATGGCAATTTTTTTAAACAAAATGTTTTTATTAAATTAAGTTAAGGTAGTAGTTGAAACTTTTCCGATGAAAAGTTATAAGTTGGAGGAAACCCATGAGTTTAAGTGTAGGTAGTAGAAAAAAACAGTCTAAAAAAACGTTTGATGAATTAATTTTGGAATTACGCACAAGTAATTCTGAAAAGGTCAGATATAACGCCGCTCGTGTTCTTGGAGAAATGGGCGATTTAAGGGCAGTTGAAACACTTATTGATGTGTTAAAAAATGACAAAAACGGATCGGTTCGTTTATATGCTGCAAGAGCTTTAGGTGAACTAGGCGATTCAACAGCAACAATTCCTCTTATTGAATCATTAAGAGAAGATAGAAATGTTGACGTTAGAGTGCGTGCAGCCAGAGCTTTAGGTCGTTTGGGCGGTGAAATTGTTGTAGAACCTTTGGTTGAGGCTCTCAGTGATGAAAACAGTCAGGTTTGTATTACGGCAACGGACGCTTTAATTGAAATTGGTGCTGTTGCTACAGATGCATTGATTCTTTCATTAAAACACGAAAAAGTTAATGTAAGATGTGATGCAACAAGAGCATTAGGCGAATTAGGTAACAAGAAAGCTGTTAAACCAATCATCGAAATGTTGAGTGATGAATGGGTTAACGTAAGAATTTACGCAGTTACTTCATTAGGGAAGTTAGGTGATGTTGAGGCAGTTCCCGCGTTAATAGAAGTTCTCAGACGTTCTGACGAAAACGAATTAGTCAGAGCCGGTGCGGCGGCAGCTCTTGGTGTTCTCAGAGATACAAGAGCGTTAATGCCTTTAAGAGAACTGATTATGAATGCGGAAGAACTTGGTGAACTTGAAGATACGGCACTTAAGGCTTTCAAAAAGATTATGGCAGCTAATTGGCAAACTATGCCGTCTGCTGATCCTAAAAAGCAAGCAGTTGTAAAATAAGAGTTCGTCAAAAGTTAAAAAAATACCTCCTTTTATCAAAGGAGGTATTTTTATGTGCATATTTGTATTTATGATACACTCTTAAGTTGATTTGAAGTATCAATGAAACTTTTTAAATTGTTTTTCAATGTTTTTAATGCATAAGCTGATTTGATTTGATAGGAAATCTTTTCTAAATTTCCTTCACTTAGACTTGATAATATATCTTCTCCTGTCAAAAATTCACTTCTCAAATAATACATCTTTCATTCCCCGATAATGTCCTATTTATATAAAAACAAAATGATGATAATATTTTCCTAATAATAACATTTTCTTAATAGAAATTTACATATTTTTTTTCTTATTAGCTATAGTGTATAATTAGACTGTGCCAAAGCAGTAATTATATTTTTATTTTTCAGCTAAATAGTGCAGTTAAAATTGTAGTTACTTTGGTATAATATTAGCATTACGATTAAAAGAAGTGGAGATAAATATGTCAAATCCTACAAAACCAAAAGAAGCTAAACCAAGAGCTGAAGCGGATGATTTTGAAATAAAAGCAACTTCGGGAATTACGCAGCAAAATGGTGGTAATTCTGTTGTTACAACTATTATTATTGTTGCAGTTGCTGCTGTTGTGATAATCATTACGAATTATTTTCTTGTTGATATAAAAGTTGCTCAGGTAAGTAAGCAAATCGGTAGTATTTCTGCAATTGCAGGTGATGAAGATGCCACCGATGATGGTGAAGGTGTTGCTCAGGAAAGAGGTATTATTCTTGATTTAGGTGAATTTATTTTAAATCTTTCCGACAGTGGGGCAAGAAAATTTTTAAAGGTTAATGTTGCGGTCGAATTAAGTAAAAAGAATACTGATGATTCAGCCCCTGCAAAAAAAGGTGGGCATGGGCATGATGAAGCACCTACGATGTCAGCAGTTGAATCAGAAATGAATCAATACAAACCCTCTATAAGAGATTCTGTTATATCCGTATTATCGTCAAAAACATCGGATGAGTTATCGACAACTCCAGGAAAAGAATTAGCAAAAGAACAAATTAAAGAATCCATTGATGCTATTTTTGAAGGAGAAAGAGAAGTATTAAGGGTAAGTTTTGGCAGTTTCTTTATACAGTAACGCAGGTAAATCATGAATCAAGATAGTGATATTCTTTCTCAAAATGAAATAGATAGCCTTCTAAAGATATTACAATCTCCCGATGTGAATTGGGATAATAAAGATGCGTTGTTAAATTCAATACGTTTGGCAGAGCGAGAATCAAGGGCTACTGATAGATTAACTCTTACGGAGCTTGCTGCCTATGATCAAACCATCAAAGGGTATAAACTTTATAATTTCAGACGACCGGATAAATTTTCTAAAGACCATCTTAGAGCATTACAGGATATTCATAAAGAATTTTCCAGACAATTCTCTTTGATATTAGCTGCATATTTACGTATGCCTATTGCTATTTCTATTATATCTGTTGATCAATTAACTTACGATGAATTTACGCGTTCAATGCCATCTCCTCTTACGATAGGAATTGTTGAGTTTGACAAGCTGAATGGTCAGATTTTAACGGGTATAAGTCATGAAGTCATATCAAGTATTGTTGACAGAATGTTGGGCGGTATTGGTGAAGGTGAAGATATACCCAGAGAATTAACTGATATTGAAGAAGCTCTTGCCAAGAAGGTTTTAGAAAGACTTTTGAAGTCGCTTGAGGCTGCGTGGAAAAATATAATTCCGGTAACGGGTAAAGTTATAGATATAGATAACAGTTATTCTTTTATTCAGGTTTGTAATCCGGGTGAAATTGTTGCTCTTATTACTTTTGAAGTGCAAATTTCAAATAAGCAGGCCGGATTATTGAGTCTGTGTTTTCCGTATCCGGTGTTGGAAACGGTATTAAGTCAATTGAGTTCTCAACATATTTTCCAGGCCAAGGGCGTTGCCGCAACACCTGAAGACAAGGAAAATTTGCTCGGACAATTAGAAAAAGCAAGTGTTCCGGTAAATGTTAATTTTGGCGAAACTACTGTTTCTTTGAAAGATTTTTTGGATTTAAAAACCGGCGATGTGCTTAAACTTGATACAACCGTAACTGATAATTTAATTGTATGTATAAATAATATTAATAAATTTACTGCAAGACCAGGTACTTTTAAGAAAAATATTGCCGTAAAAATTGTTGATAAACTTGATGGCAAAAATGCTGAATAATTAAAGAATGGAGATAATATGAGTAGTGATTTACTGAAGGAATTAATTAACGGATTAGAATTAAGTTCTATACAAAATGATGATTTGCAGATATTTGGGGAAATTCTTGAAACTGCGATTTGTAACAATGTTTCTGTATTTTCAATGCTTTTGAATCAAGATATATCTCTTGCAATTTCTGATATTAAGGATTCTCCTGATATTCAACTTTTAGCAAAAGAGTTTGGTGCAGGTGTTTCTGCTGAAATTAATTATGAGGCGGGAATTCTTGGTTCAAATTTGTTATTTTTCAACAAACCTGTTGTTGCGGATTTTGCTAATAGTGTAATGGGAGCAAAAGCAAAAGCCAGTGATGCTGATGTAAAATTGGGTGAACTGCAAATTAGTGCATTTTCTGAAATGATAACTCAGTTTTCATCTAAAATAATTACAAGTCTTACTTCTTGTTTGGAAACAAAAATTGGTGCATTATCTCCGGCTGTAAAACAGCAAAATGGCACAAAGTTAGATGTTTCATCATCATTCTCGTCAACACCTTTAATCGTTATTACATACGATATAAATTATGATACTGATAAAACCAGTAAAATATATCAAGTTGTATCCACCACATTGGCTTATGATATTATTGAAAAATTTAAAGAAGCCAAAATACCAAACTACAACGTAGCTAAAGGATATACCGGCGGTCAAAATCAGACTCCTCTTCCTCAGCAAAATCCTGCATACGATAATGCTGCCCCTGTAACAGTTCAGCCTGTTCAGTTTTCATCATTTGATAATTCGCCGCAAGTTGTTAGTGATGGCAAAAACCTGGATTTGTTAATGGATATTAAATTAAAACTTACT
>JAZLLQ010000007.1:0-21618 GCA_045598245.1 Candidatus Gastranaerophilales bacterium
TTCACTCCTTCGCAATGACACAACCATGTCATTACGAGGAACAATGGCGTTTTGAGTGACGTAGTAATCCACTTCATTATGACGCTTAGCAATTAGCGTTCCGTGGATTGCGACAGTCGTTTCACTCCTTCGTAATGACACAACCATGTCATTACGAGGAACAATGGCATTTTGGGTGACGTAGTAATCCACACAATTATGATGTATAGCAATTAACATTATGTGGATTGCGACAGTCGTTTCACTCCTTCGCAATGACACAACCATGTCATTACGAGGAACAATGGCATTTTGGGGGACGTAGTAATCCACTTCATTATGACGCTTAGCAATTAGCGTTCCGTGGATTGCGACAGTCGTTTCACTCCTTCGCAATGACATATTGAGGTTAGATGTTTGATACTTTCGAACGTCTGCGGTTACAAACAAAGGGCGGATATGTTTTAGTTTTAATAAATCTTTAACCGCCCTTTTTATCGTTATTTAAAATAATGTTAGAGGTATTTTATTATGCACAAATACGGTAGTTTTGATGTTAAACCAAAAATAGTCGTTGACTATTATAATAAAGAAAAACCATATAAATTGCTTAATAATGTTGCTTATTTGTCAAATTATAAGCAAGGTGAAATACCGTACAGAATAGTGATAAATAAAGGTTATTCTTGGAACGGTGCAAATATTTCTAAATGTTTTTGGCGAATTATCGGAAGTCAGTTCAATCCTGAATTTTTACCGGCTTCAATGGTGCATGACTGGCTATGCGAAAATAAGTATTTCATTTTAAAAGGTGGTGTAAGAGTATCATCAGATATTTTCAGAGATATTTTAGTTGATACAGGTGTAAACAGATTTAAGGCAAATGTTATGGCTACTGCTGTTTATTTGTTTCAGTTAACTCAGGGGGGTTGGAAATAACAACAGTCAAGATTATTCAAATAAGCTATATGTAATAATTTTGTACGTTAATTATATTTCCATATAAGCGTGCGAATAAAATGTTTTTTCCTTAAAACCAATAGCTCTGTACGTTTTGCAAGCAGGAAAATTTTCGGTATCACATGTTGCATTAATAACATTGATTTCATTTTCACCGTTTTCAATAGATTTTTTCAATGTTGTTACAGAATTATATAGAATGTATTTACCGTATCCCTTATTTTCATATCCATCTTTTATTGCTATTAGCGGTATATTGGCTATCTGTGGAGTCGTGAAATTCAAAAAACAGACTCCGATTATTTCTTGTTCATTTTTTAATATGGTCGTGTGTTTTGGATTGAACTCTCCATAGTAGCCTTTTGTTATTTCCTCTATAATGTCTTCTGTGCTGTTTGTATTTAGAAATCTCGGGTCAAATTTTGCGTCATTAAGTTTTGAAAATCTGTTATGTATAATTTCTGCAACATCCGTTAAATATACATCATTCCAAGTATCTGTCGAAATATTAGCCGGAAGTTCGGGAATGTTGATTTTATTTAAAAGAGTATTGGCTATTGAACTTTTAAAATCTAATTCCGTTATCATTTCTCCTGCAAGTTTAAAACCTAAATTTGTTATGTCTTGCGTGAAGTAATTTTGCACACCTAACATCGGATAGCTGATAATTTTATTGTGGAATTGCGATTTTATATCTGATAAAAATTTTTCCAATAAAGTAGTTTTTATTTTATAGCTGTTTTCATTCTCTTCTGTATAAATTAAGGTTATTTCAACAGCTTGATTTAAAACATCCGTATAAAGCAAAAACGAATTAGCTTTACCTTCTTTTGAATAATAACCTTTGATGTATCCGTCAGCAAAATTATTTTTAAAATCATCAAAATTGAGTGGTGGAAGTTCAAAAAAATAATCTTCGCGTGCTTTCAGTAAAAAAGCGTTATATAGCTCTCTTATTTCTTCAATATTTAAAAGTGATAGTTTTGATACTTCCATGACTTAATATCCTCTTTCTGTCCTTATTATACAAGTTTTTTTAAGAAAGGCAAAATTATGATTAATTGGAATGAAATTTATACTGCATATTTAGGTGGTGCAAAACCATTGGAATTAGCTAAAGAATTTGATGTTGATGTAAAAAAAATCAGTGCAAAAATAAAATCCGAAAAGTGGACTTTTAAACGTAATAAGTTAAAAGAAAAAATTGCAGGCAGTTTTGAAAAGAAACTGGAAACTCTTGCTCAAAAAGCATTTTCTCAGCTTGAAGATATTTTAAATGATGAATGTGCTTCATCAACATCAAAAATTCAAGCAGCTAAAGTTATTATTGATTTGACCGGAATGAAAAAAGATAAAAAAGAAGCTGAAAAGAATAGTACTTTTGAGGTTTACATTAACAGAGAGAGTGTAAAATGCAGATAAATTTTGATTGGAAATATCCTGAAAAATTAGAGCCTGTTTTTTCGTTTTCGGGAAGATATATAATTTTAAAAGGCGGAAGAAGTTCAGCTAAATCTCACTTTGTAGCAAGAAAAACACTTGAGGACAGATTATACAAAAAAAGAGATTTATTGTGTGTAAGAGAATTTCAAACAAATTTAGAACAGTCAAATTATAAGTTGTATAAAAATTTAATTGCTCAGTATTCTCTTCCATTCAAGGTGTATTCTGATTTTTTCAGAAGTGAAACCACAGAGAGCGAGATAGTTTTTAGAGGAATGAACGACCTTACTGCTGATGGAATAAAATCTTATGAAGGGTTTTCTGATGCATGGATAGAAGAGGCACAAAATTTTTCATTAAACAGTTTTCAAAAACTCGACCCGACTATAAGAATGGATGACAGCCAAATTTTTGTAACGATGAATCCAAAAACTTTAAAAGATGCTGTATTAACAGAGGTTCAGAGTTTATACAGGGATAATTCCCTGATTATACATATAAATTATTTAGATAACCCTTTTTGCCCCGAGCCTATGCGAAAAATGGCTGAGCAAACTCGTATTCATAAGCCCGATGATTATAGGCATATTTGGCTTGGGGAGCCGTTAAATGCACAAAAAAACAATGTAGTTAAAAATTTTTCCTCCGATAATATATGTTATATTAATTATCTCAATGATGAACCTTTACATATAAGTTGTGACTTTAATGTTGACCCTATGTGTTGGGTTTTGGCTTTTAAATCTGATGATAAAGTTTTCTTTTTTGATGAAATTGCACTTGAAAATACTACAACTGTTGATTGTGTTGATGAATTTGTCAAAAGATATCCTCATCATAAGGCTAAAATTATAATTAACGGGGATGCATCCGGTGATAACAGAACGACAACGAGTGAATATACAAATTATGTTTTGATTAAGAATAGACTTCTTCATTGGGGATATAAAAATGTTGATTTCAGATTAAGACCTTTTAATCCCCCTATTAAAAGCAGAATAGCCGCATGGAATAATAAAATTAAGACTGTAGACGGAGTTTGTGAAATATTAATCGACCCGAAGTGTTCAAAATTAATTTATAATTGTGAACAGCTCAGATATAAAGAAGGAACGAATAAAATTGATGTTCCTACATTTTATCAGATTAAGTCTGATAAAGCTCTGAAATTTTTGACACATCCTTTTGATGCGGCAAGTTATTTGGTCGAATATTATTTCCCGATTTCGTTGTTATATTCTTAGGAATGGTAAAACTAAAAGTGTTAATTCCTTCTTTTGAACTTTTGACTATTATTCTACCCAAATGGTCATTAATTATTCTTTTCGATAAATATAATCCTAAACCTGTCGAGATATTGTTGAATTTTGACGATTCGGATACGTATTTGTCGAAAAGTTTTTCTTGAGTTTTTGGGGAAATATGTTGACCTGAGTTTGTTATGGAAAATTTATAATCTTCGCTGGTATTATTAAGTTCTATAAATATTTTTGAATTTTCTGTTTTGTATTTGAGGGCATTTGATATCAAGTTTGAGATTACTCTTTTGAGTTGTATTTTATCTGCAAAAATTCTTTGCATATTATTATTTGCTCTTATTTCAAAATTGTTTTCTTCATTTGTACAATACGTTAATTCTTTACAGGTTGTAGATACTAATTCAAGAAAATTAAATTCTTCAAAATTGTAATTTATTTTGCCGTTAGAGTATTTGTAAGTATTTAGTATTGATATGACCATTTCCAGCATAAGTTTATCAGAACAAAGCAATTGCTTTAAAATTTCTGAATTTTTGTGGTTTAAATTTTTGTTTTTGATTAAGCTTTCAATTATTCTGATTTCTGCAATTATTGGATTTTTTAAATCGTGTATAATACTTGCAACATACGTTTCCTTTTGCTCAAGTTCTTTTTTTATTTGTTCTAAATGTATTTTATTTACAAGAAATTCACAAGCTAGCAGAACGGTAATTAAAGGCATGTGTACAGCAAGATTTGTATTTGATTTTATTAAAATGAGTAATATGTAAACTACACTTGCTAAAAGAGGAATGTGTATTTGTTTTAGAAAATTAATCATAGAGAACCATCAGTTTTACTTTGATTTTATTATCAGATAAATTATGCTGTCATGGATATTCCCCAAGAAGGCTATTTTGATTTTTCTTGTGAAATTTTTATAATTCAGTATGGTACGGTGTTTTAGCGATTTATTTTATAAAATTTCTTTCATTTTTTAAGTGTTCGTAGTACAATATTAATGTATAAATTACCGTAAACATTATTAGGAGGTAAATATAATGGAAACTTATGGTATTGAAAAACTAGGTATTATCGGACCAAAGGCTGTTTATCGTAACTTAAGCCCTGCTCAATTAACAGAAGCTGCTTTACGTTTAGGCGAAGGTTCATTGAGCAATACAGGTGCTCTTGTAGTTACAACAGGAAAATATACGGGTCGTTCTCCTAAGGACAAATTCATTGTAGATACAGAAACTATTCATGATGAAATAGCTTGGGGAAAAGTTAACAGACCAATCAGCAGAGAAAAATTCAATTCTATTAAAGGTAAATTGCTTTCATATTTACAAAACAGAGAAATATTCATTTTTGATGGTTTTGCAGGTGCTGATAAGACTTATACTCAAAAATTCAGAGTTGTTAACGAATTAGCAAGTCAAAATTTGTTTATTCACCAGTTATTAATCAGACCGACTGAAGAAGAATTAGCAAATTATGGTGAAGCTGATTATACAATTCTTTGTGCTCCGGGATTCAAGTGTGATCCTGAAGTTGATGGTGTAAATTCAGAAGCATGCATCGCTATTGACTATGAAGCTCATATGATTATCATTTGCGGTTCAAGATATGCCGGTGAAATTAAAAAATCTGTATTTGCTACTATGAATTATGTAATGACTAAGAAAAATGTTCTTCCAATGCACTGCAGTGCTAATATGGATCCTGAAACAAATGAGACTGCTGTATTCTTTGGCTTATCAGGTACGGGTAAAACAACTTTATCTGCTGACCCAAGCAGAAAATTAATCGGTGATGACGAACACGGTTGGTCACCTGATGGTATATTCAACTTTGAAGGCGGTTGCTATGCTAAATGTATCAACCTTTCTGCAGAAAATGAACCCGATATTTACAATGCTATTAAATTTGGTTCATTGGTTGAAAATGTTATCATGAATCCTGAAACAAGAGAATTTGATTTTAATGACGGTTCATTAACAGAAAATACTCGCGTAGGTTATCCCGTTAATTATATCAATAATGCACAAATCCCTTCAAAAGGAGGTATTCCTAAAGTTGTTATTTTCTTAACAGCTGACGCTTTCGGTGTACTTCCTCCAATTTCAAGATTGGATAAAAATGCGGCTATGTACCATTTTGTAACAGGTTTCACTTCAAAACTTGCAGGTACTGAAAGAGGCATTACCGAACCTCAACCTACATTCTCAACATTATTCGGTGAACCTTTTATGCCGATGGATGCTTCAGTTTATGCTCAAATGTTGGGTGAAAAACTTGATAAATACGGTACAAAGGTTTATTTGGTTAACACAGGTTGGGCAGGCGGAAGTGCTGCTGCAGGTGCAAAACGTATGAAATTGAGTTACACAAGAGCTATGGTTACAGCAGCATTAAACGGTGCTTATGACAATATTGAATTTAAACACCACGATGTATTCAATGTTGATTATCCTACATCTTGTCCTAACGTTCCTGATGAAATGTTAGATGCAAGAGGTATGTGGGAAGATAAAGCAGCTTATGATGAACAAGCTAATAAGCTTGCTCAAATGTTTGCGGATAACTTTGCTGCAAAATATCCTAACATGCCCTCTGAAATTGTTTCAGCAGGTCCTCAACCCAAAAACTTTTCTATGAAATAATTTTTAAAAATTTCACAAATAAAAGATGCTTCGAGTTTCGGAGCATCTTTTTAGTGTTTATTAAATCCTATAACGGGTCGTTTGTTACTTAAATCAACTTCTTCCATTACTTTAAGAAAGTCCTCCAATGTGACTTCCGGTTTGTCTGCGTAGATTGCAAACATGCCTGCGTTATTTATGTATTTTGCAATATCGGCAGGAGTTTTATCTTCTGTTTTTTTAGTAATAGTGTCGATATCTTTTAAAAGTCCGTGGCATACTTCACTTTTTTGGAGAAGTTTGGTTATGATATCTTTTCGTTCTTCATCTGTGGGAAGTTTTATTTCTATTTTTTTATCTAAACGTCCGCTTCTTAGTAATGCTTCGTCAACACCTTTGGGAAAATTTGTTGCACCGATAACTATAATACCTTGTTCACTTGCATTATTTATCAACATAAGTATAGCATTCAAGTCCTCTCGTTTTCCCGCAGAATTATTTCCATCTCTTGACATACCCATGTCATCGAGTTCATCAAAGAATAGTATGCTTGGTATTTTATCTTTTTGATATCTGTTTCTGAGTTCATCAAAAATATTGTTAAGATTAATTGATGTTTGGCTTATCCATTTACTTCCTATAAGTCCTGTGTTTATCAAATATAGCGGATATCCTGTTTGTTTTGCTATTACTTGTGTTATGTAGGTTTTGCCACACCCCGGTGGTCCGTACATCAAAAAGCCATTTGGTAGCCCTATATGATTTCGTTTTAATTTTTCATGAATTTCAGGTTTCCAAGGTTTTATTACGTAATTTTCTATATCTTTTTTTACTTCAGAAAGTCCACCGACTTCATCAATGCTTGCAGGTATGCTTTCAGGTATAATGACCTTTGCACGCTCAAGTAATTCTGCACCCTTTTCATTTATTTTTTCTTTTTCAGTTTTTGTTTCATCCGTATGGGGGTCAACTTCATCGGAATGGTCGATTTCTGTTATAATCGGCTCGTCATCTCTTTCTCTTATTTCTCGTAAAAAAAGTTCCATGTTTTTGTCATTTTTTTCTGATGCTTTATTTATAAGGCTTTGCCAAGCATCACCATTAGGGTCTATAAGATTACCATAATATCGCAAGCACATCATGAGCCTCAAATCTCGTCTTGCTACAGCTTCTTCTGCGTATGTTGTATCAAATGGTATGCCTTTGTATCTTTTAGGGAAAAACTTATTAATGGCAAAATCTTTATGGTTAATAAGATCTTGCATCATATAGTCTTTGAAAGTATCATCTTCTTTAGCGGAAGTTCTTCTCGGTTTTGCGGAAGAAAGAGCAAGTAGCAATGGTTCTCCGGTTTGCGGGTCTATGTAGTTAGGATCGTAGTTACCGTTACATCTGCTCATAATACGATGTGCTTCTTTAAAATTCCTTCTTAGTATATGGCGGTATATTAGACAAGTGTTTTCTAAAGTTTTCATACTAACTGTATCTTCAGAAGGATTTCCTCTAAAATTTATTGATGAACTTTTGGGATTACTGAAGATATTTCTATGTATATTATTTGTTTTTATATTGTATGTTATCGGAAGAATATTCATATTTTTATTAAAAAGGAATAAAATTTTTTTTGCTATTCGATTTTTCAATTGTGTTATAATTTTTTTGTAATATTCAAGGTGGAAATTGTATGACTAAAGAAGATATAAAATTTGGTACTGATGGTTTTAGAGCGATTATTGGTGAAAAATTCACGTTTGAAAATGTTGAATTAATTGTTAAATCTGTTTCAAATTATGCTCAAAAACACTATGGTATTGATAAACCTCTCTTAATCGGTTATGACACCAGATTTTTAGCCGATAAATTTGCGGTTTTTGCATCTGAAATATTATCAGATTTGGGTCATAAGGTACTTTTGTCTGAAAGTTTTATCCCTACACCGGCATTAGCATTTTGTGCTAAAAAATATAACTCAGCCGGTGCATTAATGTTTACGGCAAGTCATAATCCCCCTGAATACTGCGGAATAAAATACATCCCCGATTATGCAGGACCTGCTACAAGTGATATTACAAACGAGCTTGTTAAAAATCTCGGTGCTTCTCATAAGGTTGGGACAAAAGGTGAAATTGTTAAATTTTCTGCTAAAAAAGATTATTTTGAACATTTGCAAACTATTATTGATTTTGAAAAAATAAAAAATATAAAACATGATATTTGTTTTGACCCTTTGTATGCAACTGCAAACGGTTGGTTTGATACGATATTAAAAGAATTTGATATTCCTGTGAAGATAATTCATGATTGGCGTGACCCTCTTTTTGGTGGTTGCATGCCGGAGCCTAAGGAAAAATACTTAACCGAATTAAAAAATATGGTTGCTGCAAATTCGCCTGCTATTGGTTTTTCTAATGACGGGGATGCTGACAGGTATGCAATAATTGATGAAAACGGTTGTTTTGTCACTCCAAACGAAGTTATGGCAATATTATTGAACCATCTTTTAAAATATAAAAATGCAAATGGTGTTTTGGTAAAAACTGTTGCAGGAAGTTTAAGTCTTGATAAAATTGCTCAACATTACGGAATTGATGTTGTAGAGACTGCTGTCGGTTTTAAGCATGTCGGTGAAGCTATGAGAAAAAATAAAACAGTTATTGGCGGTGAAGAATCAGGTGGCTTGAGTATTGGTTCTCATATACCTGAAAAAGACGGAATTTTAGCAAATTTATTGATGCTTGAAGCTGTTGCATACAGCGGTAAATCAGTTGTTGAATTAAGAACTGAAATTAATAAAATTGTTGATGCTAAATTTATAAATAAACGTTTCGATTTAAAACTTACCGAAAAAGAAAAAGAGAAGGCTTTGAATATTTTTTTGAATAATCCGCCTGCTTCGTTTAACGGTAAGCAAGTTATTGATACATGCAAAAAAGATGGTGTAAAATTTTATCTTGATGGTGGAAATGATTGGATATTAATTAGATTTTCAGGTACCGAACCTCTTTTGAGAATATATTTTGAAAGTCTTGATGGCGATTTTATTGAAAAAGCCTACTCCGAAATAAAAACTCTTATTTTATAAATACTGTTTTCGTGCAAAAAAAAACTCCCGTTGGGAGCGAAAATTAAGGAAAGGGAAGGTTTTAGGAAGTTTATTATATTAGTTAGTTAAAATCGAGTTAGTGTTTTATGTCTTACATATATATAAAGTATATATAGAATTTAAAATTTCAATTTTTTATTATTTCTTTACAAAACTTTACATATTGCTTTATATGTGTTTATGTGCATTTTGGGAATATTATATTTTAGATGTTTTTTAAAAGAGTTGATTTTTTGCTTTTAGCGTTTGATAATATACTTGTTGATGGGAAATTACGAAACTGAATTTTCGTCAGATTTATAAAAATTAATACTTTTATCGCGGGATGGAGCAGTCTGGTAGCTCGTCGGGCTCATAACCCGAAGGTCGTTGGTTCAAATCCAGCTCCCGCAACCATTTTAGGCTTCCGAAGGGAAGTCTTTTTTAATGGAGCTGAATTTGAACTTTTAATCTGCAAGTTTCGACCTTGTGGTCAAAACGCCAGCTCCCGCAACCATTTTAGGCTTCCGAAGGGAAGTCTTTTTTAATGGAGCTGAATTTGAACTTTTAATCTGCAAGTTTCGACCTTGTGGTCAAAGCGCCGGCTCCCGCAATTTCAGACTTCCGAAGGGAAGTCTTTTTTAAAGTCTATCGTTTGTAATATAATCCATTCATTTATTCCTCTTTTAAGAATTTTAAAATATTATTAAATAAGAAACTAATAAAAAACTGACTATTTAAGTCAGTTAAGAAACCTACTACCTTCATTTATCCTTAATTTCAATTATCTGGAGTTAAATAATTTAGCATGTTTTTGTTGTATATTTTCAACTTCCTTTATGTTTTTTTCGACTTCAAAAATGGGCGCAATTTTTTTAACCGATTTTCTGAAATCATTTCTTTTGCTGTTTTTATATATTTTTCAATGTTTTTACATGCGTAGTCTCTATCATTTTTGATTTTTTTATTTATTTCTTTTTTTTGTTCATTGTTTAACTTGTTAAAATATTTATCTAGTTTCCTGATTTTCAGATGTTGGGATATGATACGAAAAGCATAGTCCCCGCTAAGTATTAATGCCGCTGTGATTCCGCCTATTGCTACAAATGTTCCGCACATGCCGATAATTCCGCCTAACACTCCAGTTACGGCTGCACATATGCCTATCATTTTTAAAATTTTTATCCCCTCTTCCTTGTTGTAAATATCAAGTTTGAGATTATCTTTGTCTAAATTTATATTTTCTTTTTTTTCTGAAAAAGCTTTTATGGCAGTATTTTCTGCTCCATTAATTTTGAAAATGGATGACTCCTCAGAATGACTTGCCTTTGATGTTTTTAGGCAATACATTCCTTTGGCCACATTGTTTGTAACTGGTCTTGTTTGCATTATTTTCCTGCTTTTTACCCTTATATACAAATAAAAACACCATTTTTAAAATAATTGCCTGTATTTTTGCCATTTATGATAAAATGTTTTTACATTTTTAGAGGTAATTATGAAATTTGACAATAAAAACAAGTGGACAATTAAAGAATTATTTAATAAGGTTGCAAATAATTATGATAAAATGAATTTTCTTATGAGTTTTGGTTTACAATATCGAATTAAAAAAATTGCAGTTAAAAATGTTTTAAAAAAATCAGGTAAAAAAAGTTTAAAGATTTTAGATTTATGCTGTGGTACGGGTGATATATCTTTGTTTTTTAAACAATTTGATAAAAATGCAGATATTACAGGAGTAGATTTTTCCGAAGAAATGCTGAAAATAGCCAAAAGTCGCTCAAGTGATATAAATTTTTTACAAGGCGATGTCACAAATTTATCGGAATTGAATTTGGCTAAAGAGAGTTTTGATATTTGCTTTATCTCATTCGGACTAAGAAATTTACCTGATATTGACAGTTTTCTTAATGAGATATCTTTGTATCTGAAAACCGGCGGAGTCATTTCAATTTTGGATTTGGGAAAGCCTATCTGGTATATGCGCCCGTACTTTTATTTGCATTATCAACTATTAATACCTCTAATGGCATTAATTTTTAACGGAGATGCTTCCCCGTATAAATATTTTATTGATAGTGCAAAACGATATCCCGCACCGGCTGTTATTATAGATAAACTAAAAGAGAGTGGTTTTACGGGGACAGATAATAAAAATTTTTCGTTTGGGGTTATCGCTCAGCAGATGGGAATTAAGTCTTAATTTATAATACAAATTTTTCTACTGCGTCAACAAAACCTGAATTGTCTACGCTCGGACAAATATAATTTGCAATTTTTTTAATATTAGGACTTCCGTTGCCCATTGCAACTCCGAAACCTGAGGCTTTTAACATCTCAATATCATTATCCTGATCACCTACTGCCATGATTTCTTCTTTCTTGATACCCCATTTTTTCGCTAAAAATTGCAGAGCGAAGCCTTTGTCAGCTTTTGGGTTTACAAATTCACAATAATAATCGGTTGATTTTACAATATTTAAGTCAGGATACAGCCTTTGCATTTCATCTCTTATGTATGTAACTTTGTCTGCATCTTCATGTATGGCAAGTATTTTGGTTGCGTATTCAACAACATTTTTAAGGTCATCCGTAACTTCGTAATTAATATCTCTGTCACCTGCGTACTCTTTAATATATTTGTCATCAGCCTCAACAATAAGTCTGTCACGCATATATAAATTTATATGAGCGCCAAAATTTCTTAACCGATCAATGATTTCACAAGAAATTTCTTTTGAAATATTCTGTTCAAAGTAAACTTCGTTTTCATCTCTAATCATTGCTCCTTGGTAACAAACAATAGGGGTATCTATATTTAGGTCATCGGCAATATACTTTGCGGCTTTATACATTCTGCCTGTTGCAATAACCATGGCTATACCTTTTTCTTTAAGTCGTCTTACTGTTTCTATTGTTTTGTTATCAGGTCTGCCGTATATCGGACAAAGAGTTCCGTCCACATCGCTTATAACCATTTTTATTTTGTTATTCATATTTTTACTCCGTCATAAGATTAGATTTTAAAATTGCACAAATAGTTTTTGAGTCTACTATTTTACCTGTTTTGATTAAATTTAACGCTTCTTTTAGAGAAAATATTTTGCTTTCAACAAGTTCAAATTCATCAAAGTTGGTTTCTTTATATTCAAGATTTGTTGCTTTATACAAGTAAAGTTTTTCATTGCAAAAACCGGGGCTCGTGTATATATATCCTAAATTTTCCCATGTTTTTGCTTCATATCCTGTTTCTTCAGTTAATTCTCTTTTTGCAGCTTCAAACGGATTTTCATTATATTCTAATTTTCCTGCCGGCAATTCTAAAATATCTCTGCCTGTCGGATATCGCCATTGTCTTATCAAAATTATGTTTTTTGTATCGACAAACGGTAAAATTACAACTCCCCCCGGGTGTTCTGCAACTTCTCTAAAACATTCGCCTTTTGGTGAAAGGACTTTGTCCACTCGGACATTGATTATTTTGCCTTTATACGTTTGTTCGGAGGAAAGCTGCTTTTCTTCTAAATTCATAGTTGGTCAACCTCATTATATTTGGGATATGCACCTAACAATCTGTAAAAAGTTGTTATTGGTTTAATTTTTTCAAAAGCCTCTTTTACATTTTTATCCTCAATATGCCCGTCTACATCAATGTAAAACATATATTCGCCTAAAACTCTTTTGGATGGTCTTGAATCAATATGCGACATATTTAGACTATGCTCTTTTAAAATGGAAAGTACATCAACTAATGCTCCCGGACGGTTTATTGTTGTAAACGCCAACGATGTTATATCGTTTCCTGTTTTTGAAGGGTAGTTTTTGCCTATGCAAATAAACCTTGTCTTGTTATCTTTTTCATCGTTAATTGAGGTGTCCAAAATCTTCTGTTTATAGAGTTCTGCCGTATCGGTAGCAGAAACTGCCGCATAGGTTTCATCAAGTTCGCATAAAGATTTTGTTGCGTGTGAAGTGCTGTTAACAGGTATGGTTTCAATATGACGGTTAAGTTTTACCGATAAATTTCTTATATAGTCCCTGCATTGGGCAAGTGCCTGAGGGTGAGAAATGATTTTTTGTATTTTGGTAATATCGCCTGTAGAGTTGCATAAACAATGTGAAACAGGAATTATAATTTCTTGAAAAATTCTTACATAGCTGTCAGTCCTGACGAGTTTATCAACTGTTTCCCTTACCACGCCTTCTATTGAGTTTTCTATCGGAATAACTCCGATAAAATCCTGATTTTTATCAACTTCGGATATAATATCGCTAATTCTGTAGCGTTCTTCGACAGAATAATCAGCAAGGTTCAATATTTCAATTGCCTTGTTCATTGCTTTTTGAGTGTATGAGCCTTCCGGTCCGAAATATAATATTTTTTTTATAATGTTATCCATACCCTAAATAATAGTATTTACAAAGAATTTTCGCAAGTGGTGTGTTTCTGCTCAATATTTATATGCAGATAATATTAATTATGTAAAATTGCTTTTATACTTTTTTTGATATGTAGTTATTGCTTGAGTTTTTGATTTGTGCTTTTTCTCTTTCTTTACTTTTTTGCGCCAATAAAGAAAGAGAAAAAGTACCCAAAAGAGAAAGAAATCAGGCGCAAGTTTAGAATTTGTTAGGTTTTTATTTCACAAAATTTCTCAACATAACGTTGGAAATTTTGCTTATAAAAACCCACAACTTCTATGTAGAGATTATGGCACTCTTGCGAGTGCATCATCATCCTTCGGATGATACATGTAAAATTATGTCATTACGAGGAACTACTGCATTTTGAGTGACGTGGTAATCCACATAACTATATTGTTTAGCATTTATATTTACGTGGATTGCGACAGTCGTTTTCACTCCTTCGCAATGACATGCAAATTGTCATTACGAGGAACAACTGCATTTTGAGTGACGTAGTAATCCACATAACTATATTGTTTAGCATTTATATTTACGTGGATTGCGACAGTCGTGTTCACTCCTTCGCAATGACATGATGTTCTATTTGAATATATATATTTTTAAATTTCAAAAAATCGATATCATTCAGGGGTAATAAACTATTATGCTAATGTGAATTAGTAAAAAGAAAAAAGTATCAAACCACAAACTTGAAAAGTTTGCATCAACTATCCTTATAGAGACTCCACATAATTAATATTATATAAACAATTTAGTTGTTTATGAAAAATAATTTTTTGATGTTCCGTAACTTTGCGAAATTGTACGATTTATCTTTTTTAAATTTTCTTTGACTTTGTTAATAGTCTTTTGAGCTGTTTCATCTGTTCCTGTTTTACCAGGATATAATGAATATTTCTCTCGGTATGTTTTAGCCGTAACGTTGGGCATAATGACATTCGCTCCGCATTGAAGTGCTTTTATTTGACCGTTTTTACAAATTGCTTCCATTGCGGTTGTTGCCGGAATATTTATACTTGGAAGTAGTAATCTCATTAGAGCCATTGATTTTAATGCGAGCATAAAATTTCCGCCCTGCTTGTTGTATAGCGGAGTATTTGGACTTGGTATAAAAGGACCTATCCCTGCCATATCGACATTTATTTCTTTTAAAAATAATAAGTCTTGAGCAATAGATTTCAATGTTTGATTAGGAAGTCCCGTTAAAAAACCGCTTCCTGTTTCATACCTTAATTCTTTTAAGTTTTTAAGACATTGAATACGATTATCAAAGTTCATTTTGGGATGCAATTTTTTGTAAAGTTGTTGGTCAGTTGTTTCTATTCTTAGTAAATATCTGTCAGCACCTGCTTCTTTGTAGGCTTTATATTCTTCATAAGTTTTTTCGCCAAGACTGAGAGTTACGGCAAGATCCAATTCTTTCAGATTTTTTATTATTTGCTTCATATTTTCAATATTATATGTATCAGCCTCTCCTGACTGCAAAACAACAGTTTTATAACCTAAGTTTTTTGCAATATTTGCATATTGTATTATTTGTTCCTTCGAAAGTCTGTATCTTTCTATGTTTTTGTTATCGCATCGTAATCCGCAATACATACAATTTCGTTTACAAATGTTTGAAAATTCAATGAGTCCTCTAAGGTGTACTTCATCGCCGACAAATTTTTTTCTTGTTTCGTCAGCACGTTCAAATAACTCCGAATCGATTTTATCATTTTCGAGTAAATGTGTTAATTCATCACAGTCTAACTTGTGTTCTGTCTGCAGTTTTTCAAGTAATTTATTCATAGCTAAATCTTAGCATGAAATTATACTTTTAACTTGTTTTCAATTTGAGAAAAATTACCTGCGACCATTTTGTTGTGATCTCTGCAGTATTCATTATATGCTTTTAAAATTTTTACTTTTGCTTCCTCTGAAATGCTGTTGTTATCACTCAAAAGAAGCATTCTGTCGTAGCATCTTCTTATCAGTCCCAGTTGTATTTTTCCGTCAGTTCTGAATATATCCAGCTCAGCCTGAGCTTTGTCCATGTTTCCTGCTTTAAACTGTTTTACAAAATTTGGTGCTTTTTTGTTTAAATTTTCACCTGCGTTATAGTATAAATCAAGTGCTGCTAACTTTTGATTTAAAGTCCTTTTTGCTAAATTTTCTTTGCCAATGCTTTTATTCATAGCATTTTGAGCTTTTTTAATATCCGAATTTAAGAGTAATTCAACTTGTGCATCGGTTAATTTTAAATCCGATGAAACTGTTGAAGGCACATCTTTTATTCCGGTAAGTTTTATGGCTTCTTCTAATTCTTGTTGAATTGACGCTTTTAATGCGGTTTTGTTAGCAGGATTCTTTAATGCTTCTTTTAGTTTTATGTTTTTAGCACCGGGAGTTATTTTTTGTGCTTCTATATTTTTTAAAAATGTTGGCTTGTTAATAAATAAATGACCATGCCCTATAGTGGCAAGACCTTCCGGTGCAATATATGTATCAAGGACTTTGCCTTCTTTTTTTATAATAATAGGTTTTAACTTTTTGCCTTCTTCACTTAATGATGTATTGTAGTTGCTTTGAGTCATTATTGAACCACTTGATATGGCTTTGGGAGTTGTGCAAAAAGTTGAAGGTTGTTGTGTTCTAATTGAACTTTGGTAAGGGTTTGCGGCTTTGGCTTTTTTAGTGTAATCCATGTTCTCAATACTAAATTCATGCTTCTTGGTTTCGGGAGCATGGACTGTTAGCTCTTGTCCTATTTGGAGTTTGTCCAAATTTACTTTTGGGTTAAGAGCTTTTATTTGTGCAAGTGTGACACCTGCTTCCTTGGCAATACCAAATGCTGTTTCGCCTCTTTTGATAACGTGGGTACTCATAATTTTTCTCAAAATTTCTCTATTAATATAAAGTATTTATTTTAAAAATAATTGCTTCACTTGGAGCGTAGTTATAAACATAGGAGCTTATTATGATTAGAAAAAATGAAAAAAATCTGGAGGAAAAACTTTTATCTCCAAAAGAAATTGATGAAAAAATTTCTCAACTTCAAAAGATGAAACTGCTTTCAAAAAGAGAGAAATTTTTACCAAAAGAAATAATTAAAAAATATGATTTTTCTTTGCTTGCTGAGGCTGATGTATTTGATTATCAAACTTATTACGAGGTGTCAGATATTAAAAATTCATCAGTTTACTATCTGAACGGTGTGCAAGTTGCGGCTTTATTCGGTATGAATGAAGAGTATAAAAAACAATTTGCGAAAAAGAATACGAAAGGTCAGGCACAACTTGATGATAAGTTAATTGGTTTTTATTACAGGGAGGAAAAGTAATGAATTATTTTGAGATTATTAACGCAATTTTATTGGAATTAAATTATTCGCAAGTCAGTTCATTTGATGATTTAACTAAAATCGAGCATAAGCGAATAATGGATGTTGTTAATCGATTAAATAAAGAAGTATGCCTGATGAGTGATGCATTTCCGTTCAGACAAATGATTAATACGATGAAATTACGTACTGATAAAAAAGAATACGATTTGCCTTTCAAAGGCAAAATTTCCAAAATTATCGGTAAAAATGAAAAGTATCAATACGAACCTGATTTTGGAAAGTTCTTTCAAAATGAATTTCTCTCAAATAAATTTGGTTTATACGGAAATAAAGTTCTCTTTTCGGGAATTAATGATATAGTCAAAATATTCTATGTATCAGAAGAATTTGTTGTTGATAGATATGGGAATTTCAAAGAAAATTTTGTTTTCGAAAATGATATGTCTATTATTCCTGCAAATTTTGTTGAAAGGATATTTGTAAATGGCGGAGCTTATAATTTTAAACAAAATACTGCTCATCCAAAATATGTTCATTGGAAGAAGGAATATGATTCCGCAATTGCAGAATTAGTCGCAACTGCAAGTAAGAATACGGGAGCAGATTTAAAAATTGACGGAGGTTTTAGAAAAATATAATGAGTGAATTTAGAAATTATCAATTTTATAATTTTAGCGGTGGATTGGATTTTAAAAATACGCCGCCGCTTGTTGAGCAAACCGAGAAAAAATCTGCCTGGGCTGACGGATATAATGTTGAGCTTCTTGAAAATGGAGGAATAGTAAAAATGAACGGTTCTCAGATTTTTGCGGAATTTCCATATTCTGATGATGAAATTATCGGAGGGTTTGAGGCTGAGCAAAACGGTAATAAATTTCTTGTTATTGTTACTAAAAACGGTAAATTTTACCTCTATAGAAATGGCGAATTTATTTTAAAAAAATCAGGGTTAGCTTATAATTCCAAACCTAATTTCAAGACTTATTTGAATGGAGTGTTGGTATCAAACGGTATTGATGAACCTTTTATTTTTATTCCTGATAATTCGCCTGAAATATTATCTACCGAGTGTACGACATCGGGCGGGCATAATATAAGAGGCAAGGCTGTTGAAATCTACAAGGGAAGAATTTGGATAGCTGAGGGTTCAACAATTTATTATAGTGCTTTAGGTTGTTATAATGATTGGTCGAGTGAAAACGATGCAGGAAGTATAAGTAATTTTCATAATGACACATCTGCAATAACAGCTCTTTGCTGTTTTAAAGATATGTTGGTCATTCATAAAGAAGAAGGTACTTTTTTCTTGTCGGGTAATTCGCCGGATAATTTTGTAATTCAGCCGTTTTCTGATTTAGGTGCGATTAGTCCGTTTGGAATTTGTAGCGCAAGCGGCAGGCATGTATTCTTTAATAAACAAGTCTATCCTTTTCAGGTGAATGAATTAGGTGAGATTTTTCAGGGCTCAGCCTTATCTTCAATTATAGAGACGAAAATCAGAGAATTTTCAAATATTAAAAATAAAGAGTGTTTGGTGTTGAATTATAAAGACAAATCCCAGCTTTGGTTTTTCTTATATAAAAACAATGCAGATTATTTTACCGATATTTTTGTATTTGATTACGTGAACAATGCCTGGTTTTTAAGAGTAGTTCCGTATAAAATCACAACTGCGTGGATGCAAGACGGTATTATTTATTCGGCTTTGAGCGATGGTAAAATTCTTAAAGAAGGGATTGGGCGTACATTTGCAGGTGAACCGGTAAAGTTCATGTGGGCGAGTCCGTTTTTTCATTTCGGACAGGTAAATGTATCCAAAACTGTTGAAAATTTATCTTTGATTTTGTCTGCGGATAGTGATAATAATTTTGATTTTCAAATAAAAAAAAATTTTTCCGCAGTTGAATCTTTTGATAAAAATTCTTTTTCTAATATTGCCTCTAACACACTTTTATTTTGTGATGAAAATGGTGATAAGGGGCAAGGCGTATTGGATGGAGAAGAAACTAATCAGAAGTTTGGTTTTGTAACTTTACCCGCTCAAAAGGTCGATACATATTTGGCAAGCATTACCGGTGCCAATAAATCTGTCCAAATTCAAATATTCGGAAATAAACCTCAAAACTCATTGTCGTTGTTGGGTTTGGAATTTAAGGAAGTGTATTTTGACGATTAATTTGTACCCAATATATAAGGATAGCAATTATTTGCCTTGTGTATTGAAATTATTGTTGCACTATGGGGATTTTCTTTTCATTGAGGATGAGAACCCCATTAGTGCTTTTCTTGATGCCTTATCGCAAAATAAATTGCGAGTTATTGGTGCAGTAAAAGAGGATACCCTTATTGCGTTTTTGATACTTTATAACTTTAAAAAAATTTCAAGAAATAAATTCAATTGTTATATCGGCGGAATATCACAAAGAAATGTTGCTAAAGATGTTGATGTTGCCATTAAATATGTTTTTTCCGATTTGAAAGAAAAGGGATGTATTTCGGTTCGTTTTGAAACGAGAAAGTACAATTTACCCGTGCGATTTATGGCAAATCGGCTTGGTTTTGTTAAGGTTGGTATATTAAGAAAAGCCTCTTTTGTAAATGATAAGTTTGAGGATAATATACTGTATGAAAAAATATTGTAAAAAGCAAAAACCGTTCGTAAAGAACGGTTTTTGTATATTTGTATTAGGTAATAGAATTGGAATTATGCTAAAAATTCTTGTGGTTCTCTTTCTTTAGCTTTGGCTTCGTATTCGCCTTTTATTCTGGTTTCTGTTTCTTTGTAATTATTTTCTTTTTCATCAGTTGAGGCTTGAGCTGTTTTGTATTCTTTTTCAGCTTTAGCGGTTTTTTCGCCATTTACTGCTTGTGCTGCTTCATTTTCTTTCATTTGTGCTGATGTTGTTGCTAACATCGCTTCAGTACTGCTTTCAAACAATTGAGCTTCTTTAGTCATTTGTTCTAAACTTGCTTTTTCTAAAGATAAGCCTGTTTGTGTATATACTGCTTCTGCAAGTTCTTCCGTAACATTTTTGAGTTCTTCCTGCAATTCAGCTAACTCATTTTCTGCATTCTGAATTGATTCGTTGAATCTTGCTTCTTCAGCATTATATTGTGAATCGAAGCTGGAAATACTGTCAGATTTTGCACTTTCTTCATTAGAGATACTGCTGTCAATATCTCTGATACTTTCTTCTGCATTTGCGATTTCAGTATCACAATCTCTTAAATCTTCTTCAATTTGTGCAAGTTCTTCTCTGATTGAAGATATTCTGCTTTCAATATCAGCCTTGTCTTCTTCTGCTGCAGTTGCTAATTGACCTTCTAAGTCTGCTAAATCAGCATTTAAAGTTGACTTTCTGCTGTTTAAACTTGATTTTCTTGAAGTAGCTGATGAAATTGTTGACTGACAATTTGATTTTTGGTCCTCATATTCGCCGATTTGACGTTCGTGTGCTGCAACAGCTGCTGCTTTTTGAGATTTTAATGAAGCGAGTTTGTTTGCTTTTTCTGTTCTTAAACTTGATATTTCGCTCATTTTTGCTGTTACATCTGCTTCAAGGTTTGTTTTTTGTGATTTTAAATTTGCTACATTTGTATTAGCTGCTGCTAATTGTGCTAAAACACTTTCGGTTTTTGTTGCTAATTCAGCTGATTGGCTTTTTGCTTGTTGATTTAAAATCATTTGATTTTGATATTGTGCCAATAAACTTGTGAAAGTGTCACCAAGGCGAGATGCGTCCATTTTCTCGTCTGCTACCTTTTGTGATTTTCCTAATTCTGTTGCTTCAGCTTCAGTAAATTGATTTTTTACGCTAACTAAAACAGTATCGTTTTTGAAATCAATTCCCTGTTCGCTTTTAGCTTTCGGTTCATAATCAAAAGTTCTGGAATTTTTTTTGTTTTCTAGAAGGATTGATTGAAAGTTAACTGTTGTCATTTTCCTATTTACCTCATACAAATTTTATCTATCTTGTATATATAAAGTATATCGGAATTCCAAGATTTCAATTTTTCTCTTTTTTGTTACAAAACTTAACAAGCTCCCAAGAGTGGTTATAAATAGAGGGTTTTCATGTTTGGTTAAAATAAATTCTTGCAAAATAAACAGGTTTGTTATACTCTAAATGTACATGCGGATGTAACTCAATTGGTAGAGTGCCTGCCTTCCAAGCAGGTTGTTGCGAGTTCGAGCCTCGTCGTCCGCTATTTTTTATGGATATAAATATATAAATAAGGCGTGAACGAGCAACGTGAGATAAATCAGTCGTAGGCGAAGGTTTATACCTGAGCCGTACGAATGAGGATACCCGAAGGGTAGTTCGAGCCTCGTCGTCCGCTATTTTTTATGCTTATAAATAATTAAGCATAAAACCAAATTATCGGAACCTTTTTGGTATTACGCTAAAGTTTTATTTCACACCATTTTCTTTGGCAGCAAAGAAAACGGTGTGCCAAAAGAAACTGCTCGCCAAAATAATTTTACGTCTAAATTTGCTTTCTAATCGCTGTGTA
>JAZLLQ010000008.1:0-18618 GCA_045598245.1 Candidatus Gastranaerophilales bacterium
AAACGGTGCTGAAGCTCCCGATGATATCTTAAATGAAGTCATTGAAGTTGAAGAACTCGAAGAAGACGAAGAAGTTTAAAACTCTTACTTTAACAATTCATATTAAATCTTCCGCAAATAACGGAAGATTTTTTTTATTAAAAAAGGTAAATAATGAAGTATTATTAAGTTTTGGAAATTTTAAAAAATTGTTCTAAAATTATAGTATAGAGAGATTGTATTGGGGATTTTTAACAATGAACACAATAACGGGAAATAAAGAATACATCATTGAAAAAACGGATAACGGTAAAAAATATTTCCATTTTATCGGAATCGGAGGAATTGGCATGAGTGCATTAGCACTATGTCTTGTAAATAATGGGTTTAAAATTTCAGGTTCAGATATTGCGTCAAATCTGAATATAGAAAATTTAATTTCAAAACAGGCTAAAATTACGATAGGACATAATCCTGAAAATGTTGAAGATGCATCACTTGTTGTTGCAAGCAGTGCAATAAAATCTGACAACCCTGAAATAGTAAGAGCAAAGGAGCTTAATATACCAATTATTCATCGCTCCCAACTGCTTGAAGCAATGATGTCAGGTTTGGGTCGTGATGATAAACCAATATCAATCGGAGTTTCAGGCACACACGGAAAAACCACGACAACAGGTATGATGGGTATGATTTTTGAACATTCAGGGTTAAAACCATCCATAGTAGTAGGCGGCATGATACCTGCCCTGAACACTAATTCAAAATTTGATAACGGCAAATATTTTGTTTCGGAACTTGATGAAAGTGACGGAACAATAAAAGAATACAGACCTGATTACACTATCATAACAAACCTTGAAAAAGACCACGTTGATCACTACGCTGACGGACTTCAGCAGGTTCTTGACACATTTAGAAATTATATCGGAAATTTATCGGATAATGCAAAAATTGTTGTAAATGTGGATGACAAAGGTATAAATTTACTGTTAAAATCTATAAATTTCAAAAATGTTATAACATACAGCCTTGATGAAAATGCTAATGCAAATTATCTTGCAAGGAATATTATTGCAAACGGTTTTAACACAAGTGCCGATATATACAAAGATAATAACTACATCGGAACTCTCTGTTTAACCGTTCCCGGTATTCACAACATTTCAAATGCACTTGCCACAATTGCTATAGCTTTAGACTGCGGAGTAAGTTTTGAAAAAATAAAAAAATCTCTGGGACAATTCAAAGGTATGAAAAGACGTTTTCAACTTGCGGCAGAAATAAACGGCATTAAACTTGTTGATGATTATGCGCATCACCCGACAGAAATTGAAGCTACTTTAAAGAGTGCAAAAGAAATTAAAGATAAAAAAATTGTTAAACGCATAATTGCAATATTTCAACCCCACCGATACACAAGACTTCATGGACTTTGGGATGAATTTAAAACATGCTTTAGCAATGCAGATAAAGTTTATGCAATTGACGTATATCCTGCAGGCGAAAGTCCGATAGAAGGCTATGGAGCCAAAGAATTTTGCGAACAAACAGGATACACATATCTTTCAGGTTCTCTTGATGATGCAGCCAAGGCATTGGACGAAGTATTTGAAGAAGGAGATTTGGTATTGGCTTTAGGTGCAGGTTCAATCGTAAAATTATCTCAAATTTTAAAAGACAGGATATAATTTATGGAAGTTTGCAATGAATTAAGTAAAAACTATGAATTAAAACAACTTTCGACTTTAAAAATAGGCGGAAATGCGGAATATGCTTTTCTGCCTCAAAACAAAGACGAATTTAAAAAAGCATTTGAATTTATACAAAATGAAAACATCAACTATGATATTATTGGTGCCGGTTCAAACCTGCTCATATCATCAAATGGAGTAAAAGGAGCCTGCATCATTACAAAAAACCTTAAAAATATAAATCAGATTTCAGAAGATACAATTGAGGCTGAGTGTGGGGTAAAATCATCAACATTTGCCAAAGTCGCACTTGAAGCCGGATTGAAAAACGGTGAGTTTTTAATCGGCATCCCCGGTTCTATAGGAGGAGCTATCTATATGAACGCAGGCGCACACGGTCAAAACATAAAAGATATTATTAAATCCGTACAAATTTTTGATGTAAACAACCTCAATATCATTAATTTACCATTAAAAGATTTATATTTTAATTATCGCTCTTCAATTTTTTCAGACAAAAATTACAAAATCATTTCTGCAACATTCAAAATGCCAAAAGGTAATATTGATGAAATAAAAGAGAAAATGGATTTTCACGTAAATTACAGAGCGGAACATCATCCGCCATTGACAGAATATAGTGCAGGTTCAACATTTAGAAATCCTGACGGTGACTATGCTGCAAACTTACTTGAAAAAGTCGGTGCAAAAGAATATGTTGAAAACGGAAAAGTTAAATTTTCGTCAAAACATGCAAACTTCTTGTATAATTTCAATGATGCAACATCACTTGACGTTATACGCTTAATGCATAAAATGTGGGATAGAGTATATAACGAATTTGGAATAAAACTTCACCCTGAGATAAAATTTATCGGTGAAAAAACAGACGAGGAAATTGAATTATGGAAAATTATGACCGAACTTTAGTTCCGTTTGATAAAAAAATAGGCGTACTTTGCGGTGGTATGTCATCAGAAAGAGAAGTATCTTTACGTTCAGGTAAAAACTGCTATGAAGCACTTTTACGACTCGGATATAAAAATACCGTTTTAATAGATGTTGATGAAAATGTTGCAGAAAAATTAAAAAAAGAAAATATTGAAATTGCGTACCTTGCACTTCATGGAAAATACGGTGAAGACGGATGTATACAAGGTTTGCTTGAAATATTGGGCATACCGTATACCGGTTGCGGAGTTGCAGCAAGTGCAATTTCAATGAACAAAGACCTGACAAAAAGAGTTTTAAGCATTAACCCTGATTTACCGCTTATTAAATCGCAAATAGTCACACTGGAAAACAGAAAAGATTTTAAACCTACTTTGAATTATCCTCTAATGATTAAGCCCGTATGCGAAGGTTCAAGCATAGGAATGTCAAAAGTAAATAAGCAAGAAGATTTGAATAATGCACTTGATGAAGCATTCAAATATAACTCAACCGTTTTGATTGAAGAATATTTGGACGGATTAAGCACAACCATTGGAGTACTCGATATTAACGGTGAAACAGTAGCAACACCTATTTTAGCTTTTCACACGAAAACGGAATGGTATGATTATGAAGCAAAGTACACAAAAGGCTTAACGGAGTTTGAACTTCCGGCCAAACTACCTGATGATGTAAGAAAAAAAGCTCAAGCTATTGCTGTTGAAGCACATAAAACAGTAAATATCAAAGGATTAAGCAGAGTAGATTTTCTTATTGACAAAAATAACACACCATACATAATAGAAATAAACACTCTTCCCGGTATGACCAATACGAGTGACCTTCCTGCACAAGCAAAGGCCATGGGAATAAATTTTGATACTTTAGTAAAAATAATATTAAACAGTTCAACAATTACAGATAAATAAAATGGATAAAAAAAATAAAGATTACAAAATCAAAAAAGGTAAAAGAAAAGCTAAAATTAATCTTGAGGATATTCCGTCAAGTAACAGACGTATGGAATACTATAAAAAGAAAAGAAATCAACAGCGTATAAAAACTACTATTTTTAAAACTCATACCTTGATAAGAACTTTTCTGATTATTCTGATTCTTTGGTGTTCTTCAAAATTTATGGTTTGCCACTATTGGTATTTACCCCAAAATGTATTTGAAACTTATCCTAATAAAAATGTAAGAATAATCGGAAACAGAATAACATCAGAAGAACAAATAATAAAATCACTAAAAGCAATTCCTATACCCAATAAGCCATTATATCTTATGAATACAATTCCTTACGAAAAAGAAATAGAAAAATTAAGTCCGGTTAAAAAGGCTTTTGTTAGAAGATATTGGCTTCCTGCAAGACTTGAAGTAACAATAGAAGAGCAAATTCCAGCTTTGACAATTTCACCAAACCCTACTGCACCTGAAATTGCTGCTATAACACTTGACGGAAATATTATTACAAAGGAATATCTCCCAATAAACGATAAAAAATGTAAAACATATAAAATTTTAACATATGACGATTATACAAAATGGTCAAAACATGAAATTTTATCTCTTCAAACTTTAGCACAACGTATTGAAGATTTTTCATCAGAAAAACTTATATACCTTGATATCAGAAATAAAAACGATGTATATGCCCAATTGGAAACAATCAAAATAAGGATAGGAGAATTAAATACAACTCTCAAAAACAGAATTGAACGCCTCACTTCAATTATGCCACAAATCGAAAACCTTAAACGTCAAACTGATTATGTCGATATCCGGTGGGATAATACAACATATTTAAAGAAAAAATCAAAACCTAAGATAATTCCTAAAACACAAGATAATGTACAAGCTAACACTAATAGCAAATCCGGAAACAATAAACCTGCAACAGGAGCAACCCAACCTCTCCCTTCAGTAAAGATAAAATCAGAAATACAGGAACCATAACAAAACGACTTGACCGGTATAATCTTTCAGTTGATAATAAATATTGAAACGTAGTTTATAATTGTGATTATGATAAAAAAAACACTTACATCAATAATACTTTCTTGTGCATTGCTAGGTAGTACAGTTCACGCAATGTCACCTTCAGCATATCAGTACTATCTTAGTGCAAACTACTATCTTTCAATAAAACAGCCTGATAAAGCAATTGAAGAATACCAAAAAGCTATTAACGCATCTCCGACTGATGCTATGCTATACCTTAAAATGGCAGGTGTATATAACGATATTGGTAATTGGCAAAAAGCCATTGAAATATACAAAAAAGCTACACTTATAAAACCTGATGATGCATTTATATATGTCAGCATAGGTAATATCCTTCAACAAAATAATGATTACAAAGGTGCAAAAGAAGCATATTTGAAATCATACACTATCTCACCTTCGTACAAATATAACCTGTATAATATTGCAAATGTATCGTTTATGCTACAAGAAAACGAAGATGCTAAAAAATATTATACAGAATTTCTGAAATCATATCCTGATCACATGGAAGCACGTAAAAATCTTGCATCTTTATACATTGAAAAAGAAGATTACAAAAATGCAATAGAAAATTTCAAATATATTTTCAAGAAAAACCCGAGAGATTTTAAAGACTACTACATTTTTTCTTATGCACTCATGAAAAATGGGGATTACCAAAATGCAATTGAAGGCTTCAAACAAGAAATAAAACAAAATCCAAACAATGCTAATGCTTATGCGAATTTAGCTATTTCATACATTAATACAACTCCTTCAAATCCAAAATCAGCATTAACATGCTTTGAAAGAGCGTTCTTTCTTGGTGGAGATTTTGAAAAATACAGATTTGATTATGCAAACCTTTTAGCGTCAAATGATAAAATTTCGGAAGCATTAGAACAATATCAAAAATATTTGGAAAAATATCAAACAAATGATAATGCATACCTCAATATTGGGATAATTCAGTTAAAAAATAAAAAATACGATATTGCTATTGATAATTTTCAAAAAGCAATTAATATAAACTCAAAAAATCTTGATGCTAAAAAACAATTAGCACTTGCATACCAATTAAAAGGAGATATAACTAAAACAAATCAACTTTATGATGAGCTGCTGGTTAATTTCGACAACGATGCGGAAATTTTATTCAACGCAGGTTTAGCATTTGAAAAGACCCAAAATTATAAAAAAGCGATAGATGTATTTGAAAAATCATTAGCAATAAAACCTAATAACGAAACTAAAACAGAACTATCAAATTGTTACACAAATTATGCAGCAAGTTTACTTGACAAACAAAATTATGAAGAAGCTAAAACATATTATGAAAAATCATTAAGCTATAATTCTAACAACCTGTCAGCTTATTCAGGCTTGGCATATTACTATCAACAACAAGGAAATCACGAAAAAAGTACAGAGCTTTTTGAAAAAGTTATTGCTTCAAATACAAAAAATGAATATGATTTTGTTGCATACGGAAACTCACTCAATGCACTCAACAAAACAGAAGAGGCAATAGGTGCATTTAATAAAGCGCTTGAATTAGACCCGAATCTTGCTGCCGCTCATGAAGGTTTGGGAGATACATATTTAAAATTACAAATGCAGGAAAAAGCTCTAAAAGAATATGAAATTGCAGTAAAAGGTGACACAGCAACAATAAATGCAAATATAAAATTAGGGAATTTATATAAAGAAAATCTTGAAAATGAAAAAGCTCTTGAATGTTATAACAAAGCCCTTCAAATTGATGGAAATAATACCCTTGCACTATACAATAAAGCCGTAGCACTTTTTGATATGAATAAACTAAATGATGCTAAAAATGTTTACTATAAATTAATAAGTATAAACAATAAATTTGCAATGTCATATTATGGATTGGGAATTATTGCCGAAAAAGAAAAAAATTACAGAGAAGCTATTTCACAATACAATAAATTCACGGAATTAACAGACAATACAACTTTAAAAAACACCATTCAAAGAAGAATTTCTCTTTTAAAAAGCAGAATTTAATCGCTAAATTTCATTTTTTCAATAGGCAAAATCAGTGTAAAAACAGCTCCGGAGTCAGAATCTGAATTGATATTACAGAAAATTGCCCCATTAAATTTATGTACCAATTTTCTTGCGATAGGCAATGATAATGCGGTACCTTCATATTTTTGCGAAATTTCTAAATTTTTAGAAGAATACTCATCAAAAATTTCACCGCATCTCTCAGGTGAGATACCAATACCGGTGTCAATAACCTCAATTTTAATATAAGAATTTTCAGAATAACCTGCCGGTACTTTTATCTTGTTAGCCTCTAATAATGCAACATCGGGATGAGAAATTTTAATAACAATTTTTCCCGCATTAGTAAATTTAACCGCATTATCGAGTAAAATCGATAACATTTGAGCGAAAGCATATTCATCGCCAAATGCATTTCTTTTTTCAGTTTGTATATCTTGAATCAGCACCAAACCTTTTTCAGAAATTTTATTTTGAAATTTCTCTATTGCATACGCAATCATTGAAATAAAATCAAAATTTTTAAAAACGAATTCACGATTATCAGCATCAAGTGATATAATTTCAAATGTTTTTTCCATGAGATTTTTTAATTTCTGTGAATTTGTATTTATAATACTCAAATATTTTTCTTGTTTTTTGGTAATTTTACCGCAAATACCATCAAGTAAACTTTGAGAAAAGCCAATAGAGGCATTTAACGGTGTAATAAAATCAAATTTCAAATTACTTAAAAAACTATCCCTGTTAGAAACCAACTGTTTTGTCGTTTGATAATCATCTAAAAGATTTTGTAACTCTAAAAATTTGTTTGATAATGCACGAACAGAAATAACAGTTTTTGCAGAGCTATAAGCATCAAACGCAGTAACATCAACAAAAATATTCTCACCGTTTTTTGTAACAGCATTTAAAATAGTGCCATGATTCAACCCGATAATTTTATTAAATCTATCTAAATTCTCATCAAAAAGCATCATAACATTCTTGTTTTTAACTTCATTTTTAGAATAACCGAAGAGCATCTCGGCTCTTTTGTTCCAAACAACAATGTTACGCATGAAATCTAATACAATAATTGCATCAGGGAAATTATCGTATATATTTTCTTTATTGTTAAAAATTATATCCTTAATACCCATAAGGTTATTATACACTAAAAATTTAATATCTCAAAATGGGTTGTAATTTGAGTTTTTTTAGACGATAATTTAGTAAAATGAGAGGTGCAACATAGGGAGTATGTATTTATGGAAATTGATTTAATAAGGAAAAATGACCCTGAAATAGCAGGCTTAATTGAGGAAGAACTATCCAGACAACAAAATACAATAGAATTAATCGCAAGCGAAAATTTTACCTCTAAAGCTGTAATTGCGGCTGCAGGAACAGTTTTAACGAACAAATATGCGGAAGGTAAACCGGGAAAAAGATATTATAACGGTTGCGAAGTAATTGATAAAATTGAGAAAATAGCACAAGATAGAGTGAAACAACTTTTTGGAGCCCAACATGCAAATGTACAACCACACTCGGGAGCACAAGCCAATATGGCTGTATTCTTATATGCACTAAAACCTGGAGATAAAGTTCTCAGCATGGATTTGTCTAACGGAGGACACTTATCACATGGTTCACCTGTTAATTTTTCAGGACTGTACTTTGATGTAGTAAGCTACGGTGTTGATGAAAACGGTTTCATTGATTATGATGAAGTTGAAAGACTTGCAATAGAAAACAAACCCAAACTTATAATTGCAGGTGCAAGCAATTATCCAAGAGTTATAGATTTTAAAAAATTCAGAGAAATTGCGGATAAAGTCGGCGCATATCTTCTTGCAGATATCGCCCATATCGCCGGGCTTGTTGCAACAGGCTTACACCCATCACCTGTTGGTCATGCTCACTTTGTAACAACCACAACTCATAAAACATTAAGAGGACCAAGAGGCGGCGTTATCATGTGCGATGAAGAACACGCCCTCGGCATAGATAAAGCTGTTTTCCCCGGAACACAAGGCGGGCCGTTGGAACATATAATTGCAGCTAAAGCAATTGCATTCGGTGAAGCATTAAAACCCGAATACAAAGAATACTGCAAGAATGTTATTGCAAACGCAAAAGCTCTTGCCGAAACGCTGGTTGCAAACGGATTAGATGTAGTATCAGGCGGAACTGACAACCACTTATTAACTCTTGATTTAAGGAAAATAGGTAAAACCGGTAAAGATATCGCCAATCTTCTTGAAGAAGTACATATCACAGCAAACAAAAACACTGTTCCAAATGACCCGCAATCACCCTTCGTTACAAGTGGCGTAAGACTAGGTTCAGCTGCTGTTACAACACGAGGATTTAAAACCGAAGACATGCAAATAGTTGGTGAAATAATTACAAATGTTGTAAAAAATTCTGAAAACAAAGAATTGATGGATAAATCAGCTCAAATGGCTCTCGATTTATGTAAAAAATATCCTTTGTATTCAAAAGGAGAATAATGTTTAACGAATTAATAAAAATGCCCATAATAGGTTTTATTGCCGCATTTGTATTTAGTGTAGCAGTTGTTCCTTTAGTTAGAAAAATGTGTCTGAAAGAAGGATACTACGACCTTCCGGGAGAAAGAAAAATTCACAAAAAACCAATTCCCAGACTTGGTGGTATTGCAATTTGGCTAGGTACCATTTTCTCACTAATAACAGTAATTTTATTGCAGGGAGTATATCCTTTTGGTAACAGCATTAGTGCGATTTTAGTGGGCGGTACAATCATGTTTATTTTAGGAATAGTTGATGATACATACGGATTAAGTGCAAAATTTAAATTCGTAGTGCAAATTGGTGCAGCCTTAATTGCATTCTTGCTCGGCGTACAAATAGAATACGCAAACTTACCATTTATGAGTACACCTATCATATTCGGAATATTTAGCCTTCCAATAACAATATTATGGATAGTAGGATTGTCAAATGCATTTAACTTTATTGACGGAGTAGACGGTCTTGCCGGAACGTTAGGAACAATAAGTGCAATAACATTGGGTATAGTAGCATTGGTTGTTCAGCCGCCACAGGATACCTGCACATTGCTATCATTCATACTTGCCGGAGCAATTTTAGGTTTTTTGGTGTTCAACTATAATCCTGCAAGAATTTTTATGGGTGATTCCGGTTCACTGTTTATGGGTTTTCTTTTGGCGACACTATCGGTTGTGGGGGTAATGAAATCAGTTGCATTTACGATATTCCTTCCTATATTCATATTGGTAATACCCATTTTCGATATTTGTTTCGCTACAACAAGACGACTTCTTAAGGGCAAAAGTCCATTTAGTGCTGATGCGGAACATTTACACCACAAATTGTTAAAAGCAGGCTTTTCTCATAATAAAACCGTCTTTACGCTAATGGCTATAACAATAGCAACCGGCTTTATTGCAGCATACATTGTATCTGCTGTTCAAATGTATCTTATTGCAATTGCCAGCATCAGTGCAATATTGCTGATAGTTTCGTTGCTTTCAAAATTAAGAAAATAAGTTTATAAGTGCATTTTTATACTCATTATCTTCAAATGATTTAAGGGAAGAACATGATTTTGCTTGATAGAACTTCATCAAAGCAACGGATTTTGAAATAGCATCCGAATTTTTCAAAAGTTCGAGGATTTTTTCAAAATCAGATTTCAAAATAAGTTCTGAAACAGTTGTATTTTCATTTGCTAAATATATAACAGGCGCTGTTGTAACACCACTTTTTAAATCATTTAAAACAGGCTTATTATCATTGGACATAAAATTTCTTATATCATCGTTGATTTGAAAAGCAATACCGAAATTTTCTGCGAATTCCGCAAACGCAGAAGTTGTATTTTCATTTGCATTTGCCAAAATTGCCACACCTTCTGCAGTTAATTTAAACAAAAGTGCAGTTTTTTTTCTTGACTTTTCTATATACTCATCAATAGATATAATCTTATTAATAGAATAATTTTGCTCTATTTCACCTTCACAAATCAACTTCATATATTCACCCAAAAGCTCGTATATTTTGTCATTTTTCAACTTGGAAATAAGTTTTATCGCTAAAGTCAGAAAAAAATCACCTGACAGAACGGCAATTTTATTTGAGAACTTTTTATTTAGAGAAGGAAATCCTCTCCTGATATCTGCTTCATCAATAATATCATCATGGAACAAAGTTGCATTGTGTATAAACTCTACCGCTTGCAAAAAAGCAGATTGTTTTTCATTAAAATAGCCAAGCATTTTAGATAATAATATCCCCACAACAGGTCTTATTTTTTTACTTTTTTGCTCTAAGAAATAAAGCAAAACTTCTTCAAAATCGGGAACGGAAGAAGTTATAGAAGCTCTGAAAGAATTATCAAAAGCCGAAAACTCATCATTTATTAATTTTAAAGTATCCTCTATCATATAAAAATCTTATCATAAATAAAGAAATTATTTATTCAATGAACCGTTAAAAACTATATTATTTGTAAATGAAAATTCAATTTCAAAAATTCTATAATCACAAATCATACTTTTTTTTCTGTCAAAAACAGGTAACTTTGTAATATCGGAATAAAAATAGAAATCACTCGTTTTATTTACAGAATCAACATTATTTTCAATTAAGTGTTCAATTATATTTTGATATCCAAGTAAAAAGAGGTTACCATTAATCGTGGCAAAACTCAAATTATACGGATAAAATTTGCTAGTTAAAACATTCAACTGCTTTTTATTAACTTCTTTCTCTGAAAGTTTCAAGCCGTTTGTCAATTGCAAAAAACCTAAATACTTTCCGACCTGCTCAGCAATATCTTGCTTCGTATCAATCGTCAAAAGAGGATGAAAATCATTTTTGTCAGTAAACAAATAGAACACACCATTTCCATTGAGTTTTTTTACAATATCTGATTCCACGTCAGTATTAAAAAGAATTTGAATTAATTTTAATGTTTCACTATATTGATTATCAGGTAGACTTTTGCTCAATGTAACAAGAGTTTGCGCCCATAAATCAAAATCCCTGACCGCTAATATAAGTGCAATTTTATCTTTATCAAAATCTACAATCTTAATATTTCGTTTAGTAAAACATTCTCTTAAATGCTTTAAATTCATAGCCAGACCTGCAATATCATTATTAAATACAACTTCGCCTGAAAAATTGAGTCCCTTATCAGTCTTAAACCCTTGCACAATAACTTTATCAAAAATTTTATCCAAAGTATCATTTGCACCAGTTGTAATATCAATATTTGAATAATGCATATCGTCAATAATCAGAGTATAATCTCTATTCTTATCAAGATTTTTTACAACCCGCTTCACATTACGTTGATTTAAAAAACCGTTATTACCTGACTTTATGCGATTTTGCAAATGTAAAATTTCAGATTCACTATCAGATAAGAAGAGATAACCGGTTTTAACAAAATAAAAATACTTACCTGTTTCTGAAACCGGCATATTTTCTTCAGTTGTCTTAGCAACAAGTAAAAATCTGTCAATTTCTTTTTCATCTTTAAAAATACCATAAGATAATGACGAATAATCAAATGAGATTTTCATTTCATTAAAGTCACTACCGTCCTTAAAATCCTGATAAAAAACAGTTGTAGCAGGATAAAAACGAATAAACCCTGCATTATTTAAAAGATTGTCATAATCTTTTTTAAAAACAAAACCCAAACAAAATATTATCATTATCACGCAAAAAGTTTTAATTGCACGATAAAATTCGTACTTCAAATCAGCTGAATCATCATTTATTTCATGATTAGATGTATCTGACATAAAACAGTCTGTACCTTGATAAAATATCCTTATTAATTATAACACAAAAATCAATATTCAAAATATTTATCAAAATCAACATTTTCAAAATCTGAAAGCAAAAGATAGACCTCATCATTTTCGTCCATTTTTTGAAACTGGAAATCATCAAACTTCCAATACTTAGGATTAATTCCTGTAACTCTGATTATTTTCTTATCATATAAAATTTTTAGTTTTTTCTTTACAATTTCTGTGGGCAAATTCAATTTACGCGCAAGTTCAATAGCTGTAATACCATCTTCACAGCTGCACCTTTCCGGAGTACAAAACATCAGTTCAAGTCCGACTGCTTTCAAATTTTCATCATTAAGTTTTTCTACTGACTCATTCATAACAAGAATTTTACAACATTTTTTCCTTTGTTTACATACTGTTGATAGGGTATTTTAATAAAATAAATTTTAAAGAAAAAGTTGCTAAAATTACTATCTTTCACATTATATATTCTAAAAAAATTAATTAAGATTATACAAATAATTCATGAATAATCTTTACCAATCCTAAAATTAAAACAATTGTGAGCAAAATATTTAAAACTTTGCTTGTCAGTTTTTTACTTACGATTACACCGATTTTTGAACCCAAAAGACTAGCAGTAAAAGCAATAGGTATTATAAATAATGCTACATGACCAAGTATAAACTTACTTGCAAATGCAAAAAAAGCATGACATAAAACCAAGATTGTTATTGTAGGCAAAAGCTCTTTTGTATCTTTTCCCAAAAAACACTTTAAAGCAGTTGCAAATAAAACAGCACCGCCAATGCCTATAGAAGAACTTATTGCCCCTATAAAAGCAAAGATAACATATAAAATAAAAGAAATTTTTTTCTGTCTTAAATCACAATAAACCTCACCATTAATAAGATATATAGAAAACAAATTTACCAAAATAAAAATTCCCAAAATAATATACTTTGGTGCAAAATCAGAAAAATAAGCCCCTAATATTGTGCCTATAATAATTGATATTACAAGAGGCATAATAGTTTTGAACGGCAAGAATTTTTCTTTTCTTCTGTAAAAAGCAGTCACAGAACTGTTTATAAAAACGCATGTCGCACTAATACCTATAACTTCTTGCAAAGAAAAAATTATTCCGAAAAGTGGTAAAACGCTTAAAAACAACGGAACAATAACAATACCGCCCCCAACTCCCAATAGCCCGGTTAAAAAACCTGAAAATACGCATACACAAAATATTAAAAAATATTCCATAATTCATCCTATTCTCAAATCCTTAATTATGATAAAATTATACACATGAAAAAAGAATTTTTTAAATTAGGAATTATAGGTAATCCGCTAAAACATTCAATATCACCGCTTATCCAAAAAGTAGCACTTGATAGTGCGAATTTATCAGGAAGCTATGAAAAGTTTGAAATATCAGAAAATGATATTGAAAAGCAAATTAAATATTTTATAAAGAACAATTACACAGGATTTAATATAACCATTCCATACAAAGTTGATATTATAAAATATTTGGATGAAATTGATGATGAAACCGCCAAAATAGGTGCGGTTAATACGGTTAAAATCAATAAAAACGGGAAATTGAAAGGTTTTAATACCGATATTTTCGGCTTTGTAAATTCAATACCTGAAGAACATCAAAACATTAAAAATGCGACCATGCTGGGATGCGGTGGAGCAGCGTTGGCAGTGGTTTTTGGACTTGATAGTTTAGGCTGCAAAAATATAAGAATTGGTGCAAGAAATCTTGATAAGGCAGCTGACTTCATAAATGCTTTAAAAGATAAAACTGGCATGACTTTTTCTGTAAGCAGTTTAGACGATATTAACTCACTGGAAAATACGGATATTCTTATTAATGCAACTCCTCTTGGGACTTTAGGTGAAAATGAAAACAAAATGCCGGTAAACAAAAATATTTTTGAAAACGGTAATAAAGACACATATATTTTTGACCTGGTATACAACCCTGAAGAAACATTACTTATAAAAACCGCAAGAGATTTTGGGTTTAATTATACAAACGGTTTAAACATGCTTATACTTCAAGGTGCGAAAGCATTTGAAATTTGGACAGAAATTTATCCAGATATATACAAAATGAAAAATGCATACAAAAAGCATTAATTATTTCTTCTTGATATAATTGTGTTTCAGACATATTGTAAAGAAATATTAAGCAAAGTATATACAAAATAAGCAATTTTTATATACTTATATACTTTATATATATACAAGAGGATAAACAAAGAAAAGAGGATAAATAAGATGTCAATAGCAGCAATTAACAGTATGGTTCTAGCCCTAACATTAGAAAAAAGTCAACTTGAAGCACAAAGAATGATAATCGACCAAAGACGTGAAACATTAACATTACACACAGGCGAATTACAATCAGACTACCAAGCAAAATTATCAGCAAAAACTTTAGCAATGGGTGAATTAGACAAAGATGACCCGAATTATGAATCAGATTACCAAGATATCGATGATGATTGGGAAGTTTTCAAAGCTGAATACAATGTTCAATCTGCATTACTTGAATCACAAGACAAGTTAATGGAAATGGAAAGAGCAAATCTTCAAACTAAATTAGAAGCAATTACAACTTCATTAGAAAGCCAAGAAAAGAGACTAAGCAAAAACGTAGAAAGTGAAATGAAAACTTTCAGCTAATAAAAAGATTTAAAGCAATTATTGATTACACTATTTATCCTTAAAAAGTTCTGAGAAAATCAGAACTTTTTTAATATGCATGTTCGTTTCTTCAAATATAATGTTTTTGCAATTTTTAGCTTTATGAACTATAATAAAAGCCATGGAAACGAATAAATGTAGTATTTTAGACATATTAGCGGAAAATTTGTCGATAAAAATTCCCTGTTGGCACAGAGAGTTTGTTTGGGATACCCCAAAAACAGCACAGTTGTACGATGACATTGAAGCGTTGATTAATTCTAAAGAAATTTATTCTCATTTTTTCGGGATAATTATTTCCGCTAATGCAGGAGCTTATTCTCGAATAAAATTGGTAGATGGTTTTCAGCGTATTATGGCAGTCAACATATTTGTTTTTGCTCTATGCGACCATTACCATGAACAAAAATTAAAAAAAGTGCTTTTGTATCGAAGTGAAATAACAACAAGAAATATTAAGTTAGACATAGAAAATTCCGATAACGAAATATACAAAAATCTTCTAACAACAGAAGATTACGCATACAAAAGCAATTCAGCATATACACAAGCATACAGGGATTTTACAGACAGAATAGAAAACCGAAACTATAAACTTGATGAATATGTTGAAGCACTAAAAAAACTTCAAATTATAAACATTAAATTAGGAGCAGAAGATAATCCCCAACTTATTTTTGACAGCATAAACGCTTTTTCTACTCCACTAACAAGATTTGAAAAAATAAAAAATTATATTTTTATGGGAATACCTGAAGAAGATCAACATGAAATACTTACCAAATATTGGAATCAGCTTGAAGAAACTTTTAACAATGACGGCGAAAACTTCATAACATTTTTGGTAAGTTATGTCTCTATGCAACAAACGTCAGAAATGGTAAATGAATCAAACATATTAACAGAATTTAACCGTTTTTATAATTATAAAAAAAATTACAAAAGTGCAAATGAAATAATTTCAGAAATATTCAAATTTGCACAGTATTATATAAGAATCATCAACGCCGATTTTACAAAAGAAATTGCGGTTGTAATTGAAAAAATAACAGAAATATCAAAAACACCTGAGCTTTTTGCTTTTATGTTTGAACTTGTCGATGATTTTCAAAATGGATTAATCCCCAAAGTAGTATTCATTGAAATTCTTGAAAACATTTATACTCATTTACAAATTGCTCAAGCTAAAAACGAAAAACTTGATTTTAGCGGCTTAGGTTTAATAATTTCAAAAATACTTGCACAGAACATGAATAGGGAATAGATATGGCAAATAAAATAATAGTTCTTTCAGGAAAACAATTTTCCGGTAAAGATACAGTAGCAAAATTCTTACTTGAAGTTTTAACAGATTATAAGAGAATAGGCATCGGTGATGCAATAAAAATTGAGTACGGCAAAAGGAAAGGTCTTACTTTTGACGAGATAGAATCAAACAAGCACCAATACAGAGCTGATCTAATTAATTTAGGAAATTGGGGAAGAAATCAAGACCCTGATTTTTGGTTAAAAAAAATTATTGAACAAGATGGAAATATTATCGTTCCTGATTTAAGAGTTCCTCATGAATTAGAGTTATTCAAGCAACATGGTGCTAAATCAATAAGAGTAGAAGCACCAAGAGAAAATAGAGCATTAAGAGGAACTTTGGTAAAAGAAGACGACCCAACTGAAACTTTACTGGACAGTATAACAGATTGGGATTATGTTGTAAAAAATGACGGAACACTTGAAGAATTAAGAGAAAAAGCGATGAAATTATCAAAAGAATTTTAAATAATATTTATCAAAAAGGCTCTCAGAATTGAGAGCCTTTTTGAAGTTAAGCATAAATATTATTCAACTGTTATTTCTTCTTGAGAAGGAACTTCCTCTTCTTGAGGTTCTGGAACATATTCACCGCGCTTTGCAAGTTCAACATCCTTCAAGCTCAAGCCTATTCTGTGTTCTTGAGGAGTAAAACGTTTAATTAATACTTCAATCTCATCACCAACATTAACTACATTGTATGGGTTAATTTGACCTTCACCCATTTCTGCAGCAGGTAATAATGCTTCTACTCCCGGGAAAATATTAATAAATGCGCCAAAAGAAGTAATCTTGTTAACTTCACCGGTAACAATTTGTCCTTCTTTAAATTGACCTTCAATTTTAGTCCAAGGATTTTCACCCATTCTCTTCAATGAAAGGCTGATTCTGTTCAATTCACTGTCAATTTTCAAAATTCTGACTTTAATAGTTTTGCCCAACTGAAGTACGTCAGCAGGGTGTTTAATACGCTGCCAAGAAATTTCGGAAATAGGAAGCAAGCCATCAACACCATTAATATCAACAAAAGCACCAAAATCAGCTATTCTGACAACTTGACCTTCAACTTCTTGGTCAACTTCAAGATTATTGATAACATCTTCAACGATTTGTTCTCTTTGTTCTGCTAAAGCAAGTCTTTGACTTAAAATCAATTTGTTTTTCTTAGGATCAGATTCAATAACTTTAACTTCCAATTCAGTTCCGATTAAACCTTCAAAAGGTGTACCGGTTCTTAATTGGCTTGAAGGAACAAAACCTCTCAAATCCATAACTTCAACAACAACACCGCCCTTTACTAATGCCGCAACAGTAACGTTAATTGTTTCATTATTTTGACGAGCCTGATCGAGTTTTTCCCAATTTTGTGCAAGAGAAACTCTTTTCAAAGATAAAGTAATAATACCTTCGTCATCTTCTTCTTTGAGAATTAAAAATTCTCTTTCATCACCAACTTTTAATGCATTTTCTGATTCTAAATCATTTTTTGATACTTCTCTTAAAGGAAGAACAGCTTCAGATTTAGCACCAATGTCAACCAAAATTTCCTTTACATCAATTTTTACAATAGTACCCTTTACAAGGTCTGCAGCCTTAAATGAATATGAGAATGATTCATTTAATAATCTTTCAAATTCGCTCATAACAGGTTTTTCCAATGTTTTTGTCATTTTATATTTCTCCTTTCAATTCAATTGCAGTTATAACATTGTTAATTATATATTCCGGAGTTGATGCTCCGGCTGTAACACCTATATTTTTTGATTTTTCAATTATTTCTTTGTAATTTTCAATTTCTTTTTCAGTTTCAATATGAATAGTTTTAGTTATTCCATTTAAAATTTCGGCCAAATGAGAAGTATTAGCGCTTGTTTTACTACCAACGACAATCATCAAATCGACTTCGTTAGCAAGAGCCTTTGCTTCTTTTTGCCTGTTAGCTGTGGTCATACAAATAGTATTATAAACCTTTAATTCCTTAGCATATTGAGCAACTGCAGCTAAAATACTCTGCAAATTCTCGGTTTTTTGAGTAGTTTGAATTACAATACCAATTTTTTTAGAAGATTTAATTTCGTCCAAATGTTCAACAATATCATCAACAGATGCAATAACTATTGCTTTTTCTTCACTGTTTTCTTCAGCATGAGCCTTAAT
>JAZLLQ010000009.1:0-22416 GCA_045598245.1 Candidatus Gastranaerophilales bacterium
AAATTTTGTTGGTGACTTAACTTTTGATGCTGATCCCACTCATAAAACAAAAAATACATCAATATTCAATGCTGTATTTGCGGGAGGCCCAAATAATATAACCGATACTCCTCCTGGTGATGATGTTGAGATAGATGCAATAATGGCTAATAAAGGAACGACTGAATTTAATAATACAAATCTTGAAAAATATTCAGAATCGTTTCAAAGTTTATACAAAATAAATAAACCTACACCTACGCCATAATATAAAAATATTATGCGATTTGCATAAATCACTGTTCCCAAAATACAGGTACTTGAAATTTATTTTTCTTTTGATTATCATATAGAAACAAGTAGAAAAGAGGTCAAATCATGTCAAGAGAATGCGCAATATGCGGAAAAATTGCAAATAAAGCAAACAAATTATCTTTTTCTCATAAAGCTAATGTACATCGTCAAGTTCCTAACTTGCAAACAGTTACGGCAGTTGTAGACGGAAAAGTTCAAAAAATCAAAGTTTGCACATCTTGCATCAAAGCTAACAAAGTTCAAAAAGTTTAGTAAACTTTGAAGAAATTAATTTAAAAAGCAGACTTTGTATATGGTCTGCTTTTTTGTTAATAAAAAGCTATACCAAAAGAAAAAGTCCCTTAGCAAGCAAGATTAAGGGACTTTTAAACTTATATATTTATAATTCTATGGGTTTATGAGAATATTTTAAATGTTTCTTCTATGTTCTTTTGAACTACTTTCTTGATATTTTCAAGTTCAGTTTCAATTGCTTTGTGTTGAGTTTCAATGTTCTTTTCTTCCATTTCAAGCATTTTATCTTGTGCCTGAACTTCAGCAGTTGCTGCTTCGTATGCTGCAAGGACATCAGCGTCATCTTCAGTGTATGTTTTTTGAGCGAATGTACTTGTTTCATCAGATCTCCAGTCAATTACTGAAGGGAGGTTGTCGTTGTTATATTTGCTGTCATTTGATTCCCATTCATCAAGTAATGATTGGTAAGTTCTGTTACTTTCTGATAAACCTGCTTCGTAAGAATAACCGCCGTGGTTTACCATATAATCGAAGAATGCTTTTGAAACGATTTGGGCTTTACCGCTTACTAATAATGATTGTAAATCCATTGCATTTTTAGATGTATAGTATTTAGGGTTGAACTTGTAATTAATTGTTGTTTCAGCTTCTGTTTTTGCATCGAAAAAGCCTTTGACAGTGGCATCTGTAAGTTTTTTATAAACATCATCTGAAATTTTATCTTTCAATACATATTCAACACCTGCAGGAGTTGTAACTTTACCATCTTCATCTTTTACTTCTTCAACAACTGATGAGCGGTATGCTGCTTGATTGGCTGTGGATAATTTTCCAAATGCATCTGCTGTTATATGGTGGTCTGCTGCGCTTGCTGCCTTGTGGTGAAATTCAGTATTTACAGTTTCAATATTGTACGGGTTCGGTTCTAATGCTGCACCGCCTGTACCGATAATCATATACTCACCACTTGCGAGTAAGTTTTCAAATGTTAATTCTTTCCAAGTTTTTGTTGTGTTACCATCTGTGCCTAATTGTGCCATTTGCATTTTGATAACTTTGTTGTTCATACCTTCTGAGTATGCTCTTGCGATTTCTGCTGTCTTATAAGACAACTGAATACGTCTTGAATTGATTGTTTGTGATTGATACTCTAAATCACTTTTTCTGGCTGTTAGTGTTAAATACCTTGCTTGACTTGCTGCTAAACCCATAGTTTTTACTCCTTATATTATATTTAATTAATGCCTATTTAGAAAGTCCTATATATATTACTTAAAACAATTTATATATACGATATTCATATTTTTTATATATTGTTACAATTCTTAATATATATATTTTATGTCCTTTCTTTTCTGTTACTAACCGAATGTTTTATATGTGTTCTCGATATTCTTATCGATTACTTTTTTTACTGATTCCATTTCTGTTTGAATTGCTTTATGTTCAGTTTCGATTTTCTTCAATTCTTGTTCCATCAATTTGTCTTGTGCTTGAATTTCAGAAGTAGTTGCTTCGTATTTAGCCAGTACGGCAGGGTCGTCTTCTGTATAATATTCCTGCTTAAACATATTTGAGGCATCTGCTCTCCAGTCAATTACCGTTGATAAACCTGCGGTAGCACTGTCGCTTCCGTATTGGTCGAGTAATTTTTGGTATGTCGTAGGTTCGCCTTTGTCATCGTAATATGAACCCGTTTCGTAACCATGATCCCTCAAGAACGCATAGAACGCAGATGTTACGATTTGCCCTTGTCCGCTTACGAGTACACTTTGAACATCCATACCGTTAAATGTCGGGTCGGCTACTCTGACATTGAAATTAGCCGTATAAGTGCCGTCATCATTTGCGGTAAATTTTTCCTTTGCCGAATCCGGTAATGACTGGAATTTAGTTCCGGTAATTATTGCACCTTCCGTAATATCAAGGTACGGACTCGGGTCTAAAGGTGCTCCATTCGAACCTATGATGTTAAAGCCTTGCTCAAGAAGATTTGCATAAGTCATTTCTTTCCAAGTTTTTGTTGCAGTACCATCAGTGTTTCTACCGTTAAGTCCGACTTTGATGATTTTGTTATTCATGCCGTCAGCATACGCTTTGGCTGCATCAGTTGATTTGTTAGCCAATTCAATTCTTTGTTGGCAAATAATTTGAGATTGGTATTCCAAATCGCTTTGTCTTGCGGTTAGAGATAAATATCTAAATTGACTTGCTGATAGTCCCATCGACTTATACTCCTTTTCGTAACTTCGGCTTTTCGCCTCACGCACATGTTATCGGCACATGCCTTGAAAAACTTTAATTTTTAAATTCTTTTTGTAAAGAAAATGTTACAAATGGATTTTTGTCAATTTGGTTATTTTCTCTGAAAACTTTATTTTTAATGTATTTTAGCAATTATTTAAGCTGAGAAATTTATTAATTTTAATGTTACAAACATTTTTATGTAACTAATCTTTCAGCAATTCCGTTAAAACTCTTTTCATTGCAATTTTGACGTGGGCAAAATTAATTCCACCCTGCATATATGCCACGTAAGGAGGTCTTAATGGCCCGTCAGCACTAAGTTCAATTGTTGAACCTTCTATAAAACTTCCGCCTGCCATAATTAATTTATCATCATATCCCGGAACTTCATCAGGTACAGGTGTAAGATATGATTCAACAGGACTTGATGCCTGAACGGCTTTACAAAATGCTACTAAAGGTTCGGGTTTGCCAAATTCAACGGCTTGTATAATATCTGTTCTCTTTGTATAAGCATCAGGAGTTGTGGTAAAACCAAGGTCGGAAAGAAGTTTTGCGGCAAGTACGGCACCTTTAACAGCTTCCATAACGATGGATGGTGCCATAAAAATCCCTTGCAAAATTAATCTTGTCTGATTAAGCATGCTTCCGCCTCTCGACCCTATTCCCGGTGCCGTAAGTCTTGTTGCGGCAAGTTCGACTAAATCTGCTCTTCCTGCAATATATCCGCCACACTCCACAATAGAGCCTCCCGGGTTTTTAATTAATGAGCCTGCTATTATATCAACACCGACTTCCGTTGGTTCTTTTGCTTCAACAAATTCACCGTAGCAATTGTCTGCAAAACAAATACATTTCGGGTTTTTATTCTTTACAATTTTAACTATTTTTTCAATGGTATCAATATTCAAAGATTTTCTCGTAGAGTATCCCCTCGAGCGTTGAATTAGTACCATTGTTGTCTTTTCTGTAACTTTTTTCTCTAACAAATCAAAATCTATATCTAAATTATTTATAAGAGGAACTTCGTCATATTTTATACCAAAACTTTTTAGTGATGCTTTTTCATTTCCTCTTAATCCGATAACTTCTTCCATTGTGTCATAAGGTCTGCCGGCTACCGATAAAAGCTCGTCATTCGGTCTGAGTAAGCCGAATAATACGCAAGCAAGAGCATGTGTTCCTGAAGCAAAATGATTTCTTACAATAGCAGCCTCGGTTTTGAAAATATCAGCAAAGACTTTATCTGTGGCATCTCTGCCTATATCATCGTGTCCGTATCCTGACACATAAGCAAAATGTTCTTCGCCTATTTTATTTTTGATAAATGCATCCAAAACTTTTTCCTGATTATAATCTCTGATTTTATCATATTGTTTGAATTCTTTGGTTAGTATTTCTTGTGCTTGTTCTACGATATTTTCAATTTCTTCTTTTGTATACATAAATGCCTCTCTGTAAATTAATAAACCCTCCTTGGTAAAAAAGGAGGGTTTTTAAGTTTTTTAATCTTCTGTCAAAATTATTCGGCAGCAACTTCCGTATTTTCAGCAGGTGCAGCAGCAGCTTCTGCTTCAGCTTTCTTTGCTGCTTCTAACTTAGCTTGTGCCTTTTTAGAAATTTTTTCAACTTCTTTCTTTTGATAGTTCAAAGAACCATCTGCGTTGCAATTGTTCAAAAGATATTGAACTGTTTCTGAAGGTTGTGCGCCTTTCTTTATCCATTCCAAAGCTGATTCTTTATTAAGTTTCATTTCTTTAGTCTTTGGATTATAATATCCCAATTCTTCAATTGGACGTCCTTCACGTTTTTCTCTTGAATTAATAACTACAACTCTGAAGTGGGGGGTTCTTTTCATTCCCATTCTTCTTAAACGTATTTTTACCATGATGTTTGTTTCTCCTTTTTCACATTTATCTAATTAATAACACAAGCAAAATTTATACACAAGTGCAATTTTTCAATAATTTACAGAAAGTCATATTTTTTTGCTTATTTAATTTTAAAAATTAAGGCAATTTTTTTTAGTATATCGTTTTTATATATTCAAGAGATACTTTTAATATATGAGGAGAATTAGAGCATGGCTTTCAATCCAAATATTTCGGGCAAAAAAAATCCCAATGAAGTAAAAGACAGCCCGTTTTTAACACTTTCCCAACGTAATAAAGAAGGACTTTCAAGTCAAAACATTTTCGGCAACCAGAATGTTGAAAAAGCTGGTGCAACACAAGGTACTAATATATTTGGCATGCAAGAAGGCGGTCAGGTTCAAGACGGAAGTGTGTTCGGGCAAGAAGAAGAAAAATCATGCGATGATTACTTTAATGAAGATGAAAACGGCGAAATGAATTTTGATACAAACGGTTTTTATGATGATGCTTTAGGTTTGAGCTTTGGTAATTCCGGGGCGACCGATCCGATAAAAGCATCTTCTTCTAAAGGCGGTTCACAAGATTTAAAAGCAAAAGAAGAAGAATTAAAATCTGCTGTAAGTAAGCAAAATGCTAACAGTGGTGAAGTTAATAAATTAAAAGACGAAGTAAATCAACTTGGCGGAAATGCTAACAGAGTTGAACAAGAAGCTCAAAAAGCAGGAGCATCTAACCAAAAAGCCGGAGCAACTTCTGCAACTTCTGCTCAATCAACCACTCAAAGTGCTACACAATCCGGTTCTTCAACTGCGACAGCCTCAAGCAGTCAAGGTATAAAAGCAAGTATCAGTTCAGATAGCACCGCTGATTTAATGGCTGCAACCAGCAGCATGGGAATTGGCACAGGTGTCACAATTGTACCGGGCAGAGGCAAAAGCACATCATCATCCTCTTCTTCATCTTCAGGCAGCAGTAGCAGTGGATTTGATTGGGGCAGCTTAGGTACCAATGCTGTTAGTACCGCAACAGGTTCATTTGTAGGCGGTGTTGCAACGGAAGGTGCAAAAGATGCTTATAACGGAATTAAAAATAAATTATCAAGCGATGATGGCGGAAGCGTTGATAAAGCAAAACAAAATTTACAAGATTCAAAAGCAGCCGGAAAAAGCGCTGATCAAGGTGTAAATAAAGCAAAATCAACTGAAAATCAAGCAAAAGCTGCTTCTTCTGATGCCAAAGCTAAAAAAGGCGAGGCTGCAACCGAAAAAACAGAAGCAGAAGGTACTAAATCAGAAGCTGATGCAACTAAAACAGAAGCAGATGCAACCAAAACAGAAAAAGAGTCGGCAGAAAAAGAAGCAACTGCTGATGTTGGTGAATTGGAATGTAACGTACGAGGCTTAGAAGCTGAAGTGGCAGGCATGAGTCCGGAAGATCCCACTTATGCCGAAAGAAAAGCTGAGTTAGAAAAAACAAGAGCTGAATTAGAAGCAGCTAAAGCAAAAGAAGAACAGGCAAAAGCAGAAAATGCTGAAGCAGGTGAAGCTGTTACACAAGCAGAAGAAGGAGTTGCACAAGCAGAAGAAGAAGTTGCAACCGCTGAAACAGGTATGACAGAAGCTGAAGCGTTTGCTGAAGAAAAAGAAATTGCCGCTGCTGCAGCCGGTGCCGGAGTTTCTGCCGCGCAAGGTCAACAGCAAGAAGCTAAGCAAGATATTGAAGTAAAAGACAACAGAGTAAAAGAACTTGAACAAGGAGGAAATGCTAACGGTAGTTCTCAAGCCGGTGGTTCATCAGCTGTAAATGCAGGAACAAACTCGGCTCAACCTCGTAATGTAGCAAATGGCAGTCATAATCAAAATGCAAATGCAACGCAAGGTGCGTCAGCTCAACCCCAAGCTGCAGCTACTCAACAGCCGGTGCAACAACAATCTCAAGCAGCTCAGTCAACTCCTAAAAAGCAAGTAAAATAATAAGTGTGATTTTATAAATAAAAACCCGAGGTTTTTACCTCGGGTTTTTGCATATCTTAAAACCCTGTCAATTGTAGATGTATATATTAAATGGTAGGATACATAAAAGCAAATTATCAGAACGTAATAGTTTTGAATTTAAAGTTTATGCAAACTTTTAAATTTTGTGATTTGTACTTTTCTTCTTTCTTTTCTTTTGGTGCGAAAAAAGAAAGAAGAAAAGTACCCAAAGAAGAAAGAAATCACGCACAAGTTTAGAATTTGTAAGGTTTTTATGTTACAAAATTTCTCAACATAACGTTGGAAATTTTGCTCATAAAAACCAACAATTTCTATGCAGAGATTACGGCACTCTAGCGAGTGCAATTATCATCCTTCGGATGATACATGTAAAATTATGTCATTACGAGGAACAACTGCATTTCGAGTGACGTAGTAATCCACATAATTATGTAGCTAAGCATCAACATTACGTGGATTGCGACAGTCGTTTCACTCCTTCGCAATGACATGGTGTTTTATTTGAATATAATTTGCCTACATAAAAAAGCAGGAGCGATTTCACTCCTGCTTTTTAGTTTAACCGTTGTTAATTAACAACAACAGCAAGCTTTTTTGGTTTCCAAAGCAGCTTGTGCAGCAGCTAATCTTGCTTGTGGAATTCTAAATGGTGAGCAAGATACATAATTCAAGCCAATTCTGTGACAGAATTTAACTGAATCAGGATCGCCACCGTGTTCACCACAAACACCGCCTAACAAAGTTGTATTAACTGTTTTACCCTTTTCCATAGCCATTTCAACTAATTGACCAACACCTTTTTGGTCTAAAGTTACAAACGGATTAGCAGGTAAGATTTTTTGTTCAACATAGTTTTTCAAGAATTTGCCTTCAGCGTCATCTCTTGAATAACCAAATGTCATTTGAGTTAAGTCGTTAGTACCGAATGAGAAGAATTCAGCGTATTCTGCAATTTCATCAGCTGTTAGAGCAGCACGAGGAATTTCAATCATTGTACCGAATTTGTATTCAACTTCAATGCCCTTTTCGGTCATAACGTCTTTTGCAACACGTACCAAAGTTTCTTTAGCAACTTTAAGTTCGTTTACATGACCGATAAGAGGAATCATAACCCAAGGCTTAACTGCATAACCTTCTTTTTTCAAATCACAGCAAGCTTCAAAAATAGCTCTAACTTGCATTTCATTGATTTCAGGATATGTTAAACCAAGTCTGCAACCTCTTAATCCCATCATTGGGTTGGATTCAGACAAGTTTTCAACGATTTCAAGCATTTTTGCGTCTTCTGCATAATCTTGTCCTAATGCTTTTTTAGTTGCAACTTTTTCAACTAATTCTATTTTAGAAGGTAAGAATTCGTGCAATGGCGGGTCAAGAAGTCTTACTGTTAAAGGTTTATCGCCTAATGCTTTGAACATTGCATAGAAGTCTGCATATTGCATAGGAAGAAGTTTTGCCAAAGCATCTTTTCTAGCTTCTGTAGTTCCTGCAATAATCATTTTTTGTACCCAAGGAAGTCTGTCAGGATCCATGAACATGTGTTCCGTTCTGCAAAGACCAACACCTTCAGCACCAAATTTGATAGCATTTTCGATATCTTTAGGAGTATCTGCGTTAGCTTCAACTTTCAATTCTTTGATTTCGTTAACCCAACCAAAGAATTTTTCGAAGTCAGCATCAATACCTGCTTCAACCAGTTCAATAGCACCTTCCATAACGTCACCTGTGCCACCGTCAAGAGAAATAATATCGTCTTTGTGGAATACAGTTCCGTCAGCACAAGTAATTGTTTCAGCTTTTAAATCGATAACTAAATCTTCACAACCTGAAACGCATGGTTTACCCATACCTTTTGCAACTACTGCTGCGTGAGAAGTAGCACCGCCTCTAAGAGTTAAAACACCTTGAGAAACAGCCATACCGTGAATATCATCAGGACAAGTTTCAATTCTTACTAAGATGACTTTTTCACCTTTTGAACCACGTTCTGCAGCTTCTTCAGTATCAAATACGATTTTACCAACAGCAGCACCGGGAGATGCGTTAACACCTTTTGAAACTTTATGAGAGTGTTTTACTGCTGCCGGATTGAAGCAAGGAAGTAAAACTTGGTATACGGAATAAGGATCAACTAAGTTGATAGCTTGTTCTTTTGTTACGATGCCTTCTTCGAACATATCAACGGCAATTTTGATAGCAGCTTTAGCTGTTCTTTTACCGTTACGAGTTTGAAGAATCCATAATTTACCGCGTTCAATTGTAAATTCCATGTCTTGAACATCGTGATAACCGTTTTCTAATTGTTTTGCAATTGAAACATATTGTTCATAGAGTTCAGGCATATCTGTTTCCAATTCAGCGATTTGTTTTGGAGTTCTGATACCTGCAACAACGTCTTCACCTTGTGCATTTACCAGGTATTCACCATAGAATTTATTTTCGCCTGTCGCAGGGTTTCTTGTGAATGAAACACCTGTAGCGCAATCATCACCCATGTTACCGAATACCATTGTTTGAACGTTTACTGCGGTACCAAAATTGTGATCGATTTTGTTCATGTTTCTGTATGCTACTGCACGAGGAATGTTCCAAGAACGGAATACAGCCTCAATAGCTTCTTGAAGTTGTACATAAGGATCTTGAGGAAATTCTTTTCCTGTAACTTCTTTAATTGTTTGTTTATAAATAGGAATGAGTGATTTCCAACCTTCTGCTGAAATTTCAGTATCTGATTTAACACCTTCTCTTGCTTTAACTTTTTCAACTTCTGATTCAAAGTATTTTTGTCTGTCCATTTCCCAAGCAACAGAACCAAACATTGTTAAGAAACGGCGGTATGAATCATAGCAGAAACGCGGATTATTTGTTAATTTAACCATAGCTTCAACTGTTTCATCATTCAAACCTAAGTTTAAGATAGTTTCCATCATACCGGGCATAGAAACTCTGGCACCTGAACGAACAGAAACTAATAATGGGTTTGTTTTATCCCCAAATTTTTTACCTGCTTTAGCTTCAACATCTTTTAAAGCTAATTTAACTTCATCCATTAAACCTGCAGGCATTTTATTGCCGTGGTTAATGTAATCCATGCATGTTTCAGTAGTAATAGTCAATCCCGGAGGAACAGGCAAGTTTAAATTAGTCATTTCGGCTAAGTTAGCACCTTTACCGCCTAGGAGAGCGCGCATGTCAGCATTTCCTTCATTGAAAAGCCAAACTCTTTTTTCTGTCATATTTCAATTCTCCATTAAACTACGTCCTACTTTATAACATGAACATATCTTGCAAACAAGTCTGTTTCTTGTTTTTTTTAGAAAAATGTACTTTTTGAGAGCGTATTTATGTTGAATGTATTAAATTTACCATTTTTTAAAAATGAAAAATGCCGCCAATATCACAAAAATAAAACCTACAAGATAATTCCATCTGAATTCTTCCCTTAAATACCATACGGAAAAACCGCTGAAAACTACTAACGTGATTATTTCTTGTATAGTTTTTAATTGTGCTGCACTATAAACTTCGTGTCCTATTCTGTTTGCAGGAACTTGAAAACAGTACTCAAAAAGGGCAATTCCCCAGCTTACTAAAATGACTACCCACAAGATACTGTTTTTGAATTTTAAATGACCGTACCAGGCAAATGTCATAAATATATTTGAAATTAATAACAAAACTATCGGTAAAAAGTATCTTATCATTTTTATTTCCTTTTTAAAATCATTATAACTCATAAAAATTGATTTTTTTAAATTTATAATTAATATTTTGAATATGCTTGAATTGTTACTAAAAATGTTAAATTTACAATCTTGTACTCATCCTAATGTTGAGACAAATTGTGTATTCTCTTACTGTCCTGATTGTGGTAAGTTAATTCATATTAATTGGTATATCGTAAGATGTTCTTGCTGCGGTAAAAGACGTCTTGGTATCATTAAAAACGGAAAAATTATTCCTGTTGCAAGATTTTGTACTAATTGCGGAACTGAAGAATATATTATAGAAAAACTTGATAATATTAATTATTTCAATATGAATTATGCAATTGCTAAAAAAGAAGAAGAAAAAACGCCTCTTCATAGAGCTATAACCGAAACATGGGTTGACGAAGAAGAAATTATTAAAAAATTAAAAGCATTGCCTCATAATTTAAGTTTGAATTAATTTTGTTTTATTTGAGGAACTTCAACTCTGACAACACCAACTGATTTTGCATTTGTAGTGGTTGAAATTTCATTGTATGACATAACCGAAATTTGAGGGAATGTTCTTTCTATCAATCTTCTGAAGGCAAGTCTTATTGGTGCGCTACAAAGAATGACAGGTTGATTGCCTGTATTTTTTATGACTTTTTCTATTTCCGTATTTATGCCGTCTATTAAACCTGTTGTGAATACAGGGTCTAATGTCAGATTTTGCCCGTCTTGACTTATACCTGACATAATAGCACCCTCAACGTCAGGTGATAGTGTTACGGCTAATAATTCTCCCGTATCTGCGAGATTTTGTTTACAGATGTTTCTTGACAGAGCTAATCTGCATTGTTCGGTTAAGAAATCAGAGTTTTTATTTATTCTTGCGAAAGTACTTAGCGTTTCTAAAATAGTGTGTAAATCTCTTATACTTACTCTTTCCTTCAAAAGATTTTGAAGAACACATTGAATTTCAGAATAGTTCAAATCTTTTAAAATATCGTCAACAAGACTTTCTGAAACTTTTTTAACATTTTCAACAAGTTGTTTTGTATCTTCTCTTGTTAAAATGTCTGCGATATTTTTCTTTATTATTTCACACAAGTGAGTTGTTACGACAGCAGAAGGGCTAACTACGGTAAAACCAACACTCTCTGCGTATTCTTTGTCTTTATCCGCTATCCATAGTGCCGGCAAACCAAAAGCAGGTTCTTTTGCACTGACACCTTTTATTCCGAATTTTTCGGCATCATTATTTGCATTCATTGCAAGGAATTTTTCAGGATAAACAGCTCCTGTTTCAATAGGAATACCTTTCATCTTTATTTGATATGAATTTGGTGAAAGTTGAAGATTATCTCGAACTCTTATTGATGGCAAGACGATACCGTAATCTAATGCTGTTTGTTTTCTTATTTGTGCAATTCTTTCGAGTAAATCTCCGCCTTGCTCTAAATCAAGCAACGGTACTAATCTGTACCCTATTTCGATTTCCATTGGTTCGACTGCAAGAAGTTCCATTACTTCTTCTCTTGATGCTTTTTTGCGTTTTTTTAAGCCTTTTTCTTCCATGGTGGCTTTTTTCTTGTCTTCTTCTTCCTGTTTAGCTCGTTTTTTGTTTTCTTGTTGCATAAGATAAGCCAACCCTCCGAGCAAAGCACTTATGATTAAAAACGGAATTGTCGGTAGGCCTGGAACTAAAGATAGTACTGCAAGCAGACCTGATACTATATACAAAATTTTCGGGTCTGAAAACATTTCTTTTTCTATATCCGCACTGAGTGATTTGTCCTGTCCTCCTGCACGGCTTACAATTAAACCTGTTGCCGTAGAAATTAATAATGCAGGTAATTGTGAAACAAGTCCGTCACCCACTGTTAATATGGTAAATGTTGATGCGGCAGCCATAAAGTCCATTTTCATTTGCCAAACACCAATAACGAAACCGCCTATAATATTTATTATTGTAATTATGATGCCTGCCATTGCATCACCTTTTACAAACTTGCTGGCACCATCCATAGTACCGTAGAAATCAGCTTCTCTTTCAACCTTTCTCCTTCTTGCCTTTGCCTCCTCTTCTGTAATTAAGCCTGAATTTAGGTCTGCATCAATACTTAGTTGTTTCCCCGGCATGCTGTCTAATGTGAAACGTGCGGATACTTCTGCTACTCTTCCTGCACCACCGGTGATAACCATAAAGTTAATGATTACAAGAATTGCAAAGATAATTACGCCAACTACGTAATTACCTCCGACTACAAATTGTCCGAAAGCGTTAATTACATCGCCGGCACTTCCATGAAGGAGAATTAATCTTGTTGAACTTACGTTTAATCCCAATCTGAACAGTGTAGAAACTAGTAATATTGTAGGAAATGATGAATAATCAAGAGGTTCTTTTGTGTATAAGCAGACTAATAAAATAATGACTGATAATGAAATGTTTACTGTTAACAAAAGATCCAGCATTACTGGTGGTAAAGGTAAAATCATCATTGCAACAATAACTACCAAGCCTATTGCCAGTACGATATCGTTATTTTTTAACATATTTGATAATTTTCTTAAATCCATTAAGCTCTACCTGTTTTCTTTTTGTAAACGTATGCTAAAACTTCTGCAACTGCTGCGAATAGTTCTGCAGGTATTATAGCATCTATTTGAACTAATTTATACAAAGTTCGTGCAAGCGGAGGATTTTCTACAACAGTGACTCCGTTGTTTTCCGCAACTTCTCTTATTTTAAAAGCAACTAAGTCTACTCCTTTTGCTATTACAATTGGTGCAGGTGCTTTTGTTGTGTCATATTTTAATGCAACTGCGTAGTGTGTTGGGTTTGCTACAACTACGTCAGCTTCGGGAATTTTTGCCATCATTCTCGAACTTGCCATTTGCATTTGAATAGAACGAATTTTTGACTTGATTTTCGGGTCTCCTTCGGCATTTTTGCGTTCGTCTTTTACCTGTTGTTTTGTCATTTTTAAAGATTTTTGATATTCATATTTTTGATATATCCAATCTAAAATGCCAACAATTAAAAGTGCTATGCATATATTAATTACTATTTCTGAGAGTATACTGCTTAATTTTGCAAAGAAAGTTTCAACATTAACTCCAAATAAACCGAGTATTTCCTCTTTTCTTTTGAAAACTACTGACCACGAGAATACGCTAACTATAACTATAACTATAAATGCCTTAACTAATTCTACAAATGTTTTGGGCTTGAATATGTTGAATTTGTCTATAAGATTTTTCATCAGTCTTGAGGGTGAATACCTCTCTAATTTTGGTTTTAATATTTTGAATGAAAAAAGTCCTTTCATTTGTATTCCTATAGCAAAAAGAACTGCAATAAAAAGACAGGTGAAGAATGGTACTAGCATTGAGAAGGTAAGATGTGTGTAATTTGCAAGTATCCCAAATATGTTATTAACGGAGAGTTGTTCGGGATGTAAATTTGTAAATGCTTGATACAAACCAAATTTCATGTAGTGCAAAATTGAACCGGCAAAAACAGCAAATAAAGTAAACGCAATAGTTAAAACAAGTGCATGGTTTAAGTCCTGACTTCTCGCTACGTTGCCCTCTTCTCTGGCTTTTTGTAATCTTTTAGGTGTTGCTTTTTCTGTCCGTTCTTCTGCCATTTTTATCCCCTACATAAATATTGTGTCTATTCCTTTGAGGAATGTTTCCATAAAACCTGCCAAGTATGTAGAGGTTTTTATTGTAAATAAACACATTAATGCAAGTCCTATATATATCTTTATTGGTAAAGCTACCATAAATACATTCATTCGCGGCAAGGCCTTTGACATTAAACCCAATATCATTGCGGTGATTATAAGGACTGCGTATATAGGTACTATAATAGAAAATGCAATACTAAACATTTGGCTTGTAAAATGTACAATTCTTTCTATCAATGGACCTGTAAATATAAGATTGTAATTAATTGGAATTACTTTATAACTTTCGTAAATACTTGAAAACAACCAAATATGCCCGTTAATAAATATGAACGTAAGACTTGCTATAAATACGTAAAATTGTCCGAGCAGCGGGATGCTTTGCTGTGTTACGGGATCTAAAATATTGCTTATTGATAAGCCCATTTGCATTGATAAAATTTCGCCTGCCATTTGTATGCCAATAAAAAGTATATTTGCACAAAATCCTATAATAGCACCTATTGCGGCTTCTTTTACTATCATAACCATTAATACAGGTAAATCTATTAAGTGAGAAGTTATTGTTTGTGATGCATTTGCTGCAACCATTGGGTACATAATGAATGCAACTAAAAATACGAGTATAGCTTTTGCCTGAAACGGAGCCTGTATTGATGAAAAAAATGGTGCAGCAGCTATCATACCTGACAATCTTGTCATTACAAGGACAAAAATTATCAGATTAACAGGTGAAAGCATTAGCATCAAATCCGTCATCATAATTCTGAAATATCCTCTCTATAATACGTGACTCAGGTGGGTGAACAAGTCCTGAACATTTGTTATATAAAGTTCCAACATCCATGGCATTAATAGCATAAGTGTAAGTAATGCTGCAAAAATTTTGGGAACAAATGTTAATGTTGATTCCTGAATTTGTGTTACTGATTGGAAAATACTTATTGCTAAACCTACAACAACACTGATTAATAAAACAGGTGCTATAAGTTCAAGAACAAGCATAAGCATTTTTTGTATAATTGTTATAAATTCTATTTGACTCATTTCGCTTCTCCTTATTCCTAAACTATAAAGCCTTCAAGAAGTGATTTTGTAATCAGATACCACCCGTCAATCATTACAAAAAGTATGATTTTAAAAGGAGTTGCGATAATTGACGGCGGTAGGAACATCATGCCCATTGCCACCAAGATACTTGATACGACTATATCAATTACCAAAAACGGTATAAATATCATAAAACCTATTTTAAATGCCGTTTTTAATTCCGTAATAATAAAAGCAGGTAATAAAATGTAAGTTGGTGTATCTTGAGGTTTTTTAATTTGAGATTTGTCTATTTTTGACATTGTGACAAATAATGCCAGTTCTTTTTGTTCTGTGTATCTGAGCATAAAATCTCTTAATGGTGTCATTGCTCTTTCTATTGCAACTTCCTGTGTTATTTTATTATTCATATATGGCTGAAAGGCTGTATCGTTGATTTTGTTAAAAGTCGGTGCCATAACAAAAAATGTTAAAATTAAAGCTAAACTTGCCAAAACCTGATTTGGAGGAAGTGAGCTTGTGCCGATAGCTTGTCTTGTTAAAGCAAGGACAATAATTATCCTCGTAAATGAAGTTGTCATAATTAAAATACTTGGTGCTAATGTAAGTATTGTTAATAAAATAAGAATTTGAACACCTTGCGAAAATTCTTTCGGTGAATTAACAGGCTGCATACCGACATTCAGTGTTGGTAATGCTATTTCTGCCATTGACGGTAGTGCTATTAAAAAACAAACTATCGCAGTCATTGCTAAACCTATGACATGACCTTTTTTTAGTCCTAATTTATTCCAAAACATTATTCCGACCCCTTTTGTTATTATTCGTTATCTTTTAATTGTTTTCCTCATGCGAAAACACGATATTACAATAGAATTTTAGCTTATTTTAAAATGTTTGCATAATTTGTAACAAAGATTTATATACTTATTTTCGTTAACATCAATCAATTAAAGTCATTTTATTAAATTCAGCATCAACAGCTTTTATTCCGTATTTTTCAAATTCGACTTTGTATAAAGTTGAACTGCCGATATTTACAATACTTTCAATTGTTCCTGTCCCGAATTTGTCATGAAAAACTTTATCTCCGACATTGTAAGACGTTGATTTGAAACCTTGTGATACAGGTTTCATATAAGGTGTTGCATTTTTCCTTTCTTTTAGTTTTTGTGCCATCAGTCTTGCCTGTTCAACTCCGCTTATAACATTTTTAAATTCTTCTTTTTTCGGTTCAGCGTTATCTTGTGCAACTGCTTTTTTACCTTGAGGTCGTACTACTCTCGTTGTTGATGATTTATTTGCAACAAAATTTTTTCCGAAACCACCTGAATTTGAAATGTTTGGGTCTTTTTTTACGGGTGCAACAAAGTTTTTTCCAAAGCCTGTATTTGAAACAGGTTTATCGTAATCTTCTGATTTACGTTTTTGACCGAGGTTTTTAACAGCAGTTTTAAATGTTGAGCCGGATGAATATTCGTCATTATCTGATTTTTCCGCAAAATTAGTATCCATTAGGTTTTTAGGAATTTCAAAAATAAATCTGCTCGGTTCGCTGTATCTGTATTCACCCCACATTTGTCTGCGTTTTGCGTAAGAGATATGTAAATATTCCTTTGCTCTTGTAATGCCGACATACATCAATCGGCGTTCTTCCTCTAATTCCGAGTTGCTGTTTTGTACGCGTTGATGCGGGAATATTCCTTCTTCCAAACCGGATAAGAAAATTATAGGATATTCAAGACCTTTTGCCGAGTGAAGTGTCATTAAAGTAACTGCCTGAGTGTCTTCCGTTATTTCATCGACATCACTTACCAGTGCAACCTGCGACAAGAAATCACCCAATAAATCTTCACTTTCTGTTTCTTCAAATTCTCTTGCTACGTTTATAAATTCCTGTAAGTTATCTATTCTTACCTGACTTTCTACAGAATCTTCATCCTCAAGTTCTTTTAGGTAGCCTGTTTTCATAAGAATTTCAGTTACAAATTCGCTTAATAAATAACTGTCTTTCTTTTCAAGCAGGTCAAGTATTAAATCTTTAAAAGCCACAAGTCTTGCTGCTGTTGAACCCGAAAATTCAGGATAATTATTTATGTCACTCATTATGTCGAACATTGAAATATCTCTTTCCAATGATATTTCTTCGATTTTTTTCACGGTAGTCGGACCTATTGCACGTTTTGGAACATTTATAATTCTTTTTAGTGCAGCAGAGTCATTGGGGTTATAAATTAACCTCAAATACGCAACAATATCTTTAATTTCTTTGCGTTCGTAGAATTTTAGTCCTCCTATCATTCTGTAAGGAACGCTTAGTGACATAAATGCTTCTTCTATTGCACGGCTTTGTGCATTTGTCCTGTATAAAACTGCTATGTTTTGGTATTGGTTAGAGCCGTATTCTTTGCATGTTTTGGCAATGTGAAAGGCTTCTTCTGCCTGATCTTGAGCTTCATAACATTGAATTTTACTCCCCTGACCTTTTGTAGAGAAAAGTTTTTTGTCTACACGTTCAAAATTGTTTTCTATAACTTTGTTTGCGGCTTCAAGTATTGTAGCTACGGAACGATAATTCTTTTCAAGTTTTATTGTTTTAGCCATGGGGAAATCTTTTTGAAAATTCAATAAAATTTTATAATCTGCGCCACGCCAACTGTAAATTGACTGGTCAATATCTCCGACTACGCATAATGTTTTGTTTTCCATATCAATTGCTTCAAGAGGGTTGTTTCCCGTAAATAGTAATCTTATTAATTGATATTGTGCTTGGTTTGTATCCTGAAATTCGTCAACAAGGATGTGTGAAAATTTATTGTAATATTTTTCTCTGACTTCAGGACATTGTTCCAAAAGTTTCACCGCAGTAATCAGTAAATCATCAAAATCAAGAGCGTTATTGACGCTAAGTGCTTTTTCGTAAATAGTAAATATTTGCCCCACTTTGTCCTGATAATAATCTCTTGCTTTTGTGCAAAAGGCATAGGCATTTAGTAATTTGTTTTTTGCATTGCTTATTTCACTTTTTATTGTTTTTGGTTTGTAAACTTTATCGTCTAAATCAAGAACTTTCAATGCATTTTTGATTATGGCTAAAGATTCATCTTCGTCATAAATGGCAAAATTCTTTTCCCATTTAATACCTTCTTCGTTTTTATAATTTTCAATGTCTTGTCTTAAAATTCTTCCGCAAATACTATGAAAAGTACCAACCCAAATGTTTTTTACAATTTCTTCTCCAAGAATTTTTTCAAGTCTTGCTTTCATTTCTTTTGCGGCTTTGTTTGTAAAAGTTACCGCTAAAATCTTGTATGGTGCTGCTCCGTTTTGAATCATATGAGCAATTCTGCTTGTCAGTACTCTTGTTTTACCGCTACCTGCACCTGCAAGAACTGTAAGAATACCTTTGTTGTCCGTTACAGCGTTTAATTGTTCACTATTTAACCCGTCAAGTAATAAATTTTCCATGCCCAAACTTCCAATATTTCCCAAGTTGTGTTATCATAATAAATCATATACAAAAAACAAATTATTTGGTAAAATTTTTTAGTGGCATGTTAGATTTAGGATAAGGAAAAAAATATGGCAGATGAAAACGAAAAAACCATAATGGTTCCGATAGAAGGAAAAGAAACAGACGATATTTCAGCTAATACAGAAGATTCTTTAGCACATGAATTAGCAACAATTCAGCAGTCGTCAAAGAAAATTGCTATTATCGGTAGTAGAAATTTGCCAATTACTCACCAACAAATAATAGAAACTATTTCGTACGCTTTGACAGCAAACGGAAATACGATAATAACAAGCGGTGGTTCTTGCGGTACAAACGCAGCTGCAATTCGTGGTGCAATGAAGGCTAATCCCCAAGGGTTGGTGGTTATTCTTCCTCAAACTATCGGACAACAACCTTCTGATGTCCAAGACCAGCTTATTGGTGTTCCAAATATCATTGAGCATCCTGACAGAGCTATGATGACACTTGCTGATGCAAGCCGAATTTGTAACAGAGAAATTATTGACGAATGTCAGCAAATAGTATGTTTCTTATCTCATACGAGCGGTACTCTGCATAAAGCTGTTTTATATGCTGAAGAAGCTCACAAAGTAGTTACAACATTCTACTTGGATTAAGTTTTGTAAATATTTTTGATAAATTTTGCCCAAAAGTATTGAACGCAATTTTAATGCTTATTATTGTGTAAGTGATGAGTTGTTCATTACGATTTTTGGGAAAATTTTTTTAAAGTTGGTTCCAAGGTCGGAGTAGCATTCAAAAGATGTGAAATACTATAAGTGAACTATGCTTATCAAAGGAAATAGAGGGAAGAATTAGTTAAGATAGGAATGGCTGGAACAGCTGAAGCGGAATGTAAAAGTTCCGCTTTTTCTTATGCGAAACAAGTCTTTATTTCTGTTTTTACAAAATTCTGTTATTTGTTAATTTAATTGGGAGATTTTTATGGATGATTATTTTAAAAATGATGGTGATATGATTCACGTTGATGCCTACACCAAAGATGATGGTACTCATGTGAATGAGTATTGGAGAAGAAAACGAGGAAACGGCGGGTTTACAAACGGTGGATTTTGGGATGAAAAATATTCTGATGGTATCCATAACGGAGGTTTTGCACATCCAAATCCAATGAGAGAAATTGAAGCACCTTACAACTACCAACTTGGAGGGTTTGTTCCACCGTATATGCAAAATAATGGGGGAATTTTACCTGAACAAAATTCATTTTTATCTTATAAAAAACTAAATAACATGTTTACTAACCAATATATGAAAAATAATATAATGAAAGAAATTGCAAAGAATGGATTAAATGCACTTGATCAAATACCCACATCAGTAAAAAACAAATTAGAGGATGGTTTGATTTTTGGTGTTGAGCATTTTGATAAAAAATTTACTGATATTATTGCTAAACCTTTTTCTAAAGTAATGGATTCACCTGATGCTTTTGAACTATATAAGGTTGGTTCTCCTAATTTTAATTACAATCCTGATTATGTTAGAAATAATGGGGAATTATATAATTCTACAAAAGAACTAGGTGATGAAAAACTTGCGAAAAAAATACAAGCTTGGCTATTATATGAAAAAACAGGTATGACAGATTGTAAAGTTTTAAAGTTAGAACCGAACAGTTCTTTATCTCAAAAAATTGCAAATAGTCAAGAAATTAAAGATATTTTAAAACACGATATAAAAATGCTTCGCTATGCAAAAGTTTTACCGTCAACTAAAATAAACTTCCAAACACCTGATTTACATAATTCTATGCATGGTTGTGATTTAACCTATGCAAAATTAGATAAAGAAGGTAATTTAATTATGAGATTTGAAGATTTGTGGAATTTTAACGAAGGTAGAACAAGTGTAAAAAATAGAGTAGGTGAAGCATTACAGAAACGAGGATTATTGATTCCTTATTATTTAGTAGTTGATGTAAAAATACCTAAATCTGAATTAGACATGTATTAAGGTTATACACAGGCAAGGATGATGGTTGACATCCTTGCCTTGGCTTTTTATAATCTATGTATGCATAAATTTAAAAAATATAGCGAAGTATTGTTTTTAATATTATTAAATTTACTTTTTATATCTAATGAATTTGCTCTTCTTTGTATAATGTATATTAGTAAAATTCTTTCCATTATGCTTTTTAATGCAGATCCTTCTTTTGAGAATGATTGGCCTTTTGCGTTTTTATGTTTGCTATTTGTAATATTATATTTGGTACTAAAGATAATATTATTTCCTGTTTTATATAGTTTCAAGAATATATTACCTTATACGCATAAATTTTTCGATACAATTTTTAGTAATAAAAAATATACTATATTATGTTTTGTGTTTACCATAATTATTTTATCAGCAGATGCTATATTTTATTTTATAGCATCCGGTTATAAGCAAGCAAATCAAATTTATATTGAAACTTTTGGTTTAGGATTATTACCCAGTTATTTGATTATGTATTTTGTTGTAAAAAAACATAAAAAACAAAAATAAATATAAATACCAAAATCAGAATTGGATAAGTATTAAAATTACGCAAAGGCAAGGATTATTGACATCCTTGCCACCATTTTTTATAATTTTTATATGAACAAACAAAACAGATATTTATTTATATATACTTTTATTTCTTTTTTGATTTCCTTTTTAACTTCTTTTCTCTTGGATTATCACCAAACTTTAAAAGAACTATTAAGAGCTGTATTTTTTATTTTTATACCATTTTTTACAGTTTTGCTGATTTCTATTATTGGCTATTTTACCGATGCAAAATTTCATAAAGCAACTATTATAATAACAAGAATATTAAATATATTTATCATTATATTTATTCAAATATTTTATCCTCTTGTTAGCATTATATTTACTGCTTATACAATAATAGTTTGGTAGATATAGATAAAAACGAGCATTTTAAGGCACAAATGATTGATATAGTTCGTAGGGTGGGAAATTTTTTTCCACCAGAATAATATGCTATAATTTTCGCATGCGTAATTGTAAACGGTATTTTGGCAATAGCCCTTTTAAAAGACCATTTGTATTTTATAATATCAGCAGAAAATTCAAGTAAAATTCCTCAAATAATCAGAATAATAAAAAATAATTATTACAAATTAAATTGGTGCAACGTTGATGATAAACATAATATTAAAGAATTAAATTTAGAATAATATCAAAATATTGGTGGGAAAAAATTTCCCACCCTACACACTATTGAGGATTTGTACAATTTTAATAAAGGTAGAACAAGTGTGAGAGGTAGACTTGGAGAAAAATTCCAAAATGAAGGAAGTATAATTCCTTATTATATAAAATTTGATGTAAAAATACCAAAATCGGAATTGGATAAATATTAAAAAACAGTACAGGCAAAGATTATTTACAACTTTGCCTGTATATTTTATAATCATGATATGAATAAATTAAAAAAATATATAGAAATATTGTTTTTTGTTTTAATTAATTTGCTTTTTTTATATGGTACATTAGCTCTTTTATGTATAATGTCAGTTAGCAGTTTCTTGTCTTTGATAATGTTTCATGCAAATCCTGTATATGAAAATGATTATCCATTTGTAGTACTAACTATTGTGTTTTTTATAATATTATTGGTTTTAAAAATAATATTGTTTCCTTTTTTGTACCAACATCAAAAGCAATTCCCATTTATACATGATTTTTTTAATATGATTTTTAAAAACAAGAAGAATATTATTAAAACATTTTTAATATTAATTTTATTGTTATTCCCTGAAATATTGTACGAAATTATATACATTCAGACAAATTTTGTTG
>JAZLLQ010000010.1:0-2452 GCA_045598245.1 Candidatus Gastranaerophilales bacterium
TTGTGTAAAAAAATGTAAAATAAAGTAAAATGTTAGTATATAAGGTGTAACTATGAAAAGAAAATTACTTGATAACTTAATAGAATGGAAAAATAAAGAAGGACATAAACCACTTATTTTAGAGGGGGCAAGACAAGTTGGAAAAACTTGGTTAATGAAAGAATTCGGCAGAACTCAGTATAAAAAGGTGGCATATATTAACTTCGATCGTAATTTAAAAATGCGTGAAGCTTTTGAAACTGACTTAGATACAAAAAGATTAATTACGGCAATAGGACTTGATGCCGAGTTTAAAATAACTCCTGAAGATACTTTAATTATATTTGATGAAATTCAAGAGTGTCCGAGAGCAATAACTTCGTTAAAATATTTTAATGAAGAAGCTCAAGAATACGATATTATTGCAGCAGGGAGTTTACTTGGAGTTGCTCATCATTCAGGAACCGGTTTCCCAGTTGGTAAAGTTGAATTTTTAAATCTATATCCGTTAAGTTTTAATGAATTTTTAGATGCTATGGGTAAAGAGCAGTTTGTTGAACTGATTGAAAAACAAGATTATCAAATGATTAAACTTTTTAATAACAAATTTGAGGATTTATTAAAACAATATTGTTATACTGGTGGTATGCCGGAAGTTGTTCAAAATTTTATCGATAATAACGACTTTAATCAAGTCAGAACAATTCAGAAACGTATATTATCGGCATATGAACGTGATTTTTCAAAACACATACCTGCTAATACGGTAGAAAAAGCACGTATGCTATGGAATTCTATTCCTACACAGCTTGCCAAAGAAAATAAAAAGTTTATATATAATGCAATCAAAAAAGGTTCAAGAGCAAAAGAATTTGAAACAGCCTTAACTTGGTTAAGAAATAACGGATTGGTTTATCAAGTTCATAAAATCACAAAACCGGGTTTGCCAATTAGTGCTTATGCTGACTTGGATGCATTTAAACTTTTTGTATTAGATGTAGGTTTACTGGGTGCATTATCAGGACTTGATGCAAAAACTATATTGGGCAAATATGAAATATTCCAAGAATTTAAAGGTGCAATTGCAGAACAGTATGTTTTGCAACAGTTAAAAAGTATAGGAAACATTCCAATATATTATTGGACTAATGAAACCAGCAGAGCAGAAGTGGATTTTGTAATTCAAATTGATTCTAAAATTATTCCTTTGGAAGTAAAAGCAGCAAAAAATCTGAAAGCAAAGAGTCTAAAAAATTATATTGAACAATTTAAACCTGACTTAGCTTTGAGAACATCATTGGCAGATTATAAAAAAACAGAAAATCTTATTGATTTGCCACTTTATGCAATAGAAAATATTTAATTTTCTTGACTGAAATCGATGGTTTTTGAGGTTTTATTTCAACAATTTTCGGCACCAAAATTTTAGCAAATTTGCTATATTCAAACTGGATAAAACTTTCCGACTTTCTTCCGAGTAAAAAGTCGTTTTGAAATTGGACTATTTTTGTCATTTTTTGTCATCGCTAAGAATCAAACACATTAAAGCATTTCGGCATATCGTGAAAATTCCAATGGAAATTTGAGGACGAAAAACGGACATTTCGGTAATTCCAGTCAATTCATACTCATCTGCCTCATAGCTAAACACGTTTTACGATTGAGGCTACTTTTTTACCACTCGAATTGGACAAAAAACTATATTTCTGCCATATCATAATTGTTTTGTATCAGGAAGTTTGAGAAAAGAGAATGGGAGTTTGAGTCGTAAGTCGGAAGTCAAACTCAAATAAATTATACTTACCCCTCGGAAGTTTTTTAATAAATCGACTATAACTTTTCATGTACTTTAGTTATTTGGGAAGGGGATTTTTTAAGGCGAAAGGCACGATTTTATGGGCGAATGAGCCGCTTCCCTCAAAGTGAGAATTAGGTAATTGAAATGTCCACAATGTCCGATTTCTTACCCTCAAAATTCCAAAATTTTCCATAAAAAACGTCTGTAATTGCTGACTTTACCCGTCGTGTTTGAGTTTTAGCTCCGGACAAAATTGGTAATTTGTGCAATGTTATTTTATCTTCCAATCTGAGATGTGTCGAAATGTCTCTGAGATTATGTTGAAAAAGTCAAGTAATAAATAAAATAAATTTATGCATTTTTACTCATAATAACCTCCTTGAATTTTTGCTCTTGTTTTGTCGCCCAACTTGGATCAAGTGGTTGTTGATATTTCAAAACAGCACTTGCAGTTAAAACTATTTTTCTCATTACAGCTGTTATTGCAACTTTTTTAGGTTTACCATTTTTTACAAGTCTGTCATAACATACTGTAAAATGATTGTGATATTTAACGCAGGATAATGCCGGCATGAAAAGTACTTTGCGTACTTGAGAATTACCCATTCTGGAAATATGAGTTCTGCCTTTAACAGAACTACCTGAAGAAAATTCTCTCGGTGATAATCCGGCATT
>JAZLLQ010000011.1:0-128153 GCA_045598245.1 Candidatus Gastranaerophilales bacterium
AAACCACCGATTACACCTAAAATACCTGAAAATATAAAACATTTTAAAGCTCTTGTAAGATATCAAGATACTCTTGTGACAAGAAAAACGCAGGAAATAACAAGGATGAAATCGTCTTTAGATAAGGATGTACAAAAATTAGTAAATATATATTTAAAATTACAAGATAATGTAATGTATAGACTATCACTGGAATCTAAAGAATTATCGGGAAAAAATTAATAAGAATATTGAAGATATATTAAACCGGAAGAATAAATAATTTTACCCAGGTCCGAAAATGACACAGACACATGTAATACTGTAAAAGCATAATAAATAGAGGTAATTTTTAATATGACAGAAATTAAAATTTATCAGGGAAATCAAATAGGTGGTTGTATTACCGAAATATCAACGGACTCTTCAAAAATAATTATTGATTTTGGAGAATCTCTCCCGGGTGCTGAAAAAGTTGAAAATATAGATTATAATTGGCAAAAAGAAAAAGTTGATGCGGTTTTCTTTACTCATTATCACGGCGACCATATAGGAAGATTTATGGAAATTCCTGAAGATATACATTTGTATATGGGTGAAGTTACGTGGAATGTTCTTCATAATTTGGCAGAAGCATTAAAGCAAGAAGATGTCATTACAAAACTTAAAACAAGAAAAAATCTTCATTTTATTAAAATTAACGAATCTGTTAAAATCGGCAATATATTGGCAACACCATATTCTGTTGACCATTCTGCTTTTGATGCATATATGTTTTTAGTTGAAACACCGGATAAAAATATTCTTCACACAGGAGATTACAGAGAACACGGACACAGAGGGCATATAATTAAAAATGGCAAAGATGTAAATATTATGCTTGAAGTTATAAAGCATCATGTAAAAAATAACGGCAAAAGAAAAATTGATACTCTTATTACTGAAGGAACTATGCTCGGAAGACGAAGAAAAGATAAAAGGTATTCCGAAAAACAAATGCTTAAAGAGGCAACGGAATTATTTAAAAAAAATAAATATGTTTTCCTGAAAATATCATCAACAAATGCAGATTCTTTGGCAACTTTTTATCATGCAGCAAAAAATAACGGTATGGGATTTTATGCAAATGAGTATATCAAAAAACAGTTAGAAACATTTTCAAAGTTTGGAAAAAAATATACAAATTTTTATGACTTTAAAAATGTATATCCTGTTTTATTTACAAATACGAGTAAAAATGTTTCTGAAAAGTATATTAAAAGCTATACTGCACAACGAAAATTTATGAGAGAAAACGGGTTTGTAGTTTTAGTTTCAGAGTATGAATCTTATGAAAAAATAATGGAAGAATTTAGCGATTTAAACCCCATTTTTATATATTCAATGTGGCACGGTTATATTGATAAGAATGTTAAAGGTTCATATAATGAAAAACTTGCAGAATTTTGCAAAAAACATAACGCAATAGAAATGCATACAAGCGGGCATGCATATCCTGAATTTATAAAACAAGTTATTGATACAGTAAATGCAAAAGAAGTAAAATTAATTCATTCGGAAGTAAATGGAGAAAATCTTATGGAAAATATAGATTTAAATAAAAAAGTCGCTGAACATGTTGCAAAATTAATGGAAGATAACAGACATGATTGGGAAACAAGATATAAAGAATATTTAGAACAAGTAGTAAAAAAAGAAAAAATCATGAATAATGTTAAGCATAGGCTACATATAGAAAATCCTTTAACTTTATATTCTTCAATATCTGATGTAAAAAAAATCTCTGCGACTTCTGTTCGTTATGATGTCAGAGTTTGGGGACATTCAATAGGTAATATTGTTATCAGCTTAAAAAAATACAAAAAAGATTTACAGGAAATATTAAACAAAGATACATTTTCTCAAGCAGATATCAGAAAACTAAATGAATTAATTGATAAAAATGGTGAGCCGCAATTTATAATTAAAGTAAAAAATTCAAAAGGAAAATATTGCACTAATTATAATGCCTTTCAACTTTTAACAGATTACTTAAAAGAAAAAGCAAAGCTTTATAAGAACATAGAGGAATCCGAGTTTTATAAATTAAAAGAATGGATAAAAAATAATCTGAAAAATAAAGGTGCATCTGTAACATTATCTTGGAATAGTAAAGAAATGACTAAATTAAGAAGTATTTTTCAAGATGCATATTCGCATGAAGCTATAGAAATTAAAGCGGAACATTCTTGCGAAAACTTATTGCTGCGCAGACTTGCCGAAACTGTCGGAGAAAAGAAGTATATTAAAAACATTCAACCTATAAAACTTGCCGATTGTGCATTTTTTCAAATGCCGACATGCTTAAAAGCATCTACTGCAAAGAAAATTAAAAATATAGATGATGTAAAAAAAATAGAATATTCTGCATATTCAGGTGGAGGAATTGATATTTTAGCAAAAATAAAGAAAGGTAATAAATCTGAATTATGTGTTATTGAATTAAAAGACGAATACAAACCTGACGAACGTCCTATAATTGCGATACGACAGGCGATTTCATACGCAGTATGTCTTGATTATATTCTGCGCTCTGAAATTAATACTTCTAAGCAGAATTGGTACCAGATATTAACCGGAAGTAAAAGAGAAATACCGGACAATATTAATATCAATGTTGTTGTAGCAATGCCTTTTAAAAATGACCCTGAAACATTTTTATCAAAAGAAAATGAAGATGAAGTTGAAGTTGAAGATAAAGCACTAGCCAAAACTAAACCGTTGGAAATTAATGTATTTGGACATGAGGATACTTTAACTTTGCATTATATGTTTTTTAAAAAAGAAGCACTAAAAAAAGATAATGTTCCAAAAGGTATAATTGCATCTTTCGATAAAAAATCCCAAAATTAATTTTTCAGTGTGTCCGAAAGTGGCAGACTTGTCCTTTATTATAAAAATGTAATTACTAAACATTTTATACAAGGAGGAAGTCATGTTAGAAGATTACGAACAAAAAGTTTTATTTGGATATTTACTTGAAGGTTTGTCAAAACTGAAAGAGCATTTTGATTCAAGAGAAGATGTAAGGAAAATTGATAATTTAGCGGATGAACTTGTTGATGCTATTAATGATAACAAAATCAATATAAAATTAAATTTAATGTTAATTAAAAATATCGATACATCAACACGTGAGTTATGTATCAGAAAATTTGAAGAAATTAAAAAGAAATTAAAGAAAAGATATAAAGCACTTGCAAAAGCCAAAATGTCAAGCAGGGAAAAATGTTTCAGGACAATTCAAAAAATTTTTAATTTAACTGATGAAGAACGGGAAATGTTTTCTGTGCTTGCAAGAAATGAAATCAGCGATACTTTTGCAAATATTTTGTGTCTTGCCTCAGATAAATACGGAAGATTAGAAGCACTCAAGATGTGTAAATGCTATCTCAAAAATTCTTATACAATGAAAGCATCTCTGGAAAATTTAAAAGAGTTGGGTTTACTTGACTCTAATGGTTATCGTGGATTAAATATAGGGATTCCAAGATTTATAAATGACATTTTAAATGAATGTAATACTATTAATCAAAAAGATATTGTTGAAAGAGTAATGGGACAAAAATTAAAAGCCACATTAAAAAAATCTGATTTTGAACATTTGAAAAATGAATTTAACACTCTTGAAACAATTTTAAAAAATGCAATAGAACAAAATAAAAAAGGCATAAATATTCTTCTTTACGGCGTTGCGGGGACTGGGAAAACCGAATTTTCAAAAACTATGGCAAGATGCTTAAAAGTACCTATTTATGAAGTTAAATACGACGATGATGACGGTGAAGAAGGAAACAGATATGAACGTCTGCGAGATTTAACAAGGAAAAACAGAATTTGTTCCAATTTGGCAACAAAGCAAATTGTTCTTTTTGATGAAGCAGAAGATATTTTTCAGGATACAATGTTTAGCAGAAAAACAGACTCAAAAGCATTTATTAACAGAATGCTTGAAAACAATTCAACTCCGATTATTTGGACAACAAACAATATTTGCAATATGGACAGGGCATATTTAAGAAGATTTACTTATTCCGTTAAATTTGAAGCCCTGAGCGATGAAGTTCAATTAAAATTTTTAGAAAAAGAGTTTAAGAAAAATGATTTTGAAATTTCAAAAGAAGAAATTAAAAATTTGAGTAAGAAATATGATTTATCCTCATCAATAATCACAAATTCAATCATGTTGACGAAATTAACCAATTCAAAAAAAGATAAATTTGAAGATTTTGTCAAAAATCAAATTACTTTATTGAATAACGGAACAGAACCCGGAGAAAACTTTAACGGCAACAAAAAGTCTGATAATTATAATATTGACTTAATTAATACAGATACAACAATTTCAAAATTATCAGAAAGTATCAAAAGAACAGGAAAATTGAACTTTTCTTTGTGCTTGTATGGCGAACCGGGAACAGGCAAAAGTGAATACGCAAAGCAACTTGCAAGTGAATTAGGGCTAAAAGTTATTTTTAAAAGAGTATCAGATTTAAGTTCAAAATGGGTTGGTGATACTGAAAAAAATATTGCAGCTGCTTTTGCTGAAGCAAGAAAAGAAAAAGCAATGTTGATTTTTGATGAAGCAGATTCACTGCTTCAATCAAGAGCAAACGCAAGCCATAGCTGGGAAATCACACAGGTTAATGAAATGCTGACTCAAATGGAATCGCACAAATATCCTTTTGTTTGCACAACAAACTTTATGGATGTACTTGATGAAGCTAGTTTGAGACGATTTACATTTAAAATAAAATTCAAATTTATGGAGCCAAAACATGTAAAAAAAGCATTTAAACACTTCTTTGATATGGAAATATCTGATGAAGAAAGTAGAATTCAAGGTTTAACTCCGGGAGATTTTTCAACTGTTAAAAAGAAAAACGAGTTTTTGGGCTTAACTACTGTTGAAGAATTAAAATCAATGTTACTTGAAGAAGTTAAAGTAAAAAAATCAAAAGAATTGGCAAATAATGTAGGATTTTAAGAAATGAATAGTGAAGAAGATATTATTTATTACAAGATAACTTTTAACTCTGATATTGATTTTTTCGCTGAACAAATAAAAATTTATATTCAAATTTCAAAACATTATTTGAAAGAAAAACAACTTGAAGTTAAAAATAATTCTGATGATGAAACCATAGAAACTATAAATTTTAATAGAGAAAGTCATCTTATTGTCAATAAAAAATTTAAGATATTGGAAGATTATAATGCGGTTATCGTAAGAGAAAAAACATATCTTATATAATATCTTGATATTTTGAGTTATTAAGTATTTCTTCTTTATGCTCTTCAATAAATTCCAACAAAGACCCATAATCAAAATTCTTATCCTTTGATTTTACTGCAACAGTAACATTTAGACATATTTAAATGTTAATCTCACCTCATAGTATTTTTAATCTTAATGTGACTGATTAATTACATCCACGTTATATAACTTTTTTAACATAAAAAATTTTTTGTGTTAAAATATGTACGAGTATTAGTATATTGTTTTAAAATGATTAGAGTAGCTATATTTTCACATTATGATAAAAATAATTTAATACAAAATTATGTAATTTATTTCTTGCAAAAGTTATCTGAATTTGCAGAGACAATTATATTTGTTTCTGATTGTGATGTGAGTACCGGTGAATTAGAAAAAATCAGACCATATATAAAATATGCAATAACAGGTCGGCATGGCGAATATGATTTCGGTTCTTTTAAACGTGGTTATTTGTATGTTAAAGAGAATAATTTGCTTAAAAATTGCGAGGAACTTTTATTTGTAAATGATTCAAATTATGCGCCGATTTCTTCTTTTAAGGATATGTTTGACAAAATGTCTTTAAAAAATTTGGATTTTTGGGGTGCTACCGAAAATAAATTTGAAAATATTCCTCCTCATATTCAAAGTTATTTTTATTCTTTTAAACCAAGTGTTTTTAATTCAGAAGTTTTTGATAATTTTATAAAATCTATAACAAAGAAAGAAAGAAAACATTTTGTCTTTATGAAATATGAAGTTGGCTTAACTGTTGAGTTAGAAAAGGCAGGTTTTAAGTGGGATGTTTATTCTGAATTAAGTAAGATTTCAGAACTTGCAATACTAAGAGATTATAAAAATCTTATAAAAATTAGCAAAAGTCCATTTTTAAAGAGAAATATAGTATTGTTAAAAGAACCCCAAGAAGCTTATCCGTTTTTTTTGAAAAAATTTTTGAATAAATATACTGATTATGATTATGAATTAATTAAAGATGATATAGCTTTTAACGGACAAAAATTTAGTCTTTTAATGTTTTTAAGTTATTTGAGAAGAAAAATAATAAAAGTACATTTAAAAGCCGGAAGAATATGTTTGTTTGGTAAGTGGTTTTGTTTAAAAAATAATATAGAAAATTTTTAATGAAAATATTTGTTATCACGACAAGCTATAATTATGAAAAATATATAAAAGAAACTATAGAGAGCGTCATTGCGCAAACTCATTCTTCTTGGGAATTGATTGTTATTGATGATGGCTCAACAGATAATTCTGTTGAGGTTATTGCGATAAAGATAGCAAAATTAAATTCTTTTAACGTGAAAACGTTGAAAACAAAGGTCTGATTACATCCCTATCATTCAGAAAAGACACATCACTTAGAATTACCTCATACGCAAATTACAAATTACTCGATAAAAAAACAAGAATATACTAGCAAATATTTTTTTTACATGTTTTAAAACAGAATGTAATTTACATGTGTTTTTTCAGTTAAGAGAAAGGAACTTGGACATGAGAGTAAATTCTATATCAAATTACAATAGTGCTGTAAATAGCAGAACGCAAAGACAAAACCAGAGTTTCGGTAATGCTTTTGTTACATTATCAAAAGTTAATTTAGGTGAAGTTATAGCAAAAAATGTTGATGTATACAACGCAGGTGATTTTGCCAAAATGTTTGACTACACCAAAAAACTTGCACAAAAAGTTATAAACGAAGTTAATGCAAAACTTTTAGCTCCCGAAGCAAGAATAAAAACTGCAGAAGATTTAGTTAACAAAGTAGATTTATTCGTTTTAGCAGGAGGCTCCGGCAGTCGCTTTAAAGTTTTGGCAGATGCGGTTGCTTCTTTGCGTGCTAAAGGCGAAAAATTCAACAAAATCAGTGTTCCGTTTGAATTAGGCGGAAAAGAACAACCTTTAACAATGCTTGATGTACCTATGTCAATGGGCAGATTTTTTGCCTCAAAAGAAGGTTATGGAAAAATCATTGCAGAAAAACCTACAGGAAGTTTTGGTGATGTAATACAACATTATTTACATACAGGAAGACCTGCAAAAGATGTTGTCGTTTGCTGCGGAGATAATGTTTTTGATTTAAAAGGCGAAGAAATGCTTAATTTCATTGTCAAAACAATTAATAATCCCCAAAAACAAATGGGTGTTGTTGGTGTTGCCAGAACTCCCGAGGAAGTTGCAAAAAGATTTGGAGTTTTAAAAGTAGGTGCAAAACAAGGGGACAGCGGTCTTTATTCTTTAGAAGGCTTCGTTGAAAAACCGACACTCGAAAATGCCCAAAAACTTGTTAATGATGAAGGTGTTGATGTCGCTAATACCGGTATGTTTTTAATCAAAAAAGAAACAATGGACAAGTTGTTAAAAATTATAAGATATGAACATGAAGTTCTTGGCGGAAAAACAACATATATAGCTAAAGACGGCAAGGAAATATATGACTTTGCAAATGCAGAAAAATGGGCACAATTTATAAACGGCTCCTCTGCTGCTGATGTTAAAATCGTAAAAACCTGGGAAGATGTTGGTGAACCCGGTGCTTATAAAAACTGGTTGCAAGAAATCAAAAACGGACACTATCTCTCAAACTTCACTCCTGAAAGAAAAAAATCAGTTATGGATGCTGTTGCTTCACGCGTAACAGACAATTCTATTCAATTCTCCATTAACCCAAAAGGCTCTCAGGTGGTTGACGGCATTAATATTAAGGCATAATAAGAATTAATTTATAAAAACCATAATAAAACTACTTAAATGCACTGTTACGTTTTCGCAAATCAATTTCTTGTATACAGTGCATTTTTATGCACATATTACTTATAAAAGATTTTATACTTTGCATTTATGCGGCATTTAGCATTTATTACCATAATTATCAGTGAAGATTAGCAAATTTATTTATTGAGTAATTTAATATAAATGATTACAGGCAGTATAAATTATTAAATTGAGAAAAAATGAAAATTAATTTCATAAATAGTATATTTAAGGCACCATTTTATCAGAAAAATGATGAAATAATTGTTAGTAAAAAAGAATACAACAATAGCAATTCAAATCATTCAGGAAATCAAACTATACCATCTTATTACGGATATTATAACTATATTCCAAATTTTGCATTTACAGGGAGGCGGCGCAAAAATGCTGTTCAAAAAGAACCTGCAATCATACCTGAAAGCAAAGCAAAAGAATTTTTGGATGCTTTTCCCGCAAGGAACAAAAGTATTGAACACGTCATAAAAGCCTTTGAAGTAAATCCTGCTCTACAGAATACGGATATTGCATCATTAAAGGCAAATATATCTAGAATAATAGAACATTTCAATGAAAATGGAAAATTATCTCATTGGGCATATAACAGAGCCTGCTATAACAGACCGGAATTGTTTACTTTCCCCGCAGATGAAGTTATTGCAAATGTTGAAAATGTATATGAGCAATTTAAAAAAGACGGAATGAAACTTGATGAATACATTGACGTATGTACCTATTATCCTAAATTATTTGTTACTCCGTTTACCGAGATAATTAACCGAATTAATAATCTTCACTCAATAAATGAAAAAAAATACACAAAAAAAGAGTGTATTGCAATGTGTATGGATAATCCCGAATTAATTTTTTCCAATTTTGACAATATCAATAGCACAGCAAAAGCGAGAGATTTTATAAAACGAGCAAATAAGGCTAACAGCGCTGCATTTAAAATACCTAATGCTGTTAATTATGTAGATTCACCGGAACTTATATATCTTATATTCGCTTCGCCCGCCGAATTTGCCGGTTGCACGAGTAAACAGGAAATTGATGAGCAATTAGACAAGTTTATTTTTTACCACAGAACACACAGTTCAAGTAATTTGGCTTTAAAAGTTCCTGATATAGAAGGAGTTGATGAATATAAAAGGGTTTTACGTGAATTTTTAAATCCTAAAATTTGCCGAGACGCTTTTGAAGTAACTAAAAAAGTAAAATCTAATGATGATGAGTATTTACCTTATTCTGACGCTGCTTTTTGGAAAACTTTATCCGATACTGACAATTTTTTAGCCTCACTAAGTAAAGCTACAGAAAAACTTAGTAGTGTTAATGATGAACCTGATGCTGATAATACGGAATTATCAAGTAATGATAATGATAATGATACGAAAGAAACAGTTGATGATGACGAAGTTCAGGAAAACACTACGGGATGTGATATAAAGACATCAAACGATACTGCTGCAGAAAATATTGAATCAGCTGACGAAACAGCACCTGATAATACTGACAATACAACTAATAGTCAAAAAATAACAAATGAAGCAATAAAATTAAGAAATCAGGGGATGACATATACAAATATTGCAAAACAATTCAACATATCTCAAACAGCAGCAATGAACAGAGTAAAAATTCATACCGCAAAAAGTATGTTGTCAAAAAACAATTTATCAGAGCAGTATTATACAAGAGCAAAATTATTACATGATACATTCCATTTTCAGCATAGTATTGATGATATTATCAAAATAATTGTAGATAATCCTACCATATTAAACGCTGATATAAATAAATTTAAAAAGAATGTTTATGGTGTTGTCTATGAATTAGCTCCATACGGGTTAACCGATAAAGATTATATAGAGGCGTGCTTTAGAGAACCTTTACTACTTCATCAGGTAAGTTCAAGTGTCGCAAAGAGAATCACTGATTTATGTGACAGATTTGAAGCTGACGGACTAACTAAAGAAAAATATATTAAAGCATGTTTGACTTGTCCTGAATTATTTACGAGAAGTGCTGATTCTATTGCAAATAACATCAACGGGGTAGTTAATTCTTTTGCGAATGCAGGATTAGACAGAAAAGGATATATTAAATCTTGTTTATACTCACCCTCTTTGCTTAATGCAAAATCGGAGACTATAGTTGCTAATCTGTATGAAATTATAAACAGGTTTAAGGATAACGGTTTAACTATTGAAGATTTGATAAAGGCCTGTTTAAATAACTACAGAGTTTTTGTACAAAATCCTAAAACAATCATCTCTAACGTTGAAACGGTGTACGAATACTATAAAGATAAAGGATTAACCTTGGAAGAATATATCCATAAATGTGTCGTGCAAAGTTCTTTATTGGCAGGCAACCCTAAGACAATTATCAATAAAATCAATGCATATCTGTATACTACAGGAGCAAAAGAAATATCGACAGCATACGCATCGTATTCACTTGAATATATTTATATGCTCAAAATTGTATTACAACAATTCATTGATAAACATGAAGGAGTTATAAATAATCAAGGCAAACGTCCATATAATGCAGAAGTTAAACAACAAATCATAGATTACTATAAAAATCATAAAAACGAAACATTAACATTAAAAATTCCAATTGGAGAATGTGCAACAGAGTGCATAGAAGTCTTAAACAAATTTTCGACAGAAAATATCGGACGAAACATATTCAAGTACGAATTTACCAAATAATTTTGTTTTGCTAATCAAAAGAGGTGAACACACGGCTCACCTCTTTTTAGTGCTAATAAACACTGTAGTCAAAAGTAAATTTAATATCCACATTGTCACCTTCAAAACTTGTCGGTAAAGGACTAAAAGATACTTTTTTTATCGTGTCTAACGAGAGATTATCAAACTCCGTATCACCTGATGATTTTTCTATTTTGGCATTTATAAGTTTACCATCTTTTGCAACAGTAAAAAGTACAACTGCGTGCTTACTGCTTTCGTATTTGCGGGGGTTCCATTTTTGCTTAATTTTACTCTTTACATCCGCCATGTAATCATCAAAATTCGCAATGGGTTTTTCCGCTGATTTTTGCACGGGAAGTGTACCGGATTGTTTCTCTTTATCAGCACTCGTTGCAATTGGCTTATTATCTGTACTCCCTGTGTACATAGAAGGAATTGATAAAACAGGATATCCGTTTTCATTTTTAATCGGAATCATTAAAATATCACTCGGTTTATCAATTTCTTTCCATTCTTTGTTTGGTTCTTTATCATTACCGTTTGTATCAACTTTCACATAGCATTTGCTGTTTTTACAATTACCATCACCAACAAAATCGTACTCAATATTATAAGCATCTTTAAAAGATGCAGCATTAATCATTTTGCCATCTTTAGCTTCTGATTTGAAATAGCTTGCCAAACCTTCTGACGAAAAGTCATCAAGCATTTCTTCTTTTGCTTGTTTTATCTGGGAACTCATTGAGAGAATAGCCACCGCTTTTTTTGCATTAGTTTTATAAAGCTGTATATTTGTACTGTTTGTTAATGTCGGCACAGTTATAGATAAAGCAGCAATAATACCTATAGGTAAACCTATTACCAAAGGTAACCATACCCATCTTCTTTGAATTGAATGAAATTCCTCAACGGATTTATATTGCCTTGCCTGCCATGCCCACATGTTACCTTTGATTCCAAAATAAACAGCAAAACCAAATGCCACGAGATTCACAAGCGGTATCAGATTTCCGATAAATATTAGTATTGCATATTTATATTTTTTATATCTTAAACACCATATCCAGTTATACAAAAACGCACCCCAGTTAAAATGATTGGCAACTTCAGGAGGAACAGAAGAATTTTCGGGTTTTTGCTGATTTGCAGGTTGCCATTCATTATTTGCACCGGGAACATAGGCTAAATTAGTAAAAGCATCCTGATTGTTATTACTCTTAGTTTCGTTATCTTTATTATCAACCATATCAAAGAATGAGTCCGTTGCATCTTTTTTTATTGCTTCTTTTTTTGAAACTTCATCAGATTTATTATTTTCAGGTTGCCCAAATGAAGCACCACAATACCTGCAAAACATATCGCCTTCAATAATTGCTTTCCCGCACTTTGGACAAAACTTAAATTCAGCACTCATATTATTACCCCGCACTTTAACCGATTAATTACTCACTTATTATATAGAATTACACTTTTTTTAGCAATAATGTCCGGTACAAATCAAATTCTACACAAGTTTAGACTTGCTAAAATATTTAATATTTCAAATTGTTTTGATAAAAACAGATTAAATTTATTCAAACTAACAATTTTTACTTTTCATTTACTTAATAGTACATGTAAAAGAAAAAAGGACTGGCTCAGTAATGCCAAATATACAAGCTGTTACCGGAAAAATTCAATCAATTATCCCGAATAATGCCAATATTAAAAGCATTTTGCAGGAAACAAACGGAACTTGGGTAGGTATTCACGATTTAAAAACCGAATTTAGAAAACTTTGTTTGGAAGGTGCTGATAACTTAATATCAACACTGAGTAATCGGCTCAAAAGTTTGCATTGCAAAATATTAACAATTCCCAAAACAGAAAAAGGCATATTACCCGCTATGCCAAAAGACCCTTTTGCCGTAAGGTCATTTTATCTTGTCAAAAACAGCTATCCTGAATGCAATATTGCGAACTATGTACATTTGCACGACAGCTCAAATGCCTCATTGTCAGCAGAAGATTTAAAAACAATTTTAACACAACTCAGCAATCCTAAATGGACTCGGGGTGATGATATAATATATTATCAAAACGCACTTCGTGAAAGAGAAAAAATACTAAACTCATATCTCGCAAGCGGTTACAAATGGAATCCCGAAACCCAAAGTAAAATTCGCAGTGTTTGGGAGAAAAAAATGTTAGGCAGCTCGAAAATTAAACCAAGATCAGAAACAGTAACATCCCCCAAAATTCAACAAACAAAACCAACAGAAAATCTGAGCAGTGCTTCGGCTAAAACAGTGCAAAAAACAACTTTGCCGGCTAAAACCGTACTTTTACTCGCAATACCCAAAGAAGTATCTGACGTTTGCCAAAAAATACCTCAAAAATCAAGTTTCAGAAAATATGCCAATAAATTGAGAGACCTCAGATATAACTTCAAAAATGAAAAACTTGAATATATCGGCAATAACAATAAAATAACTTTGTATCTGTCTTCCGAAAACGGAAGCAAAGAAATTGTTTTTGACGGCAAAATGGCTTTTCCTAAAGACGTAAAACAACTGGTTCAAAATCTTGAAAATATACTTAAATCAAGAAGAGAAAAAACACTTACACCATTTTTACAATACAGGTCAAGATTAGAATACAAACCGCAGACTGGCAGTTTTCAACCTTTTGCAACATTGGGTTTGACTCCGCAGGAAGTCAAAATCGCACTTGATGTATATAATACCCGAATGCTAAACAAAGTTTTACCAAAAGAAAATGAAAAACTAATTGTGTTTAACCCTAAAACATTACTATCACCACAAGGATTAACTTCAAAAGAAATTCAAAGTATTATTGATATTCCTAACTTTCAAGCACTAAATAAATTTAAAAAAATTGCCTGCCCTGAAACAAAGTTGCTTGAATATACCCCCGAACCGCAAACTACAAAAGCAAAAACACAAAACAGTTTATTAGAGTCAATTAAATTATTCTTTAAAAAATTATGCTAATATCCAAAATAAATTCATCAACTAATAATTTTCAAACTTTCGGAACAAAAAGACTCTTTCAAATCAGACTTAAAAGCGTATCTCAAGAGCCTCAAGATACTTATATTTCGTTATTAACACCATCAGACAAAACAGATGTTGAAGATGCCAAAGATATATTAACGGGCGATCTCGGTAAAACATTCTTTTCGCAATTTAATTTAACATTGGGAAACGAATGCGAAAAATATGCAGAATTTGCACAAAAAAACAACAAATTTATTATTATCGAAAAAGACGACAATACACCATTAAAAGACAGATTGATTTCTTACTGCTATGCAACAAAAGGAACAAACGGTATTCATATCCACGCCCTAAATTCAATTGATAAAAACATCGGAGCAGGCAGCTGCATATTGTACTTATTATCAAAAATAGCTCAGGAAAAAAATCTTGAACACATTACGGCTGTATCTTTAAGAGAAGCAACAGATTTCTATAAGCAATATCAATTCAGAAGAGAAAAAAATAACTGTGATAATTTTCTTGAATTAGTAAGTCAATATTATACAGATTTTCAAAAACAGCTTGAAGAAAAATATAAAATAAGAAAGTTGGCTGATTTAGAATAAATTCAAATTATTTTATACCACGATGCCTTTTGTAAAGTTCAAGAGTGTTTGACATCAGCATCGCTATCGTCATAGGTCCGACACCTTTTGGAACAGGAGTGATAAATGAGGCTTTGGCTTTTACATTATCAAAATCAAAATCTCCTACAATTTTACCGTCCTCATGTCTGTTGATACCTACATCCACGATTACTGCATTATCCTTGACATAATCTTTTGTGAAAAATTTAGGTTTTCCGATAGCTGAAACCAAAATATCTGCTGTTTTAGTAATATCTTTTAAATTTTTAGTTTTTGAATGGCAAAGCGTAACAGTCGCATTATTATTTGTAAACATACCTGAAAGCGGTTTACCTACTATATTTGAACGACCGACAATAACAACATTTTTTCCTTCAACTTCAATATTATACTCTTTCAATAGCCTTATAACACCAAGAGGTGTACAAGCCTGTGCGTATGGCTCAAGATTTGCAAATAATCGCCCCACATTATAAGGATTAAAGCCGTCAACATCTTTTGTATAAGGTATTTTTTCAATTATCTTTTGTTCATCAATATGCTCAGGTAAGGGAAGTTGAACTAAAATTGCATCAATACTGTCGTCAGCAACAAGTTTATCAATTTCATTTTCTAAATCATTTTGAGATATTTTCGCAGGGAGTTCAAGAATTTTAGATTTCATTCCTAATTCTTCTGCTTTCTTATTTTTATTGCGAACGTATATTTGACTCGCCGAATCTGATCCGACTATAACAACAACTATACTCGGAGTATATTTATTAATTTCTATCTCTGTTTTTATCTCATTTAAAATTTTATCTGCTAATTTTTTTCCGTCTAATATCGTTGTCATATTTACTCCATAATTGGCAAGTTTAATCTCAAAATTGTGTCGTTTACAGCTTTATTAACAACCTTTGAAGTTTTTTGAACGCAGTTTAACTCTAATGTTTCGTCATAATTAATAACGCCCAAAATCTTAAGGTTGTTTTCATTGAGCTTGCAGGAAATATTTTCAGGGATACCTTCCTTAACTTTATTGATAACAAGCCCCATTTGTCCTTCAGCCGCGTATTTTTCCGATGCCTCGGTAATCCTTGTCGCCAAGGCAATAGATTCTTCGGTAGGATTAGCAACAATTATCGTTGTATCAATAGGATAATCAACAAGCTGCATCAAATATTTTAAATCATATTCGCAGTCAAAAATAACAAAATCGTATCTGTCATAGAGTTTAGTCAATGCATTTGCAATTTCAAAAGTTATAGGGCATCTGCAATCTTTTGAAGGTGACAGCCAAGTTACAAGTAAATCGGTATTTTCTTCCAAAGGAAAAATGATATCTTCCATTGCCCATTCAACGTACTCTTGCCTTGTCATTTTGCTTGGAATACCGGTTTTGTACTCATGTTTACCGCTTCTGATACCGTAAACAGTTTCTCTGACTGCATGCCCGAACGTATATCCGAATTCCGTGGTCAAATCATTATCAACAACAAGAAAACTTTTTTCGGGATATTTTAACCTCATATTATAAAGCATAGACTTTGCAATTGTTGTCTTTCCGCTTCCGCTTTTACCTGTTATAGCAATTGTTGTAGTCATTTACACAAACTCCCTTGAATACTTTTCTCTCAAGACGAATGAAATATCTTTCAAATAATTCATAGCTTTTTCCGAATTTTCTACACTTAAACTTCCTGCACCGCAAGATGGTGTTAACATTGAAGCAGAAATGATTTTCCGTTCATCAATACCTTTTTCAACAAGAAGTTTTTTCCCTTTTTCCCAAATATCAATAAGTTTTTCCGATGATGTTTCAACAAGCGCATCCGCATCTAAAGTAGGAACAACGCCCCACGCAATAATTCCGCCTCTTCCGAGGAAAGAATTTATATCTTTAGCATACAACGAAAAATTCTCCGAGAAAAAGAATGCATCAAAATTTATCAAATCTAAATTTGTACTCAGTGCAACACTCCAGTCTGCTTTACCACAACAGTGCATTCCCACCGTAATTCCGAATTGATGAAGAGCATCGACAATCTGATTTACCGATGTCATGACATCATCGGCAGTAACCGTAATAAATGCAGAAGTTCCAAGCTGTGACATAGTCGGTTCATCAAGGAAAATAATGTTTTTTGATTTTGGAGAAACTTTACGAAATTCCTTTACCTGCCACAAAGCCTTTAGTGTCAACATTTTAGCAATAACTTCCCTGAAAGTTTCATCATAAAATGTACATCTGCTCTCGCAGTCAAGCGTACTTGTTCCGAATGTAAACGGTCCTATTACCTGACCTTTTATATATTCAGGCTGAACCTTCTTCAACCTTTCAAGAAATGATGGGAAAGCACTTGAAAAATCGGATGAAATCGCATATTTATTTAAAATATCATCATTAAGAATATCTGATGACATAACTTCTTCGTAATCCATAAATAATTCTTCAAGCTGAGAGAAGTACTCATCTGAATTCAAATCTGCATATCGTTTTTGAGAAACAGGGTCAATCTTTATAGCCGGAAAATTTTCGGTATACTGAATAAGCATATCTTCATTCGGGCTAACTTTAGAAAGCTGCGGACATACAGGAGCATCAGGAATTGTATCGAATATTAAATCTAATGCTTTATTATAATCAGAATGTGGTAAACTCCCTATTGCTGTTGCTAAAAATTTATAATTTTCCGTCACTTATAATACCTTTAAAAAAACTTATAAACCAATTCTACCACTCGCATAAATATTCAACAAGTTCTACATATATAGTTTACTTTGTGCGAATACTCTTTACCTTCTTCAATAAATCATCATCCAACAACGCCAGATATTCGTTATAGTTATCTTTTTTATTTTTATTTTGAGTAGGATGCAAAAGAGCTTCAGTCAATTTATTATTCTTTGAATTTGCTTTATAACCAAGATATAAAGTATTCACATCCATATTTCCGGTATATTGAACACCGACTATATAATCATTTGTGGCTAAATTATATTGTTTTAATATATTTCTGTTGCTTAAAGTAAAATAATCCAACAATACAACTTTTACAAGATTAATAATGTTATTTTTACGGAACATCTTTTTATCAGGTATAAAGTAAGGTTTTTCAAATTGTGTTCTTACGTATGGGATATCGTATTCTTTGGCTAACCTGCAAACTATCTTAAAGAGATTAGGAATTGCATGCATGTGAACATGTGAATCTATATGAGCAGGTTTAAAATATTTTAAAGCCTTTTCTATTTGCAATCTGTATTCTTCTTCAACTTCATCAAGAAAGTCTTTATTTAAAGATTTTTTTAAAACATAACCAAAACCATTATGAAATTCTCCATTTTTATCGTAAAGAAGAGAATTTGGGTTCAAATCGGATTTAAGAGTATTAAACTCAAAAATATTAAGGTGAAGCCCGACTCTGAAATCAGGCATATTCAAAAGTTCGTTCAAAATATTTTCATCAAGATACGGGGTATTAACCATAACACTTGTACTATTCAAGATACCGAATTTTGCAGCTTCTAAAACCGCTAGATTATTTTCTGTTGAAATTCCAAAGTCATCGGCATTAATTATGTACATCTCTATCTTCCTTTTTTTTAAATGCAAAATACTTAAACAATACGTATGTAACGACAGATACTATAAACAGCGATATAAATTGTGCAATATATGCATTTTTCATAATGTATCGCATAAATATTTCCAAAATAACAACATTTAAACAATAGCTGACTGCCCAGGCAGAACAACATTTTAAATATTCTTTAATATAGTTGCCTTTAGTACAAAATACGAAGAATTTTTGGTTAAGATATGAAAATACCGAGGAAATTACCCATTGTAAAATTACACATATTTGATAATGTTCATTTCCTATCAAATAAAGTGCAAGAGCAAAAATAATATATGAAATACCTGCGTTGATACAACCCACGCAAACAAAGCGTATTTTATCCGATATTGAACATAATTTATTATATAGTACAATTAACTTATTCATAAAATAAGTTTAGCATTAAATATTTAATATTCATACAAAAGATTTTCAGGAGAATTAAAAAGAAGATGGCAAAAAATACGAAATTGGCAATAGTCATACCGTGCTATAACGAAGAAGGACTTATTTCTTCCACATCCGAAAGACTTGTAGAAGTTTTGGATGACTTGATAAAAAAAGAAAAAATTTCTCCGGAAAGTTTTATTTATTACGTTAATGATGGTTCAAGCGATAAAACGTGGACAGAAATCCAAAAGGTCTCAATAAAACATCAGGGAAAAATCAAAGCCTCTAAGTTCTCGAGAAATTTTGGCAACCAAAAAGCACTGCTCTGCGGAATGATGAAAGCAAACGAACTTGGTTGCGATGCACTTATCACAATTGATGCAGACTTACAGCAAGATGAAAATAAAATTGAAGAATTTATAGAAAAATATGACAATGGCTGCAAAATTGTTTTCGGAATAAGAAACAACAGGAAAACAGATGACTTTATAAAAAAATCAACCGCACTTGCCTTTTATAAATTAATGAATATTTTAGGCGTAAAAATAACGCCAAATCATTCCGATTACAGACTTGTTTCAAAAGAAGCTCTTGAAGTATTGGAAAAGTTCAACGAAACAGATTTGTTTTTAAGAGGCTTTTTCCACGAAATCGGTTATAAAACAGGAAATGTATATTTTGATGTAAAACCGAGAATGGTAGGAAAATCAAAATTTAACCTTGTTTCACTGACAGCACTTGCAATTAACGGAATAACATCATACAGTATAGTACCGCTGAAACTAATTTGCGTACTGGGATTTATATGTATGCTTTTTGGCATAACAGTCGGGCTTTTTACAATTTATGAAAAAATAGTTTTTAACGATTCGCCAAACGGTTTGACTACAGCTATCTGTTTAACTTCGTTTTTCGGAGGAATACAACTGTTTTGCCTTGGAATTGTAGGAGAATATTTAGGGCAGGTTTTTAGAGAAGTAAAACACAGACCACGATATATAATTGAAGAAGAAATATAATTAGGAGAGAAAAATGATTGAATTTATAAAAAAGCATAGTGAAATATTCACTATTTTAGGGTTGCTTTTATTTTGCTGCCTCATATTTTTTGTCGGTTTAGGCACATATTCGCTTATGGATGTTGACGAAACAAGATATGTTTTGATGTCCAGAGATATGTTTAATACAAGAGATTTTATGACTTTATATCTTAACGGTGAATATTTTTTCGAAAAACCGCCACTGTATTTTTGGGGTGAAGTTCTTTCTTTCTTCACATTCGGTGGACAAGTTAATGAATTTACGGCAAGATTTCCGGTGGCTTTATACGGAACACTATCAACTCTTCTATTGTACTTTATAGGCAGAAAAACAGTTTCAAGAAAATATGGTATAGTTGCAGCATTAATACTTGCAACGAGTGTTGAATTTTTAATTCTCGCAAAGTACGCTATATTGGATATTCTTCTTGCTACCTGTGTTGAATTTTCAATTTGCTTTGGATTTTTAACATATTTTGTCAAAGACTCAAATAAAAAATATTGTTGGTGGGCATTTTATTTATTTTCAGCTCTTGCTGTACTTGCAAAAGGCATCCCCGGCTTTATTCTGCCGTTTGGAACAATGTTTTTCGTTGCGATATTTACAAAAAAATTCAAAGAACTCTTTAAACTTCAGTACATTATCCCCGGAGTAATAATATTCTTAATCGTAGTTTTACCTTGGCATATTTTAATGCTTAAAAAATATGACCCGCTATTTTTCAATGAATATATTATGAAACACCATCTTTCAAGATTTTTAGATTCCTCTCAAGGCTTAAATCGTAAACAACCTTGGTTTTATTTTTTGTTGGTATTCTTATGGGGTTTCTGTCCGTGGATAATTTCGGCAATAAGCATATTTATTTCAAAAATCAAAAATTGGAAAAATGAAAAATTCAGAATAAACTTTTCAGAGCTTACAACCGTCCAAAAATATTTATTCTTTAATTTCATTGCGTTTGTACTTACAATGCTGTTTTTTTCATCATCGAGTACAAAATTGGCGACATATTTATTACCTATATATTTTGCCGCAGCAAATTTGATAGCGTGGGCTTGGGTTCAATATCTCAATAACGGAAAATACGAAAAACCAATAAAAATATCGTCATATATAATTTTCGGATTATTCACGTTTCTTGCAATAGGAGCTTTATTCACTCCGATATTTCTGCCTGAAAAAATTTATGCTGCAATAGTTTCCGTAAAATGTTTTACTATAATTTTATTATTCATTTTTGGCATCGCGGGACTTGTTGTTACATCACTAAATAAAAGAATTTTGATTTTTGGAGTTTATATTGCATTTTTTACAACTTTATCCGCAATAGGAATGCCAAAATATTTTGAACTTGATTACAGTTTCGGGCAAAATGACCTTATCAAATTCGGGCAGTATGCAAAAGAAAACAATTTAACTATTCATGCAGTTAATATGGGTGTACGATATTCTCTAAATTACTACGGAACGAAAAACGTATTTTATGAAGAGGATGATGCCGATGAAACAAAGCTAATTCAGCTTCTTCAAAACGGCAAGCCGAATGAAGTATTTCTTATGAAAACAAAAAAATTCCGAGATATGGAAAATATCAAATATACAACCATATTTAAAGGTGCTAAATATACGTTATTTACCAAATAAATGATAATTAAATATAAGAAAAAATACTGTTATTGTTCCACAAGAACGGTATTTTTTTCTGTTGCAAAATTTCTGTTTAACCAGTCGCAACAAATATTTTTAAATTCATCCTTGTAATATAAAAATAAATCTTCAGCATGAAAACCGTTTTCAAAAAGTTTAAACTTCTTTGGGCAAATTGCTTTTTCATATAGCAATTCAGTATGCCACGAATATACTGTTGGGTCTTTTTTACCTGCAATAAACAATGTTGGAGCAGAAATATTTTCAATAATATCAATCGGTTTTATTTTTTCCTGCAAAATCAAATTCATACGGAGTGACAAAAATCTATCCAATTCAAATTTTTTAAGAGTTTCCCACCACGCCTCTTTTTTCCACATTGAGTTTTCGATTTTTCCAAACTCGGTTGGCGGTGATACTGATATAACTTTTGAAATACATTTATTCATTGAACTGTATATCAGAACCATTGCCCCACCCAAAGAAAAACCCATAAGATAAATATTTTTATAATTTTTCGCAAGTGCATATTTTACGACAACATCCATATCCAATATTTCTTTTGATGTAAAAGTAAAAGTACCGCCACTTTTACCGTGTCCTCTAAAATCAAAAGAAAGTATATCAAAATCATTCGTAAAGGCTTGTGCAATCTGCGAAAAAGCATTTGAGTTTTTTGTCATACACCACCCCGGTGCAATGACAATAACACCATCATGCCCATTAGCATAATGGTCAACCGCAATTGTTATATTATCTTTTGTTCGTAACTTAACTTCTTCTATCATAAAATTATTATCAAACAAAAACATAATAATATCAAAATTTCTCATTTTTGCTTTAGAATTATTATATGAAGATTTTAGAAAAATTAGAATGGAATAAAATATCAGAAGAAGTTCAAAACAATTCCCTTACACAGTTGGGGAAAATTTTTGCCGAAAATATGCCTTTGTATGATGATATTCAAAAAATTCAGAATGAATTAAATCTTACTGATGAAGCGGTAAAATTGACTAACTCAATGTTAATACCTCCTTTAAATTCCATTCAGAATATAGAGGAAATATTAAACCAAGCCAAAATAAACCGAATTTTAAACGAAGAAGAAATTATAGAAACCATAAAATGCTTAAAAATTTCAAGATTAATAAAAGGCTTTTTCTATAGAAATGAAGATGCTGCTACGGAACTATCAAAAATAGCAAAGGATTTATATGAAGATAAAATTTTTGAAGAAAAAATATCCGAACTTTTTGCAGAAACAGGAAAACTAAAATCTGATGCAACTCCGGAACTCAAATCGCTAAATAACGCATTAAAAGATAATTCTACCAACTTAAAAAATCTTGTTTCAAAAACCCTGCAATCTTTAGAAAAATACTTGCAGGAACCAATATTCACAATGCGTGACGGAAGATATGTTTTCCCCGTAAAAGTCGACCATAAAGCACATGTTCAGGGTATTGTTCATGACGTTTCCGCAAGCGGCTCAACACTATTTATTGAACCAAAAAACATAGTTGAATTAAACAATAAAGTTGTCGAACTTGAAATACAAATTGAACGTGAAATCAAGAGAATTTTAAGCGAAATCACGTATGAAATTTTGGAAAAAGAATTTGATATTTTAAGAAGCCATAAAATAATTGCAAGATTAGATTTCATTTTTGCGAAAGCTAAATATGCATTACAGATAAAGGCATCAAAACCGGATTTAAACAACGAAAACAAAATTTCAATAAAAGGTTTCAAACATCCTATTTTGTTAAAAGTACTTGACAATGTCATAGAAAATGACATTGAACTTGGGAACAAATATGATTGTCTTGTTATCACAGGTTCAAATACGGGCGGGAAAACAGTAACCCTGAAGAGTGTTGCTCTATGTGTATTAATGACCAAAGCAGGTTTATTCATTCCTGCAAAAGCAGGAAATATCTTCCCTTTTAAAAACATTTTCGCCGATATCGGTGACGAACAAAGCATAGTACAAAGTTTATCGACATTTTCGGGTCATTTAAAAAATATTATTGATATTATTAACAAATCAGATAATAATACTCTTGTTTTACTTGACGAAATAGGTGCAGGAACAGACCCGCAAGAAGGTTCTGCTTTAGCACAAGCTATTCTCGAACATTTAAATAACATTGGTGCAAAAACTATTGTCACAACTCACTATGGAGAATTAAAATCTTTGGCATATACAAATGAACGATTTGAAAACGCTTCTGTTCAATTTGATACCGAACTTTTAAAACCGACATATAAACTGCTTATAGGTATTCCGGGGAAAAGTAATGCAATAACTATTGCAACAAATCTCGGATTAAGTGAAGATATTGCAAATAAAGCGAATGAAATTTACAATTCGCAAAATGACCAGACAGGAAAAGTTCTTGAAGGTCTGCAAAATGCACAAAAAGAATTGGACAAAAATGTTGAAATGGCACAAGTTAAAAGACTTGAAGCAGAAAAACTTGAAGCTGATTTTATTGAAAAAATGGAAAAAGTGCGTGAGCAAAGAAAGAAAACCGTTGACATTTACAAAAAGAAATACGAAAGCAAAATTCTTTTGGCTAAAACCGAAATCAAACAAATCATGGATGAAATCAGACACGCAAAGAGTGAAAAAGTTGCACGCAGAGCATACGCAAAACTATCTGAACTTGAAACTTCCGCAAATAATGAGTTTGAAAATGACTTAGAAGAAATAGCTCCCGTATTTAAAAAAATGGATTGGACTTTAACAAAAATTGGCGACTGCGCATACCTTAAGAGATTAAATCAAATAGTAGAAATAAAAACACTACCGGATAAAAATGCAAATTTACTTGTATTAGTCGGCGATATGGAAGTCAAAGTCAAGGCAAAAGATTTATACTTCACGGATAAAAAAACTGCAAAGAAGCTGAATATCAATATTAAAAAAGGCTTTGAATTTAAAAAATATCGCACCCCAAGCGAAATTGACATAAGAGGAATGAGAGTTCTGGATGCACTTGATAAACTTGATAAATATTTAGACGAAGCAAGTTTATCAAATTTACCTCAAATCACAATCATCCATGGTGCAGGAACCGGAGCATTAAGACAATCCGTAAGAGAATACTTGAAAGAATCCGCATACGTAAAAGCATTTAGACAAGGGGAAGATTTTGAAGGTTCCGATGGTGTAACTGTTGTAACAATGAAATAATCATATCCTCCAAAAAACCTATAATTTTAAAAAAAGCAAACATCATATTTTTAGTGGATGTTTAACCTGTCGCATGTAGGTTAAGCTAAATATATCTATTACTGTGGGACGAGGACAAATTGAAGAAATTTAAATTTTCATTGCAAAGTTTATTAGACTTGCGTGCAAAGAAATTAGAGGAGAAACAAATAGAGTTTGGGCAACTCCAATTTGTTATGCGTTCTTTGCAAAATGAATTGTTAAATCTTCAAAATGAACTGCAAACATCAAAAGAAAATTTGAATACACTTTTGTCATCAGGTCACAATATAAACATCAGTTTAATATCCGCAAATCAACGTCACATTGAAAAGAAAGAAAATGACATCTTGAAACAAAATCAAGTTATAGAAAAACATAAAGTAAAACTTGAAGAGAAACAAAAAGAAATGGTTGAAGCTCATAAAGAAAAAACTATGCTTGAAAAATTAAAAGAAAAACAATACAAAACTTTTTTGAAAGAAATTGATACGGTTGAAAGAAAAGAACTTGACGAAATAGGCTTAATGAGGTGCTCAAAATAGTATGTTTGATTTAGAAGTAAAAATGAATACAGAAATGACAAAACATATGCTAAGAGAGAACGCAAGTTTATCTTCAACGACAGATGCTTTTTCTAAGATATTGGAAAGTGCAAACAAAAGTTTTGAAATGACAAAACAACTGTTCAAATCTTATACCAACAAAAACGTATCAACAAGAAAAGAAGATGCCATATTTGGTAAAATCAGTTTTGCTACATTCAATAAAAATTCTTCAAAGCAAGTATCAGCGCTAAATGAAAATATTTCAAAAAGAAAAAGTATTCATCCTGAAAATAAAAAAGATGAAAATTCTTATATAGAAGAGGAACAGGAAAAACAAAAAAGTGATAATGATTCAACACAAGCAAACAAAATTCCTATTAACAGTGAATCAATTTTTACAGCAAAAGTTATTACTAATGAGGCTAATGAGGCAACCAACAATCTTTCTGACAACGCAAAAGAACTCAGGGAAACAGGCGAAAAACTATTAAAAATAAAAGAACAATCAAAAGAAATGTGTGCATATCTGCAAAAAGAAATGAGTTCTTCCGAAAAAGCAACCACACAAAATCCGATAAAACCACAGAATTTAGTCAGTGAGTACATAAAAAAAACAAGTGATGTATTCGTTAAACCTGAAATTTTGGCGAATTTAAAAACATCAATTCCACAAACTCAAACAAGGAATACTCCCTCAACTTTATCTGAGGTAATGGCAGAGTTGGATATTGATATAGAAGTAAATTCCATAAAAGAAAACAATCAAATGCAAAATAATAACCACCAAACTTCTTTTAACTTCAATACGACAACATTCGGAGATTTAAACGGACATGTAACAAAACTGTCTTTAAACAAAGCAGCTGATTTCAATAAAATTATGAATCAAAAAATGACACAAGACCAACAAATCGTTAATCAGGTAAAAGAAGCTGCGTCAGGCAACTTAACAAAGGGGACAAAAAGTGTAAACATTATTTTAAGACCTGAACATCTTGGCAGGGTGAATGTAAATTTAATATCCAATAACGGAGTTTTGACGGCTCAATTTACCGCACAAAACCAACAAGCCGCAGATGCTTTGAATAAAAATATTGAAACATTAAAGCAAAATCTTATAGACCAAGGTATAAAAGTCAATGATATAAGCGTAAAGATTCAGGAAACAAATCATAGTGAAAACTATACCAACAATCAAACTTTTCAGGAAGACAAATCATCTGATTTTAGAGAACAAACACCACATAAAAACAGTAGCTTCACAAAAAAGACCGTTATCAATAATTATGAACAAAATAATTCTTATGAAAAAGAAGAATATATAACAAATAACAATGAACAAAACGCACATACAAACAGCAGAAAAAATAATGACTTGGGTATATACAACAATATGGGGAGAAAAGTATGAGTTATTCATCAGTAGCAGGTACCATTAATACGATGAAGACACAAACTAATGCCGTTAACTATGCCAATAACAAGGCAAATGCTAATGACGAAGTAAACCAAAATGTCTTTTTGCAATTAATGATTACTCAACTGCAAAATCAAGATCCGCTCAATCCTATGGATAATGCGGAGTTCTTATCACAACAGGCAATGTTTTCACAAGTAACAACATTACAGGACATGAATCAAAATCTTACAAAATACGGTGATGCCCTGCTGTCAATGAACAATTCAATGCTGAGTTCGACAACATTAAATCAGGCAATGGGTATTGTCGGTAAAGAAGTTACGGCAACAAATCCTGATAATCCTGAAGAAGAAATAACAGGCATAGTGGATTCTGTAAAAGTTACGGAAAAAGGAATTTTGTTTTCTATTAACGGAAAAGAAATCAGTTCTGATAACGTAAAAAGCATTACAAACGGTACAAATAGTGCAAGTACATCAGTAACCGGAGAAAATGAAACATCGCTAAAAGAAACTTTTAAAGATTTTTTGAGTGATATTTTACAAAATCCGAAATTAAAATCAGCAGCATCAAATTTAATCGATAAATTAGCTGGAAGTTTATAATATAAGATTTAGGGGAGAAATTTATGTCACAAGCTTTATTTACATCTATTACAGGTATGACCACCTCACAAACAAAACTTGATGTTATTGCTAATAACATAGCAAATATGAACACAACCGCTTTTAAATCATCAAATCTCACTTTTTCGGACTTATACTCAAGAACCCTATCCGTAGGGTCAAGCCCCTCAACAAGTACCGGCGGCATCAACCCAATGCAAGTTGGTCTGGGTGTAGGATTCGCAGGTATTTCAACCGATTTTACAAACGGGAGCGTTCAGACAACCGGTAACACCAACGACTTAAATATTCAAGGACGAGGTTGGTTTACCGTATTAAACACAGATAACACAATTGGTCTTACCCGAGACGGCAGTTTTTCTTTGGACAAAAACGGCAACTTAGTCACCCAAAACGGCTTAAAAGTTCTGGGGACAAATGCAGTTTATTCTTCATCTGCAAGCGGCGAAAACCAACCAACTGTTTTTGTTCCAAATGAGTTAAACATTGTTTTGTCCGGTAAAAATCTAAATACCGCCGAAGCAGGAAGATTAGATAATTTGAACAATGCTGATATCACAGTTGGTAAATTTTCATTTGACGTATACCTTGATACTTATGACCACAGCAGAGTCAATGTTGACATTAGTTCAGCGAAAGACCTGCATGATATTGCAAATGCAATAAATGAACAAATCATTAAAACCCCTGCTCTTATTGATGGTACAGGAGCACCTATCGTAACAGCTTCGGTTAATACAGATGGTACCTTTACAATTGAAACTAAAAAAGGTTCAGTACCTGAAGTGACTTCCATAGACTTTTCACAGCCGGGTGACACCAGTAACTTTCTGTACGAAACAGGCTTGTCTATTTCAAACTTTATTGACGGTAAATATTCAAGTAAAACCTTATCATACGAAGTTGCTTTAGGTCCAAGAGTAAACACCCCCACAACAGTATCAAAAGCATCTTATGCTATTTCTGACAGTGGTGCGGTTCAGGCAACATACTCTAACGGTGACACTATTACAGTCGAAAATTCAAACGGCACTATGGTATTAAAATATATTACTTCAGATGGCAAAATTATAAATAACAAAGATATTCACGTACATAACGATGCCATAAGTGCTGCTAATCTGCAAATCCAACTTGCATCGGTACTAAACGAACAAGGTTTATTGTCATTGAGTCAAAACATATACTCAACAGGTCCTAACAGTGGTCCGTTAACATTTTCTATCGGCAACGCTAACGGATTTGGTGCAATAGGTAGCGGCGGATTGGAAGCATCCAACGTAAATCTTGCAGTAGAACTTTCAAATATGATTTTTGCTCAGCGCTCAATTGATGCAAACAGCCGAGTATTCTCAAGCACAAGTGAAATTCTTGAAAGACTTGTAAACTTACAATAATTAACATAGTAATAGATGTTAGATAAACAAGAGCAGTTGTGACTTTCCCCGTCATAACTGCTCTTTATATTATTGTATGAAGAAATGTTACAATTACGACAAAAAATCGTGTCAAAAGCTAAAGTTTTCTCAAAATTTGCCGATAAAAATATTGTGAACTTTAAATCAGGCGGTCGAAAATGATAAACTTTGATATTGATATGGATTTATTAACTAAATATGCTTACCTTATTCAAGGTCAAGGTGCTGTAGCTTCTCAGGGAACTCAAGAAACTCAAGGTTCAGACGGAGAAGGTACAAAATTCTATCAAAAAAAAGGTTATGGTGCTAAAAATTTAATTCAAGATTTAGACTTAAAAGACCCTAAAAACAGATATTTACTTATAAGAATGATGAAACAATCACAAATAATGGAATTACTTCCTCTTTTGGATAAAAAAGCATTACTTAACGGTATGAAATTCTTTACTAAAGACAAATTATCCATCTTGCTTTCATACTTACCCGAAGAACAAATGGTAAAAGTTATGCAACAAATGTTCTCTCCGAAAGAAATGATGGAATTGATGCCCAAAAATGTTGTAAGCAAATTCTTAACTAATACAAAAATAGACAAACAAAATATGCTTAAATATATGGACGAACAAATGAAACCTCAAGAGTTGCAAGCAATATACAAACATGCAACTGGTAAAAGCCTTAATTGCAGCAATAAGGATGAAATGATTGCAAAAATCGGTAACTTGAATCCGCAATTATTTAATGACGCAATTAAAGATATGGATCCAAAACACACAAAAGGTATGGGTACATTTGTTCTTGAACAACAGCCTGAATTAATGAAAGAATTTTCCAGTTTACAAATGTCTATGTGCTTAGACAAATGCTCAAAGAGCGATATTATTGAAGGTATGGGCGCTCTTGACGAAGATGTTATTTCTAAAGTTGCAGAAAATCTTCCACCTCAATTGATAGAACAGGTTGTTACACAAATAGACCCCGAAGTTTTCGCAGACAAATTATTAACAGATTTAACTTCTGTTTTAGACAAATTGCAATAATAAAATTACAAAATATTACTTCTCTTAACATTTTGTAATATTTTTCAGAAACAACAAAATCATGGAAAAGCATGTCACCATGAGGTTTGGAGCATGTGGTCATATTGGCAAAGGGCATGGGGTAATAACTTTTTTAAAAAAAAGTTTGTATATTACATGCAAATTTGATATTATTTTACTTGTAAACATCACATAAGATATTTTACTAAAGGGGAATTATGAGCGATACTTGCTTATGCCAAACAAAAACAGTTACTTTGCATAAAGACATCTTTATGAGAAGTCACGTTAACGAATTGGTAAATGAAGTAAAAAACTTAATAGAAAAAGGTGTCAGCTCATTGGATATAGATTTCAAAGAAGTTGAAACCATTGATATCGTTGGTTTCGGTATCTTATCAACAGTTCAAAAAATATCCTTAACGAACAATGTTAGCATTAAACTATTTAATGTCAGAGAAAATGTAAGAAAAATTTTAAAAAACACGTGTTTGATTTTGGATATTGAGGATGAGGGAGAAGAGAAGAGTTTTATTCACGAGGAGATTGCGCTTATAGCGTAATTGGAGATTATTGATACATATTCCAGCCTAAATATTCAAGGGTTAAGTTTTATTAACCCTTTTTTTATTTTTAAATATTTGCATGATAGAATGTGAATGAGGAGTGGTTATGAAAAAGTGTTTAGTAATAATATTCGCATGTGTATTTATATCCCTAGGCTTTAACAATAAAGTCAATGCTTTTTCGTTTTTCAAAAAACAAAATACTGCACCGCAAGTAGAAGAAAAAGAACTTGAAGAAGTAAACCTTGATGTTAAAGAAGGTGAAAAATTAAAAATCGAAAAAAACAAACCTGCACAAAAAATTGAAGGTGCTGAACTATCAAAATCAGATGAAGAAAAATTGAAAGCATTTCAAATTCAGAGAAAGCACGATATTGAAGATATTACTACTCTTTGGCAAGCCACTGTTGAAAGGAACAATGTAATTAAATTTGCCTTAAAAAAAGTCACAATGAACCCTGAAGAAAGGAAAAAACACTCTTCAAAAATGGCGCGAACCATTGCAGCACTAGTCAATGGCGCTACTCTTTTACCATATGCATTCGGGCTTGACGCATCTATTGCTTCTGCTATTGCCGCGGGTACATCACTATCTACTCAGGCTACGAAAAACAAACTTGGCTACGGACCTCAAAATATCCCGGTTACTGATACAGAGTTAATTCAACTTGCATCTTTAATTGAGGATTTGCAGAATAATCTTATAAAAAATTATTATTCTTATAAGAGTTCCATTGAGCTTTTGAAAGATTGTCGTTCAAAATTGGCTGTATACAAGAAAAATTATAATCAAGCTACCTTACAAAAAGACCAAGCTAATATTTTGGTAACCAAATCCATGTACGAAAAGCAACAGATGGAGGAATTAAAGCTCAAAAACCAAATAAAAACCGCAAGAATTGAACTGGAAAGATTTGCAGGTGAAGAGGTTGTTGACAATCTAAATCTTTCAAAAGTGAATGAATTACAAGCATTTAATGATATTGAAGGGGGTAAATTAAAATGAAAAAACGCTCATCAATAGTAATTATTGCTTTAATTATATCCGTATTGCTTTCGGAAAATGTATTAGCTATAAGACCATTGAGAAATCCTCAAGGCAGAATTGGCACAGGGTACAAAACTGAAAAATACAGACCAATGATAAAAACAAATATGACTCCTGCCGAAATGAAAAAAATCGGCGATTTAATTAAACAGCAGGAAGAAGTTAAAAAACAAATAGCAAAAGAGTATAATAATAAACTTGCACAACAGCAAGAACAACAAAGAAAAAAATTGAAACTTCAGGAAGAACAAAAAAAACAACAACTAAAGCACGAAAAAGAACAAAAAGAAATGCTGCTTGCTCAGGAACAAAAGAAAAAACAAGAGGAGCAAAGACTTATAGCCGAACAACAAAGGCAACACATTGCTGAACAAAAGACACTGGCAAAGAAAAAACTTGAAGAACAAAAACAATTAGAAAAACAAAGGATTTCAGAGGAAAAGCAAAAAGAAAAAATTGAAAAAAAAGATTTGCAGGATAATTCTATTGAAAAAGAATTTGAAGAAGTAGCAAGTCATAAGTTTGACAGAGTGAAAAATATGCTTTCTTTTAAAAAGAGCGTAAACGAAAAAGAAGCAGTTAATAAGGTTGAACAAACTCAGGAAGTAAAACCACCTGAAAAAAAACAACAAGAACACAAAACAAAACTTGCAATAAAAACGAATACGAATCAAGACCCGCAAACAAAAGCTATAGTCAAAGAAATAAGTACGGAACTTGCTAACGACAGGACTCAGATGCTTGAAGAATTAAGTACTCTTTGGGTTAGCGCAGTTCAAAAAAGCGATACTGTTTATTTCGCAATTATGAAACTTTCTAATCCTAACGGTGAAGATGTTAACAAAAAGGGTGTTAAGAAAATTCTTGAGCCTATATTGAGTGCAGCCCCTCTTGTTGGGCAGGCTTTTGTTAATCCGGCATTGACAGCAGGCTCGCTGATAGGAAGCAGTGTTATGGGTTCAATGATGAATGATTCTGCAACAAGACGTCTTACCAAGGTAAACGATGCAGACTTGGTTATTTTAGCTCGTGCAATTGATGAATTACAAGAAAATTTGCTTTTAAATTATATGACGTACAAAAATGCGCTTAAAGAGTACGAATTATCTATAAAAATTACTGCTGAGCGTAAAAAAGTATATGACAAACTGAATACGGAAAACTCACCAAATGTAATTTTGGCAAATACTTTTTATACCGAGGCCTTGGATAATCAATATAAGGCGAGACAAGATTTTCTTATGAAACGCGTTGTATTAGAGCAGATGGTCGGTTCAGAGGCTTTAAATGAGATTGAAACCAAGAAAGTTACAACAGAACAAAGTGAATAATACATCAGGCAAGGGTTTGTTATGAATAGAATTGTATTAAGTCAAATTGATGTCATTTCAGGAGATATTTCTTACAATAGTACAAAAATTATAAATGATATTGAGAAAGCTAAGTCACTCTCTGCAGATATTGTAATCTTTCCTGAAGCAGCATTGTACGGATTGCCGTGCGGAGATGTTCCCCTAAGACATATATCAAATCTCCAGTTCCAACTGACTAAATTGGAAGAAATAGCAAAAATTTCAATCGGGATTACGGTAATTTTAGGTTTTATTAACGCAAATAACCAAAATGCAATTGCTGTTTTAAAAAACGGTAAAATAAAAAATGTATTTACAAAAAACGAAATCGGATATATTTCAGTTGACAAAACCAATTATGCCATCATTTCCGGAGAATACAACGAAAATAATTCCTGCGAAAATCTTAAAAATATAAATAAAGACATATGCGGAATTATTCATTGCTCTTCTTCACCATCACGTGCCGGCAAAGAGAGGAAAAAAGGTATATTGTTATCCTCACTGGCTAAAAAATACAATATAAATTATATATATGTAAATCAAACCGGATACGGAGACAATTACTCTTTTGATGGTGCATCAAGAATTTACAATAAAACAGGCAAACTTACTTTATTGGGAAAATCATTTGAAGAAGATTTTATTGTTGCTGATGATTTTAGAGGGAAAATAGAAAAATTACCATTGAATTCGGACAAGGTATCAGATGATGATTTTTCACTTGATTATACAAATGATTTAGAACGCATTTATAAATCAATAATATGTGCAATACGTGGTTATTTTTTAAAAACAGGTTTTAAAAAAGCGGTTCTTGGATTGTCGGGAGGATTGGATTCAACGGTTTGTGCAGTTTTACTTGCTGATGCACTTGGCAAAGAAAATGTTTATGCGGTATCTATGCCAACACAAATAACTTCTGCAGACAGTAAAAATGATGCTGCCGAATTAGTTAAAAATCTTGGTATAAATTTCATTGAAGAACCGATAGGTGATGAAGTTGAACTTTTTAAAGAGAAACTCTACGGAGTTTTTGAAAAGATTGATACAGACAAATACCAAAAATCTACGACTATGGAAAACATACAAGCACGAACAAGAGCCACTATCTTGTGGAGTATATCCAATGAATGTAAGTCGATGTTGCCAATTGCAACAAGTGATAAATCAGAAGCATACATAGGTTACGCTACTACAAACGGCGATATGACGGGAGGATTTGCACCAATTGCTGATGTCACCAAAACAAAGCTATTTGCTCTGGCCGATTTTATGAATAAATATCGCAAAGATAAAAATGTTATTCCCAAAAGCATTTTGGAAAAACCTCCCGGAGCAGAGTTAAAATTTGATGAATCCAAAGGAAGAACTATAACTGCTGAAGAAGATAATATGCCATATCCTTTTTTGGATGAAATTATTTGGTATGTCGAAAATCGCAGTTTCGGCTTTGAAGAATTTATTACTCACAAATTTTTGTACGAAAAAGAAAAACCAATTTCCCAAAAAGAAAAGGAAAATTGGATTTTGAAATTTTTTGACAAAGAGCAAAAAGCCACTTTCAAATGGCATATTCTGCCCCTATCCGTTATTGTTGATTATCGCACAATCAACGACATAGAATACTACCAACCCATAATCTCAAAGCACTTTGTAAAATAAATTATTTTACCGCCGAAAGCATAGGTGCAATACCAAGTTCAAGTTGAACTGCTTTGGCATTATCCATAGCTAATGCTCTGCGTTTTTTAGCTGCTTTGAATATGAAATTTACACTGCTTGATGTTGAACTGCTGTTTGAGTAATCTTTTATTATCATTTTATATCCTTTAGAAAACTTACAATTTATTTATCGGCAGTTTTTACAAAAACTTTAGCTTTTAAGACCAATTTATTAAGAAAATGTTACAAAAAACGATTATTTCTTTTTCTTTTTCTTTAATTGAGCTCTTTCCAGTTCAATTTGTCTTTTGGAATTATTTAAAGATAGTTTAATTACAGGTTTTTTAGAGTAATTATCAAAAAATACAAGCCAAAGTTTTTGCTTTGGATTTTCAACTGCAAAAGAAACTTTTCCTGCAATTCTTCCTGTTGGGGGTATTTTTTTAAACCAAAGGTCAGTATTTCCAAATGGAGATGCGTAATAAATTGCACGATTTTCATTCATCAAAGCCATATCAAAAGTTGAAAAGGTTTTATTTGTTCTGTTAACAATTGTAAGCCCTAAAGTAATTGTATTAGGTTCTCCGAACGGATCTTTTTCCAATTTTACATTCGTTATATCAACCTGAAGTTTTTCATTTTTTATCTCTTCTTCAATTAAGGCTTTTTCGTTGAACACCGGCAAACTCAAACTATCCAAGATTTTAACATTAATTGCATCCCCTGGTGCCAAAAGTACCTGATCACCTTTTTTCGACATTGCAATACCAAGTCCTACTACAGCACCAATTGCCGCACCACCTGCAACTGTATATCCGTGGCTTGCTATTGCACCAACAACACCCATTGTATTCAAAGCAACCGCACTACCTATTGCACCGCCAACCAAGGCATGTCCGGCGTGTTCCCCGGCAACAGCAGCGGCATTGCGAACAGGGTTTCGTTTTGTCGTCATTTGCGCATTAATAGGAATTTCTCTGCCGTCAGGTGTAGCAATATAATCAAAAGTAAGAGTAATATTTGCATCTCTGCTAAATCTTTTTGCATCATTAATTTCGGTAATTGTACCATGAGCAAGACTTCCTGCAGAAATAACGACCCCTTTATCTGTTCTTACATCTGACGTTATTTCAGCGAAAAATTCATCACCCTCATCACTCTTTTCGGTATTTAGAATATTTGACACAACCATTGAGATATTTGCGCCTTTGTTAACAGTTCCTTTTTGCTCTGTTAATACATCCGGGTCTTCCTTGAGTTCTTCATTTATTTCTGCATATCCATGAAAGACGTATTTTTTTTCGTCAGCCTTTACTTCGTTTGGTATAGCACAAGCCAAAAAGCAGCATAAGAACATTATGTATACTAAAACTCTTTTCAACGTCTTTCCCCAAGTTATAACTTTATAATAAAATGATAACTTATTTTACTGTAAAATTCATCAGTTAATTTACGGATAAATTATATATCTGCCGTACAATGAGGACATTTTGTAGCTCTGATATCAACCGTAGAAAAACAACGAGGACAAGATTTTGTTGTTGCTTCTTCTTGCTTAACACAGTCTTTTTCCAGCGTTGCTCTAACCTTATTTATAGCTTTAATAAGTAAAAATACAGCAAAGGAAACTAAAATAAAGCTGATTAAAGTATTAATAAAAACACCATAATTTATTGTTACCGCGCCTGCAGACTGAGCAGCTTCAAGTGAAGGATATTTTACAAATTCGCCATCCTGATTAGGGAATGCCAAATACAAATTGGTAAAATCGACTTTTCCCATAACCCAACCTAAAGGAGGCATAATTATATCCTTAACCATAGAGTCAACTATTTTACCAAAAGCCGCACCTATGATAATACCTACAGCCATATCAATAACATTACCTCTAACTGCAAATGTTTTAAATTCATTCAAATTTCTTTTTAATACTTCTAACATAATTCCCTCCTTTTTCCATCATGCTAACACAAGCAAATTTTTCAGTAAATATACTTTAATAACTCAGCCAACATTAAAAATAATAAAAATTATATCTGACCGCAACAATACCCTCAAACAAAGATATAACTTTGCAACAAATAACGAAAATTGCTATAATCATATCAATAGTATAGTGAAAGGATTTTGTTATGACAAAACAAATGGTTGTTGATTATATTAGCAAAAACAGAGTTTTTTCTTTAATTAGAGCAGGCGAAGCATTCGCCCCTTATGATATTGCAAGGGCATTAATTGATGGAGGTTTAACAACAATTGAAATTTCAATGGACTTGCCAAATGCACTTGAAATAATAGAAAAATTAAAAAATGAAGATATGTTACTCGGTGCATGCTCTGTTATAACAGCTCAACAAGTTCAAAATGCAATACAGGCAGGAGCACAATTTATCGACACACCTGTTTTGGAAATGAGTGTAATAAAATTCTCCAAAGGTGATGCAAAAGTTCCTCTAATCGTTGGTGCATCTACTGCAAATGAAGCGTATCAAAGTTGGAAATTAAATACTTTGTACACAAAATTATTTCCTACAAAAGAACTTGGAGGAGTTGATTTTATTGCATATATGATGCACATTATGCCATTTTTAAGAATTATCGCAGGTGGCGGAATTACGCCTGAAGATTTTACACGCTATTTAGATGCCGGTGCTACCGCTGTTGCTCTGGGCAGAAATCTTTTTGAAGGAGCAAATTCGCTAAAAGAAATAACAGCAAAAGCAAGAATTGTCAAAACAAAACTTGAACAATACATAGAAATGGAAACCGTTGAAAAATCTAAAACGCTTAATATTTAATTACAGAGTTTCAAACAGTCTTTCATTGTGTTTTGCATCTATTTCAAACTGCAAACATTTTTTCATAACTAATCTTACATGTTCTTTTGATATATTCGTAAAGGCAATACCGTTAATATACATTGTTTTACCGTTCAAAATAAGTTCTTTGCTGTATACTTTTCTGCAAAACGCTTCAATATCAGCACCTTTGAAGTGCATAAATATTCTTGCATTATCAAAATCCACTAAAGGAGTTTCCGTAAGACAAGCCAGACCTTTACCTGAAACATTTTTTGTTTTCAATTCATGTTTAACCAAAGCACCATTGCCCGAATTAAGGATTTCAAGCTCAAAAGCAATATGCATTGGAGTTCTGCTATTTTCACGTCTTTGACAAAATTGGTTATTATAAGGAAAACTAATATATATATTTTGAGTATCATCATCAATGGTTCCTAAAAAATTGATATTACTTGATAATACACCTTCATTTGTATATGCAATTGTATTTAGTCTGTCAAATTGTTGTACCACATCAAATGCATTAGTATCAGGCATTGGTTTCTTTACAATCAGCCTGTCTTCAAGAATATCAACGACCTCGGTTTCAAAAGAAATTTGACGACCCCTATCATCATTATAAATTAATTCAAATTTTACAGATTTTTTTAAAAATTCATATATATCTATCATAGTTTTACTCAAAAAGTGAACTTACGGATTCATCATCATGGATACGAGTAATTGCCTTGCCTAAAAGTGATGCAACATTAAGTTGAGTGATTTTTTCAGGCATATTTTCCATATCCAAAGGTATAGTATTTGTAACTATAACTTCTTTAGCTTCGCATTTTGCTAATCTTTCAATAGCAGGACCGCTAAAAACAGGGTGTGAAGCACAAATATAAACTTCTCTTGCTCCATATTTTTTAAGAAGATTTGCACCTTCGGTTATAGTACCTGCCGTATCTATCATATCATCAAACATGACACATACTTTGTCTTTTACGTCACCGATAACATAACCTACCGTAGCAACATTATGTTGTTCTCTACGTTTGTCAATAATAGCAATAGGTGCATCAAGATGTTTTGCAAAATGCCTTGTTCTTTCTACACCGCCTGGATCAGGGCTAATCATTACCAAATCATCATGAGGAATATTTTTTTGCTTTATATAATCAACAAAAATAGGCATTGACTGTAAGTGGTCAACCAAAATATTAAAGTATCCTTGAATTTGACCTGTGTGTAAATCCATTGCTAAAACTCTTGTCGTTCCTGCCGTTGTTAACAAATCAGCAACAAGTTTTGCACTGATAGCTTCTCTGCCAGATGCTTTACGGTCTTGTCGTGCATAACCGTAATAAGGAATAACTGCCGTAATTGATTTTGCACTTGCTCTTTTAAAGGCATCTATCATTATTAAAAGTTCCATCAAGTGTTCATTTACGGGTTTACATAAAGGCTGAACGATAAAAACATCATCACCTCTGACACTCTCCTGAACTTTTACATAAATTTCACCATCGGCAAAATTTTTAATTATCATCGGTCCGACTTCCGTTCCCAAATATGCTGCAATATCTTCTGCTAATTGCGGATTTGAACGACCTGAGAAAATTTTTATATCGTGTGAAGGTTTTATACTGCTTTCAAACTCACTTTTTGTCATACACTCTGTCATTTATACTACCTTTAACCTTCCTTCTTGATTTTTGTTAATACCCAATCCTTTATAACTTTTAAAGGACTTCTTGTAACAGCTAAAGAATTTTCAGGCACATCATTTGTTATAACGCTTAATGCTCCTATGTGCGCATTTTTTTCTATTTTAACCGGAGCAACAAGAACAGAATTTGAACCGATTTTTGCATCATCACAAATTATAGTTTTGCATTTTTCTTTTGTTAATGCATTATAATTAGCTGTTATAGTACCTGCACCGATATTCACATTTTTACCCAAATGAGCATCACCGATATAAGTTAAATGAGCAGCATTTGTGTGTTCTTCAATAACTGATTTTTTAATTTCAACAAAGTTTCCTATTCTCACGTTTTCCTTGATGTCTACACCATCACGCACATGTGCAAATGGTCCTATTTTTACATTTTCAGCAATCGTGGTATTTGATACCACTGACGCAACAATTTTTACATTATCAGCAGTTTCTACATTACCTTTAATGTAAGTATTTGGTCCGATAGTATTATTTTCACCAAGGAAATTTTCACCTTCAATATAACAGTTAGGATAAACCATAGACTGACTTCCTATTTCAGTTTCAGGAGAAATCCATGTCATCATCGGATCAACAATAGTAACACCATCATTCATTAATTCTTCAAGTTTGCGGTTTTTTAAGATAATAGCTGCCCTTGCAAGTTGTTTTTGGGAATTAATACCGTAAACTTCCTGATTATCTTCAAGAACATATGCATTTGTCTTAAATCCCTTTTTAACTGACCAGTCAATAATATCTGTTAAATAAAATTCACCCTGTTGATTATCCGGAGTAATTTCTTTGAATGCAGGAGCAATCTGTTGCCAATCGAAACAATAAATACCTGCATTAATTTCTTTAATTGCTTTTTGAGAAAGAGTTGCATCTTTTTCTTCAACAATTTTCATTATTGCATCATTTTCATCACGAACAATTCTGCCGTAATTTAGAGGATTAGCCATAATTGAAGTCATTACGGTTAAAACTGCACCGGATGTTCTGTGAGAATTAATAAATTTTTCTAAAGTTTCCGTTCTTAATAATGGGGTATCACCGCACAAAACAATAACACTGCCATTAAAATCTTTTAATTTATCCCAACATTTGTAAACTGCATCACCTGTACCTAATTGAGGTTCCTGCAAAACCGTTTCAACATTTTTGGCAGGGTACTTCTTTTCAACAAGGTCACTCACCATATCCGCACGATGTCCGACAATTACATAGTTTTTACTTATATCTTCAACTTTTATAACTGTGCTTATAACTCTTTCAAGCAAAGTTTTTCCCATGATACTGTGCAATACTTTGGGAATTTCCGATTTCATTCTTGTACCTTTGCCGGCAGCGAGAATAATTGAACGAATTTCCGATGTTGGCATATTTTTAATTCCTCTAACTTAAAACTCAACAATATTTTCGCACAAATTTCCAAAAAAATATAGTCCTATTTTCGGTCTATTTTTAAAAATTTACATCTAGCTTTGACCGTTCCACTCTGAGTAAAATTTTTCCAAAAAATTTTCCATATACTTTTGTCGGTTAAGTGCAATTTGTTTTGCACTTTCCGTATTCATTCTGTCTGCCAAAAGCAAAAGTTTTTCGTAAAAGTGATTTACGGATGTTCCTTTCTGATTTTTGTACTCTTCAAATGAATTATGCAATTGAGGTTTAATTTCAGGATTATATATTTCCTGATTTGCATAAGCACCATAGGCAAAAGTTCTTGCTATGCCTATGGCTCCAAGTGCATCCAGTCTGTCTGCATCCTGAACGATTTTCCCTTCCAATGTTTTCATCGGTGTTTTTACACCGGCACCTTTGAATGAGATTGTAGAAATTATTTCACAAACTGCGTTAATAATATTTTCATTAATATCAAGTCCTTTTAAAAAATCAGCTGCTATATTCACACCTGCATTATCGTTACCGCCTGAGAACTTCCAATCCGAAATATCGTGTAAAAGTGCACCAAGTTCAACAATAAAAGAATCTGCATCCGTTTCACTCTTCATAATTAATTTTGCATTATTCCATACCCGAAAAATATGCCACCAGTCATGACCTGTCGCTTCACCAAGTAACTTACTTTTAGCAAAATCCTCAGTTTTACTTATAATTTCAGCTTTATCCATTCTTTTTTGACATCCTTTGCTTTTTATAACTGCTCCATTTACAAACAACAAAATAGAACACAATTATAAGTATTGTTGCAATTCCTATAATTATTTCAATGTGGTTTTTAATAGCTTCCCCAAATAACATTAATGAAACTGCCACGATAAAAAACCTTAGTCCTCTTCCGATAATACTTACTATCGTGAAACCTGCAAGATTCATTTTAAATATACCGCTTGCTATTGTGAAAATTTTATACGGTATAGGCGTGAAAGCTGCTGCCCCAACTGCCCATACTCCATACTGATTATATAATTTTTCAATTTCTTTAATTTTTTTGTATTGTTTTCTAAACATAAAAAACAATGCGGGACGCCCGCCAAAACAACCTATGCCATAGCCTAAAATACCACCGATAGCCGAGCCTATTGTTGCTATCGCTGCGTAAAGAAGTGCCTTTTCAGGATTTGCGATACACATTGGTATCAATATAAAATCAGGAGGTATAGGGAAAAAACTTGATTCCATAAAAGCGAGTATAAATAAACCTATTTCACCCATACTCATAAAATAAGCAGCACTATTTTTAAAAAAAGTTATAATATTATTCATTCTCTCTATTCCCGTACATAATTTTCATTGTAAAATTCTTCAAACCTGTCTTCTAATATGGCTTTTCTAGCTTCCTGCATCAGATTTACCAAAAAATGTATATTGTGAATTGATAAGAGTGTCGCCGCTGTTGCCTCCTGACACTTAAACAAATGTCTGATATACGCCCTGGTATGATTACGACAAGCATAACATTGACAACCGTCAACCAACGGTGAAAAATCTTCTTCAAAAGCCTTATTGGTAATAATTCCACGACCTTTTTTCATGAAGAAACTGCCATGCCTTGCTATTCTTGTAGGCATAACACAGTCAAACATATCTATACCGCGCATTACTCCGTCAAGCAAATCCTGAGGTGTTCCAACACCCATAAGATATCTTGGTTTGTTTTCAGGTAACAGTGGTGCCGTTATTTCAACAATATGATTTTTAATATCTTGAGGCTCTCCCACACTGACTCCGCCAATAGCGTACCCCGGAGCATCATAAGACGAAATGATTTTTGCACTTTCTTCTCTTAAATCGTCAAAAAATGCTCCCTGAACGATAGGAAAAAGAGCAACATCGTTACGTTTTTTTGCATTGAAACATCTTTCCAGCCAACGGTGAGTTCTTTCCATTGCCGCCTTTGCCTTTTCGTAATCGCAAGGATACGGCGCACATTCATCAAATGCCATAGTAATATCTGCACCGAGTGATTCCTGTATTTCCATTGAAACTTCGGGATTAATAAAATGCTTGGCTCCCGATTTAGGATCTTGAAATTCAACTCCGTCCTCTTGAATTTTTCTGATATTTGCAAGAGAAAACACCTGAAATCCACCCGAATCCGTCAATATAGGTTTATCCCAATTCATCCATTTATGCAAACCTCCGGCTTTTTCAATTAATTTGTGTCCGGGACGTAAAAACAAATGAAATGAATTTGATAAAATAATTTGTGCTTGAGTTTCAAGTATTTGAGAACCTACAAGCGTTTTAACCGCAGAATTAGTGCCGACAGGCATAAAAACCGGTGTTTCAATAATTCCATGCGGTGTTGTTAAAACACCTGCACGGGCTTTTGTTTTCGTGCAGGTCTTTTCAAGTTTATAATTAAAATATTCTGAAAAATTATTATTCGACATTTCCGTAAGTTTTTATAAAATAGTCTTCATCATTTTCTTTAGCTTTGAAAATTTCTTCAGGCTTGAAATATATTGCAATTTCTCTTTCTGCGCTTTCCGGAGAATCTGAACCATGAATTATATTACATTCTTTGATTTGGGCATAATCAAATCTGATAGTTCCGGGAGCTGCCTGCTGAGGATCAGTTGACCCCATCATTTTTCTTGCAATATCAATAACATTTACACCTTCTACAACCATTGCAACAATAGGTCCTTCCGTAATAAAATTAACAAGATTGTTGTAAAATGGTTTTCCTACGTGTTCGGCATAGTGTTTAACTGCATGTTCCATTGTAGGATGAAGAAGTTTCATTCCGGTAATTTTAAACCCCCTTCTTTCAAATCTGGCAATAATTTCACCCACAAGACCTCTGTTTACTGCATCAGGCTTTAAGGCAATAAATGTTCTTTCAAATTTCTCAACCATAAGTTCTCTCCTTTTTTCTATGCCATTACAGTTGTACCATAAATTCCGAAAAAGTGCCATAATGTTTTAAAATTGAAATCTGTTTCTGAACAAAATAATTTGTTTAATTCAGCTTAACATCAACACAATTTATTGTATATTGTAATATTTCTGATACTAAATTAACATTTGCATTTATTAATTTCCGTATTTATGATAGAATTTTTTTAAAGGATAGCAAGGTGCAATTGTTAGCACCAAATAATTTGAAAAGGATTAGATATGGGTAAAAAGTACAATATTGGTGTTGACATCGGCGGAACAAACGTAAAAATCGCATTGGTTGATGAAAAAGGTGTAATTGCATATTCCAACAGCGTACCCACAAGGGCTGAAATGGGTTATGAATACACAATTCAAAATATTATAACAACTATCAAAGATTCATTAAAAGAATCTAATAACGATATTTCTTGTATCGGCGGCATCGGTTTTGGTTTACCGGGACAAATAGACTCGATTAACGGTATAGTAAGATTATTACCCAATATCCCCGGATGGGTTGAAGTTCCTCTTGCCAAAATTGTAAAAGAAGAATTTAATGTTCCGGTAAAATTAGATAATGATGTCAGAGTTGCAACTTTGGGCGAATTGAATTTCGGTGCGGGAAAAGGATGTCAAAATCTAATCTGCCTAACCGTTGGTACAGGTGTCGGTTCAGGTATTGTATTGAACGGACAGCTCGTTCGCGGTGCAAGCATGACAGCAGGTGAAATAGGTCACGTTATCGTTGAAAAAGATAACGGAGAAATATGTGGCTGCGGTTCAAGAGGATGTTTGGAAGCATACGCATCAGGTCCTTCCGTTGTAAAAATGGCTAAAGATTATATTGCAGGCGGTAAATCAACGAAATTTAAAGAAATTGCGGCAGGTAATGAAATTACTCCGTTTATGGTTTACGAAGCTGCAAAGCAGGGTGATGCCGTTGCAAAACAAATATTTACAATTGTCGGTGAATACCTTGGCATAGCGTTGGTCAGTGTTGTTAATCTTCTTAACCCTGAGAAAATTATTGTCGGCGGTGGTGTCGGACAAGCTGGTGATTTAATTTTAAACCCTGTCAGAGAAGCCATTAAAAAACGCTGTATTCCTACATCCGCAGCAGCAGTTGAGGTTGTTCCCGCTCAATTAGGCGAAAGTGCAGGTGTAGTTGGTGCAAGCCTTTTGGTTAACCAAAAGTAAGGATATAGCATAATGCCTGTAAAATTACTCTGCGGGAATGATGAATATTCCATAAATACAGAACTTGAAAAAATAAGAAAATCTGTCTTAAAGGGTGATTTTGCAACTTTAAATCGAAAAGTTTTATCTGAAAATCTTCCAAAACAAATTGATATGATAGAGATTTTAGAGGCAATCGAAACAGTCCCTATGATGTTTGGGAACTCTCTTATTGAAATTAAAGCAACCTCTATTTTTACAAGAGGAAAAGCTGATAATGAAAAATTATTGGCAAGACTTGTTGATGACTTAAAATCAATTTCAGATACCATTTTTGTAGTTTTTGTTTGTATTTTTCCGAAAGATTCCGACAAAAAAGTCGATAGTGCAAAAAAACTTGTCAAAACAGTAAAAGAAGTCGGAGAAGTAAAAGAATTTAATTGTTTTAAATTCTACGAAACCGATAAGTATATCGATTGGATTATGAAACAGGCAAAAGCCAAAAAACTTACTCTTTCTTCTCAAAATGCTAACCTTCTTTATTCTTATGTCGGAAATGATTTAAGAACTTTAGATAGTGAACTTGAAAAAATAAAAACTTATATTTTACCTTCTAATGAAGTAAAAAAAGAAGATATAATAAATCTTTCTCAAGATAACGAAGATGCATTTAAAGTCCTTGATTTGTGGTTAAAAAATGATAAATATTCAACGATAGAGGAACTGGGTAAATTAATGCAAAAAGATGCACCTCAAAAAATTATTGCATTATTTCAAACTACCGCGAAACGTTGGCTTAGAATAAAATTAGAGGCTGAGTTTTCCGGAGCTGATGAAATTGCAAAAATTATCGGGCAACATCCTTTTTTTGTAAAAAATGAAATTGCTAAATTGAGAAATACAACTAAAGAACAACTTTTGAATTTAAGAAAAAATTTGAATAAAGCCGAATATCGGATGAAGTCAGGCGAGCTTACGGACAAAACGGCTTTGGAAATGGCTTTGGTGCTTTGATGGATAAGATTTTAGAAGATAACTTTAAATTTACATCAGATTTTTTCAAAAGTGCAATAGAAAAAAATAAACTTTTTCACGCATACCTTTTGACAGGCAATAATAATGTCGTCAAATATGCATTCGCATTAAATATTGCAAGAGTTTTAAATTGTATCGGCGACAAAACAGAAAATTGTCAATGTCTGAATTGCAAATGGATTAGGGCAAATTCACACCCTGCAGTTATGACATTTTCTCCGATAGATTTTGTTCACGTAAATACAAGAAGCGAAGCAAAGACCGTTATAACTGTTGAGCAGGCAAGATACATAAAGGACGAACTTTCTAAAACATCAACTTATCACAGAGTGATTATCATTACGAATGCAATTGAGGGGAAGGAAGCTGAAAGTGAATATGAAGAACTTAAAAAATACAATATTAAAGCTCCGATTGAAGCAGGCAAAACTGATGATGTTGAAAGAATTTGGACTCCAAAATCATTAAAACCAAACATTTTTACGAGCGAAACAGCTAATGCACTTTTAAAAACAATTGAAGAACCGTTTGAAAATGTAACATTTTTCTTTTTTGCAAATTCTCCGGATGATTTGATTTCAACAATTGTTTCTCGTTGCCAAACTGTAAATATACCGTCATCGCTTATTCAAAATAATGATTTCTCAATTATCGAAAAGATTATAAACAACTATCCGCCAAAAGATAATTTAACTTCAATTTTGTTGGCAGAACATATAAAAACCATGTCTAAAGAAAATGATATGTCTGTTTTGGAAATTTTACTTTTGCTCAAAAAATTTTATGAGCAAAATATTCAAAATTATCTCGAAAACAAACAAAAATACAGAGAACTCTTAACATTTCTTAACAAAATGGAAACGGCTGAACGTCAACTGTTACGCTACGTTAACCCTGACTCGGTTTTAGAAAATCTGTTTTTTTAGAATAAATTTAAGAATTTTACCGAAAACAGGTTTAAAAAAATCTTGACGTGGTAGAGGAAGCATGGAGACTTTTTTAAAGAAATAGAAGAATTTGTTTTAGGTAATTACGTGAACACATTTTGTATTAATGATTTAAAGAAAAATAACGAAGATATTGAGGTCAGATATTTAAGTGAATATGCCTGTAAAAGTGCAAATTCTCAAGGCAGATTTTTCCCTGAAGAAGAGTGTATTTTAAGAACCGTATTTCAGCGTGACAGAGATAAAATACTTCATTCAAAAGCATTCAGACGACTAAAACACAAAACTCAAGTCTTTGTTTCACCGATAGGCGACCATTACAGGACACGATTAACTCACACTCTTGAAGTTTCTCAAATAGCAAGAACTATTTCAAGAGCTTTAAGGCTAAACGAAGATTTGACTGAAGCTATCGCACTCGGGCATGATTTAGGACATACACCCTTTGGGCATTCGGGCGAAGATGTATTAAATGAGCTTATGCCAAACGGTTTTGCACATAATATACAAAGTGTCAGAGTTGTAACCTTAATTGAAAATCTAAATCTTACAAAAGAAACATTAGACGGAATTGAGCATCATACAGGCAATGTATTACCTTTCACCCTTGAAGGACAAGTCGTAAGAATTTCAGACCGAATTGCTTACTTAAATCACGATATTGATGATGCGATAAGAGCAGATGTAATAAGTCTTTCCGACTTACCTATACAGTGTTTGGATTATTTTGGACACAAAAAAAGCCAAAGTATAACAAAAATGGTGTTTGATATTATAGAAAACAGCTATGAAAAAGATAAAATTTCCATGTCTTGTGAATGTACTGAGAATATGGATATTTTACGTTCTTGGCTTTTTGAAAACGTATACGAAACAAAAAAAGAAGAAGTAAAAGCTAAAAAAATTGTAAAAGAACTTTTTGAATATTACGTAAATTTAATTCACAGTTTGTACGACTGTGATGATGAAAACTTAATAAAACAAATTGCCGGTGATTATCTGGCAGGTATGACAGACAGATACGCAATGAAAAAATATAAACAATTTTTCATGCCTGCTAATCATATTGAAGAAGAAGCTGACAGCTTCCTATACAAACTGGCAAAACAAAATAACCTGAAAGAAAAAATAAACTAATGACACAAGATAATAACAATATAATAGAACAAATTAAAGACAGAATTGATATTATAGACATAATATCAGAGCATGTTGCGCTCAAAAAAAACGGTCGCAACTACCTTGGTTTGTGTCCTTTTCACAAAGAAAAAACTCCTTCTTTCAGCGTTAATGCGGAAAAAGGCATTTTTAAATGTTTTGGGTGCGGTGCAAGCGGTGATGCAATAAGTTTCCTTATGCAGCTTAATCATCAGACATTTTTGGAGGTTATGGAAGATTTGGCCTACAAATACGGAATCGAATGGAAAGTTCAGGGGCAAGGCAATTCAGGTGAAATTACAGAACAAAAAAAACTGATTATTAAAGCAAATTCACTAACGGCAAAATTTTTCAGCGATTATCTTCAAACAAAAACGGATGCTAAAGATTACCTTGAACAAAGAGGTTGCACCCCTGACATTATTTCACGCTTTGGCTTAGGATTTGCGCCCGATAAAAATGATGCCTTATATGACTACTTAACTAAACAGGGTTTCAAAGCAGATTTTCTTGAAAAAGCAGGTTTGATTTCAGTAAAAACTGACGGAAAAGGTTATTATGATAAATTCAGAAACAGAATTATTGTTCCGGTATACAATGAAAAAGGCGATGTGGTAGCTTTTGGGGCAAGAATATTTAAGTCAGATAACGGACCAAAGTACATTAATTCGCAAGAAACATTGGTTTATAACAAAAGTAAAACCCTGTATGGCTTATATCAGGCAAAAGATTACATACGTGAAAATGATGCAGTTATCATTATGGAAGGGTATTTTGACGTAATAACCGCTCACGTTCATGGTGTAAATAATGCCGTTGCTTCTTGCGGTACTTCTTTGACAGAACAGCACGTAAAAATATTAAACAGATATATGAATCATAAGAGAATATTTCTTGCTTACGATGCAGATGAAGCCGGTCAAAAAGCGACTAAACGTAATGCTGAGCTTATCAAGAGCGAATTTGAACCGCTGGGTGATATTAAACAATTTGATACCAGTTTTGCAAAAGCAAATTTGAAAGACGAATTTGCCTGTGAAATACGAGTTGTAACAACAGGTTCAGGAAAAGATCCGGATGAATATATTAAAGAAAACGGTGCTGAAGCATATAAACAATGTATTAATAATGCTCCTCTTTTGATAGACTATCAACTTGGCAATATATTAAAAAATGCCAAAAAAGAAATTTCTGCACAAGAAAAATCAGCACTTACAAAAGAATTGGTACCGATTTTATCACAAGTTAATAATCGTATTATTTTCGATGAATATGTAAAACAAATTTCTTTAAAATTAGGCATTGATAAAAATACACTTACTCAACAAATTAATGTTTTAAAAACCGGCAAAGTACGTGCAGCAGAAGGCAAAACACCAATTGTAACAATTTCTTCAAATAAAATTAAAATCTATCAAAAAAATTTATTGAGCCTGTATTTTATAAGTGGAGAAAAGTTACCTTTCTCATGGCTAAATGAAAAAATAAAAAAGGAACAATTCTCTGAGGCAAATTTAATTTCTATTAAATCAACCATAGATGAACTAACTAAGGAAACTGATAATGTCGAAGAACTAATAGACAAATTAATGACATATTTTTCTCATAATGTCGAAATCAAAAACGATTTGGCTGATATTATTTATTCGATAGACGATAAGGTTGAATTGCTAAATGAAGGTTTGATTGAAGAATACATTGAGGAAAATATTTGCAATATTAACAAAACAACCAAGAAAAACAAAACCAAAAAACTTTTACAGGAAGTACAGGAATTGGATGATGATGACCAAAGGGCATCAGAACTTCAAAAAGAATTACTGGAACAATTGAAATTAAAGAGACAATTAGAATATAGCAGATTGGAGTAACAAATGGCTAAAAGAAAAAATAACGGGACAGATCTAACAGATACGGATGATTTTGTAATGGCCGGCGACAACATGGATGATATATTAGGTTCGGATGAAGAAGAAATTTCTAACATCTATAACCGCAGTGCAGCAGTAGGAATGGTAGAACCGGATAAAATGTTTGAAAAGGACATGGGTTCTTCTGATATGGATGACGAAGAAGAACTTGATGAAAATGCATTGAGCGTCCCTAAAGGTATTGCACTTGATGACCCCGTCAGAATGTATCTTCGTGAAATCGGAAGAATAAAATTATTAAACAGCGAACAAGAAGTTGAACTTGCCAAAAAAATTATCAACGGCGGCAAGGTAGGTGAAATTGCCAAGAAAAAACTTGTTCAGGCTAATTTAAGATTGGTAGTAAGTATCGCTAAAAAATACGTAGGTCGTGGCATGCTGTTCTTAGACCTTATTCAGGAAGGTAACTTAGGTTTAATCAGGGCAGCAGAAAAGTTTGATTATGAAAGAGGATATAAATTCTCTACTTATGCAACTTGGTGGATTAGACAAGCAATAACAAGAGCTATTGCTGATCAGGCAAGAACTATTCGTATACCTGTTCACATGGTTGAAACTATTAATAAACTTAAAAAAGTTACAAGAAAACTTGCTCAAGATTTGAGCAGAAAGCCATCAGAAGAAGAATTATCGGAAGCAATGGGTATAACAATTAACAAACTTCGTGAAATTATTAAAGTTGCACAAGAACCTTTAAGTTTGGAAATTCCTATCGGTAAAGAAGAAGATTCTCGCTTGGGTGATTTTATCGAAGATAAAGATGCCGATGCTCCCGTAATGACAGTTGCTCACGAACTTTTAAGAGAAGATTTGCATGAAGTTCTCGGAACTTTATCTCCTCGAGAAAGAGATGTTTTAAGATTGCGATTCGGTATGGATGACGGCAGACAAAGAACACTGGAAGAAGTTGGTCAATTGTTTGGAGTAACAAGAGAAAGAATCAGACAAATTGAAGCAAAAGCATTGAGAAAACTTCGTCATCCGAACAGAAGCAAAAGACTAAAAGAATATATTGAAGTTTAAATTTAAAATTATAAAATGCAAACAATAGCGGATATCAACAATTATGATATCCGTTTTTTATTAAAGATTAAACATTTTTCGCATTTATTTATAAAAAATATCTATATAATTATATGTAGATGACTAGTGTATATTTGAAGGTATTTTATGGAAAACAAAAACAATTTTGATAAAAAATATTTTCAGAATAATGCGAAAAAGAAACAAATGGTAATGAAATCCATAAATAACTACCTTTTTCAACTAAAAATACATTTTGAAATGTCAGATGAAGAAATATATGGTATACTAAAAAGCATAAAGTTGGATTATAAAAAAACAATATCCTCCAAAAGGTGGTGGCAAATATTCAACTAGAATAATACAATATAGTGGTAAAATTCGGGTAATATTATGAGTGACGAAAATAAAAAAGTTGAATTAGATCAAGAAACATTAAAAAAACTTTTTGCAGCTGCAGGAATGGATGTTCCTGATAATGTTGACGGAAATCAGATAGCAAATGTAGTTAACAAATTAAAACAAACTCCTGCCTCGCAAAAAACTGAGGATTATACTGCTGACTCCAACGAAAGCATGGTAAACGAGTACTTAAAAGGCGGAGAAGAACGAAATCGGCCTCGTACCGTTTTAATCATTGACGATCTTGGTGTAATTGTATATCAACTGGAATTATTATTTAAAAAAATGGGTTTTGAAGTAACTACCACTAGCCGAGTTAACGATTGCATCGTTCAATTCAAGAAAAAAGATTTTGGTTATGTTGTAATGGACTTATTTCTTCCAACCGAAAAAGAAGGGTTCTTATTATTGGATGAGTTGAAAAAACTTGTACTTTTGTGTAAACTTGATACTAAGATAGTCGTTATGACGGCTTCTTCTAAAACCGAGTATAAAGTAAACTGTAAAAACAGAGGAGCTGACTGCTATATTGAAAAAACGCAAGGTTGGCAAAATGAGTTAATTAATTATTGCAAGTAAAAGGATTTTGTAATGAAACAAAGTAAACAAGATGCACCGATTAATAAATTTTCAATGTTTATATCAGACATGCTTATGATGCCTATATGGATAAAACATTTGTTATATGTATATTTAAAATATCGTCTTGACGAAGAACTTACTACACAATATCTTAATTCATACGAAATAGAAGATATTTTTCAACTGCACAAAAGTGTTTTAACATATAAAGGGAAAAAAGAACTCGAAGGACAGATTTCAGCCTTAGCTCCTAATTATTATCAGTTCCTCCAAGATTCACTTGATGGTCTTACTATTGCTGAATTGACAATTAAAAACGGATGGAATTTATATGAAGTTTCAAATATGTTTGTCGAATGTCTGGATAAAGAATATATTGCGCAACTTTCTTCAATTAAAATGATTGAGTTGGTTCGCTATATGGCAGGAAAAACCCGTATCGGTGAATATTTCATGAGAACCGGTCAATTAACAATTGAACAGTTGGAGATGGTACTTGATCAACAAGAAAAAATCAAAAAGGCAACAGGTGAACAAGTAGGTACAGCAACTGTATTGGTTAACATGGGATATGTTCCCGAAAGTGAAGTTAAAGCAGTTCTTCGCTATAAAGAAGAAAGCCGCAAAAGATTTTCTATGGATAATATAATAGCTTCGGGTGAAAATGTTACCGGTGATGAGGATGTAACATCTCTAAAAGCTACCAACGACAGATTACTAAATGAAAATAAAATTCTTAAATTACAACTAAGAAAACTTTTGAATTTATCATAATTTTAAATATTTTCATTTACCCCACATAGCTAATAAAAATAAATTTAACCTCTTTTAAAATATAGATGTTAAATTTATAGGAGTTAACTTATGTTTAATTTTATTAAATATTGTGCCTATTTTATAGTATTAATAGGGGCAACCAATTGGGGACTTGTCGGGTTTTTTAATTTTGATTTGGTGGCGTTTTTATTTGGCGAAATGACAACCGTGACAAGAATTATCTATGCTGCTGTCGGTATTAGCGCAATAATTTCTCTTGTAACTTTTTCTTTGTGCACAGAAGAGAATAATTAATATCACACTTTAAAACTTGTGTCAGCGTTAATGCAGAATGAAGTAACTTATGTCACCTCCTCTAGTCATACGTGCAAAGGACGTGAATGAATTACTTTAGCAAACAAAATGCGCTGACACATTAGTTGAATACAATTTATATTATACTATTCACAAAATATTAATTACGGGAAGTTTGGATAAACTTTTTGTAGAACCGGATACGATTTTTTGCGCCAAATTATTTAAGTAAAATAATTGCAAAAAAATAATCATTATGTAATATAAGAATAGAGAGCAATTTTGAAAGGAGAAATAAAATGGCAGAAACAAAAGTTTTGACAACTATCCCAAGAACTGCGACCGAAGAAATACAAATCGCAATAAACGAATACAAAGGGAAACAATATCTTGATTTAAGAGTTTATTACACAACTGATGATGGTTTAAATTGGAATCCTACAAAAAAAGGGGTAACATTTGCACCTGAGAAACTTTTTGACCTAAAATCAGCTATCGAAACAGCTATTAATGAATTTGGCGTTGAAAAAGAAACAGAAGAAGTTTAATAATACAAATAAAATATTTTACGTAAAAAGTCGCTTTGCAATTATCAGTAAAGCGATTTTTTATTGCAAATATAATGCTTGAGTCAAAATAGACCACATGGTTTAGTCAATATATATCAGTAGGTTGATGATAGTTTTTTTAAAAAACCGTATTCTGTATATATATGATTGGGGAGTAGGTAGAGTAACATGAACAAATTACACAAACAAATTACATCAGTATCAGCTGCTATGATATTTATTGCAGCCGTATTTACAGCAAATCAGACATTTGCTGCAAACACAACTCTCAATGGAGTTGAGATTTCTTCCTCCGGGTCAAGAGGATATGACATTGTTTTGAACACAGATACCGCAACCAATGTCAAAAAGAAAACTGTCGGAAATGACAAATTAGTTTTAGATTTAAAAAATACCACGGTATCAAAAGATGCGGGTACGGTTTACAAAAATGCTGACGGTATTGAAAATGTTATTTTAAAACCAAAAGCAAATGATTTACAAATTGAAATTAACGGAAAAGCTGCGGGTAATAGCACAATTTCATTAAACAATGAACTTCCTGCAACACCAAAAAATTATGACAATACGGTTTTTATTAATAAGCCGCTCGATTCTTATGCACCAATTCACGAAGAAGAACTTGAAGAAACTGCAGGAGCAGGTTTTATTGGTTTGATGCGTCAAATAGTTACTTCTCAATCGCTGAAAAATTTATTAGGTTCGTCTAATTTGGGTTGGATTATTTGCGTAATGCTAATGGTTGGTTTTTACTTGGTTACAAATAAAAACGGTCGTAAACAACAAAAAGTCAGTGTTAAAATCGCAAGTACTCCTGAAGATAAAGAAAATAAATTACTAAAAGCTGCTTTGGAAAGGAAAGAAGGCTTAATCGCAGAAGGTTTAGGACAAAGAAGAACTCAACTTCAACCAAGAAAACCACAGAGTCAACCTCAAGTTTCAGCTCAAAAAACAAATTATGGACTGAAAGCGTACGGCAATCAGCCTGCCGGTGCAAGCACAAGTTCTTTTAGAGTCCAAAATATTCCGACACGAGAAAATTTAGCTAACTTACAACCAACTGTTGCCAACAGACCTTTGCGAGCATCTGTAAGCACTGCAACAAGACAAGAATTACAAGAAAGTACAAAAAAGAACGAAGTTCATATTGATAATGTAAAATTTCTTGAGTCAATGGCTAAAATCTATGAAAGAAGCGGTCGTGTAGATTTAGCAACAGGACTTGCAAATAATATTAAAAAAGCAAAAACCATAAGATAATTAATAACTGGAGAGAGTAATTTGTTACAGTTACAAAGCCCGAATATTATTCGGGTTTTTTTATTGCTTAAACTACTTATTATACCTTTCGGCATGATAATTATAATGTGGACACAAACGAGTAAATCGTGTAAAATCTAAATTAGAATTCCACAATGTATAGGAGAAATATCGTGAAAAATAATAAAATGTCCCAAAAAGCCAAAAATAAAAGAGATTTCTCTAAAGCTATTCCATGGGTTGCAGGGATAGGTCTTTTGGCAACAATAGAATTAATATTTGTTTATTTCAACGCTAATTTTGTTGAAGGTGCTGCTCCGAGTTTTTGTGCAATTAACAGCACAATTGACTGCGATGCTGTAGCCAAGACAAATTTTGCTTTACTTTTTGGCGTTCCCAATGCTATATGGGGCTTTTTGTTCTACGTATTTGTTATGCTCTTGTATTTTGCAAAAAAATTAAAAAATATAAAACTTTTTAAATTTATGGAAGTATTCCAACATCCAAAAACTTACATCTTTTTACTATCATTGTTAATATTCATTGTTGATGTAATCTTAGCATATATTTCAACCAGAGTAATAGGTAAAATTTGTATAATGTGCTTTGTTACATATTTTTTGAATTTAGTATTATTAATAGTGGCTCGCCCATCAAAATCATTCGTGGATATGGTAATTACGGCAATTGATGATTTTATCAAAGCAATTTCCAACAGGGGATATGCAGTTGCATTCTTTTTAGTCGTAGCTTGCGGAATTTCTGCATTGATATATTTTGATAATACAAAAATTTTAGCTCCTGATGAAGCTGTATTTGCAGGTAATGCCGATGATTTTGTTACAACGGAAACAAGTAACATATTAGGTAAAGAAGGTGCAAAAGTTGTCATTAATGAATTTACCGATATACAATGTCCATTTTGCGCACAGTCAAATATAAGAGTAAATAAAATCGCAAGCGACTACGATAATATCATTGTTATCCACCATGATTTCCCGCTGGATAAAGCATGTAACCCGCTATTGAAAGAACATCAAATGCATGAAAACAGTTGTCTTTATTCTCAATATGCTTTAGCTGCAAAAAAACAAAATAAGGCTTGGGGTTTGACAAATGCAATGTTTAAAAATAATCAGGATTTATCTGAAGAAAAAGTCCTTGAACTTGCCAAAGAACTCGGCTTAAATATTAATCAATTAAAGAAAGATGCTCATTCAAAAGAAATCAAAGAAGAATTACAAAATGAAATTCAGTCAATAATTGATATGGGAATTTCGGCTACTCCTACGTATATAATAAACGGGAAAAAATACGATAAGGGTATACTAAAATATTCGGAATTAGTTAAAATCGTTAAAGAAAATGGTGCTGCAAGAAAGACAACAGAGCAATAATGAAAAAACTCCTTTTGCATGTTTGCTGTGCGCCTTGCGGTGCTTATAGTGCCGAATTTATACAGAATGAAGGATATGACGTAACTTATTATTATTATAATCCTAATATTTATCCCTCAGCTGAGCATAATCGCCGTTTAGAGGAATTAAAACGCTATACTGCAGACAAAAATATTCCTTTAATAATAGAAACACCTGATTATGAAAATTGGGATAAAATTGTTGCAGGTTTTGAAAATGAACCCGAAAGAGGAAATCGGTGCAAAATATGTTATAAAATGAGGCTTGAAAAAACCGTTAAAAAAGCAAAAGAGTTGGGATTTGGCTATTTTACAACAACTTTAAGCATAAGTCCTCACAAAAGTTATGAAATGATTTCGGAAATATCAAAAGAGCTTTCATTAAGATATGAAGTTGAATATTTAGATGTCAATTTAAAGAAACGTGACGGATACAAAAAATCGGTTGAACTTTCAAAGAAATATGGGTTTTACAGACAGGAATACTGTGGCTGTAAGTACAGCATAAGAACTTAGCGTGCATTATATTTTGTAGCTTTTTCTATTTCACGCTTGGCAGTTTTTTTACTGATACTTTCACGCTTATCATGTAGCGTTTTACCTTTGGCAAGTGCTATTTCAACTTTAGCAAAACCATGTTCAAGATGCATATTTATAGGTACTATAGAAAAACCTGATTCTTTCGTTTTTCCGATAAGTTTTTTCAATTCTTGCTTTGTTAAAAGAAGTTTTCTTGTACGCAATGGTTCATGGTTATACCTGTTGCCGTTTTCATACGGACTGATATGAACATTGTATAGCCACATTTCACCATCTTCAATACGAGCAAAACCATCTTTGAGATTAACAGAGCCTTTCCTGACAGACTTAATTTCCGTGCCGGTTAATACAATACCTGCCGTATATTTTTCAATTATTTCATAATCGTGAAATGCTTTGCGATTATCTGCTAAAAGTTTATGTTCGTTACTGCTTTTCATATTTTAGATTATAACGTCAAATTTTAAGACTGTCCATAATATCTTCCAATTAACACGTACTATATCAAATACGCTAACTATTCCAAAAGAACATTAATTGTGGTTATTAGAATATTGAGCTATTTGAAATATGCCTGAGTGGCTAATATACGAAATCCAAGGTTTATGATTAATTATACTCATAAAATATTTTGTTATTATGATAAAAATTTAGGAGAAAAAATGGTAAGCATACTGGAAAAAACAGTTAATTTAATGATTATAGAAGATTATAAATTAACAAGAATGGGTTTAAAATCATCACTAGAAGAATTTGATGGCATTAAGGTAACAGGTGAAGCTGAAGATGCGGAAAAAGGCATCATGATAGCTGAAAGATTAAAACCTGATGTAATTCTTATGGATTTAGGTTTGCCTGGAATGAACGGCATTGAAGCTACGAGCAAAATAAAACAAGAGCAACCTGATATCAAAATTATCATTTTAACTTCTCATGAACGAGATGAAGAAGTTCTTGCCGCACTAGGTTCAGGTGCTAATGCATATTGCTTAAAGGATATTGAACCAAAAGCATTGGTTAATGTCGTACGTGAAGTTGCCAAAGGTGCATGCTGGCTCGACCCTGTCATTGCAAAGGTTGCCTTAAAATTATTTCCAAAACCTGAACATATAAGGATTTCTCAGAGTAACCAAATACAAGACGGAAGAAGCCAATTAACAGAAAGAGAATTGGAAGTTTTACGATTATTGGTAAAAGGGAAAAGCAATACTGAGATTGCAAAAGATTTAATAGTGAGTGTACACACTGCAAAAGCTCACGTCTGCAGCATCTTGCAAAAACTTTGCGTGGATGATAGGGTACAAGCCGCAGTAAAAGCAGTTAAAGAAAATATTGTTTAATTTTATAATCAAATAACTGAACAGCTCTCAAAGTGAAAATTTTTACTTTGGGAGTTTTTATTATAAATTTGTATTTTTCTTTAACAATTTGTAGTATAATATTCTGCGTGAAGTTAGAGGAATTATGAAAGATATCATTAACGTAATCACGGATACAAATAATCAAATAACATCGTATGAGGTTGATACCGGAGTTATCAAATTGGGCTATCTTTATGAAAACACCCAAAAAACAATAACTTTGGAATTTGAGCTTTTGGAAGATAAAGAGTGTGATTTTATTGAAAATTCATTCTACAAAAATCCGATTTTAAAAGAAGAATTAATAAATTCTTCCTTGAATTATTTCTTCTTAGAGTATCTTATCGCTAATAAAATCAATATAATTCCTCAAAGTGTAAAAGATGTAACTTTTTCTAAAGAAGTCACCGAAGAAGAAAAGCAGTTTTTATACGACTCTTTCAGAGTAATAATTTATAAAAATCCACTTCTTGCACTTGATATAAAAGGGTTTGATACTGACGGCATGAAAGAAATTCTTGCAAGACAACTTTTGAATGTAAAAAAGGAACAAATTGACTTTGTTCCTATTGAAGATGTAAAAGTTGAATCAAACAAGAAAGTTCCTGAATATTACAGAATGAAAAAACTGTATTCCGATGAGATTTTTGCTAATTTTTCCGAAAATCCCCAGTATTTTGACAAAAAAGAATTCAAATCAAATATGATGGAATTATATGATTTAATCAGGGACGAGTTTGATAATGTATTTGGCTACGAAAATATCTTTTTTGCAAGAAACTGCGACTTCTATTGCATAGTAGGAAGTAAGGATAATGAATTTTTTGTTACTCCAACCATAAATTTTGAAATTTATCTTAAATCAAAAGGTTCTATGTACAGGGTTTCAAAAGAAATGAAAAATGTTCCCGTTATAGAGGATGGGAAGCTCGTTTTAAAAAATCTGATCGGATTAACCGTTCCTAAATATATTGTTTACGATTATTTTTTAAATTTTCAATCTTTAATAGAAAGCGATGAAATAAGTGCAACGACAAGATTGTTTAACTATCTGACATTGCTTGCAAAAGATATAGTTAAAACTCTGAATATAAGACCTCAGGTAAATTTAATTGATTCGCAATTTTTCAAAATAAATTACAGTGTTGATTTTGAAAATCCAAAGTTAAAATCGACTCTTATGTCAATTATAAATTTTGCACCTGAAAATTATGCAATTAAACCTGACGGAACACAAGTTGCTCAAAAGTCTTATATAAGAGATTTGCTTGATGACCTTATAAATTACATGGTTTATAAAATTTTAAATTTAAAAGTTTCAAAATTAAAACAATCACCTGCAGTAACAATGTTTTCAAATAACCAACCGCAAAGAGCTTTTAAAGGCTCAAAAAATATCGCTGTTGCTATAAAAGAATGGTTAAGTACATTTAATCAAAACTCTAATCCGATAAAAATTCTGGTTACTTTTGATAAGGTCAGTGAATTTGAGTATAAAACACAATTAAAATATACATTCCAAAAGGAAACTTTTGATTTTGAAAATTTATTTGTACAAAATGACGAGAATTTGAGGGATGTTGTAGCTGCACAAATAAGAAGTGCATCCGAGTTTATGCCTTCTTTAAAAAATATTTATTGTTCTTTTGGCACACATGAGCCTGTCGTCAAAGCAATAGAAATCATCAAAAATTTATCAAAAATATGCTCCATTCTGAACAGCTTTAACGTTGACATATATATGCCTGCAGAATTGCAAAACATTTTAAGACCTAAACTATCAATAAAAACCGTTCTCAAAAAAGAAGCAGAAAAAGATTTCTTAAAGAATTTTGATGACCCTGACACAAATTATTCATTGAACGATATTATGGACTTTTCTTACGAAATTGCAATTGGAGATGAAAAACTTACAAAGGAAGAATTTTTAAAACTTATAGAAAATTCAGGGGAATTGATAAACTTTAAAAACAAATACGTTTTATTAAATCAGGATGAAATTAAGAAGATTTTAGAAAACCTTGATAAACCTATTGATAAACAATTAAATCGTTTGGAATTTATACACAGCGTATTTGCGGGCAAAATTGATAATTTTGAAACAGATTATGAAGACGCTATCAGAGAAGCTGTTAAAAAACATCTTAATGTTTCTGAGGTCGAACCTCCTGATAGTTTGAAGGATGTATTAAGGCCATACCAAGCATTCGGCTTTAAATGGCTATATTCAAATGTTATGAAAGGTTTTGGCTGTTGTATTGCTGACGATATGGGGTTGGGTAAAACTATTCAGATATTAAGCCTTATTGTCAAAATGAAATCAGAGGGTAAAATGAAAAATCCGGCAGTTGTTGTTTGTCCGACAACATTAGTCGGTAACTGGTTAAAAGAGTGCGAAAAATTCGCTTCCGACCTTAGAGTTAGTATTTACCATGGTATTAACAGAGTCTTAGATTTAAAATCAGACGTAATTATCACAACATACGGACACTTGAGAGCTGATTTAGAGAAATTAAAACAGTATGAATGGGGTATGCTTGTAATTGATGAGGCACAAAGTATAAAAAACCCGTCTACCGCTCAGTCTAAAGCCATAAAAACACTTGTTACACCTTTCAAAATAGCTATGACAGGTACTCCTATTGAGAACCGTTTAAGTGAATTATGGAGTATATTTGATTTTATTAATAAAGGATATTTGGGAACATCTAATGAATTTCAGGATAAATATGCATTTGAAATTGAAAAATTAAAACAAACAAAAACTGCACAAAAACTTCAATTGGTTACTTCTCCATTCATTTTGAGAAGGTTGAAAACAGATAAAAAAATTATCAACGATTTGCCTGAAAAAATTGTATTTGATGAGTATTGTTACTTAACACCTGAGCAAGCTGCATTATACGAAACGACATTAAATACAACAATGAAACAAGTAGAGGATGCTACAGGCATAAACAGACGTGGTATGATTTTGAAACTCATTACTTCGTTAAAACAAATTTGTAATCATCCTGCAAATTATTTGAAAAACCAAGACTTTTCTTATGATTTATCAGGCAAAACAAAGAAGATTTTTGCAATTGTTGAATCAATTTTAGAAAATAATGAAAAAGTTCTAATTTTTACCCAATACAAAGAAATGGGTGAAATATTAACTAAAATTTTAAAACAAGAATTACACGAAAATGCTTTGTTCTTCCATGGGTCATTAAGCAGACAGGAAAGAGAAAAATTAATTGACAAATTCCAAACTGACGAAGATACAAAGGTAATGGTGTTGTCATTAAAGGCAGGAGGTACGGGTTTAAACTTGACGGCTGCGACAAATGTTATTCACTTTGATTTATGGTGGAATCCTGCCGTTGAAACACAAGCAACTGACAGAACATACCGTATCGGACAAGATAAGAATGTTACTGTTCACAGATTAATTACTCTCGGTACTTTTGAAGAAAAGATTGATGAAATTTTGAAAAACAAACAGCAACTTGTAGATATGTCATTGTATACAGGTGAAACTATGCTCGGAGATTTATCTAACGAAGAACTTATTGAAATATTTAAGCTCAGATAAAAACAAACAATTTAAAGTTTAAGTTCAACCTATCGATTTTGTTATTGCATCCGTCAGTTTCGCAACTTCAACAATTTCAATATCTTTAGAAAAATTACATTGCATTGAAGTTTTAGGAATTATAGCCTTTTTGAAACCTAATTTTGCAGCTTCATTTACTCTTTGCTCTATTTGATTAACAGGTCTTATTTCACCGGACAAACCTATTTCACCTATAATAACCGTAGAAGGTTCAATAGTTACATTTCTCAGACAAGTGGCAATTGCAAGTGCAATACCCAAATCAGCAGCAGGCTCATTGATTTCCATACCCCCAACTACGCTCACATAAACATCCTGCTTACTCAAATTCAAACCTACTCTGCGCTCTAAAACAGCAATTATTTGTAAAACTCTGTTATATTCCATACCGGTCGCAACTCGTCTTGGTGCAGGATAGGAAGTAAAGCCGGTTAATGCTTGTATTTCAACCAACAATGGTCTTGTGCCTTCATTAGTTACAATAACAACACTTCCGGACGCCATAGCATCTTTTCTGCCTTCTAAAAACAGCTCGCTTGGATTTTTTACTTCTTCAAGACCTGTATCTTTCATGTTAAAAATGCCGACTTCATTTGTTGAACCGAATCTGTTTTTAACGGCTCTTAACATTCTGAAAAACTTATATTTTTCACCTTCGAATTGTAAAACCGCATCAACCATGTGCTCCAGAACTTTCGGTCCCGCAATAGTTCCGTCTTTTGTTACGTGTCCAACAATAATTATTGTCGTTCCTGTTGTTTTAGCTGTTTCCATAAAAGTATTACAAGCCTCTCTGACTTGAGAAACACTGCCCGGAGAACTTGTTATGTTATGTGAATATATAGCCTGAATACTGTCGATTACAACCACCTTTGGCTTAACTTCATAAATTGCATTTTTAATTTCTTCGACATTAGTTTGAGATAAAACTTTTAAATCTCCGCTTATATTCAATCTTTTGGCACGGCTTTTTAATTGGCGTACCGATTCTTCCGCTGAAATATAAAGTACATCAACATTATTGGAAGAAAGATAAGCACAAGCCTGTAAAATTAGTGTTGATTTCCCAATACCCGGATCACCTGCTATAAGCACAAGTGAACCCTCAACGAGTCCTCCGCCCAATACTCGGTCAAATTCTTCCATTCCTGTTGAAAATCTGAAATTTTCATCAATAGAAATATCATTTATGCTTTGAATATCATTTTCGAAGAAAGTTTTATTTTCGTGTTGCGGTTGAATTTTTGTAACTACTTCCGATTCTTCAATAAATTTTCCCCACGCAGAACATTCAGGACACTTGCCTAAATAAGCAGGAGCTTCATATCCGCAATTTTGACATACCCATTTTGATTTAACTTTAGCCATTTACTTAATACCCAATAATTTTGCTGTACAACCCCAAGAGAATTTATTTATAAAATCACAACTATCTTTCGGATTTATAATATCATTCTCTGCACCTGCAGGAATAAGTCCTTTTTTGGTGATATAAACTTTTATAATATCTTGTCCTATGCGATTAGGTTTTTGTGAACCGTTTGTATCAATATACAATGCTCCACAAGTGTTTGCAAAAGGAATATTTGATTTGCAGGATGTTGAAGAAAGCTCTGAAACAACATATTGACCGTTTTTCAATTTCATACCGGGTTTAGTTAATGTATCCCACAGCCAAGTTTGCGACCAGCAACCACCTTTTTTTGCATCTTTACATGACATTGCCGGATTTATTTTTTCGGAGAATACTTTTATAATATCGTACTCACTGAGAAATTTATTTTCATAAGTGCTTGAGTTCAGCATATCCGTGGAAGCCTGATTTATATTAGCATATGTGCGTACTGCCGATTTTTTCATATCGGAACATTTTATATCTGCAATTATCTGTTTTGCAACAAAAGAATAAACAATGAATATCATAAAAGCTGCAAATATAAATTCAAGTGGTGATATGGCTCTACGGAAAGTAAATTTGCCCATTCTGTTCCTCTGCTTTCTCCTGCAGATATTATAACTCAAATCACTAAAATTTACAGTTTTTAATTATTTAGTTATCACTTTCAATCCAATTTTTCAATTGGATTGCTACTTCTTCATCATCTTCGTCAACCGTTTCTTTCATTTCTGCAACAACCTGATTATTGACAGGAGGCATTTCCGGTATTTGTTGCGGTTGAGGCTGTGGAGCTTGTCTTATTGTATTTAAAGATTGTTGTAATTGATCCTGTTGTGCCAATAAAATTTGTGCCCTTTGGTTAACTTCTTCCAAACGATTTTCTTGTTGTGATGCAAGCGATTGTAAATTATCAATTTTTTCCTGCTGTGATGCTTCTGCACTAGAAAGACGTTTTGTCAGGAAGAACCACGCAAGTAAAATTAATATAAGGAATACAACAAGCATTGTCCACCAAGGATTACCGCTACTTTCAGGTTTTGGCACCTGTATATCCTTATCTCCTGCGAGTGATGGTCTTGTTGAATCCGCAAATATTATTGAAACATTTTCAGGAATTACTTTAGGACTTGCAGCCGTAGCGATTAAACTTTTTAATTCTTGTATTGAAATCATTTCAGGAATTGAATTATTCTCAATTGTAACCGCAATGGAAATATCTTCTATCATACCGGGTTTCAAATATTCAGATACTTGGGTTTTTGTTGAACCGTATTGTTTTTCCTGAGCTGTTCTTGAATAATTTCTGTTTTGACTTGTATTTGCCGATTGCGGTAAGCCGCTGGGCAAATATAAACTTACTGCATTTGTAACTTGCCCGTTTTCATCATTTTTATCACCCAATGTTTCGTTAAATTCCTGTTCGCTTAGCACTACATTTCTGTTAGGGTCATAAATGACGCTGTTTCTTTCCATTGGTACTTGTCTTAAATACGTACTTACCGTAACAACATAATTACCTTTACCCAATAATTTATCTAATTGTGCCTGAACTTTTGATTTCATATATTCATCGTTTTCTTCAATTTTCTCCAAATCTCCGTCATTAGCAGCAGCCATGCTTGAATACACATTACCATTTGTATCTGTAATTGAAATGTTGCTTAATTCTAAACCGGAAACACTTCCCAATAAAAGGTTTGTAATTGCACGAACTTTATCCTTTGAAAGTTTTTCACCAACAGGCATAACCAATTGTACTGATGCTGTTGTGGGTTTTTGCATAGAAGAAAAAATAGTAGGTTCTGCAATGGATATAAATACCGAAGCGTTTTCAATAGGGTCAATTTTTCTTATTAATCTTGAAAGTTCACCATTAATTGCTCTTGCTAATCTTATCCTTTTATCATCCTTTGTTGAAGTGAAATCACCTTTATCAAAAACTTCTAAACCTATATTAGCATCGGCAAGACCGCTTTGTACTATTAATAACAATGCTTGATCACGTTGTTTTAGTGTTGATTTTTCTTTCAATATTAATGTTACTTTTGACCCTGAGGATAATCTTTGTGTCTGAATTTTATTTTTTGCCAAAAGAGCTTCTATTTCAAGAATTTTCCCGATATTATCAGATGTTACAAGTTCAACTGTACCTTCTATTTTTTTATTTTCATCAGGATCAGGTATTTTTCCGTCAGAAGCAACTTGGGGTCTTGAAAATGCAATAATAACAAATATTATTATTACCAGCACTACACCTCCGATAATGCCAAACAGTAACGCTTTATTCTCTAATAATTTCTGAAAATCCATTTTCTTATATTATCCTTTTAGTTCAAAGTAACCAAACTATAATTATATATTTTACACCTGAATTTGTGTAATCTTCTCATACGCTTGTACGACTTTTGATGTAATTTGCGTTGCAATTGTTACGCTCATTTCAGCTTTATTTATAGCAGTAATTACATCATGTATATCTGCACCGTTTCCGGTTAACATATCTTGCAGTGCAGTATTTGGTGCATTTGCTACATCATTAAGGTTTTTCGTCATATCTATCATTGTTTGCGAAAAACTTGTAATTTTGTCCTCAGGATTAATACTGTCCATCCTCATTGAAGGTAAATTTGAATTTAATTTTGAATCAGTAATCGAATTTACTAAATTTAGTCTTGGAAAATGCTTATCCATTTATAATTCTCCTTTACAGGTAATTTTTCAAAATATTTTTGACATAATTTTGTGTTTCTTTATACGGTGGAATTCCGTTATGTTTTGTGATGGCATTAGGTCCTGCATTATATGCTGCAAGTGCCAATATAGTGTTGCCGTTATATCTGTCCAAAAGTCCCTTTAGGTACTTTACACCGCCTTCTATATTTTCCGCCGGATTAAAAGCATTGTTTACGCCCAAAGATTTTGCCGTTGCAGGCATGAGTTGCATCAAACCTTGAGCACCGGTCTTAGAAATAGCATTTTGATTAAAACCGGATTCTTGCTGAATTACCGCCATAACAAGTCGTGGGTCAATATGATGCTTTTCACAGGCAGATGTAACCATTTGCTGAATTTGTACTTTACTTGCATTTATCGGTTCATCAAGCTGGTACTTAAAATCAGTCGGAGGTATAACTTTCAGTACATCAGAAAAACTCTGTTTAGGTTTCTCTATTGATTGAACATCTTTTGTTTTTTGTTCAATCATTACTTCAAGCTCTGCAGCACGCTTCACTGCAGAAGTCTGCGAACTCGAATTTATTAACTTTTGGATACTTGCACTGAACATTATACCTTCCTGTATTGATAATTTTTTATACTCCACCGACAATATTGTACAATTTTATATTTGTTATGCGACCATATATTTGGTGTATTTTTTCATAATATTTGTCATGTGAACTTTTGAGTTACAATCTCTTTTTATAAATTCATATTCTTGAAAATATTTATTTTGGACTTGTACTTTCATGTCATTGCGAACGAAGTGAAGCAATCCACGTAACATTAATGCTTGACGACATCATTAAGTGGATTACTACGTCACCCAAAATGCCGTTGTTCCTCGTAATGACATAATTTTACATGTATTACCAAAAGGATAATATCTGCACTCATAGAGTACCTTAATCTTTACATAAAAGTTGTTGGTTTTTATTTCACATAACAAATATTATGAATTTTTCAATGTACAATAATAATATTAGGTCAGTATTAACCTTTACCCATATCTACCGCTCTGTTTGCCATGGTTTTGGTAATATTAACAATTGCCATACTCGCTTCAAAAGCACGTGCTGTCATTTGTGCATCTGCCATATCAACAAGCGGGTCTACGTTTGATGCTCTGATATATCCGTTTTGATCGGCATCAGGATGTCCCGGTTTGTAAATTAACTGCCCAGGAGTTGTATCTTCAACTACACCGTTAAAAACGACCCCTCCACCTGTAAACGGCACTGCGCCGCTTTGAAAAACGCTGTCTTTCATGTAGCTCATTAATCCTGAAAAAGAAATATCATCCTGAGAAATTAAAACAGGTATTTTTCTGACGTAATTAGGTGTATCAAGGTTTGCAATGTTTTTTGCGTGAATGTCCATTCTTTTTGAATGAGCGTCCATACCTTGTGCGCCTATGTTGTATGAATTAATTAATCCCATAATTTATCACCTATTTACCTACATTTACCACTGTTTTCATTTGTGTAATTACGCTTGACATTTGTCTTGTCGCAACAGCATAATACATTGCGTTTTTTTGCATTTCCACAAGCTCTTTCTTTAAATCAACCTGATCGCTCTCTTGTATAAAAAACGGATTTGGTCCTATTTTCTCTGATAATTTCGTTTCGAGAGGGCTGTTTGCAGTTGCCAAAATTTGATTAAAACTGACATCACGTCTTACATATCCCGGAGTGTTGGCATTTGTAACATTTGTTGCCATCATTTCTTGTTTTTTTGAAATCGCATCAAGTAATACGTGTGTTCTGTCAATTGAATTCATTTTGTCTAAGTTCATTTACCTGCCCTCCTTCTATTGTTCTAAGTTTATCGCTTGTTGATAAATTTCATTGGTCAGTTTAATAATACTGGTACTTGCCGTCAAACTTGCATTTAATCTCAATGTTTCATTGACGGTATCATACCAATTCATATTTGAGCGTTCTAAACTGTATTGAGTAAAATGCGTGTGATTATTAACTAATATAGGTTTTCCGGATTCTTCAGTTTCAAAAACTTTATTAAAGTCACCTTGTTCAAGACCTTCATAGTTATTGAATTTTACAAGAGGAAGTTTTCCTATTTCTATTCCTTCAAGGTGCTTGTCATCAAAGCTGATAACTTTCCCTTCCGGTGTAATTTGTATTTTTTTTGAATCAATCGGAACTTTTATTCCGCCGCCGATAACTGAACCGTCACCCATTACCAAAAGACCCTCATTTGTTGTTTTCATAGACAAATTTCTTGTGTATGCAACCTTTCCTTCTTTTGTTGTAACAGGCACAAATCCTGGACCGTCAATTGCGACATCAAGTTCCTGATTTGTTCTGTAAATACTGCCTTGAGAATAGTCATATCTTTCCATACCGGCGATTCTGCCGTCAGCCAAAACATAAGTATCAAAACGAGGTGTTTTGTATGCATCTGTAGTATAGTTTGCAGCACTGCCTGAAACTACACCGAGTTTTTCCATTTGAACCTTTGCGTTATTTACCGATTTTGCGATTATTCCTTGTAAATTATTCATAATGTCACCTCACTGCCTTACGATGATTGACTTAATGACTGAATAGTCTTATTTAGCATATTGTTTTGGGTTATAAACATTTGTCTGTTTGCCTGAAAATTCCTTTTCATCGGTACAAGGTCGAAAATCTCAGTTTCCGAACGTACGTTGGAATTTTCTATATATCCTTGTCTTACATCTGTTTCATCGGCTATTGAACCTTCTTTGTCAACGACACTTAAACTTGCGACAAATTCCATTTTCCCGTTTTTGTTATTAAATACTTCAATATCCCCGGCCGTATTGATTTTTATATGCGTCATATCATCCGGAATGTTGTTAAATCTGATAGGCATACCATTTTTGCCGAGAACATGATAATTTTCATTTGTTAATAAGTAACCGTTCTTATCCATTTTGAAGCGACCGTCACGAGTTAATTTTACCCCGTTCGGAGTTGAATATTGAAAGTAACCTTTTTTTGCCAGTGCCAAGTCTAATGTATGACCTGTTGCATATATTCTTCCGACACTATCATCGACAACCGTCGATAAACCATGCACCCCAACATATTCAGAGAAACTGGATACAACATTTTCTATACGCTGATATCCGGGTTTGTCAAAGCCTGTTATGTTTTGGGCAATATTATTGATTTGAGCGGTTTGCATATGCATACCACGAATAGAGGTACTTAAACCTCTTTCATCAAAATAAATTCCACCATATAACTTCATAACTTTTCTCCGTTTTGCAAAACTTACTTCTTACCCATGTTGTCGAATATTTTAATGAAAACTTTAACAAAGTCCACTAAAAATCATGTATTTAATGTATAAAAAATAAATTTGCGGTAGATTTTTATGCTTCAAATGTCATAAATAGTAATATACAGTTATTTTATTTTTATATTTTGGTATAATTTTATGCATGTAAAATATTTTTGTATTATAATCAAATGTAAAATTAAGAATGAAAGGTAAAATTTTATGATAAATTCAGTTGTAGTCGTTGGCAGAGTAGGGCAAGATCCTCAAGTTAAGTATTTTGATTCCGGCAAAGTAAAAACGGTTTTATCTGTTGCCGCAAACAGATGGTCAAAAGACGGTCAAAAAACCGACTGGTTTAGAGTAGAATTATGGGACAAAAAAGCCGAAGTTGCAGGCGAATATGCTAAAAAAGGAGCATTAGTCGCAATTGACGGCAAATTAGCTATGAACAAATGGAAAGATGCTTCAGGCGAGGAAAGAGAATATTACTTTGTCAGAGCAAATGATATCCATCTTTTAGGAAGACGAGACGCAGAATAATGTTAATCCAAACCGGTACAATAGGTATTATTGCCGATGATTTGACAGGAGCAAATGATACGGCTTTACAGTTTAATTTTAGCGGTGCAAATACTCAAATTCTTTTTGATTATTCGCAAGCTCCCGAAGGCATGCTAAAAACACAAGTTTGGTCAATCAGTACGGAAACACGTAATGTTGAAAAAGATGTTGCTATACCTGTCGTACGTGGTGCGATAAAAATTCTTGAAGAAAAATTAAATGCTGAATATTATTATAAAAAAATTGATTCCACATTAAGAGGTAACATTGGTCCTGAAGCAATGACGGTTCTTAATGAACTCGGTTGGGATGCGGCAATTGTAGTTCCCGCATTTCCTGCAGAAGGAAGAACAACCGTTGGCGGATATCATTTGTTAAACGGAAATCCGATTGACAGAACAGAAATGGCTCGTGATCCAAAATCACCGGTAAAAGAAAGTCACATTCCGACATTGTTGGCTCAACAAATAGGTTCAGCGGATTTGGTAGGATGCATTACCCTTAAAACCATAACAAAAGGAGCAGGTCCTATCTTAATTGAATTACACCAAATGATAGCAGCAGGCAAAAAACTTATTGTTCTTGATGCAGTTTCTACAACTGATATTGAGCAAATAGCACTCGCTGTTGAAAAAAGCACATACAAAATTCTTCCGTGCGGTGCCGCGGCAATGGCTAAAGCATTTGCAGACGTTTGGTTGCCTGATGCAGAGTATCAGCATATCGCAAAAACTATTCCTGATAATCCTGTATTGGTGGTTTCAGGAAGTGCTACTTCTTTGACGAGGACACAAATAGACCGTTTAATCAGCTCTGATGATTTTGAACCTTACGTTGTAGAATTGTCGTTGGAAAAAGTTTATACACAAAATTCGGATGAAATTGTAGACAGACTTGCGGCTCAGTTAGTTAAAAACAAACTCGGCTTAATATACTTCCCTACAACAGAAAGTGCAATTGCCGAAAATCTTGAATTTGCACAAAACAACAACATAAAACCTGATGATATCCCATCAATAATAACAGATTATCTTGCAAAAGTAACAAAAGATGTTGTAGCGATGCAAGATGTTATTTTAGTACTTGTCGGAGGCGAAACCTCAAATAAAGTTTGTAGCGCTATAGGTAGTACTAATTTTCAGGTCATTGATGAAGCCGATAGTGCAATACCGCTTTGCTTAGACTTTAAAGCTCAATGGATTATCACTAAATCAGGAAACTTAGGTAACCCTTCAACACTTGTAAACATCCTAAAATATATTGAAAGACATAAATAAATGAAAAAAATTGCCGTAACAATGGGTGATGCCGCAGGTATAGGTCCTGAGATTATTTTGAAGGCTTTTAATGAAATATCCGATGTTTCGCATTTTGTTCTTATAGGGAACCGTGAAATCTTTAAAATAAACGAAGAAATTTGCGGTAAAAAACTTCCGGAAAATCTTGATTTTATTGATATTGACTATGATGCAGGCAAAATAGAAAAAGGCATAGAAAGCAAATTTAGCGGTGAACTTGCATATTTAACACTTAAAAAGGCTTGTGACTTGGTTAATGATGGGGAAATTAATAAAATTGCGACAGCACCTTTGTCAAAAAATGCCTTATATCTTGCAGGATACAAATACTCCGGACAAACAGAAATTCTTCAGAAAGAACTGTCAGATGGAAATAATCAGGCACAAATGCTTTTTATTGCGAGTAAACTGAGAGTTCTTCTTTTAACAAGACATGAAGCATTATTTAATGTACCTAAACTTGTAACGAAAGAAAATTTGATTAATGTTGCAAAAATATTTAATAATGAATTAATTACCAAATTCAACATCAAAACACCTAAAATTGCGGTTGCGGCACTAAATCCGCATGCCGGCGAAAACGGTATATTAGGCAAAGAAGAAACAGATATAATTAATCCGACAATAAAATTTCTAAACGAACAAGGTATAAACATTTCAGGAGCTTTTAGTGCAGATACTTTGCTCGGAAAAGCCGTGCAAAATTATGACAATCCTGATTATGACGGATATATAGCCTGTTATCATGATCAAGCACTGCCTGCAATAAAATCATTGGGATTAGAAAAAGTTTTAAATATAACAATAGGATTAAAAGCATTACGATCATCACCATCTCATGGCACAGCATTTGATATTGCATACCAAAATAAAGCAGATTATCGCAGTATGCTTAATTCTTTGAAATTTCTTGGTGAAATTTAATCAAAAAAAAACCCGAAAGTTTATTAATTCTCGCGGGCGGGTAAATAGGGATAAATAGGATAAATATAAGGTGTGTTTAAAAACTTAAAATTCTCTCTAAAGTTCTCTCTTTGTGGGTTTCTTAGCTCTCATACATTATTAAAAACTTTATGTTATAGAAAATTGCTATATTGTATATATATCCTCTTAATATTTCTTAACCAAATCCTTAATACTTTTATATGATGCCACTTTTAAGGATTTCGGATTTTAAAATATTACAAAATTATTTTCAAAAATCAGCAATACTGTTATAATGTGAAAATGAACGAAATTTACTTATACAAGAAAAATAATAATTTATCTTCAACCATAAATGTTGGTCTTTCTTATCCCTCAACATACTATTATGGTATGTCTGTTCTTGGTTTTTTATCTCTTTTTAAAGAGCTTGACTTAAATCCTAATGTTGCAGCACAAAGAATTTTTCTAAACACAAAGGCAATTGCGTTTGAACCAAAGTACCTTGATTTACTTGGTTTTTCCTGTGTTTTTGAATTAGATATTCTTCAAATTTTAAAAATAATGAAAAAATACGGATTTAAATTAGAAGCTGAAAACAGGAAAAAGAAAACCCCTTTAATTTTTGCGGGAGGACCTGTGATAACTTCTAACCCTGAACCGTATGCTGATTTTTTTGATTTTATGATTATCGGTGATGGCGAAGGTATTGCAGACGAAATAGTTTCTGTTTACCTGAAAAATAAAAACAAGTCTAAAAAAGAAATTTTGCTTGCTCTTTCTAAGATAAAAGGCGTGTATGTTCCGGCTTTATATAAAGTCAGGTATTCTGATGAAGAACTTGCAGCTTTTTATCCAATTGAAGATGGCATTGAAAGATTTATTGAAAAAAGAAGTTCCTCATCAACAGAATGTCTTTTTTCTCCGATAATTTCAGAAAATACTTTTTATTCAAATACTGTATTTATTGAACTAACGAGAGGTTGTCCGTTCAAATGTAAGTTTTGTACCGCAAGGTGGCAAAATACTCCATACAGATGCTATGATTTAAAATCGGTCAAAAAGGCAATTAAAAAAGCTGCAAAATATGCGCAAAAAATAGTATTTATCGGAGCAATGATTACCGGGCATCCTGATTTTGATGAAATTTGCAAATATTTGCTTAAACTTAAAGAAAAACGAAAATTTACCGTAGAATTTTCAAGTTTAAGTTCAGAATATCTTTCCGAATACATACCTAACCTGATTGAGGACAAAACAATAGCACTGTCGGTTGAATCTGGTTGCGAACAGTCAAGATACAATATCGGCAAAAAACTTTCCAATGAAAATCTTTATAATTCAATCAATTTTTATGCAAAGAGAGGTATAACAAAGTTTAATTTGTACTTTATAATCGGTTTACCAAATGAAACAGACGAAAATATTGATGAATACATAAACTTTTCACTAAAATTAGCGAACAAATTTAAGAATATCACTTTTTGCCACATAATAAGCACATTTACACCTAAACCCGCAACTCCCTTTGAAAGAGAAAAAAGGTGTTCCAATTCTATTCTGAAAGAATATATTGAAAAGATAAAAAAAACCTTTGATGAAAACGGAATAGAAACAATTTTACCGACTTTACATACTGATAACTTTAATGCACTGCTTTCACTAGGAGACAGACGCCTTGGCAAATATATAAATCATATTTTTGAAAAAAATACTCCGCTAAAAAATATGTTAAAAGAATATAAACTTTTTATGAAAAAATACAATGAAAAACGCTTGCCTGCCGATAAATTGCCACATTATTCAAAATATATCTATAAAATCAAAACGAATAACCAACTTTTGCCTTGGGAATTTATAGAATTTTATAAAAAGTAAATTTAAGATATAATAAAAGAAAAAGCCCCTGTCAGGGCTTTGGTTAATTGCAAAAAGAAGAAGATAGAAGAAGTATTAGTATTACCATTATTCGTTATCTTCTATTGGATTTAATCCTCAAAATGTATGATTTTTTATTAAAAGTTAGGAGTTTTTAAGTGCCTGCAACAGTTAAAGAGATATTAAAAGATAGCATCGCAGAAGATTTAGGTTTAAAATGCGGTGATGAAATAATTTCAATAAATGGTGAAAAACCTGAAGATTTTATCCAGTATCGTTATATGCTTATGGCAGAAGAAGTAATACTTCGTGTCAAGAGAACAGACAGTGAAGAAGAAATTATTGAAATAGAAAAAGATTTTGAGGACGATTTGGGAATTGTTTTTACATCTGCAGTTTTTAACAAAATTAAGCCATGCACAAACAGATGTATATTTTGCTTTGTAGACCAACAGCCCAAAGGTTTGAGAGAAACTTTATATATTAAAGATGATGATTACAGGCTTTCGTATCTGCAAGGGACTTATGTAACACTTACCAATATTACGGAAAAAGACAAAAAACGCTTGGAAGAGCAACGTCTTGGACCTCTTTATGTTTCTGTTCACACAACTAACCCTGATTTAAGAATAAAAATGCTAAATAATCCCAACGCCGGAAAAATTTTAGAACAGTTAAAATGGTTAAAATCACTAGATATACCTATTCACACGCAAATTGTCTTGTGCCCGGGATATAATGACGGCGAAGAATTAGAACGAACACTAAACGACCTGACAAAATTAAAAAATGTCAGTTCGGTTGCCATTGTACCTGTCGGTGTGACAAAATTCAGAAAGAATAAGTTAACTCAAGTCGACAAAAAGAAGGCTGTTGAAACTATAAAACTTGTTGATGAATTAAATACAAAATTAAAGAAGCATATAATTAGTCTGAGTGATGAATTTTATATACTTGCCAATAAAGAATTTCCGAATAAAAAATATTACGGTGGATATAATCAATTAGCTGATGGTGTGGGTACATCAAGACTTTTATTGGACGATTTTTTCAAAAGGAAACTTCCTTCAAAAATTAAAACCACAAAAAAAATCTCATTATTTACCGGAGAAAGTGCTTATCCCACGATAAAAATAATCGCAGACAAACTCAATAAAATTGAAAATTTTGAAATCGAAATTATTGTTGTAAAAAGCAATTTTTGGGGTGAAACTATAACCGTAACAGGCTTAATTACCGGGCAAGATTTGGAAAAATCGTTAACTCTGAAGAAATTTAATGATTCCGAAATTTATATACCATCAATTATGCTGAGAGATTTTACAGAAGATTTCTTGGACGGGGTAAAAGTTAGTGACATAGAAAAACGAAACAATATTAAAATTAATATAATTAAAGACTGCTACTGTGCAAAAGAACTGGTTGAACTTGTCAAATAAATGTAACGAATATGAAATTTATAGTTTTAAATTTTTGTAAAAAACGAATTTTCAATGTAAAATTATTTTGGAGAAATGATTATGAGAAAAGTTTTAATTTTAACAATATTATTCACTTTGAGTATAAGCACTTCTGCATTTTCTAAGGAAAAATTTGACACAAATAATCCGTCTGTTCAGCTTTTAAAAACATTAACCGAAGATGGAAGAGTTGTGCGTGAAGCTGATTTACCTGTTGAAAAAGCAGATGTGGAAGCAGACACATCAAGAGTAAAACTATTAAAAAGAGCTTACACGGACAGTTTATTTATACAAAAAAACCCGATTGAAGAGCAATCGGGAGTATTTGAGTAGCAACCGGACGTAGAAGAGTTGAGGATTTATTAATATAATAAATCCTTTTTTAAGACTTTTCATACCCAAAAAGTCCAATATAATCTAATACTTTCCGGCTATTTATAAATCCTGTTCATTAAATGAATATAACCTTGCAGGGCGTTTTGACTGGGTTTTTGAATATTCGTCAAGCTCGGTAAGAATATTCATTGACATAATTTTCTTTCTGAAATTTCTCTTATCCAAAGTCGTATTCATAATAATTTCATAAGCATTTTGAAGTTCCGTAAGAGTAAATTTAGGCGGTAATAACTGAAATGCAATTGAAGAATGTTCTAAGTCCGTACGAAGTTTTTTAGCCGCATATTCAATGATTGTCTTGTGGTCAAATGCCAATGGCGGCAAATCGTAAACACTGTGCCAGCTTACTTCTTTAATGTTATCTGTGCTGTTATCAAACTTCAATACAAGATTTTCCGAACGAATAAGAGCAAAATAAGCAACGGTAATAACCCTCGAATTAGGGTATCTTAGCGGGTCACCAAATGTGTATATTTGTTCAAGATAAACGTCTTTCAGGTTTGATTTCTCGTACAATAATCTTTTTGCAGCTTCATCCAAATTTTCGGATAATCTTACAAAACCACCCGGAATAGCCCATTTATTAATAAACGGTTCTTTGCTCCTTTGTACAAGTAAAACCTGAAGTTTACCCTTTTTTATTGTAAAAATTACTACGTCAACCGTAATTTCATGAGTTTTAGTTTCTCTGGACATCTAATCTACCCATAATCATTCGTCTCTTTACTCTATTTTATCAAAAAAATCATTTTACATACGCAATATTGCTGTTTTTTGTTAAGTTTTATGAACAAGGCAATCTTTTTATAATTATATAAATTTTTTGAAATAAACGTACGAAAAGTAAAAATTCGCAAAAAAAAAGCTCTTATGAGAGAGCTTGAAATAGAGAGAGAAATAGAGAGAGATTATACATTGTGTTTTTTATTCTGTAATAGCCAAAGCATAAGTTATATAGATATAACATCTCTGTCATGCTTTAACATTATTTTCGTATTTGAAACAACTTATTTATTTCCTAATTGTTTCCCTGTATATTACTAAAGTATTTTTTTAAGAAAAAATTGCTCTTTTTCAATTTTTTTATAAAGTTTTGTTAATTAACGAAACACAAATATACTATTCTCAAGGATAAATGATTTGTTCCGGGAAAATACATAAACAAATACTCCATTCCGTAAAGACATTTACGAACATAAAAATTTAGGGCTGAAATATCAACCCTAAATAAAATAATGGGTAGTAGTTATTAGTTTTCTATTGGAATAGTAATTATATATTTATCTTTAATTTGTTCTTTGTTTATCGCGGACATATTTATTTTCTCCGGAATTTCAAAACTTTCCGTAAAATAATAAGCAGTTTCTTTATTCTTTTTGTTTTTAAACGAATTACCTGAAATAGTAACAGTATTACCATTTACATTGAACCGAATATTATTAACATCATTGTTAAAACGTTTTAAATCTACGACTATGATATATTCCTCATCAGTTTTTGCAGTTTGAATGGACGAAATACGATTTTCTGTCTGATTAAATGCTTTATCGGAAAATTGTTTTATTTTTTGAAAATCACGATTAAAATCATTTTTAAATTCCCGTTCAAATTTCATTACATCGTTTCTAACCGGATGCATAAGAATTCTCATAGTTTGGTGCATTAAAACATAAAATGCCAAAAATGAACCGAGAAAAGTCATGAGTGCAACCATAAAAAACTTTGAACACTCGCAATTTTTCGAATAATATTCATTGTGATTTTCGCGATTTTCATTTCCCATAAAATAACTCCTCAATCAACTTACATTATTATTTTCTATGGAGAAAATCATGAATAAATTAGCTATGAAGGCAGATTACTCACGCCAACATGACTAAGTTAGTTGTTGCAAAAGAGATATTAAATTTTTATAAAATAGGTACTATATTTTTATGAATTGTGCTAAAATCTATAGTTGGCAGATGTTAGTATATGGAGAACATTGTATGAATAGCTATGTAGAAAAAGTTTTGGAAGAAGTTAAAGCAAAAAATTCGTCAGAACCGGAATTTATACAAGCGGTAGAAGAAGTTTTGACAACATTAAACCCTGTTATTGAAAAACATCCTGAATATGAAAATATTGCTCTTTTGGAAAGACTTGTAGAGCCTGAAAGAATAATCACATTCAGAGTTCCATGGGTTAATGATAAAGGTGAAACGAAAGTAAACAGAGGATACAGAGTACAATTTTCAGGTGCGATAGGACCTTATAAAGGCGGTTTGAGATTACACCCGAGCGTTAATCAAAGTATTATGAAGTTTTTGGCTTTTGAACAAGTATTCAAAAATTCTTTAACAAGCCTTCCTATTGGTGGTGGTAAAGGTGGCAGTGATTTTGACCCTAAAGGTAAATCAGATAATGAAATCATGCATTTCTGTCAAAGTTTTATGACGGAATTGTGTAAATATATTGGTCATAACTTAGACGTTCCTGCCGGTGATATCGGTGTTGGTGCAAGAGAAATCGGCTACTTGTTCGGACAATACAGAAGAATAAGAAACACTTATGAAGCCGGTGTTTTAACGGGAAAAGGTTTGGAATATGGCGGGTCATTAGCAAGACCTCAGGCAACAGGTTACGGCTTGATGTACTTTATGCGCGAAATGTTAAAAGCTAATAACCAAACATTAGAAGGCAAAACAGCCGTTATTTCCGGTTCCGGCAACGTAGCTATATATGCCTGCGAAAAGGCTCAAAGCTACGGAGTAAAAGTTCTTGCGATGAGTGATTCTAACGGTTGCGTTTATGATGAAAACGGAATAAACCTTGATACGGTAAAAGAAATCAAAGAAGGAAAAAGAGGAAGAATTAAAGAATATACGGAAAAACACCCTCAGGCTAAATATATGGAAAACATTGCAGGACAAGCTCCATCCGTATTTACAATTAAAGCAGATTTAATACTTCCTTGTGCAACACAAAACGATATAAACTTAGAAACAGCTAAAATCATAGTTAAAAACGGTGCTATGGCAATTGGTGAAGGTGCAAATATGCCATGTTCAAATGAAGCAGAAAAATATTTCCTTGAAAATAAAGTTTTGGTTGCTCCGGCTAAAGCTGCCAATGCAGGCGGTGTTTCGGTAAGTGCATTAGAAATGTCACAAAACTCAATGAGATATGCTTGGTCGTTTGAAGAAGTAGATGCAAAACTTGACGGAATTATGGTTAATATCTTTAAGGCTTGCAAAAATGCTTCTGATGAATACGGATATGGTACAAACTATATTGCAGGTGCAAACATTGCAGGCTTTATGAAAGTTGCTAAAGCAATGCAAGCTCAAGGTATTATATAAGCGGTAACAATAAATTCAAATTAGAAAGCAGGGTTTTATTATACCCTGCTTTTTAATTAATAATTTAAAATTTAGATATTACCTCGCTGTGAAGTTCTGGTAAATCTGTCGGGAGATAGTGCGTCAAGAGCCATTCTTGCACCAATTTCAACTAATTCTGCCTTTGAAATATCTCCGTTTTTTAGTTTCTTTTTTAATTCTGCCATACGATTTGCATCTGCAATCATCTGTTGTACTTCTCTTCGGGACATACGCTCCCTGTCAGGCATAATACTGCTGCCAATTCTTGTCATAAAACAACCTGCCTTTCCATGTCAACATAACATAACTGCCACCGTGTATATTAAAACAACAAGAGCCGAAAAATTGCTATAAAAATACAACTGAATATATAGCAAATAATATTATTCTTGGATTTTATATAAAAGTCTGAGAATAAAATGATTTTTAAAGAGGAATAAAATGTTAACTATAAATACAAATTACACACTGAAACCGTATGATTGCAACCCGATAAATAACCATCAACAAACAAACAAAGTCACATATATGCAGCCTGACAGCGTGTCTTTTTCAGGATTTAAAGAAAAAAAATATATAGAAAATACGGCAAAAAAAAACCCACTTTTAAAAATATATTTGGATGATATTTCCCGCTATCCTACACTTGATAAAAAACAAACCACCGAGTTGTTTAAAAAAATGGAAAAGGGAGGAAAAGAAAGTGAAGAAGCGAGAGAAAAACTTATTCAGGCAAATCTGAGATTAGTTTTATTTACAATAATGAAATATTGCCATAACACACCACTACCTATTATGGACTGTATTCAGTACGGTAATATCGGACTTATAAACGCAGTAGATAAATTTGATTATAAAAAAAACGGTACATTTTCATCTTATGCAGTTGAAAATATAAAATATAAAATTTACAGTTCAGCATATGAGCAAGCAAAAGTTATTCGTATTCCCAAAAACAGAATTGCACAGATTAATGCTCTAAAAAAAGCTGAAGAAAGGTTTACTCAAGTACTCAATAGGTTTCCTTCCGACAAAGAATTAGCAAAATATCTCGGAATTAATGTTTATGAGGTAAAGAGCTTAAAGCATTTTGATGCTTCCTCAGATTTTGAGAATCTTGAATCCGTTGTCTATGATAGGAGCAAAGACGGATATTCACATCAAACAAGAGCAAATTTCGATACAACAAGCGAAGAATTATATTTAAAGAGAGATGCAATGCAGGGCGAAAGTGAACAAGATTTTTATGAAAATCTGGAACAACGTGATATAAAAAGAGATATCAGAGCCGCAATAAAAACATTAAAAGGTGATGAAAAACTTGTTATGGAAAAATGGTTGAAAATATGCGATACGGTGCCTGATACTCTGTCCGAAATAGGAAGGCTTATGGGAAAAACAAGGATGAGAATCTGGTACATTGACCGAGCAGCCTTTCACAAGCTGAGAAGTCCCAAAGTTATGAAGTATTTAGGCGAACACAGTAATCGTTTCGAATAATTTCATCACTATCAGAATACGTCTATTTGCTCAATTCCTCACATTTATTTTGTAAACTCTCTTTAAGTTTGGCAAGTTCCATGTTAACCTGCTCTTTATTCACAAATTTTTCTTTACCCCAAAAACCACATGTAAGATTATCGTTGAAAACATTTCTGAAACACTTAATTTGCTTATTTATCAGACTGTCAACTGTTTTTTTGACATCGGCAGAAATCATAATCATATCCCCAAGAGCCTTTTTAGCTTCAAAAATATTTCCTCTTTTTAAATATCTCTCTATTTGTTTCAGTTTCTGATAAAGCAGGGCATAATCATATAAAATAAACTGCCTTTTCTCAGGTAAAGTTTCTTTAAAGAATTTCATTGTTGCATCGTAACCGATTTTTGCAACATCTTTTTTTGTGTCTGCGTCAATATTAAAATTAACAAGTGCAAGTTCTTTCGTATCAATTTTTATGTAATCAAACTTATCTCTTCCTGCGTACACATCAATAATAAAATCAGTAGAGTAATTTGTGATACAAGCGTATATCCTGTTAAAGTAATCTCCAAGGTTTTTGATATTTGAATCACTGCAAGTTCCTTCCAGTCTTAATTCCAGAACTCTAACATCATCAGGGCAAAGGACTTTATCTAAACGCCAAATAGGATTACTTTTCATTAAGTCACCATCAGCAAGAAGTTTGCCGTCATAGGTTATCGGTGACAATAATCCGGGTAAACTTGCAGATGCTCTGACGGCTTGAGCAATTTCAAAATCAGGAGTGTACTCTTTTGAAAATATAAACGGTTTAGAATTAGTTAAATCAGTAGTTATTAAATATAAGTCTTTTTCTAAATCTTTGAAACATACCGGAGGATTTTTACCTTTTTTATATGCGTCTTTATAATAGAATTTTTCGATATTTTCTCTTAACCACTCAAGGAAAACACCTCCTTTGCTAATAGAAAATGTCGGAGCAAAAGTAAAATTGATATCTCGGAAAAGTTCAAAATTTATATCCCAAAGCACTTGTTTTAATAAATCATTTTGAATACCCATCGCACAAAAAGTTGCAAAAACAGCACCAACAGATGAACCTGCAAATTTTTCGGGAACAAATCCAAATTCTTCAAACGCATCCAGCACACCAAGATAGGCATAGCCTCTGACTGCACCACCACCAAATATACATAAATATTTTGAATAATTGTCCATACATCTATTAGAACAGATTTAAAAAAAATTACATCATCCCAATAGTCGGTTCATATATGGTAAATAATATACATATTCATAACAATTACTAATATGAATTAATAAATGTAAAAGTAACCTGCTTGCCGTCTTTTTGGGGTATTTATATAAAATTTGTTTACCAAAAGTTGTGATATATGTTATACTGAATACGTAGAGAGCGAATTCGTAGGGTTTGATATATATGCATGATTTAGGTGCACCTGAAATTTTAGAATTGGTAACTCAATATGTTTCTTGTAGTAATGAAAAAAAGAAACAGATTTTGAAACAAAAAATTGCTGCAGAATGTTTGCCGGCTGTAAAAAGAATTGCAAGAAGTCTTGCAAGACGTAATACCGACCCTATTGAAGATTTGATACAAGTTGGTTGCGTAGGTTTACTGAAGGCAATTGACCACTATAGTACAAACCACAAAACAAATTTTAAAACTTATGCAAATTATTATATAACCGGCGAAATAAGACACTATCTGAGAGATAAGGTAGCGATGGTAAGAGCACCAAGAGAATTGCAGGAACTCGCATTTAGAATTAATCAGATTATAGAACAATTGACCAAAGAACTAAATCGCACTCCTACTGATATTGAAATTTCGGAAAGGTTGTCATTACCGGTTTCCAAAGTCAGCGAAGTTGCACAGGTGGAAAGAAGAAAGGCACATGTTTCCTTGGATAACAATTTAACTTTCTTTAATAATGAAAGTATTATTTCAGACTTTTGTGTTGATGACAGTTACCAAGAAAATTTATCTAAAATTGAAGAAAACGTAATGCTCCTTGATGCGATAGAAATGCTTGAACCTGTTTATCGCGATGTAATCAAAATGAGTTTTTTCCAAGACATGAACCAAAAGCAGATTTCCGAAGAAATGGGTGTTTCTCAAATGCAAATAAGCAGACGTATAAAGAAAGCCTTGGCAAAATTAGCCGAAATCCTAACACAAAAATGGAGTTAATATGCTTGAAGATATTGTAACAATGTATCAGACAGACGGCTTTTTTATGCACTATGTTTGGGGATTTGTTATTGCTATCGGCTTAGTTGTCGGAAGTTTTTTGAATGTTGTAGGACTAAGATTTTTGGCAAATGAAAGTATAGTTTTTCCTGCATCAAAATGTCCTAATTGTAATACAAAATTAAAATGGTATGATAATATCCCTGTTTTGGCTTATATTTTACTTCTTGGCAAATGCCGATATTGTAAAAAACCAATAAGTATTCAGTATCCGCTTGTTGAATTAATTACAGCAATAGTTTTTTTTCTAACCTTTTTGAAGTTCGGTTTTACTTTCGCAACACCTATGTTATGGATTTTATTCGGCGCAGGCATTGTTATGTGTATAACAGATTTTAAAGAACAGGTGATTTTTGATATAATTTCAATGCCTTTAATTCCGATAGGATTGGTTTATTCTTTTTTTAATTTAGGAAATGTTGTTAGTGATAAAATACAGGTTTTTAAATGGAATTTTTACCTGAATTCTACTTTTACGGATGCAATTATTGGTATTATTGGTGCATTTTTATTTTTTGAAATTATATCTTTGTTTTCAAAATTAATGATAAAACAAAGGGCATTTGGTGAAGGTGATACTATTATTGCAATGATATTCGGAGCGTGGTTCGGGTGGAAAATTATGCTCCTTACAATAATCCTGAGCGTTGTAGTTCAGGCAGTATTTACTATTCCTATATTAATTGCAAAATTATTTAAAATGAAAGATAAAGTTGCCATATCTTCTTTTTTAATACTTATTTTATCAGCACTTATTCCATTGTTTCTAAACAAATTAATCGTATTTAATAATACAGGAAGCGTTATTTTTGTATTTCTCATTTTGGGAATAGCCGTATTTAGTGCATTGATATTTTTAAAGAGAATGAGAGAATTGGACGCATATACATTTTTACCTTTTGGACCTGCTTTAATTGTTGCGGGTTTTGCAGCATCAATGTATTTAACATCTTATATTCCTGATTTTTTACTTTGATGTAAATGAATATTTGTTCTCAACTCTTTTGAGAAAAGAATCATAATCTTCATTTCCCAATGAAAACACATCATCACTTATTTCTTTCATACCTATTTCTTTATAAAATCCATTAGCACAAGAATCAAGTTGAACAGAGCGGGATGCAAACATCTTGGCAAGTTTTACTGCAGCATATATAGCCAATTCTCCCGCTCCTTTAACTGATGGAATATATTCATCTACAATGTCAGGGTTGGTTTGCAAAGAGTTAATTAAAATCATGTCCGAAAAAAATTCAGGGTTTGACATTTCTATTACAGAGGTTATATTTGGCACAGTTGTTTTTTCATTTTTATTAGCAATTTCTGTTATGTAATATTTGCATGCTTCGGTTGTGCTTGTGCTTTCTTTAAGTTTCTGAAAATTATATTGAATAATTCCCATAATACTGAACGGATTAGCTTCGACATTCCATTTTTGGCATAAATCATCCATAATTTTTTGATCACCGTTGTCATGGGGATTAAGCTCGGAAACCCTCGCATCAACAGGCTGATAAGCATTATTAATACGCTTTTTTAGTTTGATATCAAAAAGCGGTGTTACACCAAAATTAATTTTTGAAAATCTGATATTCATAACAACCTCAATTATAAATATCAAATCAGCTGAAAAATTTTTTTGATAACTATCTTATTCTTTTTTCTGTTTTTGGATTGAATAAAAATGCTTTATTCATATCAAATGGTAATTTTACGGATTTGTTTTCCTCTATGAAAAATTCCTGAGGTAATTTTGCACAGAATTTTTTGTCTGAAAAACTGAAATGAATAAGTTTTTCATTCCCCAATAACTCGATTAAAGTCGGTGTTACCTCTATCGATGCTTCTGAATTTTCAACGAAAAACTCAGGTCTTATTGCAAAAATAACATCCTGCCCGATGAGATTATTGTTAATAATTATATTTTTCAAATTTTCATTCAAAGCGATTTTTTGAGCATTTATCTCAATTTCGTTTTCATTTAAAATTTTTGCATCAAAAAAGTTCATCGCAGGTGAACCCACAAAACCAGCGGTAAAGAGGTTATCCGGGTTTGAATAGACTTCTTGAGGTGTACCTACCTGTTGGACATATCCTTTGTTTAAAATTACTATTCTGTCACCCATTGTTAATGCTTCAACTTGGTCGTGCGTAACATAAACAAAAGTTGTGGAAATTTTTTTATGTAATTTCTTAATTTCGCTTCTCATTTGAACACGAAGTTTTGCATCCAAATTTGAAAGAGGTTCATCCATCAAAAATACTTTAGGTTCACGAACCATAGCACGACCCAATGCAACCCTTTGTCGCTGTCCGCCTGAAAGTTGCTTTGGTTTTCTGTCTAAATAATCCTCTAAATCTAAGATTTTAGCGGCTTCTAATACTCTTTTTTCAATTTCATCTTTTGGGAAATTTCTCATCTTTAAACCAAAAGCCATATTTTCTTTAATTGTCATATGAGGATATAGCGCATAATTTTGAAAAACCATTGCGATATCTCTATCTTTGGGGTGAACGTCATTAACAACATCTTCTCCGATATAGAGTTCGCCGTTACTAATACTTTCTAACCCTGCTATCATCCTTAAGATTGTAGATTTTCCGCAACCTGACGGACCAACCAAAACAAGGAATTCTTTATCATTTATTATCAAATTCAAATTATCAATAGTTTTAGTTTTGCTATTTTCATATATTTTATCTGCATTTTTAAATTCGACTTTTGCCATTAAGCAAATTTCCCCCGATTATATAAATCTTTCTTCATCCTGCATAAGCAAAGAGGCTTCAATTTCATCCAAAATCAATTGGGCAGATTGAACCCTGTCAGCTGCAGAAGTAATAGGACGACCGATAATAATTTTATCAAATCCTGCTTTTACAGCATTACCGGGAGTAATGACCCTAACTTGGTCGTTTACAACAGACCAAGTAGGTCTTGCAGCAGGGCAAATACAAATAAAATCTTCACCACAAGCAGCCTTTATTGATGCAACATCTGATGATGCCGATAAAACTCCGTCCAATCCTGAATCCTTTGCAATTTTTGAAAGTTCCAGAGCATAATCATCAATATTTAAATTAACTTTTATTTCCTCTGTTAAAGTTCTTTGTCCAAAACTTGTTAAAATACTTACACCAAGTATTTGAGGTCTTTCATAACCGCATTTCTTAGCTGTTTCTCTTGCCATTTTTACTGTTGTTGAAATCATTTTTGAACCGCCTTTGATATGGACGGTGAAAATGTTTACCCCTTTTTTAACAAGATTTGCACCTGCTTTTGCAACAGTATTAGGTATATCATGGAACTTTCCGTCAAAAAATACCTTTGAACCTTCATCATTAATCATTTTAAATACATCAGGTCCTACCGATGTGTATAATTGTAAACCTACTTTAAATTCAGAAACGTAATCTTTTAATTCTCTTACCTGAGTTTTAGCTTCTTCCATTGTGTCCACATCAAGAGCTAAAACTAAATAATCTTTAGGCTGCTTTTCCATAATTTCTATCTCTATAAAGACTATCTGACCCGTATTAATATAGCATAATTAAAAAAAAAATTCCATGTTTTTTCTTTTGATAATATATATTGTAAAAATGCATACAATATTAAACCGAAAGCAAAATTTCAAAGATTATTTTCTTGCTTTAAAGTTTATCTTTCATTCTATTGTGACATCATTACAACAAAAGCTGATTTTTCATAGAAAAAAAGCAGGTTTAATATTTACTCTCCCCTGCTTATTGAATTATACTCTCCATTATCAATATTACTATATCAAAAGTCATGGCAACATGAAATCATGCAAACGGAGGATATTTCAATATTTATTCTTGACCTTTAAAATCGATATTACAAAAGAGCTTAGGGCTATTTTGCGAGAAATTCAATTATATTCATAACTTGAATTTTTGATTTTTTATTAATTAAGCCTTGTTTTAATCCTAAAACACAAGCAGGACACGAAGTTAAAACAATATCAGCTTTTGATTTTATAATATTTTCAGCCTTTTGTGTACTTATAGCTTGCGAGATTTTAGGATTAGAGAATATAAAACTTCCTGCTGCACCGCAGCAGCTATCTGAATTTTCGCACTCAACAAATTTGCTGTTTGGAATTTTTTTAACCAACTTTGCCATGATTTTTTTATCTTTGGTATTTCTTGTATGACAAGGATAATGAATAGTTAAGGTATACTTTTTCCAATTTGCTTTTGGCTCATAATTTATTTTATCCAACAAGTCATAAATACTGATTATTTTTTTGGCGATAATAAGTGCCTTTTCTTTATATTTTTCATCCAAAAAATCAGGATAACTTTTAAATGAAGAAATACAACTTGCACAATCAAATAACAGATAATCAACATCGTCAGGGATTAAATCAAGATTATATTCTGCATTTTTTTTAAAACTTTCAAAGTCACCTGATGATTTATAAGGAAGTCCGCAACATTTAAAATCTGCTTCTGTAATTTCAATTTCTGTTTTATCAAGTACTGTTTTTACCGCATTTTCGCAGGACGGATTTATATAGTTATTTATGCAACCCTTAAAATACAAGACTTTTTTAGTCTTTTTAATATTTGAAGTTACCTCTAAAGATTTTACTTTTACTTTAAAAAACTCACTTAATAATTTTATTTTAGTGAAATTAAATATTGCTAAAAACTCTATAAAACCTGTTTTTCTAACCATATCAAGGAAAAACTTCAAAATTCCCATATAAAATCTATTTTCAAGTAATTGGAGAATAATAAATTTCGGAAGATTGAATATACCAAACTGAAGCATATCGTGTTGTGCGGTTTCGATAATTTTTTGTGCGTCTATTCCGCTCGGGCAAAATTCGGTGCATGCCTGACAATGCAAACATAATTCCATAATATCAAGAGTTTTTTTAGAATAATTCATATTTTTGTTAATAATTGCATTCAAAAGTTTGAATTTACCTCTTGATACGGCACATTCAGTTTTTAAAATTTTATATACAGGGCAAACACTCTGGCACAACCCGCACCCGGAACATTTATATACTTCTTCTTTAAAATCACTTAATTTCATAATCAAATACTTTTTGTGGGTTCATAATATTTTTGGGATCAAACATTTTTTTTATTTGTTTCATATATTTTAATGCACAAGCATCAACACTATACTTGAGGTATTTCGCTTTCACGCTGCCTATACCGTGTTCGCCAGAAATTTTTCCGCCCAAATCAACAGCATGCAAAAACAGTTCTTTAACTGCGCCATTTACACGTTCAACTTCTTGAATATCCCTCATGTCAAAAGCAATATGAGGATGACAGTTTCCGTCTCCCGCATGCCCGACAATACTGATTTCAAGGTCATACTTTTGGGCAATTTCATAAGTTTTCTTAATCATTAATGGCATTTGAGAACGCGGAACAACCATATCTTCAGACAAAACATTAGGTCTTAAATTCGTAACCGCAGCAAAAGAACTTCGTCTTGCAGTCCAGAGTTTTTGTTTTTCTTTTTCAGATTTTGCTATATGTTGCTCTGTTGCTGAATAACCTTCACATATTTTACTGATTAATTCAATTTGTCTTTCTATTTCAGCCTTATTACCGTCAACTTCAATAAATAATGCAGCGGCATTATCTGTTAATAAACCTGCAGGAGAATATTTTTCAATTGTTTCCATTGTTGTTTTGTCCATAATATCAAGAACTGACGGAACAACTTTATTTTGAATTATACCATTTATTGCATTTGCAGCATCATCTATGTCTTTAAAATATACAAGCATTACGTTAGTTGCTTCCGGCTTTGGAATGAGTCTGAATGTAGCTTCTGTGATAACACCCAATGTACCTTCAGACCCTATAAACAATTGGGTAAAATTAAACCCTGTTGCATTTTTTATAGTATTTCCTCCCGTTTTTAAAACTTCACCATCAGGGAGAACAACGGTTAAATCAAGAACATAATCTTTGGTCCCGCCATACTTAAAAGTTCTTGAACCACAGGAAGATAAGGCCAAAGAACCTCCAATTGTTGAAACTTTTAAATTTGAAGGGTCAGGAGGATAAAACAGATGTTCTTTTTCCACTTTTGTCTGCAAATCTCCAACTATTACACCTGTTTGAACTTTTATCGTTTGGTTTTTTACATCAAAATCAAGTATCTTGTTCATTTTATTTATAACAAGAACAATACCTCCTTTAAAAGGTATACAGGCACCTGTCATATTTGTCCCCGCACCTCTCACGGTAACAGGAATGGAATTTTCGCAGGCAATTTTCATGATTTCACTGACCTGCTCTGTGCTTGAAGGGAACAAAATATAATCGGGCAAGTATAAATCCGTACTGACAGCAGTAGAATCAGTTGCATACATTATGCAATCTTCCTGAGAGGTAAGTACATTTTCTTCCCCTAAAATTTTTATAAATTTTTTTTCTATATTTTTTTCGGTTTTGTTAATAGTCTTTATCATGTTTTTTAACCCGGAGGCCATAAAAGAGGACGCCCTGCTAAAATATGTACATGCAAGTGGAATACTTCCTGACCTGCTTCTCTTTTTGTATTAATAACAGTTCTAAAACCATTTTTTGCACCTTTTATTTTTGCAACTTCTTTTACCGCCAGCATAAGTTTAGCTAAAATCTCAGAATCATCGACATCTTCAAGTGTTTCAAAATGCTGTTTTGGAATAATTAGAGTATGAATAGGTGCTTGAGGGTTTAAATCGTCAAATGCAACAACATCATCTGTTTCATATACAAATTTACACGGAATATCACCATTAGCAAGTTTGCAAAAAAGGCAGTCATCTTTAATCATATCTGCTCCTATACCTAATCCTTAAATATTATAGCATAAAAAATAAAAAATGGGCATTTATGCCCATAAATAATTTGGAATTAAGAATAGCTGGAAGTATGAAAAAGATTACTTATATCTAAACATTTTTAAAAATTTTATACAATTGCCGAGTTGTGTAATTAAACATGCATGTCTAAACCTGTTGATTTATGAAAAAACAATATTTTTATGTTAGTATTGTAATTGTAAGTTATTGAGGATTTTTATGAATACAGCAATTGATTTAGGCGGAATTAAAGTCGGAGAAGGTTTACCTTGTTTTGTTATTGCAGAAATCGGCATTAACCACAACGGTTGCATTGAAACTGCAAAAAAACTAATTGATTTAGCGGTAGCAGCAGGTTGCAATGCGGTAAAATTTCAAAAAAGAACAGTGGAAATTGTATACACCAAGGAAGAACTTGAAAAGCCAAGACCCAATCCGTTTGGCGAAACAAACGGTGATTTAAAAAGAGGATTGGAATTCGGATACGAAGAATATGCAGAAATTGACAAATATTGCAAACAAAAGAAAATTATGTGGTTTGCTTCATGTTGGGATGAAGAGTCAGTAGATTTTATTGAACAATTTAACCCACCTTGTTACAAAATATCATCAGCTTGCCTTACCGATGATAATTTGCTCAGATACACAAGAAGTAAAGGGAAACCTATTTTACTTTCGACAGGCATGAGTACAATGGAAGAAATAGAACACGCAGTAAAAGTTTTAGGCAAAGAAGACTTGATTATTTATCATTGTACTTCAACATATCCTACCGATAATGAAGAAGTTAATTTGTCCGTGATAAATATTTTGAAAGAAAAATTTGATGTGCCGATAGGATTTTCAGGTCACGAAAGAGGCTTACTTTCAACAATTTTGGCTTACGCATTAGGTGCTTGTTCCGTTGAAAGACATATAACATTAGACCGAACCATGTGGGGTTCTGATCAGGCAGCAAGTATTGAACCTGTAGGATTGTATAAACTGATGAGAGATATAAGAAATGTTCCTAAATTCATAGGAACAGGCGAAAAGGTAGTATACGAAAGCGAAAAACCTATAATTCAAAAATTAAGGCGAGTTAAAAATGAGGTTTGCCTGAAATGATACAACTGCCCAAAGATATTGAATATATTATTACTGATTTTGACGGAATTATGACTGATAATTTTATTTATATTCCGAACAATTCCGACAACTATATTATGAGATTGTGTTTCAGGGATATTATGGCAATATCAATGGCTAAGAAAAACGGATACAATGTTGGTATAATTTCAGGAGAAGGAAGTTCTGCAATAGACTACGTCAAAAATAAATTTAATTTAACCGAAGTTCATACTAACATAAGAAAAAAAACAGATGTTATGAATGACATTATAAGAAGACATAATCTTAATCCTGAAAAAATCGTATACATAGGCGATGATATTAACGATATTGATACTCTTAAATTCGTTGGTTATCCGATTACCGTTAACAATGCAGTGAGTTTAGTCAAAGATATACCAAATATCCAAATTACGGCTCACGATGGCGGAAACGGTGCGTTTCGAGAAATTATTGATGCATTGATATATTAACGAATAGATTTTTTGTTTTTTATCTTATTAAATATTTCTTCAAAACTGTTAATTGGAATGAATTTATATCCGCAATCTTCGGAAATTTCTCCGCCCATCATAAAAATTTCTTCGACAGGATATTGTCTGCAAAGTAAAGGACGTTTATCATAAGCTGTACATTTTCCGGTTTCTTTATTTAATTTTGAACATTCAAAAACTAATCCTGTATCATCCTTGCCGATAATTTTCAGATACGAATAAAAAAAATGTAGTGATTTAAGATATTCAAATTCCTCTTCTGTTTTTATTACATTTTTAGCATGCCTGACATAAATTTGTTGACAACAACGACCGCAGCCTTTACATTTGCCGGTACGAATATAATGCCTGCCAAGAATTTTTGACAAATAAAATTTTTGGCATTCAGAAAACAGTTTAGTCCAAAATTTCATTTTTTGCTCTCATCATATTAGAAATAGAAGTGTCCATTGCAGTACGACATCTGCTCATCAAAGACTTAATACTTTGTTCATAATAAGAATCTTCCCACAATGATTTTGCCAACTTGCATTTGTCCATAGCAAATTCATATTTACCTTTCTCAAATAAATCTTTTGCCATTTCAAATGATAAATAGGATGCTTTATGGACAATATTAGAATTTTTCTTTAAATCATTTATCTTTGCTTGCAATTCTTTTTTTGTTGAAAGCAAAGAAAGATTTTCATATCCCAAAAGTGCATCTTCTAATTTTTTTTCTTTTACCAATTTCTCACAATCTTCCAAATATTTTTTGGATATATCAGGATTTGCTATAATTTGATTACGTACATCAATTAAAGCAGTTTGAGCCAGTTGAATATCTGTTGCCGAACTTTGTGCGTGTTGTATAAATTTAGAATAAAAGGCATACGTATTGATTAAGTCCCCTAATTTTTCGCAACAAACCGCCAAATTCAGATACAAATTAACATTCTTTTTATCTATTTTATAAGACTCCAGCCAATACATCTTTGCATATTCAAATTTGCCCAATTTAAAGAATATATTACCAATATTACTATAGGTTTTTGCAAAATTCGGAAATATTTTGACAGAATCATAATAAGATTGAAGTGCTTTTCTTAAATATCCTTTTTTTTCAAAAAATATACCCAATTTCATGTGAGAAATCGCATTTAATTTATGCAACGCAACCTTTTTATCAATACTTTTATATGTATTTGAGCTAACATTCAAATTCCCCTGAAGAAAAAACTCATAAAGCAAAAATGCATTTCTTTTATCATTCATTTTTTCATAGGTAATCGCCAGATTAACAGTAGACATTTCGTTTTGAGGATTCAAACAAAATGAATGAGTGTACTCGTCAGCAGCTTTTTCAAAATTTTCATTTGCTAAATAATAATTGCCAAGATTTATATAAGAATTTATCAGATACTTATCTTTTTCTTTTGCCATCTCCCAATATTTAACGGCTTCTTCTGCATTAAGTAGTTCGTAGTAGCAATTTCCGCAATTAATCAGATTTTCAATTTGATCAGGAAACTTTTCATAAAGTTCTAAAAATGCTTTTGATGCATCTTCATAGTTTCTTTCATCGTAAAGATGCATAGCATTCATGTATAACATTCTATAATCTTCCTCGATAGGAAGTTTCTTTTCATCATCACCCAAAATCAGTCCGGCATCAACACCTTTGCCGACTAATATCTTATTGGCTATATCTGTATTCTGTGTAAAATCTTCTGTCATTTTTTCGCTAATTAACTATAAAATCTTTTTAATTGAAAAGTTCTCCCAATAATGATATATCAGAAAACATACTCTCTGCTAATTCCTCTTCCGATATGTCTATAACTCCCTTTTCCATCAAATCTACGACCTTGTTTGTAGCTTCGCTCTCACTTATATCGTCTAAATATCCGATATACTTGTTGATTTCCTGTTCTCTCTGATATAAATTAACAGCTTCTTCGGAAATATCCGTTTCATCGACAAGATTAGATTTGCTCTGACCGTAAGCATTTTTAATTGCAGCATTAGAAATGCCCTGAGTATTTTGTGTTTCCTGCAAAGCCGTTTGTGTCGCATTTAACAAGTTGTTTTCGTTAATTTTATCTATCACGATTTTATCCTACCCCTTATTACATGAACATTATGAGTCTTTTTTTGGGATTTGGTAATAATCAATAGGTTTATTTTAAATAGACCATTAGATTTATTTTTTAATAAAAAATATTAATTAAACTCCTGTATATTAAATCACAAATCTTGCATTTTTTACTCATTTTATGAGGAAAAATTTTACAAAATATAAAAAATGATGTAAATTAGAGTAGTAATCAGAATTCAAAGGTGGAATATTATGAGCGATAAAAACATTGTATTTATGGGCGGTCAATATTTAAATTACGAAGATGCAAAATTACCGGTAAGAACTCATGCTTTTTTGTATGGAACATCAGTATTTGAGGGAATCAGAGCATATTGGAACGAAGAACATCAACAATTATATATTTTCAGGATGAAAGAACACTACGAAAGATTACATCGCAGTGCAAAAATCATGTGCATGGATCCTTTGTACAGTGTTCAGGAAATGTGTGATATCACAGTTGAATTACTGAAAAAAAACAGTCCTAAATGCGATACTTATATAAGACCGACATTATTTAAAATGGCAGAAAAAGTCGGACCTGATTTATTAAATAACCCTGACTGCTTTTTGATTTTTACGACCCCGCTCGGTCAGTACTGTGATATTTCGAAAGGGTTAAGCGTTTGCGTTTCAAGCTGGAGAAGAGTTGAAGATAACGCAATTCCTCCAAGAGCAAAAGTTTCAGGAGCTTATGCAAATGCCGCATTAATTGCAACTGATGCTCACAGAAACGGTTTTGACGATGCAATAGTATTATCGGAATCAGGTGCTGTAACAGAAGGTTCAGCTATGAATTTATACCTTGTTGAAAATGGCAAACTTGTTACAACACAAACTACGGATAACATTTTAGAGGGTGTTACAAGAAATACGGTTAAAGAATTTGCCCAAAATGTTTTAGGCATTGAAGTTATAGAAAAGGATATAGACAGAACCGAATTATACGTTGCCGATGAAGCATTTTACTGTGGTACGGGTGCACAAGTCAGTCCGATTACAAAAATTGACAACAGACCTTTGGGTGACGGAAATGTAGGTGTCATCACAAAACGTGTTCAGGATTATTATTTTAACTTAGTAAGAGGCAATGTAGACCAATACAAAGCTCAATGGTGCGTTCCGGTTTATGAAAAGTAAAAACCCGATAGAATTAACAGGATATTTTTTAATCGATACGGGCAAATCTCTTTTGCCCGTTATTGAGTTTATCGGTGAATGTATAATGAATTTGTTGGGTGCTTTCAAGTACCTTTTGGCAGGCAAAGTCAGTTTAAAAAATACACTTCAGCAAGCAGCCGTCATCGGTTATGATTCTATTGGTATTTCACTTGTAATCATATTTATAACAGGTGCGGTTATTTCACTTCAAGTAGCCAGATATTTTTATATGTCAGGTGGTGAAGCCTATGTGGGTGGTTTGGTTTCACTTACTATTTTGAAAGAACTTGCGCCTGTATTTACCGCAATGGTTATTTCGGCAAGAGCAGGTACTGCTATGGCATCTGAACTTGGTAACATGAAAATTACAGAACAAGTTGACGCAATGAAAACATTAAATGTTGATCCGGTAAAATACTTGGTACTTCCAAGGGTACTTGCATCAGGCATAGTTGTACCGATGGTTACACTTATGGCAATTGTAGTCGGACTTCTTGGCGGAATGTTTATTGCTAAACTCAGTATCGGATTGCACCAATACAGATTTATGAACTCAGTATGGTTATATACGCATGCAAAAGATTTGTATGAATGTCTTTTGAAATCTTTTGTATTCGGTATAGCATTATCAACAGTCTGTGCAACGAGAGGTTTGCTGACAAAAGGCGGTGCAAAAGAAGTCGGAGTTGCCGTAACAAAATCAGCAATTTGGACAACAGTCGTAATTCTCGTATTAGATTATCTTATAACTTGGATGTTACAAAAATAAATTACATTACTTCTGAAAATTTTATGAGCTTTTCTATATTTCTGTTCCACGAACCTTCAAAATTTCTGATTATAATGTCTGCCGGGGTCATTCTGTCATCGAGTAACTCAAATACGGGGATAAGATATTTTTGTTCATTTTCCATTAATTCAATTAAGCCTTCATTTGCAATTTTAAAAATTTCTTCAAGCCAAAAACTCATAGCAAAACCTTTTACTCTGAAATCGATACCAAAACGAGGAGCATTTTGCCTCATAAATTCATAATCATAATAATCAAAATCTTTCAAAAGTTCCTTCACTTTTTCCATACCGTTTTTAGAATACATTATCCCCTTGTAAATGGCAGGAATTGCAAGAGCATACTCAAGTTTTTGACAGTCATGATTTCTTATTTCAATATAATTTTTTAATCTTACATCAGGGAAAAATAAACTCAAGTGTGTTTTCCACTCAGACAAAAATACCATTTCTTTTTCTTTGAAAAAATCTCTGAATGTTTTATTTTCCAGAAATTTATCTCTGTTAAAAATCATTGGTACATCAAGAAGAATTTGTGCGTATTCTTCAAATGAAAACTCCGGTTCGTATTTCAACAATTTTGAGGAAATCAATCCGCATCGTTTATTATCGGTATTCAGCCACGAGTTTGCTCTAAAAGATTTATAACCTGAAAGCCTCGAATTTCTAATCGGAGAATTTGCAAACATCGCAGTCATAAAAGGTGATAATTTTAATGCTGTAGACAATTTTAATATTGCATCTTCTTCACTCGAATAATCAATACTGACTTGTATGCCGGCGGTTTCCCTCATCATTGAATACGCTAAAGAACCTTGATTTTGAAAATATTTTGTCATAAACCTGTATCTGTTTTTGGGAATAACCTTAATATTTTCATAAGTGCTGACTGGCTGGATACCCAAAGATAGAAATGATAATCCCATTGATTTTGCAATCTCATGAGAATTTTTATTATAAGTTTCAATACGACTTTTTATATCATCAATTTTTTCAAGCGGAACCAGACTTAATTCAGTTTGACATCCGGGTTCCAGTGTAATTGTACCTTTGTTAGAAATAAGTCCTAAAATCACGCTGTTTTCGTAGCTCGGAATATTGTGATGTTGTTTTTTATATTCAATCAAAAAGTCTAATATGCCGTTGTTAAAAAAGAACTCAGCTGCTTTAAAATTTCTGTTTTGCACAACAAGTTTTTCGTATTCAACACCAAGTGTTTTTATATTTTTACAACCTGCATTGAAATACTCGAAAAATCCTTTTTCACTGTCAATTACAAGTTTTTCTCTTATGAGGGTATTCATGAATTACTCCTTACAAAAATTCTAACACAAAATTAACAGTTTATTTCTGTTTATTTTAAAATTAATATAAAATGTAAAAGGAAAAATTATTCCATGGACTATATTGCAAGAGCTAAAAAATTCAAAGCAAAAAAACAATTCGGACAAAATTTTCTAATAGACGAATGTGCTATTAATACGATTATTGATAACGCAAATATTCTGTCTGATGAAACCGTGCTGGAAATAGGGCCGGGGTTAGGTTTTGTAACAGAACGACTCGCCGAAAAAGCAAAAAAAGTTTATGCGGTCGAAATCGATAAAGATGCAATTGCAGAAATTAAAAAACTTCCTTTTGATAATATCGAAATAATTGAACAGGATATTTTAAAAACTGATATTTCAAAGTATGCAGTTGAAGGGAAAATCAAAATCATAGCAAATATTCCTTACTATATAACAAGTCCGATATTGGTGCATTTGCTTGGTGAAATTGATGATTTGCAAAACCAAAACCGACATTCTATTTCCAAAATATTTTTGATGGTTCAAAATGAAGTTGCAAAAAGAATTTGTGCTGACGCTAATTCTAAAAACAAAGAATACGGTTCTCTTTCAATACTTTGTAATTTTTTTTCCGACACGGCATATATTAAAAAAGTTGGTGCAAGAAGTTTTTTCCCAGCACCAAAAGTTGATTCGGCAATTGTGAAAATAGTTCCGTCAGAAAATGAAAAATTTAAAGTTAATAATCATAAAGTTTTAAGGCAAGTGGTTTCCGCTACATTTCAAGCAAGAAGAAAAACACTGAAAAATGCACTTCAAATAGGTGGCTTTAACAAAGATATAATTTCAAAAGTATTTACTGATTTGGGTTTTGATGATACAGTTCGCGGGGAAAAATTACCGATTGAAGCATTTTGTAAGATAGCCGATGAGATAAATAAAATTGAATTGTAGAAATAAAAATAAATTTTTATTTGATACATATAGCAGTTGCGTAATGAAAATTTTTCATTAATAAACCGAGTAAAACAGGTATCAACAATCAGGGAAAAGAAAAATGTTGTCATTTTTTGATAACAAATTTTTATATTCAGATATTTAATAAAAATAGTGAATAATTTTTATTTTAAATCCCTAAAATGCTTATTAATTCTGTAAATAACTCAAATATAAAAAATGATTTCCAAATGCGGCAATTGCAAAAAACGCATGCGCAATTTTCGATGCATAAGTCTTTGTCCGATATTATGTATCAAAAAGACAGTGTAAATTTTAATCATTCATTAAATAATATTTCTTTTGGCGGAATTTTAGGCGGAATAAAAAATTTATTTTCCGGTAAAAAAGACAAAGACGGTATTGCTATTCTTCCGCCAATAACAGAAAGAAAAGCAGAAAAACAAAAACAAAGACAGGTTAAAAATAATGTAAAAGAATTAAAAAAGTTAATAAGCAATTCTCATTGCACACAAGAATTAGCTGAGCAAATATGGGATAATGTAACCGAAGATAATGTTGAATTAGCTGTATTATTATTTAAAAAGTACGGTTATTGGAATTCATCCTATTTACCGGATGTTCTAAAAAACGCAAATGCAGTTAACCTGAATTTGGCTAAAAAATTATCAAACGATGCGGATTTGTATGATATTAGCCGTTTTTTATTCAGAGCAACAGAAAAAACGACAAAATACCTTGAATACGTATATGACAATAAGCCGCATTTAAGAAAATATTTCCATGATATATCATGGTGTTTTAGCGAAAATCAGGATGACAGAGATTTTAATTTTGAGTTTGTTAAAAAGGTTATTGATTTTTCCGAAAAAATAATCAACAAAAAAGCTGCCCCTGAGATATCTATAAAAATATGGGGCGAAGAAATGCCGGTACAACGTAAAAAACCTGATTTAACCATTATAGGAAACGTATCCCCTTCTAATATAGATTTTGCAAAAGAGCTTTGGAAAGTCGGAGATTATGCTGACGGAGTGATATTAAATATTATTGCATTAACGGACAGAAGTAATTTGGATGAAGCCAAAACCATTTTGGAAAGAATAAAAAAAGGTGAAATTGAAGAAAGAATGCTCATGCCATTTCTCAAGAAAACCATTGATTATAAAAATTACAAAATGCTTCAGCACAGAATTGGCAGAAATAATGTAAAAAAATTGCAAAGCGAAGATTTGGCAATCGCCTGCAAGATACCTATGCTTGCAGGCATAAAAAATATAAATGAAGTACGATTAGCAGACAAAAGAAAACTTCTTAAAAATCTTATGCAGTCAGTTCACGGGAAATACAGAATAAGCAGTGAATTAAAACAGTACTTTCCTCTTGCCCCGACAAATACAAGAGAGTATTGTAAAATTTTACCGTCAATTATATCTTCTCTCGGTATTCAAACAAGAAAATTATTTCCTAATGAAATTAATGAATTTAATCAAACAATAAATGAATTAGGACAAATATTGGCAAGTCTGCCTGTAGAGGAATTTGCAAATCTTAGAATTACTCAGGATTTTTCAAAAGAAGATTTTATAAGGGAAGTTCTTTCAAGAATTAGCATATTACCTAATTCAGAACGTCAAAAAATCTATGATTATTTCGGTTTTGAGATACATCATGACAAAAATACAAAGTCAGGATATTCTATCATCGGCTATCCTCTTAACAGTAAAAATGAAGAGAAGCTCTCTCTTATCAAAAATGAGGATACAAGATGCATTTTGGAAGAAGTAAGACCGCTTGTTGTTAGATTTTCAGAAAATAATCATATAAATGTAAATAACCCGCAAGTAGAAGTTTTATTAAATAAAATCATTGAAGTTTTACCCGAATTACGTACCACTATAGGCAGAATACAGCACGGAACGCACGAATTTGATGTTATGCAGCATTCTTTAAAGGTTATGCAAAAAATATCACAATCAGCTGAATTTGATACTTTAAACGAAAGTGATAAAAAAATAATCCTTCTTTCCTCGTTGCTTCATGACATTACCAAAACAGAAGCTGCAAAAGATAAAGAGCATGCTGAAAACAGCAGTTTTGATGCATTTTATATATCCAAGAAATTTAATCTTTCAAAAGAAGAAGAAATGAAATTATACAAACTTATAAAACACCATGAATGGCTTGGATATGCGAATACTGCTTCATCCAAGAAACATCTGGAAAAACGCTTGCAGTCAATTGCTTTTGATTTACAACAGGATAATTTATTCTATATGTCACTTCTATTCACTCATGCAGACTTACTTGCAGTAAAAGCAGACGAAAGTTTTCATGAAGATACAAGCGGAGATTACCGTATTTGTCCTGATAAAATAAGACGAAGTTATGGGTTAGCTGCTGATTTTTATGGTTATAAAATTGACGAATATATAGATAAATTAAAAGCCACACAACCAATTTTACCTGTAACAAAATTCCCAACTGCTGATGCCATAAGAGCAAAAATTACGGAAATACACCCTGACAATAGTACAAATATCAAAGGTGTTTACATAAACAATGAAGGATTAGTTGTCATTAAATATAATGAAGTGGAAAATTGGGAAGATTTAGGTTTTCCGAAAGGCAGTATTTCAAAAGGAATATCCGCAGTCGGTAAAGTTGCTCATCATCACAGAACAAAAGATGTTGACACAGGGAACATAAAATTCTTTGTTCACGGCTTAGATTATGAAAATCAACTTGCAAAATTTGATGCCTTTTCTTTGATTGATTCTGATGCATTATTATCTGTCAGTTATGCCGAGCGACCGGAATCTAAATTCAGATTTTTCAGACCACAAGGTGTTATACTCGATGTTGATACAAATTGCGTATATGGCGGTGGAAGTACGGATAGCGGTTCAGGTTATGCGAAATCAATTTCTACGTTTAAACACCATTATATTTTTGATGGTGAAAGAAAAGATGACAGAAAATACATTTCGAATTTAATCAAAGAAGCAACAAATATGACAGATAGCGAATACACAATATTCGTCAAAAAGAATAAAAACAAATCCATGCTTGAAATAGAACCAAAAGAAATACAGGAAAAACTTATAAAAGCATTCTCTGAAATGAATTCAAGAATAAGACTTTTTGACAGGCAATATAACGAAATGTTTGTTTCCAATCCCAGAGTTATGGGGGTGTTTGTGTATGATTATGAAGATAATACCATAGGTAATCCCATACATTATACAAATAATAAATTTACGTTTTTAAAACAATATGCTCTTGAAAAAAATATACCATTGGTAGTCTTTGGGAATTAAATTTTTATTATCCCCGATTAATGTTACTAAAATAGAATAAAAAACCAATGCAATAAGTAGTTTTTAACAAATGTAAATATTTGTTTACATTTGTAACAAAGTGGTCAATAAATTTGAAGAAAAAAACTTTATCATGCTATAGGAACATGATTAATTATCGAGATACGAAAGGAGAAGATTATGACAGCAGTACCTCAAATGGATGGACAAACTCCATTACCACCAACCAATTTAGGCGGACTTTTAAAAAAAGAAGGCGGAAAAGTTAAAATAGATGATATTAATATTTGGACAGGCGGAAAAGTTGATTCTAACCAAATAGACGGTTCTATTATAGATTTTGGCTCAAAAGAAGATCCGTTTGATGTTGATAGAAACGGCAAAATTGATGAAGCTGAACAAGCAGCAAAAGATGCTTATGAAAAAGCTCAGGAAAAAATGAAATTTGATATGGACGGTGACGGTAAACTCAGTGATGCTGAATTAGCTGCTTATGATGCATTCAAAAAATCAGGCGGAAAAGTAGAAAAGAAACCCGCATCAATACTTGATAAAATAACAAAGGATCCGAATGCATTGGTATTATCAGGTACTAATGATGGCAAAAAGGTTCCTACCAACATTCTTATTGATGGTCCCGGAAATTTAAAGCCTGAAGATATAGATGTAGATTCATCGATAAAGGATATTGAAAAAAAAGAAAAAGATGGCGAAAATATAACAGGCACAGTTTTGATTGACGGTCCGGGGGATTTAAAACCTGAGGAGGTGCTTGCATCTCTTAAAACAATTGAATAAGAATGCAGGAACCAAAACAAAAACAACAAGTTAACAAATAAAATATTAGAATAATAAGTAAAAAATGATAAGAGGTGCAATTTTATTGTACCTCTTTTACTTGTTTGGTAAAGAAATATTAATTATTTCCTCAAAATGGAGTAAAAAATTAAAGTTTTTCAAGAAAAAGCCGATATATAAAGTACGGCGTATTATATATTTTTGCAAATAAAACATGCTCAAACTAATGAAGAACTTTGTGCAAAATGAGGAAAAGTAGATGTCTGACATTAATTTGAATCAAGAACTTTTAAAACTAAACAAAAAAATCGAAATCAAAGATGAAGAAGAAGGCAAAAAGGATAATCTGGAAGAAGAACAAGAGCAGGAAGAAAGACAAGAACAAAGTATTACCACTGTTAACGACACGGAAGCGTCATTTGGAGCTCTTGATGTTGTCGCAGCACTTGCAAAAACTTCAATAAAAGGTAAAGCCGCAAAAGCGGCACAATCTACGCCTGGCACAACTTCTTCAGCAACAACAGAAAAAACTTATAGTGAAAAAGGTATCACATTTGCAACAACAGATTCAGATTCAAACAGCACATTTTCATACACTTTGACAGGTAATACACTCACCATTACAGCCGAAAATTGCACAATTGATATCATTGAACTTACAAATAAAAGTCTGAGCATTATTTTAAACGGTGAAAATATTACTTTTAATTCTAATTTCACACTAAAACAAATTCAAAATAATGCAGAAAACTCTATAATTAATACTTCAGACGGCAACGATAAAATCATAAACAATGCAGATAATACCGTAATAAATACAGGTGCAGGTAATGATACCGTTTCAAACTCGGCAGAAAACGTGACAATTAATTCGGGTGAAGGTAATGACACCATTACAAACTCAGGTGCGAACGCAACAATTGTAACAGGTTCAGGAAATGATAAGATTACCAATACCGGAAAAAATTCAAGTATAGATGCAGGTATTGGTAATGATAATATTACCAACAGAGCGGAAAATGTTACGGTAGATGCGGGTGAAGGTGATGATAGCATTACAAATGCAGGTGCTAATTCGACAATTATCGGTAATGCAGGAAATGATAATATTAAAAATACAGGAAAAGAAGCAGTTATAGATGCAGGTATTGGTGATGATGAAATTACAAACAGCGGTATAAATGCGACTATTGCCGGTGGAGAAGGATTTGACATATTAGAAAATAAAGGTTCATACGAAACTTCAGAAAATATTGAATCGGAAAACGGCATTATATTCGTTGATGGGCAAAAATTAAACGGAACAAATGAAGCTGACGGAAAATTCTATAAAAACGGGCAGGTTTTATCCGGTACAGAACTTATTGGGGATACAACATTTTATTTTGAAGAAGGTGTTGCATACACAGATACAAATCATACTGTCACTGTTACCGGTATTTTCAATTTAAGATATTATCAAAACGGTATTGTATCAAGAGGAATACACAAATTTGACGGAAAACTCTATGAAAATGGTTTCGAAGTCGAATATGACAGCGAAGGTTATGATGTAGACGGCTTCAATAAAGACGGTTTTGATAAAGAAGGTTTTGACAAACAAGGTTTTAATGCGGAAGGTTTTAACCGTCAGGGATATGATAAAGACGGTTTTAACAAAGATGGTTTTGATGCGGAAGGCTTTAACCGCCAAGGTTATGATAAAGACGGTTTTAATAAAGAAGGTTTCAATTTAGAAGGCTTTGACCGTCAAGGCTATGATAAAGACGGTTTTAATAAAGAAGGCTTTGATGCAGAAGGTTTTGACCGCCAAGGTTATGATAAAGAGGGTTATAAAAAAGACGGCTATAATGCAGAAGGTTTTAACCGCCAAGGCTATGATAAAGACGGCTTTAACAAAGACGGATTTGATTCACAAGGCTTCAACAGAGAAGGCTTTAATCGTCAGGGATATGATAAAGAAGGATACAACCAAGAAGGCTTTAATGCAGATGGGTTTAACCGTCAAGGATATGATAAAGAAGGATACAATAAAGCAGGTTTTAATACAGACGGGTTTAACAGACAAGGTTACGATACTGATGGTTTTGACTTAGACGGTTTTAATGCTCAGGGTTTTGACCGTCAAGGCTATGGCAAAGACGGTTACAATTCTCAGGGTTTTGCAAAAGACGGCTTTAACAGACAAGGCTTTGATGTAGAAGGCTTTAACAGACAAGGTTTTAATGTTCAGGGTTTTGACCGTCAGGGATATGATAAAGACGGTTACGATAAAGATAATTTTGATAAAAACGGATATGACCGTCAAGGATATAATAAAGAAGGCTTTGATATAGACGGATACAATAAAGACGGCTACGATATTTTTGGTTTTAACAGAGAAAACTATGACAGAGAAGGTTATAATCCTGAAGGTTATAATGCCAAAGGATACAACCGTCAGGGATATAACAAAGAAGGCTTTGATATAAACGGCTATGATAAAGATGGTTTTAATGCTCAGGGCTTTAACCGCTATGGATATGATAAAGCAGGATTTAATTCTCAAGGCTTTGATAAAGACGGTTTTGATAAAGACGGTTTTGATGCTACAGGTTATAATAAAGAAGGCTTTAACAGAAACGGCTACGATAAAGACGGTTACGATAAAGATGGTTTTAACACTCAATCCTTTGACAGAGATGGTTACGACAAGGACGGATATAATAAAGATGGTTATAATTCTGATGGTTATAATCGTCAGGGTTATGACAAAGATGGCTTTAATAAAGACGGTTTTAATTCGCAAGGTTTAAATCGTCAGGGATACGACAAAGACGGCTATGACAAAGATGGTTTTAATGCTGATGGTTATAACCGTCAGGGATATGATAAGGATGGTTATGACAAACAAGGTTTGAACTTACAAGGCTTTGACAGAGATGGTTACGACAAGGACGGATATGATAAAAACGGCTTTAATAAAAACGGTTTTAATCGTCAGGGATATGACAACGCCGGTTTTAATGCAGATGGGTATAATTCTCAAGGATTTAATCGTCAAGGCTATGATAAAGACGGCTTTAATAAAGACGGATATAACGCAGACGGATATAATCGTCTGGGTTATAACAAAGACGGATTCAATAAAGACGGATTTAATACTCAAGGATATGACAGAGCAGGCTTTAATCGTCAGGGATACGATAAAGACGGTTTTAATGCAGATGGTTACAATTCTCAAGGCTTTAATCGTCAGGGGTATGATAAAGATGGCTTTGACAAAGACGGTTTTAATGCAGACGGCTTTAACCGTCAGGGTTTTGACAAAGATGGATATGACAAAGACGGATATAATTCTCAGGGTTTTGACAGACAAGGCTACGGCAAAGACGGATATAATTCACAAGGATTTGACAAAGACGGCTTTAACAAAGAAGGCTTTGATACGGATGGTTACGACAGACAAGGGTTAAATGCTCAAGGTTTTAACCGTCAAGGATACGATAAAGACGGTTTTGACAAAGATGGCTATAATACTGAGGGTTTTAACCGCCAAGGATACGATAAAGACGGCTTCAACAAAGATGGCTTTGATGCTGAGGGTTATGATGTCCATGGCTTTAACAAAGATAACTATGACCGTGAAGGTTACAATAAAGAAGGATACAATGTCGAAGGTTATAATCGTCAGGGATATAATAAAGAAGGCTTTGACATAGACGGCTACAATAAAGAAGGCTTTAATTTAGAAGGTTTTGACCGCAATGGTTTCGATAAAGACGGCTTTGACAAAGACGGTTATAATAAAGACGGTTATGACAGAGAAGGCTACAGCAAAACCGGTTTTGATAAAGAAGGGTTTAATCGTCAAGGCTACGATAAAGACGGCTTTGATAAAAAAGGCTTTAATTTAGAAGGTTTTGACCGCAATGGTTTCGATAAAGACGGTTATGATAAAGACGGTTTTAATAAAGACGGTTATGACAGAGATGGTTATGCTAAAGACGGCTATAATTCCCAAGGTTTTGCAAAAGATGGTTTTAATCGTGAAGGGTATGATACAGAAGGCTTTGACAGACAAGGTTTTAATATTCAAGGCTTTGACCGTCAGGGTTACGACATAGAAGGATATAATAAAGAAGGCTTCAATAAAGATGGCTTTAACCGTCAAGGATATGATAAAGACGGTTATGATAAAGACGGTTTCAATGCTGATGGTTATGATATTAAAGGTTTCAATCGTGACAACTATGACAAAGAAGGCTATGATATAGAAGGTTATAATGCAAGAGGCTACAACCGCCAAGGTTATAACAAAGAAGGCTTTGATATAGAGGGTTATAATAAAGCCGGCTACAATAAAGACGGATTTGACCGTCAGGGATATAATGCTGAAGGCTTTAACTCTCAAGGTTTTGATAAAGACGGATATAATAAACAAGGTTACGATAAAGACGGCTTTAATAAAGACGGCTTTGATAAAAATGGCTTTGATAAAAATGGCTACAATAAAGACGGCTACAATAAAGACGGATTTGACCGTCAGGGATATAATGCTGAAGGCTTTAACTCTCAAGGTTTTGATAAAGACGGATATAATAAGCAAGGTTACGATAAAGACGGCTTTAATAAAGACGGCTTTGATAAAGACGGATATAATAAGCAAGGATATGATAAAAACGGTTTTGATAAACAGGGTTTTAACAGTGAAGGATACGATAAAGACGGTTACGATAAGTCCGGCTATAACAATACCGGATGGAACAGAGATGGCATAAATCAGGAAACCGGTTCACTCTACGATAAAACCGGTCATGATAAAGACGGTTTTAAAGAAAACGGTTTTGATGATAACGGTATAAATAAAGAAACAGGCAAAGTCTATGATAGAAATAACTATGATGAACAAGGAAGATTTTACGTAGATGACCAACTTGCAAGCGGATTTGTTAAAGCAGGTGATACAGAGTTACTATACAGTAAAGGAACTTTGTTTAACGGAATTTTTGATGACGGCAAACTTTACGAGGACGGTATAGCCTTCTCAGGTGTTCATCAGGATGGTAAATTGTATGACAAGGGTTTATTGTTCTCGGGTATTGCGAAAGACGGTATGCGCTATAAAGATGGCGAATATTTCTCCGGTATCGCCAATGATAATAAATTATATAAAGATGGCATTATTGACAGAGAAAAACAACTTGTTAAAAATGGTGAAGATGAATTTCTCTATGAAAATGGTGAAGTTTCAAAAGGAGTCAGTGATTTCAATGATTTGGTTTACATTGACGGAAAAATTGCTGACAAAATCACCATAGATAATACTTTCTATGAAGAAGGTAAAAAAGCAACAGGTTTTGACTATGATGATAAAACACAAACCTTGTATCGTGAAGGTGATCCGTATTCAGGCATGGCAGATAATAAGCTGTATGAAAAAGGTAAATTGTTTAACGGTACGGCAAATAATGGAAAACTATACGAAGATGGTGAACTATTTAGCGGAGTTCATAATGACGGAAAATACTATGAGCAGGGTACATTATTTACGGGTACTGCAAAAGACGGTATCCGCTACAAAGATGGTGAATATTTCTCCGGTATCGCCGATAACAAATTGTATAAAGACGGCAAAATTGATACTAAAAAACAACTTTACAACGGTAAACTGTATACTAACGGCTCAATAGATACACAAAAACAACTTTTTGAAAATAAACTTTATGAAAATGGTGAACTTTCCAAAGGAACAATTCTTTTTAATAACAAATTGTATACTAACGGTTCTTTAGATAAGAAAACACAATTATTTGATAATAAACTGTATGAAAATGGCGAGCTTTCACAGGGACTTTCGTCATATAAGGATTTGTACTACTACAATGGTACTTTAGCCAATGATAAAATTAACGGGCAAGAATACGAAAACGGTATAAAAATTAAAAGTGAATTTGATGAAAAAGGCTGGAGTGAACAAGGAATTAACGAACTCACCCGCACGAAATATGACTTTTACGGTTATGATAAGGACGGCTATGATATAACCGGCTATAAAGACGGTTATGACAAAGACGGCTATGACAAAAACGGCATAAATGCACAAGGGTTTGACAGAACAGGGAAAGACTGCAGAGTTCGTGATAGCAAAAATAACCTGCTCACAGGAATAAAAGATGGTAAATTCTACAAAAATGGGGTAGAAGTGACCGGAAAAATCGAAATTAAATCTGTAATATTAGACAAAAGCTATGTTAACAGCAGTGGCAGACCCGGAGTTTGTGATGCTAACTATATTAATGTAAGTGATGTTACAAACACTTACTACTTAGTAAATAAAGATGGCTCCAAAACCACTTTGGGAACAGAGCATTATGTCAACGGCAATACAAGTGGCAGATGCTATACAGGCGCTGTAAAATCTACAACCACAACGACAACTGAAATGATTATTTCAGGTGGAGAAGCAACCACAGGTTTTATTTCTTATGACGGTGTAATGTATAATAATAAATCCACCTATAGTAACGGAACTCAAATTTATATCTGCAAAAGTGAAAAATATACGGGATATTCAGGTAATACATACTACAAAGACGGTGTGGCAATTGCTTGTAAAATTAACGATGTTCTTTGTGCTATAGAAGGAACACCGGTTCCAAGCGAACTCGGAGAAGTTACCTATATTACGCCTGATATATCAACAATAAGCAGAAAAGACGGTATTACATATTTCTTGGGCAAGCCGGCTGAAGGCATTACAATTAAAGGACTTATGTATTCTCAGGGTGTCATTGCAGATAAAACGGAAGTAACTATTAATAACGAAACTAAATATTATGAAGATGGCAAACTTGCATCAGGCGATAAAATGTGTGAAACTTCACAAACTATGTATCGAAACGGTGAAAAATTAACAGGAGTTTCTACTGCTGATAACAATATGTACAAAGACGGAAAACTTGCTCATGGAGTAGAACTTGAAGGGTTAATGTACTATGAAGGGCAAATTGCCAATAATGTCGAAATTACGGTTAATAAAAAGTCTTGTTACTATGAAAACGGAAAACTTGCCACTGGTGAAGATTATGTCGAAAGTTCACAAACAATGTATAAAGACGGACAATTATTATCAGGAACAGCAACTGTCGATAAGAAAATGTACCAAGATGGTAAAGTTGCCGATAAAATTCAAGTCAACGGCAAAATGTATTTAGACGGTAAAATCGCAAACGATGTAGAAATTAACGGCTTAACATATTTTAGCGGTGTAATTGCCAACGGAATAAAAAACAACAAAAAATATGTTGACGGAAAATTGTACTCCGGAACAATTAAAACTGATTACAAGGTCAATACATATCAGGAAACAAGTGTCTACCAAAACGGCATCCTGATATCATACGAAAAAGGACTTTGCTCATCATCTTCATTCCTTATATACAGCCAAACAAATAAAAAAACATATGACCCCAATACAGGGAAACTGCTGACTGACAAAAATGTCAGCTATGATTATTATGGTAATCTTAACAGCAGTACTACTCAATCTTATAAGTACGATGATAAAGGTCGCATTATTGAAGATGCATACACTTCGACAGGCAGAAACGGTAGTTCAAGTTCTAGTACAAAGAAAACTGATATTGTTTATGATGATGAAACAAATGAAATAGTAAGTTATACATATATAACAAACAACAATATGAATAATGCAACTTATTACAAAAAAACAGGCATGGTTGGCAGTAATATGTATTTGAATGGTGTTATTGCCGATAATGTTGAAGTTACCGTTAATAATGAAACTTTGTATTATGTAGCAGGTAAAGTTGTTGCTGACGGATACAATGAATTTTCAGATACATATTACAAAAACGGCAAAAAATACACGGGTTCAGTCGATGACGGAAATGGTGAAAAAACATATTATAAAGACGGTAAACCTGCAAACAATATAACCGTAGAAAATAAATATTGTATATCGGGCAAACCTGCAAATGGTGAAGTAAAAATAAATAATGAAATCACTTATTTTATTGACGGTGAAATCCCCGAAGGTCCTTTAGCCGTTGATAACAAATATTATATTAACGGTAAACTTCCAATAGGACTTAGTATTGACGAAAATACAAATATTTTGTATAAAAACGGCATAAAATTCACCGGAATAAATCAGGAAGATGATACACTCTACAAAGATGGTCTGAAATATACAGGCGAAGTTACTTCCTTAACATATTGGACAGATTACTATGGCAACCGCGTCTATTCATACGGTTCACATGGAAGTTCTCTTGTCGGCACAAGTCTTTCTGAAGTTTCCGAACAGTACATCCTTGATGAAAACGGTAATAAAACAGTAATTAGTTCTGATACAAAATATCTTGGTTACAGCGATGTAAGAGCAATAGTAATTAATGATGAAAAAGTTTCAATAATCAAATATGAAGATGGTAAATTATATACAGGTTTCAATGAAGATAAATCTTTCCATTTTACTGACGGTATCGGCACGACAGGCAAAGTTCAAATTAATGATAATACCGAATTAATGTACAAGGATGGTACACCACTAACAGGTATAAGTACAATTGACGGAAAAATATACAAAAATGGTGTTGCTTATGAAGGTGAAATTTACATAGAGAAATCTTATCAGGCAAACAGAGAAACGAGTTGGGATTACGGTTGGTTTGAAGCTCAGACAAATGTAAATTGCAACCACTACAGAATACATTCAAAATATTATATTTTAGATAATGAAGGAGAAAAAACCTTTATAGGTGACGGTTACGAAAGATTATCAAAAACAGGTTATTATACTCCAAGTAATTTCCCTGCACTTAACCCTGAAACTCTTATATACAAACAAGGCGAACCGTTGACCGGCAAACTTGAAGAAAACGGTTTAATGTACCAAAACGGAAAAATTCTTAGCGAAGGTAAAAGTAATTTTGACGGACTTTATTATAGAAACGGCGAACCGCTCACCGGACAAGTTCGTTCTCTTTGGCCGAAATATTATTACTGCGTTGTATTTGAAAATTACGAAAATGGTGTCAAGATTTCAGAAGGCAGAGACACCATGGCAGAAAATATGTTTGGTGAAAACTTATACGACAACTCCGTAAGAACGGAGTACGGTTTTATTGATGAATATGATGCAAATGGAAAAATTAAAGCGCATAGAGAATATGATTACGATAAAAAAGGAAATATTAAGTATACTAATATTACTGAATATTATCCAAACGGTAAAATAAAAATCAGTACGGATAGTACGTATAATTCCGCATATAATATGACACGAAATACCGTGTCAGAATATGATGAAAACGGAATAATAAAACTTTGCACCGACAACACATATACTATTGGTTCATCAGGTACAACGAGAAAATGTGAAATTACCGAGTATGATGAAAAAGGACGAATAAAACTTTTAACACTTAATAAATATAACAAATCTGATGCATTGACATCAACTACCGTTACAGACGAGTATGTATATGATGAAGAAACTGACACACTCGTAAGTTCACGTACAACGGATAATAAGGGAAATATTACTTATTTCAAAGAAAACGGATGGATTGGTACAACAATGTATGTTGACGGTATTCCTGCAGACAATATGGAATTAACCGTTGATGGTGAAACTAAGTATTTTGAACAGGGCAAACTCGCAACAGGTGACGATTATATAGCTTCATCAGAAACAATGTACAGAAACGGTAAAAAGTTAACCGGTCATTCCGAGCTTGATGATACTTGGTATTATGACGGCAAAATCGCAAATAATGTTGAAATTGACGGCAAGTATTTTGAAAACGGTAAACTGGCAACAGGTGATGATTACGTTGAAGACTCTAAAACCATGTATCGCAACGGGCAAAAACTCACAGGTCATTCTAACATCAATGACACTTGGTACAAAGACGGCAAAATTGCAAATAATGTTGAAATTGACCAGAATTATTACGAAAACGGAAAACTTGCAATCGGCGATGATTATGTTAAAAGTTCACAAACAATGTACCGTAACGGTATAAAACTCACAGGTTTCAGTACAGCAGAAGGCACTAAAAAATACTATTCTAACGGGAAGTTGCTGACAGGTCCCTGCACGGAAGATGAAAGCCGATACTACAAGAATGGTGAAAGATATACCGGATTTAATGAAAACGGCACATTCCATTATACTGACGGGAAAGCAACAACAGGTGTAGTTGGTGAAAAATACTACGCAAATGGTGTAATAGCAAAAGGCTACACATTTGACAAAAATTCATCAACAATGTTCTATAACGGTGAAAAATTCTCGGGCGAATATCAAAATGCCATATATGAAAACGGCATAGGCATAACAGGAGAATATGTAATTAAACGTGACAATAGAAACAAATTTGTTGAAGCGGTTAGTGATACCCAAAACGGTTTAATGTACAAAGACGGAGTTATTGCTAATAATGTTGCAGTGTTTGATGCTTATTATGTTAACGGTAAATTAGGCGGAGAAGGCGTTTATGATAACGTATACTACAAAAACGGCTTAATGGCGACAGGCGAATACAAAGGTAAGTACTATTTGGGTGGTCAACTCTTTACAGGTATGAGATATGAAGATACCGGTATAAACGGTGAAACTGAAGAACACGACCACGAAGAAGATGATGAAATAAAATTAGTTAACGGTAATCCCTTTACAGGAACTTCAGATGGTAAATATTATGTTGAAGGTTATCCTGCCAATGGCGAATATGAAGGAAAAATATATAAAGACGGTCTTGAGATAGATAGCAGCAGTACTTCCAAAAAAGGTATCATGTACAAAGACGGTGTAATTGCAAACAATGTTGTTGTATACGGTAATATGTATGTTAACGGTGAAATCGGCGGTACAGGAGTTGTAGATGACGAATATTACGTAGACGGTTATCTTGCAGAGGGCGATATTCTTGTAAATGATGTTTTGTATCGTAACGGAAAACAATATACGGGCTTCCTTGACGGTAAATACTATGTTGACGGGCAGGAAGCAAACTGCGAAGACTGCGGTATCCTCTTTAAAGACGGGGAATTATTCACAGGAAAATATAACAATAAACAGTATTATGACGGGTTTGCCGCTGACGGAGAATTTTACGGTATTTTCTACGTTGACGGAGAAATTGCCAACGGTGATATTGACGGTATAATTTATGAAAACGGTGTTGGTATAAACAAAAAAATTAACGGCATCATGTTTAAAGATGGTGTACCTGCAAATGGTGTTGCGTCAGACGGACATTTTTACAAAAACGGTTTACCTTCTGACGGCAAAGATAATGACGGAAATCTTTATATATCGGGTGAAAAAGCTAACGGAACAATTGACGATCTTTTGTATCATGACGGTAAACCTTTTACCGGACTGAGTTCTGATGATATTATGTATAAAGATGGCATAATTGCAAATAATGTCGCAGTAGATTTTATTTTATACGAAAACGGCAGAATATCACAGGGAAATAAAACGGTAAATGGTATATATTACGAAAACGGTATTGCGTTTAGCGGAACTCGTAATAATAAAAAGTACATTAACGGTTCATTAGCAAACGGTACAATTGACGGCAAATATTATGTTAACGGTGTAATTTCAAATAAACCTGTCTATACTCCGGACCACTTCGACTCAAATGACTTATATATAGTTGCCTATCCTGATATAAATTCATTAAATATTTCTGAAGAAAATATTACGACTGTTGAAAATGATGACGGAACTTCAACAAAAACATTTGAAATTCTTGCTGATGACGGTTCTTCAACAAGAACAATTACCCAACGTTATAATGCAAACGGGATGGTTGCGTCTACATCAGTTGATGATTATATATACAATAACGAAACCGGAAGTTTTGATTATTATTTATCAATGTTTGATGAAAATAATAATTGTGCGCTAAGGTATGCGATGATAGAAAAGAAAACCGATGACGGAAATCTTGAGTCTGCAACAATAATGGATATTGGGGCAACCGGAAAAAATGTCCAACGAAATTCCACAATTATCCAAATACCTCAAAGTGCAGCAATGAATAATGACAGCTACGGTGCTAAACTTGCATTGATTGATTTGGCTAATAAAATAGAAATGCCAAGAATGAAATATAATATGAGTTGGGATGCACTTGATGATGCCGGTGAAGAAAAGGAAGTTTACTATACAACAAATCCGTACGGCGGTGAAATCAACGGACAATTATACAATGTAACTATGAAAATAAAATCCGTTCTTAATCTTGTTAATGATTCAGGTGCTGCGGTAACTTATTCCAAAAACCATATATCCATTGATAATTACCAATTAACGCTAAACAATAAAGGTGAAGTTACCGAAATATCTAAATCGGATTCTACGGAAACTTTAAAAGTTACATTATCTTATGATGCTGCAGGGTACATTTCATCAATTAATTATGATTCAAAAACCCAAAATAATAATACTCACAATGTATTTTCCGCAGTAATGAAAAATTCAATAGTTCAAAAAATGACATACGAATATGACAGAAAATCAGTATATGATACAAGTACGTATACTGAACATAAAGAAATAGCAACTGATGCTGATATGAACATAACAAAATACTATAAAACAGAAAAAACCGTGTACACCGATGACAATGACTGGTATGAATACAAGTACACAATGAACGGTGATAAATTAACCAAAACATACGAAAATCACAACAATTGGGATTATGGTAATTCCGTAACGAAAGAAACAAGTATATATTCGGTAGGAAAAAATATTTTAATAATGCAAAATGATAATCCCGATAAACCATCCATTCCGTCAAGCATTTTATTAAGTAATGTGTATGATTATACCTCCCATTATAATGATGGTGATTATACGCATAACACCTATAAAAAAACAAGAAATAATGACGGAACATTCTACGAAGTTGATGATTACTTTAGCTCTTGGGTTTCTTCATCAGGAAGCGGCGTGGATAAATCACAAAGCATATATAACGGCGATTCTTCTTACTATCACGAATATAATTACAACAGTACATATGATGATGGCGGATATCACCACCATACAGGAACCAGTTTCTATAATTACGAGAGCGGACAAGCTACATCCAGTTGGGGAATGAATTGTGACTGGGGCAGTGATTCAGGCTCAGATTCCTGGGAAACAAGCGTAAGAACCCCAAGAGAAGAAGAGGCATATCATGAAGTTCCTCAAATAAACCCATCTGACTTGCATAAAAATTTAGAAACAGGACGTATTCCTGATAGTAAAGGACTGAAAAATCCGGCTGAAATGTCAGAATCAGAAAGAATATCGGAAGCTAAAAGAATACTCGAATATATGTTCCAACAAAAAAAGAATATATCAAATGCATACGATGAAATATCTCTGTCAGGAACAACATATTCATACGATTATGACGGACACATATTTGTAACGGCGTGTGATGAATCAGGCTTAACTATACTTAGACAATGGTTATGCAACAATGATGCCGACAGTAACAAAGTGGACTACGAAATAGGAACATTTGTACAAAGTTATAATTTAGGTGACTGTGGTTTCTTGGCTGCTATAAATACTCTTACACCGGGAGAAGTAAGAAGTATGATAAGTGAAACGTCTGACGGTTATCTTGTTACGCTTCCGGGTGTTTACACGGATATTTTGGGTAATGTCCAAAACGTTCCAAGAGAAAAATTCACGTATCTCGTAACTTATGAAGAGTTAGCAAAAGGATATAATGGTCACAGTTTTGCTTCCGGTGATTTAGATGTGCAAATTCTTGAATGTGCAGCATTGAACATTTATCGTCAAATTTCAGGCAGAGATATGAGTAGTGCAGGAAATTTCTATTCATTTGCACCTGTAATGTATAACCTGTTCCACCGTACATCTTCCACTCAAGGTTATAATTTGGCTCCCACATTATTTAGTATGACCACCAAAAAACTTGCAGGACTATATGCTTTGTATGCAACGGCTACGGTTCTTACTATTGGTTTGTTGCAGGCATTTGGAGGACTGGATGGACTTGAAAGACAAATACGCGAAGAAGAAGACAAATTATTGTCATCATTAGTAGGAAAATCAATAGACTGTGCAGATTGGCTCGCCGGAGTATCACAACTTGTCGGGGTACACTCATTCAGCTTTAGTCATAATGTTGATGAAGACGAAGCAGCAAAATACGACAGTTTGCTTACATTCCACTGTTATACAGTTGTTGGATATGACGGAAAAGATGTCACTATCGTAAATCCGCACTGTACGAATACAAACATAAAAGTACCTAAAGATGTATTTATGTCAAAATTCATGTTACATTCAACATAGGGCAATTATTTGAACGAAAAACATTTTATATATATATGTTCAGATAATTATTGGAGAATGGCATGTTTGCACATGATTGCAATTCAACCAGACCAAGACCTGAAATAAAAATGGTTGAAACCAAGACGCCTAACGGGAAAGTGAAAGTTGATGAATCCTTATGGGGCAGTTGGAAAACTGAAAATGACAGCAGTTTAATAACATTGAATAACGGTATAACACTAAAAATCAAACCTGATTATGAGCAAACTTTTTCATTAAAAGGTCTTTTTGACCGGTCACATTATTCGGCTCCTCAACTGAAAGATGATGCCGAAATAGAAATTGCAAACATTGATGACTGTATAAATATCAAGCTCAAAAATGCGACCGTTAAGATAGATTCTCAAAACAAATCAAGCGATAAATTGATTTTTGATAACCCTAAAGACAGTAAAGTATTTGTCAGCAATGACAGCAGTGATTCGGTTTGTTACAAAATCGACAACCAAATATTGACGGTAAATTGATTTTATCAGCTTAAAATACTTTTGTATCTGTGGATTTAAGATTTTGCAGATTTTTACCGCATAAAACAAAATATTATGATGGCAATTTTTACTATGTTTTGTTTTTTTATATGAGTAAGTTAGGTAGTAAGGCAGACATGGCACAATTTGATTTAAGCATATATAAGGACTTTGTTAGAAATAATCCCTATGAAGTATCACAAAATAATGTGACGGATACTCCTGCAAAAGTACAAGTCCAAGTAACGGCAGATGCTAAAACGAAAGTAGCAGAACCGCAAACTAAAGTTGAAGCAAAAATTCCAAACAGTAATTTCACGGAATTAAAAGACGAATTTATAAAAGCTCAAAAAAACCGAGGACTTTTTGAAAGGTTTTACGATTTTTGCAAAAATATAACAAGTTTTGGTAGTGGCAGTAATAAATTAGCAGCACAAATTTCTTTAGCAGAAGCCGGTAAATTATCAGAAAAAGACTTGAAAGATAATATTGAAAAATATAAATATTCAAATCATAATGCACGCAAAACATTTGGCGACACATTGTCATCACTTGCCGCAATAGGAACCTTCTTTGGACTCTCAAATTATATATCCACTCTCAATGCAATGTTTGAAGTAGGTGCAGAAGACGGTTCATTATTGGTAAGAACACTAAAAGCAAGTGATGAAGCAAGAAAAATGATAAAAAATGTAAAGGGACATCAGGTCGAAAATCTCAAAAAATTAGTTGGTTCAAGTGTAAAATCAAAATTAAAAATAGTGATTCCCGCAGCAATGATTGTCGGCGGTTTTGTGAAATATTTTGCATTAAAAATCAACAGAATAGGTTCAAAAGAATTTGAAACAGGTGATAAAAAAGTTTTAGGAAAAGAAAAATATAAAGCAGCAAAAAAAGAAATGAAAAAGAAAAAGCGTGCTGATTCGTTTAAAAACTTGTGGACCGGTATGATAAATGGCTTGCTTACTCCAATTACAATGATATCAGGCGGAATAATAGGTGTTCCTTTGTACGTTTTATCAACTTTTGGAATACGTTACTCCACATCTGATACAAAAAACAAATCGTTCTCCGACTTTGGCAAAAAATTAGGAGAAAACGGAGTATTTAACGGAATTATGGCACTAATAGCTGCAATTCCTTTATTTAAAACAGCAAGATATTCTCATGTGCTAAACAAAAATCTCAATGAAGCCGTAAGTAAATTAAAGAATGTAAAACTAGAGGCATCAGAACTTGTGCAAACAGGTGGTGCATATGCAGAATTAGAAAAGCGATTAATGAACACTCCGACTGTAAAAGCCATCATGGACAATCACGGCATGCCTATTGAAGAAAAAATAAGTAAACTTACGGAAGAAAATTTATTCGTTGTGAAATTCAAGCAAATATCAGGCAAAAATGACGCTCTGACTTTTGCTTTAAAAGAAAAATGTCCTCCTACAAGAACAATTGAAGAAGCGGGAGAAGAAATCTGCAAATTGTTAGGTAATCCTAATTATAAAGTTACAAAACGCTTGGGAGTCGGAACTGTTGCTGAAACATATCTCGCAACTGACCCTACGGGTAAAGAAGTTGCCGTAAAAATAATTAAGCGAGGAATTACAAAAGAAAAAATTCTTGCCGATAAAGAAAAATTCTTACAACTTGTTACTAATGGTGCAGCTGATTCTGAACTTACGCAAAAACAAATTTATTTGAAAAAGAACATTGAAAACTTAGCCGAAAGTATTTTGAAAGAAATTGATTTACAGAATGAAGCTAAGTCAGCACTAGAATTAGCGAAAACAACTAAATTAGCTAATGTTGTTGTTCCTGTTCTCGCAAAAGACGGCATTTATGTAATGGAAAAGGCAAACGGTATAAGCGTAGGTGCTTTGCACGAATATGTAATGGCAAAATCAAATCTTACATTCTATCAAAATTTAATAAAAAAAGAAGGTAATTCCGAACTTTGGGCAAAATCTGTTGCTGAAGCCGAACGAAAAATAGAACAAATTAAAAAAACCTCTCCTGCCTTTGAGGACTTTGATATAACTCCAAATCAAGTTAAAAAAGTATTAAAAGAATATATGGATATTTACATGGAGCAGTTTGTCAAACTGCACAAAAACGGGAAAGTCATACACGGTGATATTCACCCCGGTAATATTTTCATAGATTTGGACGTATTAAAAGGTACAAGAAAAGGTAAACTCTTTACGTTGATTGATACCGGTAATACTATAAATCTTACAAAAGAACAAACAAAAGATGCCTTGAGATTAATTCCGTTTATTAAAAACGGTAATTACAAGGATATTGCTCGAATTGTTACGGAAACCTCTATATTGCCGGAAGGTATGACAAGGGAAAATGCAAGAGAATTTGTTGAAGCAGAATTAAAGAAATATTTTACCGATACAAGTCACTCATTAGAAAAAATGACTGCTGATACATTGTTTGATTTAACTGATGCAATTCAGGGTATAAAAGGTATTATTCCGAATAATACTCAACTAACCTTAGTAAAAAGTAAAAAATCAGCCGCAACTTCATTTAAAAATTTGCGTAATTCATTTTTGGAATTGAAATTCGGCAATGTTGATGATGACAGTAAAGTGGAAATTGCAAAAGCCATAGCCACATTAACAAAAGATATGACAGATATTACTACAAAAGCATTAACGGCAAACAGAATACAGGAAACAAAAAATTTGTTCCAAATGTCACCTAAAGAGGCTTTGTTATTTCTGCGTAATAAAAATATGTTACCTACAAACAGCTTGGAACATATAATATACAAATTAAAACAAGATATACCAAAAGCAGAACAAACACTGGGGCAAATAAAAATCGACTTGTAAAAATTTGATATGAAAAATTAATATGCCCTGTTCTACGTTTGAAAATAAAAATACAGTATTGTAAAACCTGCGAACGTTGGTTTTGCAGTCTAACGATGACAAATGTTAAGAAAAATTAAAAAATGTAAATTTTTTAATGCAAAATGCCCCAAAATAAGGTATAATTTACATTATGAGTAGTTAAAATCGGTGTACATTATGGGTAATAAAAAGCGTGCGTTTACGATGCAGGAAGTGCTTATTGCGCTTAGCATTATAGGGGTATTGGCATTATTGCTAATACTGAATTTTAATTTTGGAAAAAATCAAGAATCATTAAATACGGCTCTATACGACAAAGTATATGATGACGTATACACAGCTGCAAAAGCAAGTGTTTTTATCGATAACAAAGCAACTTCAATGCTTACGGCAGATGCGAGAAGACTAAGAGATTTAATTACAAATAATCTTGATATTGCTTCAAAATGGAATGGAGCTGATGCTAATGCGTGGAGCAGTTGCGGTTCCGGTATTGCAGGTGCAATGAATGTAAACTGTAACGATATGGAAGGTGCAACACTTAATAACGGTGCTAAGATAGCCTTTGTAGCCGCAGGTGATGATTTAGGCAGTTTTAAAGATACACTGCAAAGCACCGGTTCAGGCTTAGATAAACACACAATCGACATAAGGCAAGATGATCTTGTCGGTGCAATGCTTGTAGACCTTAACGGAAATACTTCTCCCAATAAAACTGGAGAAGATCAATTTGTCATACCGGTATATAATGACGGATTAGGCTCAGGAACAACTACAACCGAAGGAAATCAAAGTTCGTCAAGTACACCGACCAATCCTGTTACCGATGTTGACGGTGCCGAATGTGCAAAGCTCGGAACTGCAGCTAACCACAGAGTATGTTCAATCCAAAACGTAAGCGGTACAAACAGATGTATATGCAGCTGCATAAACCACTATGCAGAAAACGAATATGATGTTTGCATAAAAGACTGTAATGATCCATTCAACAATGCCCATATTGCAGACATTAACAAACCGGGTTCAAATTTCATACTTGATATAAACGATAGCAGATGTTACAAATGCAAAAACGAACAAGGCAACAAAGAATACTGTACCAATGGGGGCAAAGGTATTTGGAATGCAACAGATTGCAAATGCGACTGGTGTCCCGGAGAATCAAGGGTCGTTGAAGGCGAATGTAAATGCCCCGAAAACCTGGAACAAATGTGTGCTAATGCCAATGCTGATGCTGATACAGCTAACTGTACCTGTATTTGTAAAGACGAAAATTCATATTATATAAGTGGAGAATGTATAAATTGTGGAGAGGGACGTAAAGTTAATACAGATAAAAACGGTTGCGAATGTTTAGTTGGTGATAAAGGACAATGTGGAGACGAAGGCACATACAATACAGCTACCTGCAAATGTGATTGCGAAAATTCACTTGGAATGAACGACAAGGCAGGTTGTGGTTGTCCTCCCGGAAAATACAAAAACGGCGAGCAATGTGATGACTGCCCAAAAGATCACTACTGTCCGGGCGGTGACCCTGATATTGTAGCATGTCCGGAAAACACTCGCACTGACACTATTGGTGCTATTACGCAAGAAGAGTGCAAATGCCCTAACGGTTATTACGGAAACAATGAGGAATGTACAGAATGTCCTGCCGGTGCAAATAATACTAACTCTTATGCTCCAAATAATGATGATATTAGCAAATGCGTATGTATGGACAATTACTATGGTGACGGTACAATACAAAATGGTTGTACACGTTGTCCCAATGATTCAATTTCTGTCTTGGGTGAAAATTCCGACATAAGTAATTGTCAATGTCCTGAAGGAACATTTTTGGACGAAGTTAACGGAACCTGTACACAGTGCCCGACAAAATCAACTTCAGAACTCGGTACTGTGGGTATAAACGGTTGTACATGTCCTACCGGAACGTATTTGGATGAAGAAGAACACAATTGTGCCCCATGTCCTGAATATTACTATTGTGAAAACAATAAAAAAATATTATGTCCGGAAGAAAGACCTTATTCCGAAGAAGGTAGCACTTCTGCTGGCGAATGTATGGATTGCTATAGCAAATTTAGTTTCTCTAAACCATACTATGATGTACTGCAAGGTGACAATGAATTACCTGGAATTTGTTCAGCATGTCCTGAAAGCACACCGCATTGGGACGAACTCATCGTTATGTGTTTGCCATGTCCTCCTAACACAAAATACCATGAAGCAACTAATTCTTGTAAAGAATCTTGTCCTGACGGCACAGAGCGAAACGGTGAAGGGATTTGTATTGTAGTAGATGTAGAAGGATGCACCTCAGGTGATATTGCAATTTCAAAGGCAACACAAATTGCTTCAATAGGCAGCACGAAAGAATACCCAATAAATGGTAATTACTGTCAAACGCAAGATATTTCTTTAGCTTCGTACGATTCTACTTATAATAACGGTAGAGGCTGGGTACCCATCGGAACAAAAGCAACTCCGTTCTCAGGCAGCTATAACGGCAATCAACACAAAATATTGGATATATTTATTAATGTTACTGATCCCAGTACAACTTACCATTCTTCATATCCGGCACAAGCCCTTGGTTTATTCGCTTACGTATCAGGAACAATCAAAAACCTAGGTATTGAAGGGAAAATCAGAGGTCCTGTTCGTCAATATAGCAATATAGACTCATTAGGCGGCATTACAGCATATCTGCTATCCGGCGGGAAAATACAGTATTCAAGCAGTTCCGTTAATATTATCGGGGCAAGCAATACGGGTGATCTTGTCGGTACATCCGAGTCAGGTTCAACAATAGAATATTCATATACTGACGGAGAAGTTCATAACAATACAGCCAGTGACAATTGCTTTGGTGGTTTGATAGGAACAAACAGAGGTAAAATTACAAAATCATACTCGGTAGCTCAAATAGTTACATGGGATGACGTTGGTGGTTTTGCAGGATGTAACTACGGCGAAATCAATCAGGCTTATGCCGAAAATGACGTCAATACACAAGGTTGGTCAGGCGGTTTTGTCGGTCGAAACTACGGTACAATTAAAAACACATATCACATAGGTGCATTTACGTACACTTATCAAACTTGTGCCGGATTTGCAGGTGCTAACACCGGAACAATAGAAAATTCATATATGGCAGGCTCTATTTCCAAGACAAATTACAGTTGGGGATATCAAGCCAGTGCGTTTGTTCAGGATGGTAACGGAACAATCAAAAATTCATATTTTGATTCAACACTAAACAAAGCTGCCCAAAACGGCAAAGGTACACCAAAAACAACTGCAGAAATGAAGAAATCGCCAAGCAAAGATATTTTTGTAGGATGGGCTGACGTTACCGATGAACAAGGTCACTTGGTATGGTATTTCGACTGCAACAACGATTATCCGAAATTAAGAAATATGCCAAATAGTAATATAAAAGATCAGGGAGATAATGAATGTAATTACTGCCCAAATGTTACTTGTTCCAATGCTTATAAAGTACCAAAAGGTACAGATTGCATTTGCAAATGTCGTAACTTATCAGAAAAACCGGTATGTGATGAAAAATCTTCAGAAGGCTATGCTTGGGATGATGAAACATGTGCTTGTAAATTCACCTGTGATAATACGGAAGAATTTATAAATGGTGAATGTATATGTAAAGCCGGATATTACAGAGATGGCAACACATGTAAAATCTGTCCTAATGACTGGTATTGCCCCGGTGGCAAAGAAGAAGCTAAATTTGAATGTTACGATAACACTAAAGCTGAACCCGAGCCAAGACCATTTACAAACAAAGAAGGTGCAATAAGTAAAGATGAGTGTAAATCCTGCTATGAATTAAATGAACCAAGCAGTCATGATGCTCCGGTATACGATTCCGTTACACACCAATGTGAAGCTTGTTCTTCTCGAGAAATTTGGAACCCCGAAACACATACTTGCGAACGTGTTGCACTTGCTTGTGAAGATCCAAACGAAATAGAAGAAAACGATAAATGTGTATGTAAATCAGGCTATTACAGATATGGTGAAAAATGCAGAATTTGCCCATACGATTGGTATTGTCCCGGCGATGAAATATCATACAGTTGCGGAGAAGAAACAAATTACAAACAACCTTTCACTGACAAGCAAGGTGCAACATCTCAAAACGAATGTAAATCCTGCTCACAAATTTATCCGAGTACACCTGTATATGATCCTGAACAGATAATTTGTACAGATTGTTATTCTTTATACGGTGATAAAAAACCTGCGTGGAATTCGTCAAAATCAACTTGCGAACCATGTCCCGATGGTCAAACCTGGACAGGCAAGAAATGTGATGTTGTTTGCACCGGTGAACCGTGTGTGTTAACAACACCTGTCAATACTTGTGAAAGCGGTTTTATTGCTATTACTTCGAGAGAAGAACTGGAAAAATTAGCAAACGGGGACAAAAACTATCCCAAAACCGGCAATTATTGTTTAATGAATGACTTGTATCTGGTTGATTGGGAAAAACCGATAGGTATATTCACCGGCATATTTGACGGTAATAATCATGGAATACAATATAATATCAAATCAAACACAAAAAATGCTATTTCCGATGCCGCATTGTTCAGCAACGTAGGAGACAAAGGTGTTATCAGAAACTTATATGTTGATGCTACGATTCAAAATGTCAATACTTCTTCTGCTGCCGGCCTCGTAAATATGTTATATGGTACAATTCAAAACTGTGCGGCTAATGTAAATCTTGCTACCGCAATAAAGGAAAAAGGATATTGTGCAGCTGATGAAGGTTGTATTTGGACAATAGGCGGACTAGTCAGACGAGCATTTAAGGGAGCTAAGATAACTCATAGTTATACTACCGGTTCAATAGAAGCATTTCAAAGCGCAGGAGGATTGGTTTATTACTCATCCGATGCAAGTATTTCTAATTGTTATTCAGCTGTCGATATCACTTTAACCAGCTATGTTTCCAATTTTAGCGGTGGACTCATAGGAAGTGACGTAGATAGCATAATTACAAAATGCTTTGCATCAGGTAACATATATGGCAACCAAACAGACCAGTTAGGCGGGTTTGTTGGTGATGCGGCAGGCTCTAATATTTCCGATTCATATGCAATCGGAAATGTAACAGGCGGAGACCAGCTTGTAGGTGGTTTTGTCGGCTCAATAACAAACTCAACATTTTCACATAATGCTGCCATTAGCAGATGTTATGCTATGGGTGATGTAAGCGGAAGAATGGATGTTGGCGGTTTTGCCGGATACGTTGTAGGTTCACCTATAAAAAATTCATTTGCCATCAATAACGTTAGCGGCACGTTTAAAGAAATAGGCGGATTTGTCGGAGAATTTTGCGATCCTGACCAGAAAGGTACAATTTCAAATTGTCACTGGGAAGGTATTATAACAAACGGCGGAAAGTACTCTTGTCCTGCTACATCTTCCTGTGAATCAGGAACCTTTATGGGCCGTATATGGGATAGAGTCAAAACTCATCCAACCAATAATACGTATAATTCAAGCTCCAGTTCAGGATATAACGGTATAGGCCACTGCGGACTCGGTTATACTGTGTGTGACTCAACATACCTAACCACAAATAAACTGAATTATCCTCAATCAGTACCAAAAGAAATCTTGGCATCATTGACAGATAAGAGTATGCCAACAGCTTCATGGTCACAAGACGTATGGTGTTTTAATTGCGGTCAAGGTCCTTTATTAAAAAATATGCCTAAAGGTGCACCAAGTGCTATGAGTTGCGGTAATTCCTGCAATAATTGCAATAATGTATGCCCCGAAAAAGATCAAACACCAACAGGTGAAAATTGCGAATGTGAAACATCTTGCGGACAAAACAAAATAAAAGTAGACGGAACATGCAAATGCAAAAAAGGTTACTACAGAATAGGAACAGCTTGCGTAATTTGTCCCGTTGATTCATATTGTCCCGGTGATGAAACGGAACATAGTTGCTATATTGATACCGGCGAGAAAAAACCATTCACTTACGGAGATGCATCAACATCCATTAATGATTGTAAATCTTGCTCTGATATGAACCCAGCAACTCCTATTTATAACTCTTTAGAGCATACTTGTACAGACTGTTACGGATTATACGGAAACGAAAAACCATCTTGGAATAATGGTGTTTGTGAACCTTGCCCGAGCGGAAAGGTATGGACAGGTACAAAATGTGACATAGTTTGCACAGGTGAACCTTGCATATTGGATAAACCTGTAAATACTTGCAAAAACGGATTTATTGGTATCAGAACAAGAGCAGAACTTGAAAAAATCGGGCACGATAAAAATTACCCGAAAGAAGGAAATTACTGCTTATTAAATAATTTAGTTTTAACCGATTGGGATACCCCTATTAGCAGTTTTGCCGGTACATTTGACGGTAACAGATACGGAATACAATATAACATTAAACCGAATACAGAACACAGTATAAGCCATTGCGGATTATTCGGCGAAATTGAATCATCAGGAACGGTAAGAAATCTTCATGTAGATGCTACTGCTAAAAATGCATGGTGCGATTCAATAGGCGGACTAGCTTATTACTTAAAAGGCGGTACTATTGATAAATGTTCGGTAAATATTGAAACTACTGCTAATGCTATTGGTGAAGGCGTTTGCAAAGGCGGTATCGGTTGTTTGGTTAATGTTAGCGGCATGGTAGCCTGGGCTTGGGGCGGAGCAAACATTTCAAACAGTTATACGACAGGTAGTATACAATCATATAGCGGTGCAGGAGGATTTGCAGGTTCTTTGATAGATTGCACTGTTAAAAATTGTTATTCAAAAGTTGATATTTACGATGGAGGTTCTTATACCGGCGGATTTGGCGGTACTATAAGTAAATCTAATATTTCAAGTTGTTTTGCAGAAGGGAATATCGTTTCTACCGGTGATGAAGTAGGCGGATTTGTCGGTAGAGATGGAAATACTTCCGCAGGTTATACAAATTGCTACGCACTTGGTAATGTTACCGGCAGAGACGATGTAGGAGGTTTCTCCGGTATTACTACAGATAGTTCCGGTAACATGAAAGATTGTTATTTCGGTGGAACAGTTAACGGATATCAAACTGTTGGCGGTTTTGTCGGCTACGGCAATGGCGCTATCTCATCATGCTTTGCAAAGGCTAATGTTGGCGGCGATTACAATATGATAGGCGGTTTTGCCGGTGAATACCAAAATGCAAATACAAATGACTCTATATCTAATTGCTATTTTGAAGGTTTGATAACAAAAGGCGGTGAGTATACTAATTACACAGGTTTATTCCTTGGCAAACGTTTTAACAAAGGTATTATCGGAGCAAACAGTTACAACAGCAGCGGCTATAACCCGATAGGCTATTGTAGTGACAACTGTGAAACCCCTGTTGCTACGTTACTGGAAATCTTAAAAAATTTAAGATCATCAATTTTCCCGACTTCAAAATGGTCGCAAAATACGTGGTGCTTCAAAGATGATCAATACCCTGTGTTGAGAGGAATGCCTGCCGGCGCACCATCTTGGACAGGTTGCAAAAACTCATCATCAGAATGTACTACTAATTCAAGGAAAAATGAAAGAGGTGTATGTGAATGTAACCCCGGATACGAAGGTGACGGATATTATTGTACAAAATGTCAACATAGTTGCCCGAGTTATCAGGTTATGCTGCCAAATTCATGCGAATGTGCTTGCAAAGAAGTTCTCAACTGTGGTGCTGACACCAAGAGAATATTTGATACTGACACTTGTTCCTGCATTTGTAAAGAAGGAAAAGTCTGGAGCGAAAAATACGGAAAATGCGTTGATGATTGCGGAAAAGGTGCAGTATATGAAGAAAGCACAATTGTACTTGAAGAAGGTAAAGAAAATGAAAGCAGCGCAATATCATCGTGCTTACCGTTCAGTATAATTAACAACAAATCATATACACTTGGCGAAGAGGCAACGTATAACGGCAATCCTGCTACATTCAGCGGCGTTAATGCAGATGAGCAAACTGAAGATTTCCGCAAGAAATACGGAATTAACGATGTATCAGCTAACAGTCCGGATGTATGGGCAGGTGCAAAGAAATTCTGCCAAGACCTTGGCGGACGGTTGCCTTCACCTGATGAATTAGATACACTTGCAAAATTCTTAGGATATGATGAAAATTGTTCAGACATATCCAATAATAAAGGGTATCCGTATTATTCGGCTTGTGATGCGACAAAAATTTTAAGCAATCAGGTATTTAAAAATATTGATGTTAAGTCAGATAAATACTTTGCTTTGTGGTCATCACAGGAAGAATCGAAAACAGGAGCATATTACAGAAACTTCAACTCTACGTTGGGTAATTTCTCAGGATATGAAATTTCTAATCGTGGAGGCAGAGATATCAAGGCACTATGCGTTACAACGGGTATTACATGCAACGGCACGGCAACTGCTCAGCAAGGCGGTTCGAATAAATTTATTATAAGAACATTTGCCGGATGTACTTGTCCTGTAGATTATAAAGTATTGGAAGAAGGTGTCGGATGTAAGTGTATAACTTCTTGCGACCCTGAAAATCAAATACAGGATGAAGATACGTGCGAATGTATTAACTTCTGTACAAGCAGCAAGCCGAATTGTACGGCAGGCGAATACTATGATGCGGCAAATTGCCAGTGTGTAGGTTGTCCGAAGGGGCAATATTCGGAATCAGGCTTGACGAACAGTTGTAAGGCTTGTCCTGTCGGAAGTTATGCGGATGGAACAAAATCAACCTCTTGCACGGATTGTCCTTATGGTATGACAACAACGGGAACAGGGGCAACATCGCAGAGCGAATGTAAATGTATGACGGGATTCTCGCCGTATATGGGCTTCTATTGGGATGATAAGAGTGCTATCTGTCAAACAGCTTGTCCGACAGCTGAAATAGACGAAAACGGCGAAAAGGATTATTCAAAAGTAGATGCGTGGATAGAAAGTCACAAAAATCTGTTTAAAGATAATTTGTACTTAGTTTATGACCCGATGGCACAAGGTTGCGTGTCTGACTGCTATGGCGGTGAAATCGCAGCTGCTGACAGGTATTCTTGTATTGAACCTATGACAAAAGAACTTTGTGCAATGGATTTGAACTATGGACCGAATTATGTTCCCGATGAAACATTAACAAAATGTGTTTGCGGTCTGCAAAATAAAGACGCTTTGGCTGGACAAGAAATAGATAAAGATATCTGTGAGTTTGTAACTTGTAAAGCAGGTACTTATGCTGCTAAAGGTTCGGGAAAATGTTCGTCATGTGCAAGTGTAAGTTCAGCGACTCACGATAATAATTCAAGAGCATCAGAATGTGGAAATAGTTGGTATTATTTAGTAGTTGACGGGAAAAAATATTGTTCAGACATACTAAATCCTGACAGAAACAACACGCCATACAATGCTTTCTCTTATGAAGGTTGGGGTTCTTGTCATATATGCGCAGAAGGATCAGCCGGAGCTAATAATGACAGATGTACATGTAATAAAGGATACTGGTACGACTCAACGAAGGGTCAATGTGTAAGTTGCGGAAC
>JAZLLQ010000012.1:0-4144 GCA_045598245.1 Candidatus Gastranaerophilales bacterium
AAAAAATCCAAATAATTTGCCAAAAATAATTAGATTGATAAAAGTTTATTTTACAATGAATATAAAGCAGACAAATGCACCGGAAACATTATCCGAATCAAGAATTAAACGAGGCGAAAAAAATATTTGGCAAAGACGATATTATGACCATATAATCAGAAATGAAAATGATTTATGGAAACATATTGATTATATTCATTACAATTCGTTAAAACATTATAATATTGCACCAAAAGATTGGGAATATTCATCTTTTAAAAAATTTGTACAAAATGAATATTACGATATTAATTGGTGTAATGTTTCTGATAAATACAATATTAAAAATTTAGAATTAGAATAATTATAATTAAACGGTGCGAAAATTCGCACCCTACTGACTACTGACTTGAATTTTGTTTCTGAATTTGGTATAATGTTGCTAGAGTTGGTATTACTCCAGACGTGCCGGGTAACTCCCGTCAAGGTGTTAGAGTTACCAACTTTATTTTTATTGATTTTATTTCCAATTATGCAAGAGCAAATAAATATGAATTTGTCGCAGAAGCATTTGCACAAGGTATGTTAAGTAAAAAGTATGGCAAATATACGGAGCAAGTTATGGATAGTATAGATAAGCATTTAGCAAAGAATACCCAATTAAAAATTGTCGCAGATAATAAAAAAGATAATGACGAAAATGTTATTATTTGGGAAGAAAATTTTGGCGGTGGCTATCCTATTGACGAGGAAGCCTACAACGAATTTAAAGAAAAGCAAGAAAAAGAAACCGACAAAAAGGTTGAAAACCAATTATCAGAAATAATTGAAAATGCAAAAGACATAATCACTAAATCAGACCTGCCCTTATTAAAAGGCTTAGAAAAGATACTTGATAAAGATTAAACTATGGAAGAAAAACTAAAATTATTAGACAACAAACGCAAAGAAGAATATTCCAAACTTATCAATAAAATTATATGTGATGCAACAAAAACATTAGCGGAACATAATTTTTTTATAGGTTGGTGTCATTTTGAAACAGGTATTGTAGAAGATGTCAGTTATTGATATTGGGTCAGGACCCAACCTACCCGCTATTCTGATAATTTCCCTTTTGTAATGAATATTACTTACATAATTGTGCAATATGTTTTCCTAAATTTTCGCCCATTGTGAGGCAGTTAGGAATTATTCTCAATGAAGCCTGAGCCAAAAATGTTGCGTTTATAATTTTTCCGGTTACAAAAAGATTATCAAAATTTTTAACTTTTAAACTTTCTAAAGGAATTTCGTAGTAATCATTTTCTTTTAATTTGTTTAAAATACTTTTATTTTTTTCAAGTGAATGAACGTCTATCGGATAATTTGATTTTGCGACTGCATTTGGAAATTTTTTTGCCGATAAAATATCTTCTTCACTCAACATATACCCACATTCAATTCTTCTGCTGTCACGAATACCAAGCATAGGTGCTATTTGAGATATATAGGCATTTTCAAAACCGGGCAAATATTTTTTTGCAAAATTCATTAGTCTTCTGATTTGCTTTCTTCCTTGTACAAGCGCAAAACTTGTATCTTCAGGTTGTAGTGGGTTTAATGATTTTTCTGAAAATATTCTGGGAGCATTAAATGTTATGGATGTTGGCTGATTTGGAATTGTGAAAATTTGGAAATATGCACAGTCCTCTTTTGTCAAAACTCCGTCTTTTACTGCTTTTTCAAAATATGGTTTTAATTTCCAAATATCATTATCCCACGTGCAGGCGGTTGAAAGATGAGTTTCACCATTAATATCGGATATTGGTGAAATTTCTGCGTTATCATCTATTCTTCTTAAAAATTGTGCAAATTTTTCGATATCAACGTTTGTTGCAATAAATCGAAGTGTCATTGCCTGATTTTTGCCGTTGCTACCATTTTCAAAATTTGCTCCGCATAGGTATGCCAAATCACCGTTTCCGCTTGCGTCTGCAAAGTATTTTGCTTTTTCTTGAATTTTTTGTCCGCAATATGAAATTTCTACCGATGTTAATTGATTATCAGATATTGTTGCGTTTGTAACTATGCTGTCAAAGTAAACTTTTATATTATATTTTTCGCATAAATCATCAAGAATACATTTTAGCATTTCGGAGTTGAACCAACCGTAGTTATTATCACTAAAAGTTAAAGCATCTTTTGTTTTGCTTAATTCGTTCATTAATTCTTTGCAGAAATCTCCGGACAAATCTGTCCCGTTTGTTAAAAAATTTTTCATCATAGGCATAACAAGAGAACCGGTCATACTTCCGCCAAGAAAGCTGTTTTTTTCTACAATAAGGACTTTAAGTCCGTTTTTTGCTGCATTTATTGCTGTTGCACAACCTGATGTTCCGCCACCTATGACGATTAAATCGTACATTATTTTTCCCTTATAAATATTTATAAAGGAATTTTACTATTTTACTTTTATTTTTGCAATTTTGTGTTTTAACTTAATGTTGATAATATTAATTTTTGGAAAGTTTGTTCTATTGTTAAATTTTTTATTCTTCTGTACGGAATTAACTATAAATGGTAACTTTACATTATGGAAAAAACACCATTATTATTGTAGTATATAATTGTCGGCAAAATTATACTTTTTATTACCCAACAAGGATAATTAATAATAAATTTGTAATTGAGATAATAAATTTAGAAAAATTTATTTGGGGTAATTAATAGATGTTGGGGCAATTTCAACAACTGAATATACCAAAAGAAAATAAGAATTTTGAAGATTCAAAATTATACAAAAATGTCACAGATGCTATTCCGTTTGAACAGGCATTGGGTTGGGCAGTTGTTGCACACGCGGTTTTATTTATATTTGCATTTTTATTTCCTCTTATTGCGGCATTTTTAGGTCTGGATTTGAATTTATTAAAAAGACCTGAAATGAAACAAAAAGATATTCAATTTGTTTTGGTAAATCAGCCTGAACAAGAACCAATAAATAAAAATACCCCGTTAAGAGCTGACAGAAATACAAGAGCCGGTGGTGTTCATGATCCAAATAAGAGAATAGCACCTCCTCAACCTGCATTGCCAAAACCAAAACCGGAACAGCATAATAATAAAGCTCCTCAAAAAGTTTTGGATAAAGTGATGCCTAAAAAAGCTACCCCGAAACCACAGGTACAGCAGGTTCCTCAGCGACAACAGGTAGCGCAGAAGCCGGTTCAGCAAGCTAAGCCTGTACCGCCAAAACCGACTGCAAGACCTTCTATTCCGCCAACTAAGGCTCCGACTGCAGTGAAATTGCCTATTCCACCAACTAATGGTGTACCAAAAATTGCAGCAAGACCAACAGGACCTGTTTCTACAAAGCCTTCAGGAACTCATGCCGGCTCAGGTTCAACATCTGCACCAAGACCTATTGCTGCATCAGGCGGTTATGGTCGTGGTTCTGCCACAAGTACACCTTCTCCGCGTGGTATTGGTTCTGGAAGTTCTTATTCTCCGGGTGGCTCTAATGCGGGGAACCCCGGACCGGGGAACAGAAATGGTCGTCCCGGTGTTGATGCAATAAGAGAACCTAATTTCGGACCTTATATGAGTGATTTATCAAGAAGAATTAAAGCTAATTGGGATCCACCGAGAGGCGATGAAAGTAAAAGAGTAGTCTTATTGTTTACAATTGCTAAAGATGGTAGATTACTAAATGTAAAGGTTCTTAAATCATCGGGTGTGCCTGCTGCAGACAGAGCTGCGCTCGCAGCAGTCGAGCTTACGGCACCTTTCAGACCCTTACCGTCAGATTTTAGAGGTACAAGTGTAGATATTCAGTTTACTTTCGATTATAATGTTTTTGGAGTAAATAAATTTTAGCCAGACTATAATACAGAAGAGAGGTATAAATTATGGAACTTTTAATTAAATCAATAGAAATGGATTGGCCGGTACTTTTACCGATTTTGGTATGTTCAATTTTGACAATCGGAGTTGCACTTAACAGATTTTCTTTTTACAACGAAAACAAAAGAGATGTTATTCAATTTATAAGACTTTTGCAATCAGAACTTTTGAAAAATGACCTTTCAGGCGCTCAAAGAGTCAGCATGCAAACAGGTGGAGTCATTGGCGAAGTAGCTGAAGAAGGTATAAGAATTTTAGAAGAACAAAGTAACGATTTTTC
>JAZLLQ010000013.1:0-18261 GCA_045598245.1 Candidatus Gastranaerophilales bacterium
AGAGCCTGAAGAAGTTGTTGAAGAAACGACTGATGCACTTGATGTTTCACAATTAATTGATGAATTTATTGAGCCTGAAAAAGAAGAAATAGAGGAAACTGTTAACGCCGAATCAATTGAAAGTGCCGAAACTATTGAAGAAGAACCGGAATTTATTGAGAAGGAAGAAATTGTCGAAGAAAAAATTATTGAAGAAAAAATAGCCGATAATGATATTGATGAAACTAAGCATGATGAGGTATTATCCATGGATACTGAATCATTCTTTGTTGAGGGAGAGTCTGAAATGGAGGAATATACTTCTGCACCTGAAAACTTTTATAAGGATGAACCTGTTGACAATAAATCTCCTTATCTTACTGATGATGAGGAAATTTCATTCTTTAAAGAGGATACTGAAATTGAACAGTCAGAACCTGAATTTATTGATGATAGTGAGCCTATCGTAATTTCCAGTAAAGAACTTGAAGAAGGCAAGTTGCTCTATTTAATCAGGCATGAAGGACAATTCTCTTTAATAGGTATTATGGATGACGATGTATTTGTCCTGAATAAATTCTCTTATGAACCTGTTAAAACTCGTATTAATGCTAAATTAAATGAAGAAAATGAAAATCAAAATATTTATATTGTAAAAGTAGATAAATGGAGAGCTTTAGTTAGTGTAACTGACAATTCCATGGAAAACTTACTGACTTTATCATGAAAAAATTTTTAACATTATTTCTTTTTGTGATAATACTTTTTTCTTCAGGTTGTAAGCGTGATAACAAAATTCATATAAGCTATTCAACGTGGGGTTCTCAATCCGAAATTTCGACAATAAAATCTTTAGTTTCTGATTTTGAAAAAGAAAATCCTTCAATAAAAATTGATTTGATTCACATACCCGATAACTATTTCCAAAAATTACATCTTTTGATTGCTTCCAATTTGGCTCCTGATGTTATTTTTATAAATAATTTGAATACTCCCGTTTATATAAATTCAAGAAAAATTCAATCCTTAAATAATTATATAGATAATAGCACAGCATTTGAAAAAGACGATTTTATCGGAAACGCATTTTTACCTGTTACTAAAAATAATAGTATTTATGTCATGCCAAGAGATATTTCTAATATTGTTATTTATTATAATAAATCATTATTTGATAAATATAGTATTCAATATCCTTCCGATAATTGGACTTTTGATGATTTTTTGAAAACAGCTTTGTTGATAAAAGATAAAAGTCATGGTCAAGTATTTGGCATGGGGTTTGAGAAAAAATCGCTCTTTTGGTTGCCATTTTTATTAAGTAACGATGGCGGAATTTTATCTGATACAGGGAATGTAATAATTGATAATGAAAATTCTATTAATTCGTTGCAATTTTATTCGGATTTAAGAAATAAATATCATGTTTCACCTTCATCGTCACAGCAGGCAGCTTTAACTACTTCACAACTTTTTATGCAGGGTAAAGTTGCAATGCATGCTTGTGGTAGATGGTGTTCTCTAACATATCGCAAAAATGCTGATTTCGATTGGGATATAGTAGCTTTCCCTAAAGGTTCACGTGGTTCAGTAGTAGGACTTGATGTTTCAGGATGGGCAATTTCATCTTCTTCCAAGCATAAAGATGTAGCCTGGAAATTTATTGAATTTATGGTTAGTGAAAAATCAATGACAAAATTTTCAAAAGATGGTTTAATAGTACCATCAAGAAAAAGTGTTGCATATTCGCCCGTATTTTTAGATGGGTATCCGGCTAATGCAGTTGCTTTTCTTAAAGCTGTTGATACTTCGGTTCCGACACCAATTTGTACAAAGTATGTCGAGTTAAACGACTTGATTGATGAAAATTTTGAGAGCTTATTTGATGGTAAAAAAAGTGCATTTGAAATTATAGATAAAAAATTCGTAAAAACTATGAGTGACTTAGCTAATGATAAATAGGAGTAAGAATATTGAATTTATTTGATATATACCATTCAAAATCCGAAAAACCAATTATTTCTTTTGAGGTTTTTCCGCCTAAAGGCGATGGTGATGAGTACAAAGTTAAAGTGGATAATCTATTGGCGGAATTGGATATTTTAAAGCAATTTAATCCTTCCTTGATATCTGTAACATATGGTGCAGGTGGTTCAACAAGGGAAAAAACCTTTGATTTGGTATTGAAAATAAAAGAGTGTACCGGTGTAGAACCAATGGCGCACTTTACCTGCGTTAATTTTAACAAAGAAGAAATTTTATCCTATGTTCAAAAGTTAGAAAATAATGATATAAAAAATATTTTGGCATTACGGGGTGATCCTCCTGTCGGTGAAAATAAATTTGTTGCACCCAAAGATGGCTTTTCGCATGCTAATGAACTTGTGCATTTTATCAAAGAAAATACAGATTTATCTGTTGCAGTTGCGGGTTATCCCGAAAAACACCCTGAAGCAATTAGTTTTGCGGAAGATATAAAAAATCTAAGAAATAAAATTCATGAAGGTGCTGATGTTGTTTTTACGCAACTGTTTTTTGATAATAATTTGTTTTTTGATTTTAATTATCTTGTTGATACCAAAATACCTATTATTCCAGGGATTATGATAATTCAGAGTTTATCACAAATTGACAGAATAATTAAATTATCAGGAACCAAAATTCCAGATGATTTTATGAAAAAACTTTATCAGTATCAGGATGATGCCGAAAGTATCAAAAAAATCGGTATAGATTACGCAATAATTCAAGTTCGGAATTTAATTGAAAATGGGGTTAAAGGTTTGCATTTTTATCCATTAAACAAGTCTTATGCTGTATTTGAAGTTTTAAAAAATTTGAAATTTTGATTTTACCAATAAAATGCACCAAATCTTTCGTATGGAGCTATTTTAGATTTTATTTTTTCGGTTAATTCTCTGACGGTTATGTTTTTCCCGGGTACGATGCCATCATGTCCGTATGTAATTTCACATTCATATAAATATTCCTTTAAAACTCTCACGCTGTGTTTAATTTGTTCTCGCAAACCAAATTGCCAACCTTCAAACCCGCAACCGCAAGGCATTATTGTCCAAGCATGTCTTGGCGCTCGTCTGCACCAACCAAAACGATTTTCATAAATTGCACAGGCACCTCCGGGCATAGAGTGTTTGCATTTTAAAAATATTGGTTCTTTTTCATCAAACTTATTTTGTTCTTTCAGTTTATTTACAATGAAATCAACGTATTCAGTTGAAATTGTTCTTGGTATATCTAAATTTTTATATGGGGTAAATACTGACAGAAAATCGCCTGCTTCACTTTCTTTACATTCTGAAAATTGCTCAAGTTCTTCTTTTGTGTATTGGCAAACGGCCATTGTGCAACATTTTCCGCATGCTTTACACAACCTTTGAGGTCTTGTTTTGGTACTGTATTCTAATTTATTCATAAATTTGCCCTATACGGAATTAGCCCCTGAAACAACTTCAATAAGCTCTTGAGTAATATTATATTGGCGAGCTTTGTTATATGCAATTGAAAGATTTTTGGCAATTTCTTCGGCATTTTTTGTTGCATTGCTCATTGCATTCATTCTTGCTGCAAGTTCACTCGCACTTGCTTCTTTTAGTGCCGTATAAATAGTATTTGAAAAATACAACGGAATAAGTTTTTTTAGTACTTCTTCTTTTGATGGTTCAAATATCATTTCAGGATTAATACCTGCAACATCTTCTATTGGAAATTCCAACGGTAAAAGAGGTGATTTGGCAACTTTGTAAGAAAGCATTGATTTGAATTCGGTTGTTATGATTTCTATTGAATCAATTTTTTCTTCTATGTATGCAGTTGCAATATCTTCTGCTATCATATTTGCTACGTTAACTTCTACAATTGGAGGAATTTTTGCATAATTTTTAATCATTTCAATATTTTCTTCAGTGATAAATCTTTTTAGAGATGTTATACCTTTTAGTCCGACAATAAAAAGTTTTACCTCAATTCCAGTTTTTTTATAATTTCGAATTGTAGAAATTGTTTCTTTAACTACATTTGCATTATAAGCACCTGCTAAACCTTTATCGGATGTAATTATAAGAAGTCCTGCTGTTTTAATTTTTCGTTTCTTTAAAAGTGCAGGATAATTTTCTAATGAAGTTTTGAATATTCCTTCGGTAAAATCAGCATCTGCTCCCGCTTTAATAAGTTCTGCAAAAACTTTTATCAGCATTTTAGAATATGGACGGGATTCTTTTGCTGCGTTTTCTGCTTTTTTAACCTTTGCTGCAGCTACCATCTTCATTGCTTGGGTAATTTTTCCTGTACTTTTAACGCTTCTTATTCTGTTTTTTATATCTCTTAAATTAGACATTATTTATCTCCGTAGCTTTGTTTATTTGACAAACATAGTTTCTTTGAATTTATTAAATGTATCAGTTAAAAGTTGCTTATCTTCATCGGTTGGAGCAGTGCCTTCATTAAGTTTTTCTTCAAGGGCAGGTATTGATGTACTCATATATTTAAACCATTCGGTTTTAATTTCTGCAATTTTATCATTTTCAACATCATCTAATAAGCCGGTGTTAACAGCAAACAAGATAGAGGCTTGCTGAGCAACAGAAAGAGGTTGATATTGAGGTTGTTTAAGAATTTCAACTAAAATTTCACCTTGCTTTAATTGTTTTTGAGTTGCTTTATCTAAATCACTTGCAAATTGAGCAAATGCTTCAAGTTCTCTATATTGAGCCAAGTCAAGTCTTAATTTACCCGCAACAGATTTGATAGCTTTTGTTTGTGCCGCACCGCCTACACGAGAAACGGAAATACCTGCATTAATAGCCGGTCTTACTCCCGAATTAAATAAATCTGTTTCAAGGAATATCTGCCCATCTGTAATTGAAATCACGTTTGTCGGAATGTATGCTGAAACGTCACCTGCCTGTGTTTCAATTATAGGAAGAGCAGTCATACTGCCTCCTCCTTCGGCATCTGATAATTTTGCAGCGCGCTCCAATAATCTTGAATGTAAATAGAATACGTCACCGGGATATGCTTCACGACCTGACGGTCTGCGTAACAGCAAACTCATTGCACGATATGCCTGAGCATGCCTAATTAAATCATCATATATAATCAAAACGTGTTTTCCGTTATCCATAAATTCTTCGCCGATAGCGGCACCTGCAAATGGTGCAATATATTGTAGCGGCGCAGATTCATTGGAAGAAGCTGAAACAATTATTGTATAATCCATTGCTCCTTTTTCTTCCAAAGTTTTAGCAATATGTGCAATAGAGCTTGTTTTCTGACCAATTGCTACATAAATACATATAACATCGGTATCTTTCTGGTTGATTATTGTATCAATTGCAATGGCAGTTTTACCTGTTTGTCTGTCACCAATGATAAGCTCACGTTGACCTCTTCCGATAGGCGTAAGAGCATCAATAGCCGTTAAACCTGTTTGTAATGGTTCATGAACAGATTTTCTTTTTACGATACCAGGTGCAATTCTTTCAATAGGACGAATTTTTGTATAAGGTATTTCGCCTTTTCCGTCAATAGGTTTACCAACGGGGTTTATGATACGACCAATCAGTCCTTCTCCAACAGGAACAGCGGCAATTTCACCTGTTGATTTTACACTCATCCCCTCTTTGATGTGTGTATAATCACCAAGTACAACGACACCTACGTTATCTTCAGCAAGGTTCATGGTAATACCAAGAGTTCCGTGTCCGTCATCAAATTCAACAAGTTCTGATGACATAACATTTTTTAATCCATGGATACGAGAAATACCATCCCCTATATCCAAAACTGTTCCTGCTGAAGTAACTGCTATTTGCGAGTTGTAGTTTTCTATTTTTGTTTTAATTAGTGAGCTAATCTCATCCGGTCTTATACTCATTTTGTTATCCTTTATACTAACTGCATTTGTAATTCTTTTAACTGCGTTTTGATGCTTCCGTCTATGACTTTTCCGTCATACAACAGCACTACTCCGCCTATAATGTCTTTATTAATTATATTCTTTAGCTTGATTACTTTGTTTGTCTTTGCTTCTAATTTTGTTTTCAGTAAATTTTTCATATTGCCATCAAGTTCAATAACTGTTTGAACTTCTACTTCAAGAATATTATTCTCTTGTGCAACATGTCTGTTGTACAAATAATTGACTTCAGGCAATATAAATAATCTGTTTTTGTCTGCAAGTACATTTAAAAACTTGTATAAATCGTCATTGATTTTATTTTTAAATGATTTTTCCAAAATTTCTTTTTTATCGGTTATTTTTATGATAGCTGATGTGAAAAAGTCGCTGATGTCTTGATTTTCTTCAAATACTTTTATCAAATTATTTAAGTCTGATGCTATTGTTTCAACAGCATTATGGTCTTTTGCTATTGACAAAAGTGCTTTTGTGTATCTTTCTGCAAGGGATTGATATTTATCTGATTTTTGTTCCTGCATTATTCAATCCTCATTTCTTCTAAATCATTAATAAAGTTATAAATTAATTCTTTATGTGCATTTTCGTCTAAAGAATTTTCAATGTATTCTTTTGAAACAGATATTGCTGCTTTTGAAACTTTTTGAGAAACTTCTTTCACCGCTTTCTTTTCGTATCCTTCTCTTAATGCTGTTTCTCTGCTTTTCAAATTCAAAATTTCTTCTTTTATTTTAATTTCAGAATTTTCTTCAATTTTTTTTGCAAGTATTTTTGCGTTATCAATTATGTCTTTTATGTCAGAGTCGACATTTTTGAGTGAGGATTCTGTATCGATAAGATTTTTTATTGCTTCTTCTTTTTTATTTTCAGATTTTCTTATTGTATTAATGGTTTCTTCACTTTTTTTCGCAAAAAATCCAATAATGTCTAACTTAAAGAACAACAGCCAAATGAAAAAGGCAACGACAATGACAAAGTTTATGATGTTTGAATGAAAAATATAATCCGTCATAATTCACCTCTCATTGCTTTGTCAATTATTTCATCATTTACATTTACCATAGCAACATCTTTTTTTAATATCTTTGAAATTATTGCTGTTGCGTGTATTCCAATGTCTTTGCGAAGTTCGTTTTGTGCTGAAATTTTTTCTTCTTCCAGAGTTTTTTTGATTTCATTTAATTTATTATTTGAATTATGCTTGGTTTCTTTTACTGCCGCATCAAATGCTTCTTGTGTTTTTAGCGATGTTTCATTGAGTATTTGTGATGATTTTCCTTTAGCTTCAGCAATCTTTTTAGCCTTTTCTTCAAGCAAAAATTTAGCCTTGGAAAAATTATTTTCAGCATCACTTTCATTAGAAGTGATGTAATTTTCACGTTCTTCTAAGGTTTTTTTCATCGGTTTATAGAAAATCAAATTTTCTATTATAACAAACAGAATGAAACTAATTGCTATAACTATTGTTGTTCCGTTAAATTCGAGCATTTTATACCTTATGCTTTACCTACAAAACTGAATAATACAAATGCGATAACCAATGCATATAATGCGAGTGCTTCCATAAAAGCAAGACCGATGAGCATTAACGTCTGAACTTTTCCTGCCATTTCAGGTTGACGAACTGTTGCTTCAATTGCTGCCGCAACCGCTGTTCCCATACCAAATCCTGGACCTAATGCGCCTAAACCGATTGCGATACCCATTGCTAATAATGCTGCTGCTTTTGCTTCCATAATTTTTCTCCTTCTTAATTTATTCTATTATCTTTAAATCATTCTTCTTCCGATACTGCACCCGCTATGTATGATGCTGTTAAAATTGAGAATATAAATGCTTGGATGAAGGCTACAAAGACTTCAAATAGCATCAATGGTACAGGTAAAAGTACAGGTAACAGACCTATCATTACCATGATGACAATTTCACCTGCAAGAATATTGGCAAAAAGTCTTAATGACAGAGATAAAGGTCTTGTTGCCAAATCTAATATTTCCAAAAGTCCCATTGGGGTAAAGAAAAGTTTAAAATAACCCCAAAATCCTTTTTTAATAACACCTGAGATTAAATAACATATAACCGCAAGAATTGCTAATGTTGCTGTCAGGTTTAAATCATTTGTCGGTGATGCGAATTCACCATGCGGTAAATGATACAATTTCCACGGGAGTTGTCCTATAAGATTTGAAGTCAAAATGAACAAAAACAAAGAACCGATAATTGGTGTGTAATTTTTTCCTTCTTTGCCTATTTGAGAAACTGGGATACTTTCAAGTGCTTTATAAATTATTTCAGCGAATGACTGGAATTTGCCCGGTTCTCTTTTTAGACAGCATGTAACCAAACCGGAAATGATGATTACAATTACCATTGCAAGCCAAGCAGTTAATACGGTATCCATATTTACTGTAAGCCCAAACATATTGTATTGCCAATGTTCACCAAATTCTAATTGTAAATTCATTCTTTCACTTCTTATAATATTAACACGTTATATGGTACTAAATTTTTTAAATTTTAACAACCTTTTAACAATTGTAATTGTTTGTTTTCAATACAGGTTTACACTCCGAGTTTTTTCTTTGTGTAATTTATTAGTCCGCCTTCGTCAATCAGTTGTGCTATTGAACCTTCGTACTTTGCACATTTGTACTCTTTATTTTGAGTACGGTTATATATAATACCATTGGTTAAGTCGACTTCTATTTTGTCACCTTTTTGCACCTCATCTGGCAAAGTATTATTTTCTAAAATAGGAAGCCCGATATTAATTGCATTTCTGAAAAATATTCTCGCAAATGTTTTTGCTATAACAACACTAATTCCGCTTGCTTTTATTGCTATAGGAGCATGTTCTCTTGAGCTTCCGCACCCGAAATTTTCTCCGGCAATCATTATATCGCCATTTTGTACATTTGTTGCAAATGTTTTATCTATATCTTCCATGCAATACTTCGCAAGTTCATTTGGGTCTGATGTATTTAAATATCTCGCCGGAATTATAACGTCCGTATCGACATTATCCTTATATACCCAAGCATTACCGGAAATGTTAGCCATAAAAAACTCCTTTTAAATATAAATATTAACTCTCATAATGATATAATATTTTTTATCTTCATTCAAGAATTACATAATACTTAATGAATTTGCTTCTAAAACTCTGTACTTAAAACAACTTTTTCTATATTATCATCAAAAATTTTTAATTCATCCTGAGTTAAAAGCACGAGATACTCGATATTACCGGCAGGTCCGGTTATGGGGGAAAAAGTGAGTTTTTGTGCGTTTAACCCGATTGACGAACAGAAATCTATTATATTTTTTATGACTTTGATATGTACATTTTTATCTTTTACAACACCTTTTTTTTCTATAAATTCTCTTCCTGCCTCAAACTGAGGTTTTATTAAGGCAACTATCTCAAAATTTTTATCCTTTATAAAGTTTTTGATATTAGGTAAAACTTTTGTAATTGAGATAAAGGATAAATCCATTGCACAAAAATCACATTTTTCGTCATTTTCACTATCGAAAATATCACTAACCATGCAGTTTTTTATGTTAGTTCTCTCAATCGTTTTTACTCTTTCGTCTTGTCTTATTTTCCATGAAATCTGCCCGTATCCAACATCAACGGCATAAACTTTTTTAGCTCCATTTTGAAGCATGCAGTCTGTAAACCCTCCTGTTGATGCACCAGCATCAAGACATATTTTATCTCTTAAATTTAATTCAAATGATTTTACCGCTTTATCAAGTTTTAGTCCGCCTCTGCTAACAAAAGGAAGAACTTTCACTTCAATATTAAGTTCTTTTGATGTATCAAAAGCGGTTGATGCCTTTGTGATTTTTTCGCCGTTGACTTTTACATCTCCTGCCAAAATCATTGCTTGTGCTTTTGATTTGCTTTCTGCAAAGTTTTTATCGAGTAATATCTTGTCTATTCTTTCTTTCATGGCTTTTTGAAATTTATCATTAAAATATACATTAAATGTTTGATTTTTTCATTATAAACTAAAGTATTTTAAATTTCAGCCGATTTTTAAAATATGGGAGAAAACACAAGGTAGGTAGAAGTTTTGTATAATACTATCGGATTACAAACGAGTTACAAGCCGTATATACCACCGCCGAAAAAAAAGGTGGATAAAAGCGATGAGCAAAAACAACCTGAAAAAAAAGGACAGGTTGTTACTCCTAATAATTATTCATCATCAGAAGAAAGAAAATCATCAGCTGATACTTATACAAGAACTCAAATTCAGCCGAGTAAAATAAATATAAAGCAACTTTTAATAGATTTTAATTCAACATTAAATGCTATAGGCGCTTCAGAAGATGTTGAAAATGAAGTTAAAACGTATTTAAGTCTTGTTGAACATCAATCGCAAAAAGAATCTCCTAATAAAAAAATGATAATTTCTAACTTAAAAATTGCGGCTGATGTTCTGGACGGATACATTTCCGATACTTTGAAAAAGCCTTCAAAGGTGGTAAAAGACTGGATAGATGCATTATTATTGCAGAATATTGACTTTAAAGCCGATACAAGCATAACAAAAGGTGCTTTTGAAACAATAACAGGAGAACCTCCTCAAACTGCAAAACTTGCAGAAAAAAAACTTGCACAAAAAGAAGCCGCTCAAAGTATTGAAGAAACCCCTGCTAAGTTGAATGAAGAACATTCGCTTCCTGAGAATGAGCAAATTGCAGAAATTCATCAAGAGCCAAACATAGAAAACGCAAGAGTTTCCGGCTTGATTTCGCAAGCTGAGCAATTAAAAGGAAAGTCTACGGATAAAGCCTTAAAAATTCTTTCGGAAGCATTTTCTATTGCCCAAAGTCTTGATGATAAGAACGCAATGGCAATAGTTTATTCAAGTATAGCAAAAGTTCAAAATGAAGCTAATAATCTTCCGAGAGCTTTGGACTGTTTACATGCTTCAACTGTTTTAGCTTATTCATTGGGTGATGATAAACTTAAAACAGAAAATCATAAACAAATGGGTAAAATTTATGATGAGGCAGGTTATTTTGAACCCGCAATGTCACACTACTATGCTTCAATAGGTATTGACGGTGAACTTGGAGATGGCTCAAATCAGGCCGATACGTTGAACATAATAGGACGAATGTACACTCATCGTTATATTGCGGACAATGCTATTGAATATTATAAAGATGCTTTGAGTATGGCAAAAGTTGCTAAAAATCTTAATCTGATGAGTGATATATTTTCAAATACAGCAACTACATTTAAAAATGCTGGAGATAATGAAAAAGCTATGGACAACTTAAAGCAAGCTGCAATATTATCTCAAAAAACCGGTAACAAAGAGTCGCTTGCAAGTATATACGAACAAGCAGCTGATTTGATGTGTAGCATGCAATATTCCAAAAGAGCTGCAGATTTATATAAGAAATCTTATCGCTTAGCACAGCAAAACAATGATGAAGCAGGTGTAAAGCGTTTGAAAGAAAAAATATTGCAACTTGCTGCTTAGTGTAATTCTTTTAAAGGTAAATTTATCGTAAAGGTTGTATTTTGCTCAGGCGTGCTTTCTGCCGTGATTTCGCCGCCATGAATATTTACAATTTTTTTACTTAAGTATAAGCCAAGTCCTGTCCCGACTTTTCTGTATTTTTTATCAGTAGTAAAATATCTTTCAAATATGTGTGGCAGATTTTCTTTTGAAATTCCTTTACCTTTGTCAGAAACAGATATTGCTAAAAATTTCTCTTTTTCAAATATCTTAATAATGATTTCGCTTTCTTTAGGTGCAAAGTTTATTGCATTTGAAAGAAGATTTCTTATTACCCTGGATATTTCGTTAGGATCTACAAAACAAGTGTGTTTTTTGCTTTCAATGATTTGCCTTATTGTTATTGAGTTAGTATCCGCTATATATTTTAGTTTTTCAGTTTCTGAATTTACAAGTTCAACAATATTACAATTTGTGGGGTTTATTTTGTAAACACCATCTTCAATTCTGTATACGTCAAGTAATGTTGTTACAAGTGAAAGCATGTCTGAGTTATTGGAAATCATATTCCCAACGGCTTCTTTTTGAAAGTCAGACAATTTGCCAAATGTTTCTTTTGATAATAACTCTAATACTTTTGCTTCTGCAAGAATAGGTACTTTTAAATCGTGGGTCAGTGTTGCAATAAAAGTATCTCTTTGTTGTTGCATTTTAACATCTGGGGTTACATCCTTGGATACGATAAAATAATTCAGGTTTCCTTTTGAATCAAAAAATTGTTTTATGCTCACAGAAAATGTCATTTGTATATTTTTTAATTTAAAATTCAATTTGTAATTTTTTTTATTTGTCGCAAATGAGTCTTTGGAAATTATTATGGGTTCATTTGTTTCAAAATCAGTAATAGTATAATTTTTCAGTATATTTAGTATATTTTCTCCTATAAGTTTTTTCTTTTGTTGTCTGAACCATTTTGTTTGAGTGTCATTTATCGTAATAATATCAAAATTTTCTGAAAGTGATAATGCTCCTTCGTTTAGCATGTTAAACATGGATTTTAAAAATTCGTTGTTAGAAAGAATAATACTTTGGTACTCTTTTATCATTTTTTCTCTGTCGGATATTGCATCCAGCATGTTGTTAAAATCATTAATAAATTCTTTGTCTTCAGTAAAATCGTTTGGCGAAATTCTGTTCAATAAATTGCCAAAACGTACTTCTTTTGAGATTTTTTTTACCAAATTATATAGATTTGTTTTGTTGAGCATGATTAATTCTTTGACCAAAGTGTACATTGTATAATATAATTATAGAATAAATATCTGTCTGTGTGTATGGAGGTATAAATTGGCGAGTATAATGATTGTTGACAATGTCGCTTTTGAGCGTATATCTTTAAAGGACATAGTTGCTCAAGCCGGGCATGAGGTTATAGCGGAAGTAAATACCGGTTACGATGTTTTGAAGGCATATGAAAGTACCAGACCCGATTACATTATCATGGATTTAGCTTTTCCTGATGACGATGGGATTGAAATATTAAAAGAATTAATGGAAAAGCATCCCGAAGCTAAAGTATGTATTTGCACGGCTATGGCACAACAAGCGGTAATTATTTCTGCTATACAAGCAGGTGCAAAAGATTTTATTGCAAAACCGTACAATGCGGAGAGAATTAAAGAATCTTTGGTTAAAAATTTAGGATAAGTTATGTTTAAAAAAAGTTTTATTAGTTTTCTTTTTGTGTTGTTTTTGGGTTGTGCTTTTTTTATGGCAGCAGATAATTGTACAGCTGCAGGGGTTAAGCCTTTGAAAATTGAGCAGATAGATACTGCGCATAAGTATGGTAATTTTGAAAAAGAGTATCAAACTACCTCAACAGAAGATAATTTTGCCGAAAGAATTACGGGGAAACAGCACAAAGAACCGAGTATTTTGGATATATTCAGTTCGTTGATTTTCGTGATTATACTTATTCTTTTGACAGGGTGGGTTTACATGAAAATAAAGAAAATTAATCCGGAGCAATTGTTGAGCGGCAAGTTTAATAAGTTGAACGAAAATAATTTTAAAATCGTTTCTTCTTTGCAATTAGGTGCAGGCAAAGCTATTTATATGATAGAAATTAATGACAAACAACTTATTGTTGGTACGACTTCTTCAAGTGTTAATTTGCTTGCACAGATAGACAAGAAGTATGAATCTAAAGAAATTCCAAAGGAATGTATTGATAAACTTTTTGGTGATATAGATAATAACAGCGAAAATGTAGATTAAATCTTTTTGATATGTTATATTAGTTTTGTTTTAAAAGAAAAGAGGAAAATATGGCAAGAATAGTAAGACCGACATGGGCAATCAGATGTGTACAATCAGGATGCAGAGAACTTTTTGAAGTTGTTGAATTAGAACCGGGAAAACAACAGGAAGTCGTTTGTCCTAAATGTGGTGAGCATTACTTGTATCCTGTACTTCCTTCGCAAGAAGAATAATAGGGATGTTTCAGGATAATTCCGGTAAAAGATACCGTACTTATAGTCAGTATTTAAAAGATAAATTCGGCGAAAAAGTCTACAAAGTCACTTTAAATGCAAATCTGGGTTGTCCTAATCGTGACGGGACAAAATCATTTGGAGGCTGCATTTTTTGTGATGATGCAGGCTCTTTTTCTTTAGCACATGATGCTAATTTGCCGATATCCGAGCAATTAATTACCGGCATTGATAATTTGGAAAAAAGATTTCATGCCATGAAATTTATTGCTTATCTTCAGTCATATTCAAATACTTATGGTTCTGTGGATAAGCTCAAGCAGATTTATGATGCTGCTGTTGATAATGACCGAGTTGTCGGATTATCTATCGGTACAAGGCCCGACTGTGTTGATGAAAATAAAATAAACTTAATTCAAAGTTACACAGATGATAAGGAAGTATGGATAGAATACGGGTTACAAAGTATTCATGATAGAACATTAGAGCTTATAAACCGTTCTCATACAGCTAAAGAATTTATTGATGCGGTAAAAATGACACAAAATAAAAACATAAAAATTTCTGCACATGTTATTTTGGGATTACAGGGTGAAAGTAAAAATGATATGATGGAAACTGCCAAAGCATTAGCTGATGTTGGTATTGACGGGGTTAAAATTCATGCGCTTTGTGTCTTAAAAAATTCCAAATTGGAAAAATTTTATAATTCAGGTGAATTAAAAGTTCTGGAAGAAGACGAGTATGTTGATTTAACTTGTTCATTTATGGAACTTTTGCCGGATAATGTTATAATTCATCGTATTGCAGGGAATGGCTACAAAAAATCGCTTCTTGCACCGGTTTGGCTTGGTCAAAAATTTAAAACCCTTAATAAAATTGATATGTGGTTTGAAGAACATAATTCATGGCAGGGTAAAAAATATTCTGCTTAAATACTCTATACGGTTTGTTCTTGCTTGCAGAGTGATTCGCCAAAGAGTTCTCCGATTTTACATCCGTATAGTGAGGCTACTACAAATCCTACTGCAAATACAATCGAACTTGCTTTTACTGATTTTAGCACAGGGATTTTTTGCAGCATGTTATTGATACTGCCTGCATGACGATTTATGTCATCAGGATTTATTTTATCAATGACTTTTGAATATATGTTTTCAAACAAATACATTCCAGCACAGTTACCGGTTGCCTGCATAAATGTTTTTGTTTTATCCTCTTCTTTTGCATCCATGCATTTTGCGGTTGCGTAGGCTATATTCCCTGCAAGACCCAGTTTTGAAAGAAAACTTACTGTGCTTGACAGTCCTTTAATTGCTTCGTTTGTTGTTCCTCCGCTTATAGCTGATGCAATATCTTTTAATCTGCTGCCAGAGATTTCTTTAGCTATTTTTTGTACTGTCGGGTTTGTTGCGGTGTCAGACAGGCATGATGAAACTGCATACAGAGGAACAAGTCCTTGTGTGGCAGTAATGGCACATCTGGCACCATTAGCAAGAGCGGTGTATTTTTTGCCGTCATTCAGTTGATTTGATGTTCCTTTTGCACGTGTGCAGAAGAACATGCTTTTGTATGCTAAAACTGATGTTAAATCCATGCCTGACGTACCTTAAAACCTTACTACCTACATATTAATAAAGGTATTTTTTTATTCTTAATTGCGTTTAGTGAAAAAATCTTAATAATTGTTTACACGTAAGGTTTTTGATGTTAATATGCTTCAAAATAGCTAAAACACTTGTGTTTTGGACGCTTGAGTTCTCTACATGCTTGCTTTTATTAACTTGTATAAGCAAATTCTTTTGCCACGAATTAAAACAATTAGTATAATGAGGGAGTAGATTAATAAAGGAGATTATTATGAACAGAGAAGAATTAATCGCAGAAATCGCTGCAGGCGCAAAAGTTTCTAAAAAATTAGCAGGAGAAGTTTTAACTGCAACTTTAGACACTATCCAAAATTCAGTTAAAAAAGGTAACAAAGTTACTTTAGTTGGTTTTGGTTCATTTGAAGCTAGAAAAAGAGCTGCAAGAACAGGTCGTAACCCTCAAACAGGCAAAGAAATTAAAATTGCTGCAAAAACAGTTCCTGCATTTTCAGCAGGTAAAAAGTTTAAAGAATTAGTAAAATAGTTTTTTATTCTTAATAAAAAAGCAGAATGGCATTTGTCATTCTGCTTTTTTGTAGGTTTTTCAACCGAATATTCCGTATCTTATAAAATTTTAACCGGTAAAAAGCAGAATGTAATTCAAATAATGTATTAAGTTTTATTGCGAAAATATCCATATTGCGTAACATTTTCTTTACATAATTAACAAAAAGGGTTGCAAAACTTAACATGATTTGATATATTATTTATATAAAAAGTATATAAAATTTTTGTTTTTGTATTTAAACCCCTTTAAAATATGGTGTTCTCGTTTTATGGTTTGGTGTTATTTAGGAGTGTTCTGTATGAAGAATTGTGAAGCAGTTCAGGTAAAACCTGCAAAATTTATTTTTTATTCAAAGAATGAAGAAAGTTTGTCCGAGTACTTAAAAAGAATTGCCAAAATTCCTGTTTTAAGTTATGAAGAAGAAATTGAATTAGCGAAAAGAATCAAAGAAGGTGATGCTGTGGCAAAAAAGGAGCTGGTTCGGGCTAACCTACGTCTTGCCGCAACAGTTGCATCAAAAATCAAAAATCCCAATATGGCATTTTCTGATTTATTGCAAGAAGCTAATCTGGGACTTATGATAGCGATAGACAAGTACAATTACAAACTAGGCTACAAGTTTAGCACTTACGCAACGTGGTGGATTAAACAGACAGTTTTAAAAGCAATTTCGGAGCAATCAGGTTGTATGAAAGTTCCTGTTTACGTTCAGGAAATTGTAGGTAAATATTCAAAAATGAAATCTAAGCTGGAAAATGAATTGCAAACAACATTATCTGTTGACTATATGGCAGAAAAAATGAATATTGATTCTCAAAAACTTGAAGAATATATAAATGCGTTTCAAAGCAATATGTCTTTAGACGAAAAAGTGTTTAGCGAATCAAACAAAGAAACAACTTTACTCGACATGATAGCTGATCAAAACGCAAACGCAGCAGCAGCGGCAGAATACGAAAGTTTGAAAAAAGCCGTCTCTGAAGCTATGACAATACTGAAAGACAGAGAAAGAAAAGTTGTTATTTTACGATTTGGCTTAGAAGACAATAATAAAAAAACTCTTGATGAAATTGGCAAATTATACGGAATAACAAAAGAATGTGTAAGACAAACTGAAATCAGAGCTTTGAAAAGACTAAAAACATTTTGTACTGAAAATGAAATGCTCCTTTACCAAGCATAATCAAACTGTATCATTCGCATTTTAAAATTATTATTCCCAACATATACTTGATAATTATTATATAAAAGATTAAAATTAATAATATATATAATGATTAAGGCATTGAGTATGAAATTAAGAGATAAGATAATAGCTTTTTCGCTTATTGAAATTGTGCAAACCGTTGTTTTACTTGGTATAATCGCAGGAATTTCCGTTTCGTTTTTCAAAAAAGTTAATACAGATGTAAAATTACAGGAAGCAACAGAGGTTAAATTATTTGAAGCATTAAAAGAAGCTAATAATCTTATGTGCAATGATGATACACCGTACTGCCACGGAAGTTATGACAGTGGCGGCGGGGTAAATATTGCAGTAGATTTCCCGTTAAATGCAGGTAATGCTTGTTGTAGGTTTAAATATAATTTAGGAGGTGCAAGTGTAACTTATAACGCAGCCAAAGGATACTGTGAAGAGCCTCCTGTAGGCGGAGCATGTCCTGATGCAGCAAACGGAATGAGTTTGTACACAAATAATGACGGAACCACAACCTGTTTTGGAGTTCCCACTTGTTACAGACCGGGTGCTTGCGGAACACCATTGCGTGACCCGACTGCTCCGTTAGCTGAGATTCAAGCTCGTCCATTGCACGAAATAACATGTCCAAACGATATTCCAAGATGGAATTCATATATTGAAAGAGTAATAGACCCTGCTGATGCCGCAACAACGATAAATCAGAATATTACTCAGGAAGTTACAGAAATCTGTTATCGGCTTTGGAGTGTAATTAACCACAATAAAAAAGGACTAAGTGACTTTGCTGATTTGCAACGTGCATGTCAATCTGACAGCATCTCTACTGCTGCTGCCGCAACATGCATAATTAATAACCACAACAATTGTACTGTTAATAACGCTGCGGCTCCTCCGAATATGGTTTTGCCAAACGGTGCTGCATTGTATAATCTTAATTGCATCGGAAAAATAAATTGCCCCGCAACTGCAGGAACCAAAGATGCACAAAATTTATATATAAAATTTGACAGA
>JAZLLQ010000014.1:0-85869 GCA_045598245.1 Candidatus Gastranaerophilales bacterium
TATTAGTTGTGGTGTAAAACGGGCAGGATTTAATTTCCCAATTAAGGTAAATAATTATAACGTCAGAGCAATGAAAGGTATGATAGAAATATCTTTTCCTCTTGACAGAAAACGTACTGTGACAGTAAGAAAAGTCCAAGAATACTGTGGCCCGATTGTATCAGATGGAATAATAGATGTTTCAGGAGATTACAATAGATATAAAGTCAATCAAACAGTCCGTTTGAAGAATGGAATTCCGTTTTGGACACGAGGCGAAAAAAGAAAATTTTATGTAGCATCTTTTGCCGCTGAATCGGGTTTTTATAGTTTTTACTGTAAAAAAGGGTTGAAAATCAAAGATTTAGAATATTTTTATAAATTATTAGAAGAAGCTGAAGCACCAAGGTTAAATTATGATGAAGTTGAAACTTTAACAATAGAGCAATTGCAAGATTTAAGACGTATTGATGGGATTGTGGAACCTGTTTATACACAAGACAGGTTACCTGAAATTTTGAGTAAAAAAGGTGTAACACAAAAATGCTTTGAACGTGCAAACCTTAACCAAGACACATTTTGCTCTGCATCTGAATTAAAGATGATTAATAATTATTATAAAGAATTAAAAAACAAATAACAAAAGTGGCTATATCTGAATCAAATATCACAATTTTTAGGAATTTTTGTCGATTTTTTTAAAAAACTTCCGGCTAAAATGTCAAACTCCATGATACTGGACAGTTATACACGCATTAAAAAAGAAGGTTTTAAAAACCTTCTATTTAATGGAGCGGGAGACGAGGCTCGAACTCGCGGCATCTTCCTTGGCAAGGAAGCATTCTACCACTGAATTACTCCCGCACTCGATATTAGTATTATAATTTGCTGAATTTTTTTTTGCAATACCTTTTTTATCTTTTTTCAATTACTCTACAAATAGAGTTTTTCTGAAATTTGTAAATATACTGTACGATTTTGATATTTATGATAATATATTTTTGGAAGGGCTTTTCTAATATATGCGTATAGTCGAATTAAAACCACAAAATGCAAAAATAATTTATAAACCGGCTAATGAATCGATAAAAGTCGGCGAGTTCATTAGTTTTACCGAAGGTGAATTAACTCTGGTTGCTCAGGTATACAGGGTTTTATCGTCTGATGCTGCTGATGATTTTAATCAGGCCGATATGAATTTTATGATGACACAAAAATACGGAAAAGTTAATCCTTGGCAAGGCGAATTGGTTTCTGCGGAAGCAATAGTTTCCAAAACACCTAAAAATGTCATTGATGCTTTTACATCTCAAAACAATAAAAATACTCCGAATTTTATTTTAGGACGTTCACCGTTCTTTGATGGTCAATATGAAACTTTGTGTTTTGAAAACTTTGCCACTCCTGCATTTATCGGTTATGAAAGACACGAAGATAATATAAACTTAACAAAAAATCTTTGTCAGAATATTTCGGCCCTGGGCAAAAAAAGTGTTATTCTTGACTTTAAAGGCAACTTAGATATACCAAATTCAAAAAAAGTTGTTGCGGGAGTCAATACTAAACTTCCGCTAAATCAAAAAATGATTGAAGATTTATGCCCTAAAATGCTCGAAGGCGTTTCATTAGAAAGTAAAGTCGTAATAGAAGATATATTAATTGAACTTGCACAGTATGCTCAGGAAAGCTCGGAAGGTTTTATTCCTATAACTAATTTAATTAATGTTATTGATGATTTTTATAAAAAATCAAAAATGACTCCGCTTATATTATTAAAAAACAAATTACGACACTACGAAAGAATGAATCTTTTTGCAAATAATTTGCAAGAAGCCTGCTCAATATATAAATCTTTGGAAGAAAATAATACAGTGGTTTTTGATGTTAGCAATATTCCTATTAGTTGGCAAAATGAATTTTTTAATAATTTAATTGATTCTGACAGCAGATATGACAAAGATTTTTATTTATTTATTACAATTGACAATTTGAATTTTGATAACAATATATTGAACTATCTGCTTTTTAAAGCAGAAAGTATAGGTATCAAGCCAATAATTAGTGCAAATTACAGACATTTATCTTTTGACAGTATATATGATTTCAGTCAAAACATGTTTTTATTTAAAACTTATAACACTCTGAAAAAACGTCAGGTGCTAAGCGATATATTACAAACACTTCCTGCCGGTTGCTTTATCACTACGGGTAAGTTGAGTGAAGGTCTTATTTTGCTTGAAAACATACTCCCTGCTAAAAACGGTGTCGGTTTTTCTTCTGAAACTACGCCATCGGGAGAATGCATACATAATAATCAAGAACCTGCTTATTCTCATGAGGGGCAAATTGAACAATTAGAAGAATTAACTGATTATGGTGAAGAGAACCATTTGCAAAATATTGATATGGATATGATGAATGGAGCATTAGAGCCTACTCCGAATACATCCATAAAGGAACCTGCTGATTTAATGAATAACACCATTAATCCTACGGCGGTCCAAACTGCATCTGAAATTGTTTCCGAAAATTTGCCTTCACAAGAAATCGTTGGATTAATTGAAAATGAACTACCACAAAAAGAAATTCCTTCAAAAGTACAAATAACAGAAACTCCCATAGCTCCTGTTGAAGAACCTTCATTTGAAAAAGTTATAGAAATTGCACAACCTTTACAAACCCAAACACAAGATCAACAAGAGCAGATAATTAATATTTCTATGCCCGAAACACCAGCTGAAGAAACAGCACCTATGCAAGAACCTGAAATTATTATTGATGAAAGTTCATTTGAAGAGCCTAATAAAGAAATTTCAGATTACGATAATCAACTTGAAGAAGCTGAAATCCTTGATTTAGTTGAGGACAATAGTGAACAAGCCGGAAATTCTGATGACGAACTTTTTGAAGAAGTTTCCGGTGATGATAGTCTTGAAAATATCGACCTTGATGATTTGGACTTTTTAAATGAAAATACTCCTTCGCAAAATACTATTTCCGATAGCGATGATGAATTACTCGATTTAATGAGTGATGAGCAATTACAGAACGGTGATGATGAATTTGGATTAGACGATACTCCTTCCGAAGAACCTGCCAATATACCTCAACAACAGGAAACATTACCTGTTTATGATGCAAATTATAGACAAGCAGAAAAAAAACAAAAAATTAATTTAAAAGAAGGCGATTTGGTTAAGCATAATAAATTCGGAGTAGGAACTATAACGAAAATAACTACACACGGAGACAAAGTCTTATGTTTTATTAATTTTGACAACCTTGGCAGAAAACTTTTAGACCCTGAATTATCTCAATTGGAAAAAATTGATTAACAAATATAAACTTTTTGTAACGTAAGTAGCAAAAAAAATTTTTTTATGATATTATATACATAGTAAAATTCTTCCCTATCAATCAATTAATTTTATATATATTATTACTCTTTAGTTAATGGAGGATACTCAATGGTAGTATTACTTAAGAAATCCCCTGAAAAAAGGGAAATGCTGAAAGAAGATTCTTTTGGTAAATATTTGGAAAGATCCACAGCAAATACAACGGTAAATGGTGCATTAGTTGAAAGAAAATTTTCTTGGTACAAGAGAATTTTAGGTTTATTCTAAAAAGCAACAAAACTTATTTGTAATAGATTAAATAAAAAACGAGGTCAAAAGCCTCGTTTTTTATTACTTAAAATCATTTCAGTGACGACTTTAATAACAAGTCTGATAAATACTTTGCCCCTTCAAAATCTTGCGAAGCAAGTTTCTTTGCAGCACTTTCAACATCAAAATTAACAAAATCATGCTCAACCGAAAAAGTATCTTTTTTATTTTCATCGATTTCAAGTATAACAAAACATGCTTTTTGATTTTCTGTAAAAGGTCTGCCAACACTACCCACATTTACAACAGTTTGTTTTTCAATTTGATATCCGGCAGGAAGATGTGTATGTCCGCACAAAATAAGTGTTTCATTTGCATCTGCAATCATTGGTTTTATTTCTTCAACAGACCTTCCCGGCAAAATATTTTCATCATTTTTTCTTGGGGAACCATGAGTCATTAAAATCGCAGTTTCGCCTATTTTTAAAGATTTTTGAGGTGGCAAAATTTTTAAAAATTCAATATTCTCTTTTGAAAGAGTTTTTTTAGAAAATAAAATTGCATTCCTTGCAAAATCAGGAACATCAGGAAGTTGCTCATTGACTATGAATAAATCAGTATTACCCTGTATAATTTCCAAATCGTATTTTGAATAAAGTTCTTTAATAAAAGTCACAGTTTTGTCAGGTTCCGGTCCCATTGCGGCCAAATCACCAAGAATTAATAATCTTTTTATTCCTAAATCATCAATGCGTTTCAAAACACTGGCTAACGCTTCCATATTCCCATGTATATCGGAAATAACACCAACTTTTATCATAAAAACCTCGCAATATTTTCTCAGACTTAAAGACCACATCTGAAAAATGTGGTCTTTAAAAAACACGTATGTAAATTACTCTGATAAAGTAATTAAAGCACGAAGTGAACGAGCTGTACCTTTAACATCTTCATCAATAGTTTCAGAACCAATTGTATTTTCAAGTACCTTTAATAACTCTGTTTTATCTTGAATTGAAAGCAAAGAATTAACCGTAGTAAGTGCAACTTTTGTACTTAAATCGTTAATACCTTTACCTTTATCGGCAATTAAAATTCTCAAAGATTCTTCGGAATTTCTTCTGATTAAAGCCTTTGCGGTTTCTTCTCTAACCTCTTCTTTTGCCGAATTTGTACCAATATCCCTCAAAACGCTAATTGCTTCGGGATCTTCGTGTCTACCAAGTGCTTCTATAATTTTTAATGCGTTTGACATATCAATCTCCTACCAAATTGTTATGCTATTTCTTTTGCTAATTCTTCTCTTAAATCAGCTACCGGCATCTTTAGATATTTTCTGACATCTTTATCTATACTTAACATAGAAATTTCTTTCTTCAAGCCGTTATACATATCTTCAACAGTAATGCTGTTTAATTTTTCAAAACTTTCACCGATTTTACCTGCAAATGAAATAGCCGGTGCAAAAAATTCTTTTGCTTGGTTTTTAAATTCAGCTAATCTTTCACTAAAACCTGAAAATGCACTTGCGGTTTTTTGTATAAAAGCATTAGGTTGAGAAGTCTGAACAGAACTGTTTTGGAAAACATCACTTTGCAAACCGCCTGCAAACGGATTATTCGTATTATTAGCAACAAAAGGATTTTGTTGGTTTTCTGTTATGGTTGAAACATTTTTTGTTTGAAATAAATTTAGATTAATACTTGAAATTCTCATAATTCACCCTTTCTATGTGGAGTATAATTCATACTCGTAAACTGTAACATACAAATCAATACCTGCCCTCATTCATTTAGAGGATATTTATTTACAAGCAAGCATTTGCTTTGCTAAAAGCATTGAACTTTCATCATCATTACCTGAAAGCATTTTAGCTATTACAGTTTCTCTTTTTAATTCATCCAATTTCTCAACAGTAACTTCAAATTTTTCTTGAGTTTGCTTTTTACTTACATGGAAATGTACGTCAGCAACTGAGGCAATAATTGGTTGGTGGGTTATGCATAATATTTGGTGTGTTTTGGCAAGTTCAGACAATTTTTTTGCAATAGCTTGTGATGTCTTACCACTTACACCCGTATCAATTTCATCAAATATTACGCACATAATTTCATCACTCGCTGCAAATACCGTTTTAATTGCAAGCATTACTCTTGAAATTTCACCGCCGCTTGCTACTTTTACAAGAGGCTTAAACGGCTCGGACGGGTTGGTTATTATCATAAATTCCACGTTGTCTTTACCGTTTAGAGATAGCTCTGTTTTATCAATCTGAACTTTAAATTGAGCATAAGGCATTTCAAGGGATTTTATACTTTCGGTTACCGTAGATGAAAGTTTTTTTCCAAGATTAATTCGCTCTAGCGAAATTTCATCCGCCATTATATTTAGTGCTTTTCTCTGTACTTCAATTTCTTGCTCTAATTGTGCAATAATTTCATCAGCATTGCCAATTAAGTTATATTCTTCCTGAAATTTATTCAGATTATTCAAAACTTCTTCCAAAGTTCCGCCATATTTTCTTTTTAATTTACTCAGTACCTCAAGTCGGAGCTGAAGCAGATTTAAACTTTCTTCATCACATTCAAGATTATCCGAATAATTTCTCAAATCTCTGGCTGTTTCTTTTAAATTTGAAATAATTTCATCCAAATTTTTTGAGATAGCTTTCAAATTCTCATCACAAGAACTCTCTTTATCAAGGCAACTTTTGACTTTATCAAGTGCATCGGATATATTTTCATCCTCGCCGTATATTGCTTCAAAAGCCTTATAACTTACTGATTTCAATTCCTGTGCATTCGCTAAAACATTTGCTCTTGCGGTAAGTTCGTCAAACTCATTCGGGTTAGTGATTTCGGCAGATACAATTTCATCAATTTGAAACTTCAAAAAATCTGCCTGTTGCTGATTTTGATTAGCATTTTCTTTTAATTTTTTGAGTTTTGATATTAAATTTTGATAATCTTTAAATAAACTTTTATAATCGTTAATTCTGTTTTGATGTTCTGTATTTCCGAAACTATCAAGCAGATTTATATGTGTCTTTGGTTGTAAATAAGTATAAGTTTGATGCTGAGAATGAATATCCAAAACAAGTTTTCTTATTTCCAAAAGTTCATTTAGTGAAATCAATGTACCATTAACTCTTATTCTTGATGAAGTCGGTGAAATTTCTCTGGAAATAATTAACAAATTATCATCAATATCTATTTCAAATTCACGAGAAATATAATTAGCAATACAGTCAGTCAGCTCTATTTCCAGCTCAATAGTTGCTTTATTTTTATCAGTTCTAATAAGCTCTTTTGAGGCTTTTGCGCCCAAAGCAATATCGACAGCATCAATCATAACACTCTTGCCTGCGCCGGTTTCACCGGTTATGACATTCAATCCTTGCTCGAAATCAATTTCAAGTTCATCAATTATCGTATAATCTGTTATTTTTAAATGTTTAATCATTTTTCATAGTATTTGGAATTAATGAAACTATTAAATCAGCTTCTACCGCTATTTGTCCGTCAACCATCCCAACGGCATGAGCTTTTGCGACAGGACCTTTAACCTTTGTTAATTCCGATGACATTTCAAATTTATCACCGGGGCGAACAACTTTTTTGAAGCGAGCATTATCTATTCCGGCGAATAATGCAAGTTTATCGCTATACTGGGGCAACGTTAAAACCATCGCACCCGATAATTGTGCAAGAGCTTCTATTTGTAAAACCCCGGGCATAACAGGAATATTAGGGAAATGACCGCAGAAAAACGGTTCATTTACAGAAATATTTTTGTATCCTTTTGCGTATACGCCCGGAACATATTCGGTTATCCTATCAACAAGTAAAAAAGGAAACCTGTGAGGAAGAAGTTTCATTATTTGGTCGATATCCATAGATTTCGGTTCTATATCAGTCATATTAAAGCTCCTCCATTATTTTTTTTGCAAATTCAACGTGTGATTTGTGTCCTGCTAATTTTGCTATTACATGAGCCTTAAAGCCCAACGGGTTTCTGCCTGTCAGATGCAAATCACCAATAATATCCAATATCTTATGTTTTGCAGATTCAAATTCACTTCTGAGTTCGCAAGTATAAGTATCATCGTCTTTTAGCCCTACTGTATTATCTAAATCTGCACCGAGCGCAATACCCATTGCATGGAATTTTTCCAAGTCATTCAGATAACCAAATGTTCTTGCTTCATAAATTTCTTTCGGATCTTGTTTTGCATCAAAAGTCACCCACCTGCTTTGCAAATCCTTATGATTAAAGTTCACAAGATAAGTGATTTTAAAACTATCCGAAGGAATAAGAACAATTTCAGTATCACCATCTGTATATGCTATGGGCTGCTTAAACTCGGTAACTTCAATTTCTGATGTATTTGCAACACCTGCTTTTTTGAATGCATCAACCCATCCTTTTGCACTGCCGTCAAGGATAGGTACTTCTTTTCCGTCAAGCTCAATAAGTGCATTTTTTATATTACAGATAGCCAATGAAGCCATCAAGTGCTCAATAAGACAAAATTGCGTTGTCTGATTTCCCAAAACTACAAAGTTGCTTGTTGATATAACGTTATTTGCCAGAGCAGGAATAGTAGTACCATTATTAAGAAAGCGAATACCACCACCTTTTTCAACATTAACTGTTAGTGTTGAATTTTGCCCACTCATTAACCCTTTTCCGCTGAGTTTTATCATGGTTTATACTTCAGCTCCTTCGTTTTCTGCAGTTTCATCTGTACCAAAGTACTGATCAATTTTATCTTTGTATTTTTTAAATTGTTTCAAAAGTTCACTCATTTCTTTAGCATATTTAAGTTGCTTTATAAATTCTTTTCTCGGTACAGCAGGAGAACCAACAATAATACTTCTTGAATTAAAGTTCTTTGTAACACCCGCCTGAGCCATAACAATAGAATCATCACCAATACTAATATGGTCAGCCAAACCTGCCTGACCCGCAAGAACAACTCTGTTTCCGATGTTACAACTTCCGGCAATACCAAACTGAGAAACTATCATGCAATTTTCGCCAATTTTGCAGTTGTGAGAAACCATAACAAGGTTATCAATTTTTGTGCCTTTTCTGACGACCGTATTTTCAATAGTTCCCCTGTCAACAGTAGCATTTGCACCAATTTCAACATCATCTTCAATTATAACAGAACCAATTGAAGGAATTTTATAAATTTTTTGTTGGTTATAATCACCTTGAATAGAACCATCTTGCTTTGCTGTTTCGATATTATTAGGTGTTTCAGTAACAAAACTGAAACCGTCAGCACCAATACTCACACCATGTTGTAAAATAACATTATTCCCGATTTGAATATCATCCCCGATATTTACACCTGCGTGAAAGAAACAATTTTGACCGATTTTCGTGTTTCTCCCTATATATGAATTAGGTAAAATCTTTGTATTGTCACCAATTTCTACTCCTCTAGAAATTGTTACGTTTGCACCTATTGAAACATTATGTCCCAATTTTGCTTCAGGGTGAACAACAGCACTTGCGTGAATACCGTTTGGAGCATCAGGCGGCATATAAAAAAGATGTATTAGCTTCATCATCGCAAGTCTCGGACGCTCAACTTCTATTGTCGACATACCTTCAAAAGATACACCTAAAGGGACTAAAGCTGCCTTTGCATTACAAGCATATAAATTTTCAATTTCTTCTTCAGATAAAGCTAGTGCCAACGTATTTTCATCGGCCAATTTCGGAGGTGCAATTCTCTTAATATTTGGAGTAGCACCAACTTTGTTAACAATACCGCCAACTATGTCATTAATTTGATCAAGTGTGTAATTTCTTTCTTCTTTCACTTCGTATCTCTCCCCGATTTACACTATTTCATAATACAATTTTAACAATAAATATTAATTTTACAATGTTGTGAAGAAATTATAACAAATGAGAAATAAATTTGCCGTTTTTATGCTATGATGAAAAGGTGTTTGGCATAACTGCCAAACTTAAAATAAAAAGGAGAGTTATAGAAGTGAAAAATCTGTTAAAGAAATGTTTTGTTACTGTGACCTTAATATTATTTTGTTTTGGAATAATTTTGCCTGCTGATGCCAAAAAACATGAAGATACAGTCGGTGTCGCAGATATGCAAAAAGTAGCTAAAAAATCTTGCAAATTAAAAAAATTAAAATATGAAAGAAGTCAAAGATTAAAAAACTTACAAACATGGGTTGATGATGCCAAAATTGCTATTGCAGAGCAACAAAATACTGAAAAGCGGGAAAAAATGCTACAACTTTACAATATTGATTTTCTAAGAAAAAAAGAATTTATTTTAAACAGTTTTAATAAAAAACTTGAACCTATTAATGAGTCATTCTTGAAAGTAGTTGAGGAACAAGCAAAAAAAAGCAACTGTGTTTTGGTTTTTGAAAAATCTGCCGTTTTATACGGCGGTAAAAATATAACAGGACGTGTCGGCAGAAATGTAGAATAATTAATATTGTTTTAAAAATTCTTCGTAAGTTTTAACTTCTATAATATCATTTATGCCAAGATTATTCGCTGTAACATTTAAAATACTTTTGTTCTCCTTTATGGCATATATAGGTATGCTCAATTCATTGCTCTTAAATATCGGCGTTGAACCTAAAGCATTATATGGCATTAAAACTCCCTTTAAATCTTTAACCGCAATATCTGCTTCGGTTTTTCCCATAATTGGAATAAGTTGAGGTGCATTGTATAAACCTAAAATAATGCATGGCAAGAATGTTGGAGTTATGTATTCAGCTGCTGCTTTTGGTGAAACAATTTTTTTTGTAATATCTGTATTTTCAAAAGCCGGAGCATGTGCAGTTGGCAACATAAATTCTCTTGTCAAAAGGTGTGATATTACAGCTTCAACTCCACCTACAATATCAATACCGGCGGCACTTGAATAATTTTCATCATCAGATTCATCAAAAAGACAGACAGGTGCAAGAGCATTACACCCTTTATTTATAAGTTTTTTTGCAGCATCCAAAAGTGTGCCGGGGTTTACAATATTGCCTGTTGAAATACCTGATGAACTTTCTTCAAAAATAATTCCGACAGCTTCGTCTGTAACAGTATATTCGGTATCAATCCCGTAAACAACTTTCATAGCGTTCAAAGTGTTTATATGGATATTTAAAACTCCTTCTGATATTGCCTTATCGAAAATTACTCCAATTTTATTTCTTTGAGAAATTCTTAATGCAATTTCTTCTTTAAAAAATAAGTCTATCGCATATCCTTCCGTATAAAGCATATTATCATTTATAGCCGAGAAAACAGCAGCATTAACCACATTCGGATTTACAATAAGCGTATATTTTTCCGACAGTCTGCGTGCAACAGCACCTGCATCACCTGCGTAACCGCCTAATGACGCACCAACTCCGGTTGGAACTATAAATGCTAACTTATCCATTCTGAGGCTTTTTCGTATAAATCACTATCCATATCAAAGTTGGAATAAACATTTTGAACATCATCGTGATTTTCTATACTATCCATTAATCTTACAAGATATTTAGCATCTTCAAGTGTAGTTATTTCAATTGAATTTTGAGGTGTTCTTGTAACTTCATATGAATTCAAAGTGTAGCCTGCGTTTTGCAATGCTTCTGATACTGTTTGCAATTCCGTAGGTTCAGTAGAAATTCTGTATTCTCCATCTTCTTCAGTAAAATCAGTTGCACCTGCTTCCAAAGATTTTTCCAAAAGTGCATCTTGATCAACACCGTCTTTATTTATAGTTATTATGCCTTCTTGTTTAAACATAAAACTTACGCAACCGTTTTCACCTAAATTCCCGTTATTTCTGTTAAAATAACTTCTTATATCGCCTGCTGTTCTGTTTCTGTTATCGGTAAGCGCTTCAATAATAATTGCTACACCACTCGGACCATATCCTTCGTATGTAATTTCCTCAAAGTTCTCGTTGCTTCCTGAACCTGCGGCTTTTTCAATTGCACGCTTAATATTATCTTTAGGAAGTCCTGCAGCTTTAGCTTTATCCACAGCCGTTCTCAATCTGAAATTTCCGCTTAAATCAGGTCCCCCAAGTTTTGTTGCCACCATGATTTCTCTTGAAAATTTTGCAAATTCAACACCTCTTGCTGCATCAATTGATGCTTTTTTTCTTTTAATTGTTGCCCATTTTGAATGTCCTGACATAATTTATATCCTTATTTATCTAATCGTTACTTGCTTTTTACCAAACCGCCCTCTACTTCGTGTGCGCTTGTTATTGCAATGAAGGCTTTCGGATCAATTTCGTGAACCATTTCTTTTAATTTCGCTATTTCAAGCCTTGTTATTACACAATATAAAATCTTTTTGTACTCTCCGGTATATGCACCTTTTCCATCTAAGAAGGTAACTCCCCTTTGCAATTCATAAAGAATAACTTTCGCAATATCATCGGGGCTTGATGTAATAATGGTAACTGTTTTAGCCTCATCAATTCCCTCAAGTACAAGGTCAATAGCTTTGTAAATTAAGAAATATGTTAAAACAGAGAACATTGCTTTTTCTTTATTAAAAACGAACGCAGATGCAGCAAAAATAAACAGGTTAATAAACATAATAATTTCACCTGTTGAAAACGGAACCTTTTTACCGATGATTAAAGATACAATTTCTGTTCCGTCAAGTGAACCGTTATTTCTTAGAATTATGCCACAGCCTATACCAACTGTTATACCTCCAAAAATTGCAGCTAATATAGGGTTGTAGGTCATGTTGTTTGTATAATGAAATATTGATACAAAAATCGAAAGCATCGCACTTGAAAATAATGACAATAAAACAAATTTTTTACCTAACAGTTTGTATCCCCACGCAAGAAAAGGTAAGTTTAAACAAAAAGTGAAAACACCTAACGGAATACCGGACAAATAGCTTGCCATAATTGAAATACCAACAATACCACCATCAATAATATCATTCGGTACAAGGAAATTTTCTAAACCAAATCCGACAATTGCCGCACCCAAAGTAAGAAACAGCAATCTTGTAAATAATAATTTGTAATTAAATTGAGGTTTATCATTATGCTTGGCAGTTAATATTTGTCCTTCCTGCATTAATCCTCTCCCTTAATTTTCTTTCCCTGAAAATAAATAATAGAGTTTATTACTTCTTTTAAAGTTTCTGCCCGCTCAACAGGATCCAAATGCTTTAACATTTCAACCGCGGAATGAACCATCTCAAATTCATCGTACCATCTGCGCCTTACAGGAACATATTCCTCATTTATTTCTTCTATAAAATCGTCAATTGTAGTGTCTGTATCACGATTTGCCATAACCATTTGTATTAAATCAGCTGCTATGGAAAGTTTTATATCGTCATCAGCATATTCTAAAGCTCTCATTACCAAACTGAGATCTTCTTCTTTGTCATACCATCGCTCAAAACTTTTTTCTTCTGTCATAATAACTCCCTTTGTTAAATATTCTATATCAAAAATTTATTATCGGGAAGTAAAAGTTTCTAACAACATCTTTTTACAAATCTTAACGTTAAACAGTCAATTATCATTACAAATTGCAAATAAAAAGCCAAAGAGAAACTCTTTGGCTTTTTATATTTATTTTAATTAAATTATGCGTTTTCTTCCGGTTTTTTGGTTGGATCTTCCGCAGGGTCAGTAGCAGGATCTGTAGCAGGGTCGGTTGCGGGGTCTTCTGCAGGATCAGTAGCCGGGTCTTCTGCTGGGTCAGCTGTTTTAGTTTTCTTGAATAAGTTTTCGATTTCGGTTGCTTTTGCTTCAGCTGCTTTTTGACTGCCTGCAATAACTTTTTCTGCAATTTCAACTCTTTCAATACCAATCTTAGTCCAAGCCTCGTCCATTTTGCCGTCAAGTTCTTTGATTTTTGCTTCATATGCTTCTTGTTCTTTTGCAAAATCAGCTAATTCTAAGATTTTTTCATTGCCTTGAGCAAATCTGCCGATACCTTCATCTTTGTCAGAGAAGTTATAGTTTTCATCCAACCAAGATATTTTGTCCATTGTATTATAACCGTCTGTTATTTCTTTACCTTGGAAGTTCAAAGAGAATGTGCCGAGTAATGTGTTGCCGTTTTCAAAGTCTTTGTTTACTTCGCTGTAACTTGCAAGGTCGATTGAATCTTCTGCTCCGAACAATTCAGATGCATCTTTAACTTCTTGAGTACCGTCAGCTGCTGTTGTTACTACTTTTAAGCCTTTCATTTCATCAGCTTCGACTTTTCCGTCACCGTCAGCATCAAGTGCAGCCATTTCTTGCCATCCTTTTTCTGCACCCAAGAATTCTTGTTCGTTGCTCAATTTGCCGTTGTCATCTTTGTCTACAAAGAAGTCATATTGAACTCCGTCAGCTGAGAAACCTATAGGGTCACATCTTTGAGGTTCACAACCGGGACACGGATTTTCTTCTTCTTTCTTAATGTCTTCATTTGTTTTTGCGATTTCGTCTGCGAGTGTTTTGTTTGCATTAACCAAAGTTCCGAATCTTTCAACATATCCTTTTAGTGTAGCCATTTTGCTTTCTGCATTCATGATATCCAAAACAACTTTCGACATTTTCAAGCCACCTTCAGTTTCAAGCGTGTCTAATCTGGTTGTTAAGTTTTCTTGGAACTGTCCATAGGTCATTTCACCTTCGGATTCTGTGTATTTTGCTAATTCTTCTTTTACAATTTTTGCGGATTCTTCTTTTTGCTCTTCTGCTATTTTTTCACTCTGTTTCAAAGCCTCTGTTACTGCTTCTTCCACTTCAACCTGCATTTTGTCGATAGTACCTTTCAGTACGTTCAATTGCAAGTTATTTGCTACTATTTGGTCGTTGAAATTTTTAACTTTTTCTTTTAACGCTGTTACATCAGTTGATGTCACTTCTTTTAATGCATCAATGAATTTTGTATAAACCGCAGCTGCATCACCGTGACCGTAAGGGCAAGAATAACCGCCTTGGTCATTATTTGCTATACCGATAGTCGGATATGCTTTTGCAATAATATCTACAATTTGACTTGCCGTAAATCCTTGACCTGACAATTCTTTTACTGCTCCGCCCTCAACTGCTAATTTGAATGCAGCCATTTCGGGATTATCAAGTGAATAAGCATCACCACTGCCTGTTCCTGTTACAGGATATTTTGCCAACAAATCTGTTGCTGCTTTTGCTACATCTTCTTCTGTTTTTGCAGCTGCACCGCCTGCCGTTCCTGCATCTTCTGTTTCTGCCGGTGCTTTGCAATCAGGGCAATCTTCCAGTTCATTTACTTCGCCACTTAGAACTGTTGCAAAAATGTCATCCAAATTATCAACCGTAACATTGATGTCATTTGTTTCATCATCATCCGTGATGTAACCTTTTAAAAGTTCGTAGTCTGTTTTGTCAACTTTGCCATCTTTGTTAGCATCAAGTTCTTGGAATGTAATGTCGTACTTAGCTGTACCTGCTGTTAATGCGTTTACTGAATCTACCATAATAAATTACCTCATATATATCACATATATATACAAAGTATATGCAAATCCATGAATTGCAGGCATGCCCTCGAATATTTACAAAACTTTACAAACGTTATCCGTATATTTAATGCACAAGCAGGAAAAAGTGTTATACTTATTGAAAAGAAGGAGAACTTAACATGGAAAATATTTGGCAAAAATACGCAAAAGTACTTGTAAATTATTCTACAAGCGTAAAAAAAGGTGACAAAGTAATTATTAGAGCGGAAGCACAGGCACAACCGCTTATCAAAGCTGTGTACGAAGAAGTTTTAAAACAGGGTGCGTATCCTATTTTAAGAATATCTTTGGATGAAATTAATAACAGTTATTTTAAATATGCAACTGATGAACAGCTTGATTATATTGACGAATTTGTGCAACTTGAATACGAAAAAGCCGATGCATTAATTGCGATTAGTGCGCCTTACAACACAAAAGCATTATCAATGGTGCCGTCTGAGAAACAGGCTCGCCGTTCAAAGGCTACCAAACCACTTTCTACTCTCATGCTCTCAAGAGCCGAAAGGGGAGAATTAAATTGGGTAATTTGTAATTTTCCCACAAATTCAAGAGCGCAGGAAGGGAAAATGTCATTAGAAGAATATTCAAACTTTTTATTGGATACATGTTTTTTGCATGAACCTGACCCTGTTGCAAAATGGCAAGAAATGGAAAAATTTCAATCAAGGATTGCAGATATTCTGACAACAAAAAGCAAAATCAGATTTGTGGGCGACAAAACTGACATTACATTCAGTACAAAAGGAAGAAAGTGGATTAGCTGTTCAGGTAAAAATAATTTCCCTGACGGCGAAATTTTTACTTCTCCCGTTGAAGATAGTGCAAACGGTACGGTATTCTTTGATTTTCCCGCAATATACAGAGGTAATGAAGTAAATAATATTACCATTACACTTAAAGACGGTAAAGTTGCAGAAGCCCATGCCGAAAAAAATGAGGAATTTTTGCAAAAAATGCTAAACCTTGATGAAGGTGCAAGTTTTGTAGGCGAAATTGCAATCGGCACAAATACACACGTAACTCATATTACCGGAGATATTTTACTTGATGAAAAAATCGGCGGTTCAATTCATATCGCATTTGGTGCATCATATCCCGAAACAGGCGGCAAAAATGAATCAGGGTTGCATTGGGATATAATTAAGAACATGAAAAACGGCGGAAAAATATATGCTGATGACGAACTTATCTATGAAAACGGAAAATTCATAATATAGATATTACTGTTTATAATACTAAAGAGCAGCCACATGACCATGTAGCTGCTTTTGTTTTGAAACAAATTATCTGCACACAATTATATAGTTATTGCTACTCTTATTTTTTTATTCTTTTTATGCTACACTTTAAGTAATTAAGGAGCTACTTAGAAATGATAAATTTTTTAATAAACTTACTTGGGGATCCAAACGAGAGAAAAGTTAAGGCAGTAATGCCGATAGTTGACCATATAAATAAATTGGAAAGTGAGATTTCAGCACTTTCTGATGAAGAATTAAAAGCAAAAACTAATGAATTTAAAGAAAGACTTTCGAAAAGGAAAAAGTCTAAAGATCCAAAAGTTGACCATAAACTTGAACAGGAAGCACTCGATGATATTTTGCCTGAAGCATTTGCTGTTGTTCGTGAAGCAGGTAAAAGAGTTTTAAACATGCGTCATTTTGATGTTCAATTAATCGGTGGTATTTTCCTTCATAAAGGTCAAATTGCCGAGATGCGTACTGGTGAAGGTAAAACTCTTGTTGCGACATTACCTTGCTACTTAAATGCTTTAACCGGAAAAGGTGTTCACGTTGTTACGGTTAACGATTATCTTGCAAAACGTGACAGCGAGTGGATGGGCAGAATATATAAATTTTTGGGTTTAACCGTTGGTGTTGTTTTAGCCGGTGAAAGAGGCGGTGATGAATTTACAAAGAAAAAAGCTGCTTATGCCTGCGATATTACTTACGGGACAAACAACGAATTTGGGTTCGACTATCTTCGTGACAATATGGCGGGAAGTATTGAACAATGTACCCAAAGACCTTATAACTACGCCATCATTGATGAAGTTGACAGTATTTTGATTGATGAAGCAAGAACCCCGCTTATTATAAGCGGTCGCTTGAATAAATCAGCGGATACATATATTGCGATGGCAAAAATAGCTCCCAAATTATCCGCTCCCGTTGATTATGAAATTGAAGAAAAAAATAAAAATATTGTACTTAATGAAGAAGGTATAGATAAAGCATGTGCGATGCTTGGAGTTTCAGACCTCTATGACCCGCAAACTCAATATGCACATTACTTGACTCAGGCATTAAGGGCAAAAGAATTATTTATAAAAGATACCGATTATATTGTCAAAGACGGACAAATTATGATTGTAGATGAATTTACGGGTCGTTTGATGGAAGGTCGCCGTTGGTCTGACGGGTTACATCAGGCTATTGAAGCTAAAGAAGGTGTTAAAATTCAGGATGAAACACAAACTTTGGCAAGCATTACCTTCCAAAATCTTTTCAGACTTTACCCTAAATTATCGGGCATGACCGGTACTGCAGTTACGGAAGAAGCCGAATTTGGTAAAATTTATAATCTCGAAGTTACTTGTATTCCGACTAACAGAAAAGATGTAAGAATTGACTATCCTGATGTTATCTATAAGAATGCCAAAATCAAATATGATGCTGTTGTTGAAGAAATTGTTCAGGCTCATGCACAAGGTCGTCCTTGTCTTGTCGGTACTATCAGTATTGAAAAATCAGAATACTTATCGCACTTATTAACAAGAAAAGGATTAAAACATAATGTTCTTAATGCAAAGCAACACGAAAAAGAAGCTATGATTATTGCTCAAGCGGGCAGGCTTGGGGCAATTACAATTGCAACTAACATGGCCGGTCGCGGTACAGATATTCTTTTAGGCGGAAACCCTGAATATCTTGCAAAAAATATTCTTGAAGAACGCGGTATTACAAAGGATATGGCAGATTATGAGTTATTAAAAGAAGAAGTTTTAAAAGAGGCATATAAAATTACCGATGACGAACATGAAAGAGTTGTTCAAGCAGGCGGTTTGCATGTAATAGGTACAGAACGTCACGAATCACGCCGCATTGATAATCAGTTAAGAGGCCGTGCTGCACGTCAGGGCGACTTAGGTTCAACAAAATTCTTCTTATCATTAGAAGACGATTTGATGAGAATTTTCGGTGGTCAAAAAATTGCCAATATCATGGAAACATTTAATATCCCTGCCGACATGGCTATCGAAAACCCGATTATTACAAAACAAATTCAAGCAGCACAACGCAAGGTCGAAGTGTATCACTTTGATATAAGAAAGAGCGTTATTGAGTACGATGATGTTATGAACCATCAAAGAAAGTTATTTTATGAAGAGCGCAGACAGGTTCTTGAAGGTAATAATTTATATTCTTATATTATTAAGATGGTTGAAAGTGAAGCAAGACGTATTTTACATAACTTTTTTGACAGTCACGAAATGATTAAAAATGCGACAGAGGAAGATTTCCACACATTTAATAAGTCTTTGCTAAACACTTTCCCGACAATAACACTTCTTTCAACAAAAAATATGATTGATATGAAATTTAATGAACTTGAGCAAGAAATTGTTAACTGTGCCAAACTTGCTTATATGGAGCATGAAGAAAATATTATCAGTTTTTATAACAGTGTTATTCGTTCCGAAAATGATGAAGAACAAAAAGCATTCCAAAAAGATAATATTATGCGTAGTGTTGAGCGTGATATTCTCTTGAGAATTATTGATGATAAATGGATAGATCATTTGCACCGTATTGATTCTCTAAAAGAAGGCATCGGACTTCGTGCATACGGTCAAAAAGATCCGTTAATTGAATATAAAAATGAAGCATTTAACATGTTTACTCAAATGATGAATGAGATAAGGATGGAAACAGTAACATTCTTGTTTAGAACTAAATTTGAAGTTCAACTTGCTGATATTGCCGGTGAGAATGAAATTGAAACTCAGTTGACTCAAGGTGCGCACAATTTCATTTCTCCTCAGGAAATGCAGGAAAAAATGCAAAGCGGAAAAATAGGCAGAAATGATCCATGTCCGTGCGGAAGCGGTCTAAAGTACAAGAAGTGCTGCGGAGCAAAGAAAAATGCTTAAATAAAAAAAGAGATGTTTGTGAATGCATCTCTTTTTTTAAGATATCTGTTTTTTATTCCTTAATTTTCGCAAGGAATTAAGTCTAAATTTGTATAATTAACAATTGCATTGCCCTTAAATTCAAGATTTTGAGCATGAACTAAATTAAACACATTAACAATACGACTGACTTCACCGTATATTTTTGCATCATGGATATTAACGAATGACTTTTCAGGGTCAGGAATAATATTAAATATAGCGTTTAATTCACGTTCTTTCATAATTACCTCGATAAATGTGGTTCTCTATATATGAATAAAAACATTTACGCTAAAACTATTGCCTAAATTTTTAAAAAAAATTTTTCTTATTAATTTTTTGTAACATGTAATTGCATGATATATGTTTGAACAAAGACAAAATCTTTTCATTTAATCACGAATAATATATAATTAAGCAAGAATACCTGAAATTGAGAAGGAGTTTGCTATGAAAAAAAATGTTGTATCTGTAATAACACTGTTATTTTTAGCAACAGGCTCAGGTGCATTATGGCAACAAAGTACATTTGCCGATACAACAAGTTCTGCAATAACAAGTCCGGAGCAGCATACATACTCTCGCCGTCCTGCTTATGATGATACTTATTTTACATATTATGCGCGTATTATAGGATACAAATCACGTGGCTTATGGGGCTTTTACAGTGAAGACGGTGTTATAAACATTCCTCCTATGTATTCCGATATTGAGGCTTTAAATTCACAATATATAAAAGTCAAAAAAAACGGTGGTTGGGGGGTTATTGACGTCAACGGATATCCCAAAATTCAACCGCTTTTTGAAAGCATAAGTACTATTTCAATAGGAACAAATGATTTATTTGTAGTAAAATTATACGGTTCATACGGTGTTCTTGATGAATCAGGCAATCAGATTGTACCTATTGTTTACCAAAGCATCAACAAACTTGATGATTCATATCTTGAAATCGTTCAAAACTATAAACACGGAGTTTATGCTCTTTATGAAGGCAGAGAAATCATATCTCCTGCTTATCAGGATATAAAAATGCTAAATCAATGGTTTATGTTCAAACAAGAAAATAAGTGGGGGATACTCGGCGGTGGTGAACGCATAATAGTTCCTGCACGATATGACGATATTAAATTTTTGAATAATAATTATTTTAACGTAAAAAACAACAAAGTATGGGGAACCGTTAATATGCAAGGTGAAGTAGTAATTCAACCAAAATACGATAAAATTGAAATCGGTAAGGCACAATACTTAAAAGTAAAACATAACGGCAAATGGGGTGCCTGCACATATGACGGAAATATTGTTGTTACCATAGACAAAGGACCACTCGAAATCAACAGAGTTTTAAAACAACTTTATTGACCGTCAAATTGAGGAAACATGTTTAATGTTCCATCGCTGTTTCTCCACTTGAACCAACCTACTTTTTGCTCATCATTATATTCAACAACTTTTAATAAAGCCCAGTTACCTTTTATTAGTTGTAACCTTATATATTTGGGATAAATAAATTCATAGCTGATATCTGAATCTTCATTCGGGGAAAGTTTCAGATATCTTTCATCTTTGGGAATATTGGCAAAAAGATATAACCCCTTTGTTTTTCCGTACTTATAGAACAATTGACGCCAATAAAAGACTCTCGTATCAGGTGCATTTTTTATCCACCCTGTTAATCCTTTACTGTTATCGTAAATGATTTGAGTATAATTATCATTTTGTTCATCAAGAGCGATAAAACCTGATAAAGCATTTTTAGGCAAAAACACGGCAAATACATTCTTTGGTGCTAATATTCTTTCGTTTATTTGAACTTTATCCGCATCCCAATATAACTTGGCAACTACGGGAGATTTATCGTCAGGCTCTTCGTATACAATTGCAGAACCTTCCCCAAAATACAAGCCTATTCCGTAATTTACAATGTTGTCATTATATTTCGGCAAGAATTCCGCCGAAAAACAAGGCATTGCAAATAAAATTATAAAAAGAAATGTATATATTAGTTTTTTCATAAAACCACAACCCTGTTTCTGCCGGTTTTTTTCGCCTCGTATAAGGCTTTATCTACATTTACATACAATTTTTTAACCTCCATATCCGGCATAAGAGAAGTCAATCCGATACTTGTTGTTATATGCAAAGTTTTTACATCATTATTGTACTTGGAGATATCAAAATCTTCCTTTTCAATTCTTTCTCTCAAACGATTTGCAACCAAAAGTGCCTCATCCAAAGTTGTTGACGGTAAAATTATAAAAAATTCTTCTCCGCCATACCTTGCAGGAAAATCATACTCTCTGACTTCATCACGTATAATTTTGCCGAAAGATTTTAAAATTATATCCCCTACATAATGTCCGTATGTATCATTCGTTTTTTTGAAAAAATCAACATCCAGCATCATGACACATAAAGGCAGGTTTTTCCTCTTTGCTACTGCAACTTCTTGGCTTATTCTCAAATCCAAAGAACGCCTGTTACTTAATCCGGTTAAAGCATCCTGAGTTGCATATTTTTCAATTTCCGCATAAACACCTGCTTTGTCCAGAGTTGTAGCAGTTTGTTTTGAAAGTTGAGCAAGAAAATCAATATCGTCCTGCAAAATTTTTCTGTCTTTACCATCAATAATAATTGTTCCTTGTAATGTATTTTCAAAACAAATTGGAAATAGAATTGTTGTTTTTTCATCATTAATGGTAATTTTTGTTGAGGCATATTCTAAAATAGGATTAATCCTCTTTTTATCATATCTGAGAGGCCAAGCCAATTCAAAATTACCTTTTTCGTTTTTCATAAATATATAAGTAAAGTAATTCTTTGCGAAATTATCGAGGATTTCACCGATAACAGGGATTAAGAACGAATAATCATATTGTGTTTCAAGAATTTTTGCAATATTTTTTTGTGCTTTATAAAAATCTGCTATTTTGGAAATTTTATCTGTTAATTCTCTGTTTGTAACCATGGATGAAATCTGAGCAGCAATAATAAATAATGCCTTAATTAAATCTTTTGTTATAAATTTATCTTTTGAAGTTTTTTGTACAATTTCCAAAAAGCCAAAGCACGTATAATTTTTAATCAATGGAATATAAAAATGATTTTTACCGAAATTTAGATTTATTTTGTATTCAAGATTAAAATCATCATCAATAACAAAAAATTTGTCATTAATCATAAAATTTAGTCTGATTGTTGAGCTTAAATTGCTAAAAATTTCCTTATATACCGAATCATCCTCCTCTGAAAATGACTTTGATGGTTCACAAAAATTGCAAAAACACTTTTGTTGGGCGCTATAATAAATAACATTTATTTTAGAAACGTTAAAAAACTTCTTAAATACAATTTCCAAACCTTTTGCAATATCTTTATGTTGATTATTGCAAGATAAAGTTTGACTAATTTCCCATATAAAATCTAATTCTGTTATAAGTTCCAAAATAAAATCCTTTAAATCTCAATTAATTTTATCGTATTTTCAGGTATTTTTCAAGAAAGTATCCCAATTCAATATATATTAAATTAAATATATATAATCCAAGAACAACACAACTTGACACAAATATTGAACTATAACAGAATTTATTTTACTTGCATATTTTATCAAGAACATTATTTTCAAGCAATTTAAATACAGCTAAGCATGCTCCGCCTATTACACCCATAACAGCGGCAACACGCATGATATCACCTATCATGGAGAAATTTCCTTTAGCAAGTTCATTTGATGAAAACAATGTACTGATAATCATACCAAGAGCAGCGGCACCACCGCTTACTACGAGAAACGAATTCAAGTCAGTTTGTTTAGGTTTCTTTGAAACACTACAAGTATCTGCACCTCGTTCAACCAACACTCTAAAAACTTGAGGTTGCGACTGTGATGTACTATTAAATTTTAGTCTGCCACCATGATTAGAAGAATAGTGAGAACTTATTGCATCAATCATGACTTTATTCCTTATTACAATGTAATTACAGAAAAAAATTATTTAATATTAAATTTTTATTTATCCATTATGTTATTAACTAACTTGAAAATACCACCGATTAGTAAAAATACACCTGCTACAGTTGGAATATTCTTTAACATTTGTTTTTTGGAAACAGAGTCAACATCTTTTGCGAATTTGGCAACAACATTTGTTCCTAAGTCCCACACAACACTGAATGCAGAAGCGGCAACTATATTTTTGCCGGCCCATTTTACAAAAGAATCTTCTTGAGCATTAACCGGAACTGCGATGTACGTGCAGCCACTTTTAAAATTAGGATTGCTATAACTGTTTGTGTTTCTCGTGAAACATGCACTTTGTGCATTGATAGCTTGTGTCTTCATTTCTCACCTACCTACGAAACCCCTCGGGAATCGTCTTTCTTTTTCTTTATCGTCTCTTATTAACAGAGTATTATAGCAGTAAACAAAAAAAAAATCAAGCATTTTTTTAAAAAAATATTTTTTCAGTAAACATATAGCTAAAACTCCATTCTTTATTGATTTTTACACTAATATATTGTTTTTAAAATTCCCCGCATGTCCAATTTGTTTTTAATGAATTTATAGTATTTTTTAAAATGTTTACAGATTTTTGGAGAAAAGCATGCCCGAATTTACACAACCTTTTGCTGGGAATAATAACGACATAAAATTAAGTAAAAATGAAATGATTAGAACAATAAGATTTAGTATTGCATCGGAATTTGAAGCCATACAAATTTATGAACAAATTGCCGGCAGTATTGAAGATAAGTTCGTAAAGCAAGTCTTGTCAGATATAATTGAAGAAGAAAAAAATCACGTTGGTGAATTTTTAAAAGTATTAGAAGTTATTGCACCGGAAGAAACAGATGCCTATGATGACGGAAAAAATGAGGTTGAAGAAAAATTCATGCAATAAATTATTTTACTATATGTGATATTGCTAAACCGATAAGTATTAAGCCGCCGGCTATTTCAAGATATTTTGCCGGAAATTTTTTGAACAAAAATCCACCCCAAAATCCGATTAAAGAATTAATAAACGTTATAATTCCTATCAATATTGAAGCTGTCCAAATATTTGCATGAGCGAAGCAAAGCGAAACTCCGGCCGCAAGTGCATCAATACTTGTAGCTATCGCAAGAGTAAACAGACAAACAACAGACAAACAGGTTATTTCTTCTTTATCCTCATTAAATGCTTCTTTTATAAACTTTATTCCCAAAAGCATAAATATCGCAAATACTATCCAAATATTTACGGCTTCTAAATATTTATAAACACTAAGAGAACAGAAAAAACCTATTATTGGCATTAAAAATTGGAAAAATCCGAAAAAGAACGCCAGCAACAATGAATTTTTTCTTTTGTTTATGCCAAGTATTAAGCCATGAGAGAAGCTCACAACCATTGCATCAAGAGAAAGTGCGATGGCAAGCCAAATTAATTGACCAAAACTCATTACTATTCTCTGTCTAATAATTTTTCTCTGACTTTAGCTTCAACTTCAGCAAGGATATCAGGATTTTCATCCAAAAATTCTTTTGCCTTATCTCTGCCTTGTCCGATTTTATCATCATTGTAGCTAAACCACGCTCCGGCCTTTTTGATGATATCCAAATCGGTTGCAACGTCAAGAATACACCCTGTTTTTGAAATACCCAAACCGTAAATAATATCAAATTCAGCTATTCTAAATGGTGGAGCAACTTTATTTTTAGCAACTTTAACTTTTACTCTGTTACCAAATTCTTGACCGTCTTTCTTCAGAGTTTCTATTTTTCTGATTTCCATTCTTACACTTGCGTAGAATTTCAAAGCATTACCACCGGTTGTTGTTTCGGGATTACCGTACATAACTCCGATTTTTTGACGAAGTTGGTTTATAAAAATAATAGTTGTTTTTGTTTTATTAACAATACCTGTCAATTTTCTCAGTGCCTGGCTCATAAGTCTTGCTTGCAAACCAACGTGATTATCACCCATTTCGCCTTCTATTTCAGCTTTTGGAACCAATGCAGCAACAGAGTCAACAACAATTATATCTACAGCTCCCGAACGTACAAGTTCTTCCGCAATTTCTAATGCCTGTTCACCTGTATCGGGTTGACTTATTAGCAATTGGTCAATATCAACACCTAATTTTCTTGCATATTCAGGGTCAAGAGCATGTTCTGCATCAACAAATGCCGCAATTCCGCCACGTTTTTGTGCTTCCGCAACAATATGCTGTGCAAGTGTAGTTTTACCGCTACTTTCTGGTCCGTAAATTTCAATAATTCTACCTTTTGGAATACCGCCTATTCCAAGTGCAATATCAAGTGACAATGCTCCTGTCGGAGTAGCTTCAACCTGCGTTGAAGATTTATCGCCCAATTTCATAATTGAGCCTTTTCCAAAATCTTTTTCTATTTTGGAAATAGCTGCATCTAAAGCCTTTAGTCTGTCAGCATCTATTAATTGTTCTTTTTCTTGTGTTAACTCTGTCATTTTTCCTACTCCCCTTTTTTAAAACACTATATCTGATATTGTACTCTAAAATTGTATTTCTGTTTGTAACAATTTTTTTAACAAGAAAAAACGGAACTAATGTCCCGTTTTTTCCGTTAATTCATAAATTTCTAATTAAGCATTGGCATAAACACTAATTTGTTTTCTCGTTCTTCTGTGTTTTTCAAATGTTACAACGCCATCGCAAAGAGCAAATAATGTATAATCAGAACCTTGTCCTACATTTTCACCCGCATGAAATTCAGAACCTCTTTGTCTTACAAGTATATTACCTGCTTTAACAAATTCGCCTCCGAATTTTTTAACGCCTAATCGCTTACCTACACTGTCACGTCCGTTCTTGGTTGAACCGACACCTTTCTTATGTGCCATAATTTATATCTCCATATTCTAATTATTCTTCAGTTTTTGTTTCTTCGTTTGCTTCAGCTTTTTTTGTTGTTGTTTTTTTAGTTGTTGCTGATTTGGCAGTTGTTGCTTTTTTAGCTGATGATGTTGTTGTTTTCTTTGCAACCGTTTTCTTTGCAACTGTTTTTTTAGCCGGTTTTACTTCCTCTTTAGTTTCAGCTTTTGCTTCTTCTGGAATATTTTCTCTTCCTGGGAATGTGATTGAATCAATCATAACTCTTGAAAACATTTGTCTGTGACCTTGTTTTTTTCTGTATCCCTTTTTGCATCTTTGCTTATAAACTAAAACTTTTTGATTTTTTGAGTTTAACATAACTGTTCCGGCAATTTTTGCACCTTCAACGTAAGGTTGACCTACTTTAGAATTTTCGCCTGCAACAATCATAACAACTTTATCAAATTCAACTTTTGAATTCGCTTCTTTTCCAAGATATTCAAAATCTACATATCTTCCTTCTTGTAATTGGTATTGCTTACCACAAGTTTCCACTATTGCTAACATTTCTGCGTCCTTTCAATTTGGTGGCTGTAGCCGATTTGGCATTTTCAGACAGCTTGACCCTTAAAACATGTATTTATATCTTAACAACGACAAAATTGACTGTCAACATGCTTATGTGAATATTTTTATTTTTTATGCCCAAAACTCAAAAATATAATCATGTAATTGTATGATTACAATTTTTTTTCTAATTTGTAAAATATCGTTAGTAATTACTATTATAATTGTGGAGCAAATATGGATATAACGACAGTCGTAGGGATATTTTTTGGTATTATCTGTATCCTTATAGGACAAATACTTGAAGGCGGAAATATTGGACAATTGTTGCAAATTACGGCTGCTTTCATTGTTTTCGGGGGTACGGGCGGTGCCATTATCTTGAGTTTTCCAAAAGAAGATTTAATAAATGCAATAAAATATTTGCGTATTGCTTTTTTTGATAAAAATGTAAACCCTGAAGATACAATCAGTGAAATCATCGGATATGCACAAAAAGCAAGGAAAGAAGGTGTTATCGCACTTGAAAAAGATGCCCGCAGCGCGACTGATGCAATATTAAAAATGGGTCTTGAATCGGTAAGTGACGGTGCCGACCCAACTATGGTTCGGGAAATGCTTGAAACCAAATTGGAAAGAATGGAAGATGAAGTTAAAAGAGCTGCAAAAGTATGGGAATCAGCAGGTGGTTATTCTCCTACAATCGGTATTATCGGTGCAGTTTTAGGTTTAATTCAGGTTATGCAGAACTTATCTGACCCGTCAAAATTAGGTGCAGGTATTGCAGTTGCTTTTGTTGCCACTGTATATGGTGTTGGTTTTGCAAACCTTATAGCAATTCCTATGAGCAGCAAGATTAAACTAAAACTTGAAAAAGATTCACAGATTAAAGTTATTATGATTGAAGGTATTTTATCAATTCAGGCAGGGGAAAGTCCTGCTTTAATTGAGAGAAAATTACAAGCATATTGCTTGGATACTGCAGAAGGTCAATAATGCCAAAGAAGAAAAAAGCTGAAGAACATGAAAATCTTGAACGTTGGTTGGTATCTTATGCCGATTTTATGACTTTGCTTTTTGCAACATTTGTTGTACTGTATGCACTTGCACAAACCGATATGCAGGATTTTGCGAAACTGGAAGAATCTATCAAATCTGCTTTCAGTAATTTAGCTCTTGAAGGCGGGCAAAATATAATGGATGGTATTGGTGAAAACATTATAGGTCAAGGTTCTTCACCTGACAATAATGCCGTTATTCCTCCTATGATGGAATATTTAAGTCAAAAGTATGAAAGAACTTCAATGGAAAATATCAAAGAAGAAATTGAAGAGAGTATAAAAAAAGGTGATTTAAAAGATGTTGAAGCATCTATAACTGAAAGAGGTTTGGTTATTACATTGAAAGACTTAAACATTTTCTTCAGGTCAGGGTCAGCTTACCTGACTCCGGAAGCAACAAAAACGCTTGCTTCTATTGGAGAAATGATAAAGAAAAAATTTAACAGCCATATGATAAGAGTTGAAGGGCACACAGACAATCTTCCGATAAGCGGTGGTATGTTTCCTTCAAATTGGGAACTGTCTGCTGCTCGTTCTTCTGCGGTAGCAAGATTTTTAATATCCAAATTCTCAATGAAACCTGATTTATTTACGGTCATTGGTTATGGCGACACAAAACCGATTGAAACAAATGCAACATCTAAAGGACGTGCTAAAAATCGCCGTATCGAAATTGTTATATTGAGACACCAAGCTATAAAATACGAACCTATGGGACAAGAAACAATCTCTCCGCAATCTCCAAAAAATATTGATAAAATACACACTAAGAACGGCATAAGTGATGCAGCCCAAAATTTACTAAAAGAAGAAAATGCGGAAAAAGTTAATAACGTTATAATTTTGGATGAATATAATAAAGCCGACAGTATAAAAATCAAAAAAGCCATAAAGAATTTTGAAGAAGGTAAATTTGAACACAGAGAAGATGTAAAAAACAAATTCTAAAAAATAACTGTCAAAAAAAATTCTGCCATGTTTTCATGCAGATATGAAATGTTCTTCTCTAAATATGGTTAATTTTAAAGGTTATGACGCAAGACCTTTACAGGCTCTTATGATTACAGACACGGGAGTCGGATGCGGTATTGTCAGAGAATTGAGCGAAATCGGCAATAAATCTGATTTTGATGTTTTTGTTTTATCACCCGAAAAAGTAACAAAGGTTTCTCCACAAGAGAAATATGATGCTGTTAAAGCCAGTCCGCCATGGGCTCAGGACCATTTTTTATTTACCCCTGACGGCAAAATTCTTCTTGACGCTTCGAAAATAAAATTTCATAAACCGATATTTGACTTTTTTGGTGAATACATTTTGCCTCTTTGCAACTATTTAAAAGGCGGAAATCTCTTTTTCGTAAAATCAGGGAATAATACTGAAATGCTAGTTGGAAACGATGAAAAAAAATATTTTGCTCAAGCCGAAAGCAGAGGAATTAATTACGATTATATGAAGGAGATGTTCGGAGTAAACAAAGTGATTTTTGTTCCGCAAATGGATTTTCACTTAGATTTATTCATCAGACCTTTAGATAAAAAAAGAGTTTTGGTTGCAGATGATAAATTAATGCTTAAAGTTTTGGATAAAGGTATAGAAAAGTTCAAAACCGCACAAGAAAAAGAAACTGATGAAACACTAAAACGGATATATACTGCTTATGCGGAGAGATTAAAAGAACAAAAAGATAATTTTGAAAAAAATATGATTTTTAATTCAGGCAAATATACCGATACAATTGAAAAGGTTTTAAAAAGTAACGGATATGAGGCAATACGTGTTCCGGGCAGAATGTATTATAAGACTGATGAAGGAATTAATTATTCGGCAAACTTTATGAATGGAATTGTTTGTATTAATAAAAAAGGTGAACTTGTCTACATTACAAACAAAAGTTCTGCCGATAATTTTTATTTGGGAATATCGGATAAAATCGCGGAAAAAGTTGGATTTAGTATTGAAAAAGAATTTAAAGAAAGTTTAAAACCATATATAAAACCGGATAATATATATTTTGTTAAAGGCTTGTGCGGTGAAATAGCTACCGGGCTTGAATTGTCACACGGCGGAATACATTGTCTTGTAACAGAAATTCCAAAAAACAAATAAAAATACTCCATTTAATATACTTGTCAAATATATACTGTTGTTGGTATACTATATGTGAGGTTTCGGGTAGGAAGTAAAAAGTGGTAATAACCCAAGAGTATAAATCAATTATAGAGAGAATGATTGTTTCTAATAAAAGGTACAGGGGCAACGAAGATTTGCTTGAAGATTTTTGCTCGGAAGCCTTGGAACGCTGTTGTTTCCTGCTGGACAAAACAGATGAAATAACAAGAATAGAAAATTATCTTAACAAACTTATTTCTTCCGCCATCATCAATGTGCTGAAAACATCCGGAAGAATAACCAGAGGAGCCGAAGGCTATAAAAACATTGCAAAATCCACTGTTTCTCTTGAAAATCCGCTGGATGACGGTTTGCTTGATATAAAAGACCCTTCTATCAGCTTTGTTGAAAAAATTACCGAAAGAGAAACGTTAAAAGAAATTTATAATTTGGTATTAAGATTTGACGAAGAAGAACCTGAGGAATGTTATGCGAAAATATTTTATATGAAGTATGCTCAAGGCAGAAAACAACGTGAAATTGCCTCAACTCTTAATATAAGTCAGGGTGAAGTAAGTAAAAGACTCTTTAGCCTTATGCAAAAAATCAGTTCAAAAATGATATAAGTTAATAGTTTAATAAGGTAATAATTATGACATTAGAGATAAAATATTTAGGGCATAGTGCATTTCAATTTGGTGTTGCAAATAAACAAATTTTAGTAGATCCGTTTTTATCTCAAAATCCTTTTTATAATGGTGATTTGAGTGAATTTGCACCCGAACATATTTTTGTAACTCATGCACACGCAGACCATTTAGGAGATGCTATTGAAATTTCAAAAAGAACAGGTGCCACAATACATACTATTTTTGAATTAGCTTTGTACTGCCAAAAAAAAGGTGCAAAAGTTAACCCTGTAAACTTAGGTGGCAGACTTGAATTTGAATGGGGTATTGTTACATTTATGCCTGCAGCTCACTCAAGCATGACCGCCGATGGTCAATACGGCGGAGTTGCTTCTTCGATAATGTTCAGATTTAAAGACAAAAGAGTATATCACGCAGGTGATACCTCTTTAACTGCAGATTTAAAATTAATAGGTGAACTGTATAAACCTGACATAGTTCTACTCCCTGTTGGCGGACATTTTACAATGGGAATTAATGAAGCTGTTCAAGCGGCTAAATTACTAAATGCAAAGATGGCTATTCCGATGCACTACAATACATTCCCCCAAATTTCCGTTGATATCAATGATTTTGTTACTTTACTCGGTAGTGAAAGTTTAATTAAACCGGTCATTTTGAACCCGGGAGAAACAATTTCCCATAAATTAAAATGATAAAAGATAATAACTTATCAAATTCATCATTAAAAGTTATCGGAATTTTAAAAGCTCTTATGCTATCTCCAATGTCAGGGCGTAACTTATGTGAAAATTTTTCCAACGACACTTTGAATATTTATTTTAATACTTTGGAAAAAGCAGGCATAAAAATATCTTCATTTAAAAAACCTCACAGGTATTTTATTAAAGAAAATATAAATTTTATTGATTTTTCTGATAATGATTTTATTGTTTTATCAGAAATGAAAAAAATTATCGGGCAAAATTATTCCGTTAAAAATATTTTGTCATTTAATAATTCATTAGAAAAACTAAAATTATATACAAATAAAATAAATGCTGATAAAATCGATAAAATTATTGCTGCACCACCGTTTGGTTCAAATTTACACGCAAAAATAATTTCTTTGCAAAATTATATAGTCAAAGGAGAATCTATTTCTATTTATTACCGCTCACCAAAATCAGGCAGAGAAATTCTGAGAATTTTACCACTTTATTTAAAAACAGATAATACAAAGTTATATCTCTTTTGTCTTGATAATAAATTGTCGGAATATCGTTGTTTAAAGGTAACCAGAATTGAAAAAATAAAATCAGTTTCAGATAATATTTCTGAGAAAAAAGGTAATTATTATGCAATTTGCGAAATTAAAAATTATAAAAATATACAAAACAACTTTCTTGATATTCAGTTAATTAAAAAAGAGAAATCAAAAGTTTTGGCAAAAATTAATTATTCTAATAGGTTTGTACTGTTTCAAAAGCTGATTTCGCTTGGTTGTAATTGCAAAATTATCGAACCCGCAGAATTAAAAAATACCTTTTACGATATATTAAAATCAATTAAGGAATTGTATGAATAAACCTGTAAATAAAAGTGCATACCTCTTTTTAGAATGTATGAAATACATTGTTACGCATGAAGAGTTCACATTGACCGATTTAGCAGTTTATTTGAGCAAAGAGCAAGGTATTTCCGTCTCAAAAGCAACATTGCTCAAGCACATTAGAACCATGAAAATCGCAGGTTTTTGTTTTAAGAAAATCAATAATAAAATATACAAACTTCTTTCTACCCCTTTTGATATAACATTATCAAAGAAAGATGAGGCTTTTATGTTAGAATGTTACAAAGTTTTAAGCAATTATTACCTTATAAGAAATTATAACTATGTGGATACATTTAAGAAATTAACAAAATTTATAAGTAACGACAAAGTAAAAAAATACTTGAATAAAAAAACGGAAGTAAAATCAAAAATAAAAACCTTGGGAACATATTGTTCAGACAAACAACGTTTAAGTATTGAATATCTGTATAACTGTACTAAATTTAAAAACATTGTTGAACCTTATGACGTAATCATTGAGCAAAACAATATTTATCTAAAATGTTATAACTTAAATAAAAAAGAAAATATTTTGATAGAGCAAAATAACATTATTTCGATAAAACAATTGCCTGTCAAAAATCAATTCACATTCAATAATAACCATGTGACTTTAAAAATGTACGGTTCTTTCATTAAATCTTATACATTAAAATCAAATGAAAAAATTGTATACAGTAATGATAAATTCTCAATTGTTGAAAGTTACTATCAGGACAAAATACGTTTTTTTAACAATCTTTTAAGATATATGGAAAAGTGTGAAATTCTTGAGCCAAAAGCATTGAGGGAAGAATATAAAATTTATGTAACTGATTTATGCAAACTTTACGAATAAATTATCATACGATTTTGAGCTGTTTTTCTAAGCCTGTATAATGAGTTTTTATTATATTCTTGCCATATTTTAAAAAAATTGTTAAAATTTGTTAATGTACTAGCAAATTTTTTAAACTTTGCGTTTTAATATAGCATACATTTTTGTTTTGAGATTATCCTAATAGGAGAGAAATATATGACAGATATTAACAGCAATATCGGTGCTGACAAAATTAATCAAGTTCAAAATCTTAACTTTGCAGGTAGCGGAGCTGAAAATGTTCAACCGCAAAATTATACTGACAAAGAAATTAAGAACTTAGATAATGCTCATTCTGCATTAGTTGGTCGTTCAATGGTTAAGAAGATGCAAAAACAGGAACAACCCAAAATAGACCCTATCCTTAATTCGCCGTTAGCAGAACGTGTTAAATCTGATTTGGTCGCATTTAAAGGTAGCGAGAGAATTGTCGGTTTATCGGACAAGATTTTTGAAAAAGCATTAGAAAATGGTCATTCATACGAAGAAGCTGCAAAAATCCAACAAGAAGCAGTTGAGTATTTCAAAGGCAATTAAAACAAAAAACCGTCATAATGGAGTTTTTGGCTTTTCATCGGGGAATACGCTCCGGTAAGTTTCAATTTGTCAATACTTTTTAACAGATTATCGTCAGTGTCCTTATACAAAATATCTATGTATGCAGTGATATCTTCTTCTGCCTTTTTTTGGGGTGCAAGAATGTCCTTGCCCACTAATGATAACAATGTTGTTTGTTGAGTTTTATAGTTAGTTGGTTTCTCCACAAAAATATTTCTTTGAAAAACAGAGTTTATACTATCCATGTTTCCTCCAAGATTACCCACAAAAAATTATTTAATGATGATTTTGAAATAGGCAATAATCATGAAAAAAATGTTTTTATTAAAATACATCGAGATTTATTACGGGAATTTATTATTTAAAAGGAGAAATAAGCATGGCATTAGACGGAATAAACGGAGGAATTATACCTAAAAGAGGCCAGTCAATTGAAGATTTAAGAACAAAATATAATCAGGCAGGTCAAGATATAGCCGTAATTGATGCAAATAATGACGGTAAATTCAATTACGGAAAAGAATATGGCGATACAATAAAAATTTTCGACTGGGATAATAAGACAGCAACAGGTCATCACTTAGTAAAAAAAGGTGAAGTCGATGTTAGTGCAAATGCAGGTTCAATAGATACAACAACAGCACCTTTGGGAAGAAGTTTGAAAAAGACTTTTCAGGGTTTATCACAAAAAGAAATTCAAGCAAAATATCCTAACTCAATTCTTGTAAACCCAAAAGGTGAAGATAAATTTACACCCGGTAGCACAATTATATTGACAGGAGCTGATGGAAAACGCCATAATGTTCACTATGTAGCAGATGGTGAAGTACCTGCGCAAACATTAAAAATGACAGGTGCAAAAGATATGAGTGAAGTCAAATCCGATAAAGGCGTTTTATCAGGAGAAATTGTTTGGAAAGATGTAACAATATCTAAATAGTAAAATTTGCAATAAAAAAACGACTACTTATCAGGTAGTCGTTTTTTATTTGAATTTTTATTTATGCATTTTTTGAAAATAATGCTTTAACACCGCGGTATGCCAAGTACATACCTGCGAAAGTAGCGGCACCAATACCGGCGTAAATTCCCATTAATTTGAAATTAACTTTACCGGTTTTAACAGCTTCGCCTGCCATTCTGGTGATTTTAGAAGAAAAACCGAGTACCGCATTAGAAATTTTATTTAAGATAGGATTCTTAAATGAATTTTTCAATCCATCATATATACTTGCTGCACTATTAAATGTATCTGCACTTAAATAAGGAGATTTCATTGCAAATTTTTGTAATGCATAACTCCCGACTGCATAAGTGCCTGCGCCAATACCAGCAGCTACGGCTGTTCTTTTTAATAATGAATTTGAGTTGCTTACCGGTTCTACCATATTTATACCAACCTTTCAAAACTAATTACTACCTTGCTATTCGTTACAAAACTCATAAATTTAATTTATTGCCATGCTCTATAAAACATGTAAAGTTTTCTTTACAAAAAAATCGGCTACCAAACTTGATAACCGATTTTTATTAATTAATATGTGCAAGGCACTTATTTCATTAATTCACCAACTGCTTTGTAAACAGCCATTCTTGTTGCTGCATCACCTTCAGCTTGTGCATAAAGTTCTTCTGCAGCTTCCGGATTAGTTTTAAGTAATGACTTATAACGACCTTCACTTCTGATGAAGTCTTGATAGTTAGCCGTAGGTTCTTTTGCATCCCAAGTAAATGGTTTTTCATTTGCAGGATTGTATCTGTAGAGCGGGAAGTACCCTGCTTCAACAGCACGTTTTTGTGCGGTTTGAGTTTTACTCATATCAATACCGTGTGCGATACAAGGAGCATAAGCAAAGATAATTGATGGTCCGTTGTATGCTTCAGCTTCTTGGAATGCTTTTAAAGTTTGATTTCTGTCAGCACCCATAGCAACTGATGCAACATAAACATAACCGTAAGACATACTCATCAAGCCCATATTTTTCTTGTATGTGTGTTTACCGCCTGTAGCAAATTTAGCAACCGCACCGGTCGGAGTAGACTTAGATGCTTGACCGCCTGTGTTAGAGTATACTTCTGTATCAAGAACAAGGATATTAACATTCTTACCTTGTGCAAGAACATGGTCAATACCGCCGTAACCGATATCGTTTGCCCAACCGTCACCACCGATAATCCAAACAGATTTATCGGTAAAGTAATCTTGAAGTTCACGAACTTTTGCCATTCTCGGGCAATCAACATCTTTATACTTAGCAATAACTGCTTTTGCAGCTTCTTGAGCTTTAATTGCTTCTTCTGTTTTTGAATTATCCCAATGAGCCATTGCACCATTCAAAGCATCTTTCAAATCTTGTGGAGCTTTGTCACTTTCCAAAATTTGTTCAACATAAGATTTCAATGTTGCTCTGTTAGCATCAACAGCCAATCTCATACCATAACCAAATTCAGCGTTATCTTCAAATAATGAGTTAGCCCAAGCCGGACCTCTGCCGTCTTTGTTCTTTGTATAAGGAATTGTCGGGAATGTACCTGAGTAGATTGATGAACAACCTGTTGCGTTAGCAACGATAGCATTTTCACCAAACAATTGTGAAACGAGTTTAACATAAGGTGTTTCACCGCAACCTGCACAAGCACCTGAAAATTCAAATAACGGCTTTCTCAACATTGCACCTTTAACAGTTTTAATGTTGTTTTTACCCATTACATTATCAGGAGCATCATCAAAGAATTTTTCATTTACTTCTTCACATGCTTCAACTTCTTTTTCAATAGTTGACCAAGAAAGAGCAGGTGTTTCAGGTTTTCTTTGATTTACTGGACATTGATCTAAGCAAACACCGCAACCAGTACAGTCTTTGCAGTATACTTGAACTCTGAATTCTTCACCGTTAGCATTTGGCATAGCTTTAACAGTTTTGAACGAGTCAGGAGCATCTTTCAATGTATCTGCTTCAAACAATTTAGTTCTGATAGCTGCGTGTGGACATGCAGAAGCACAAATACCGCATTGTGCACAAACTTCCGAATTCCAGTGAGGAACACGAGGTGCGATACCACGTTTTTCCAAACAAGCTGTACCTGTCGGGATTACGCCGTCATTTGACATTGCTGAAACAGGAATATCATCACCTTTTTGACGCATAGAAGGTTCAATGATTTTCTTAGCAAATTCATCAGCATCATCAGGAATAAGTTTAACATTTTCTGCTGAACATACACCGTCTAATGATGCAGGAACAGGAACTTCTTCACAAGCATCAACAGCTGCATCAATTAGAGCAATGTTCATATTAACAACATCATCACCTTTTTTCTTAAAGGTTTTCTTAGTCATTTCTTTCATGCCTTCAAGAGCTTGTTCAAACGGAATAATTCCTGAAACCTTGAAGTATGCAACCATCATAACCGTGTTTGCACCTTTACCTCTCAAACCGGGTTGAGATTTAATAAGTTTTTCAGCATCAATGTTATAAAATTTGATTTTCTTATTGATGATTGTTTCTTGCATATCTTTTGTTAAATGTGCAAATGCTTCATCCTTTGTATAAGGTGAGTTCAATAAGAATGTACCGCCTTCTTTAATACCTTTTAATAAATCATATCTGCCAACGTACGCATGAGTAGAGCATGATACGAAGTCAGGAGCCGTAATAAGGTAAGTTGATTTAATTTGCTTGTCACCAAATCTCAAGTGAGAAACAGTAACACCAAATGATTTTTTAGAGTCATATGCAAAGTATGCTTGAGCATCTTTGTTTGTATATTGACCGATAATTTTGATTGAGTTTTTGTTTGCACCAACAGTACCGTCTGAACCTAAGCCCCAGAACATGCAGTTTGTTGTTCCTTCAGGTTCCGTAACGATTTGTTCGTCAACTTTTAATGATTTATTTGTTACATCATCTTCAATACCAACTGTAAATCCGTGGAACCCGTTAGCTTCAGAATGTTTGTAAATAGCATAAACCATTGACGGAGTAAATTCTTTAGAAGATAAACCGTATCTTCCGCCGATAACTCTGATATCTTTGTTTTCAAGTGCTGCAACAACATCCAAGTATAAAGGTTCACCGATTGAACCGGGTTCTTTTGTTCTGTCAAGAACTGCAATTCTCTTAGTTGATTTAGGAAGTGCTGCGTTAAATCTTTTAACATCAAACGGTCTGTATAATCTTACTTTAACTAAACCGTATTTAGTACCACGTTTTGCATTTAAGTACTCAATTGTTTCTTCAATCGTTTCACAACCTGAACCTATAGCAACAATTACATCTGTAGCATCAGCAGCACCAACATAATCAAACGGATGATATTGACGACCGGTAACTTTTGCAACCTTGTCCATATATTCTTGAACGATATCAGGAGTTGCATCGTAGTATTTATTAACTGTTTCACGTCCTTGGAAGTAAACATCGGTATTTTGCGCACCAACTTTACAAACAGGAGCTTCAGGCTTCATTGCTCTGTTTCTGAATTCTTCGATGTATTGAGGTTCAACCAATGAAGCGATATCTTCATAAGAAATTTCTTCAATTTTGTGAACTTCATGAGATGTTCTGAAACCGTCAAAGAATTGTAAGAAAGGAACTTTTGCTTTGTAAGTTGAAAGGTGTGCAATCAAAGCCATATCCATTTCTTCTTGGACGCTGTTTGCAGCTAACATTGCATAACCTGTGTTTCTGCAACCCATAACGTCAGTATGATCACCGAAAATTGCCAATGACTGTGCTGCTAAAGCACGAGCCGCAACGTGAATAACGTGTGGAATCATTTCACCTGCTACTTTGTGCATAACAGGAATCATTAACAATAAACCTTGTGAAGCTGTATAAGTAGAAGTCAGCGAACCTGCTGCCAATGAACCGTGAACGGCACCCGCAGCACCTGCTTCTGACTGCATTTCTGCTACTGAAACTTCTTTTCCCCAGATATTTTTCTTATGTTGGGAAGCCCATTCATCAACCCATTCACCCATTGTAGATGAAGGAGTAATAGGGTAAATTGCGGCAACTTCACTCAAAGCATACGCAACGTGCGCAGCAGCATAGTTACCGTCTACTGTAATAGTTTTTGCCATAATTACTAAGTCCTCCTTTATTTCTTCCTAGCTCTCTTATAGCCTTCATAATACAATGATAGTGTGAAAATAATAAAATTACAAGTACGTGTCCTGCCTCAATACTGATAATATTAATGTACAAAATTTACAGAATCAGCATTATTAAAACGAAGACGATTTGATAAAACAATTAAGGTGCAAAAAAATCTTTCTTATAGTAAAGTATAAGTAAGAGAAGTAGTAAAAAAGGAACGACAAATGTTAAGAGCAGGTATAGTAGGATTACCAAATGTTGGGAAATCAACATTATTCAATGCTTTAACCTCATCAAAAAAAGCAGAATCCGCAAATTATCCGTTTTGTACTATAGAACCAAATGTAGGTGTAGTAATAGTTCCTGACGATAGATTGCAGATTTTATCGGATTTATGTAATTCAAAAGAAATAATCCCGACAGCAATAGAATTTTGTGATATTGCAGGTTTGGTAAAAGGTGCAAGTCAAGGCGAAGGTCTGGGAAATAAATTTTTACATCACATCAGAGAAGTTGATGCAATAATAGAAGTTGTAAGATGCTTTGATGATGCAAATACGGTTCATGTAAACGGAAAAGTTGACCCTATTAGCGATATAGAAGTTATCAATATGGAATTGGCACTTGCAGATTTAAGTTCTGTTGAAAAAAGATTAGAAAGAATTTCAAAGAACATTAAAGCAGGTGAAAAGGCTGCTATAACAGAGAAAAATATGCTGGATAAAGTTCAATCATTTTTGGAGCAAGGCAAATTTTTCACAGAAGATGAATTTACCGATGAAGAAAAACCATTTTTACAAGGTTTACATTTGCTTTGCGCAAAACCGATAATTTATGCCGCAAATGTTTCTGAAGCTGATATTGCAACTTCCAATGATTATGTCAGAAAAGTTGAAGAATATGCAAAAAATCAAAATGCTCAAGTTGTTATTATAAGCGCACAAATTGAATCAGAGCTCGCAGAGCTTGAAAAAGATGAAGCTAAAGCATATTTAGAAGATTTAGGTGTTACAAATTCCGGTGTAGAAAGAATGATTAATGCGGTTTATGATTTACTCGGACTAAGAACATTCTTTACGGCAGGAGAAAAAGAAGTAAGAGCATGGACAATTCCTGCAGGTGCAAAAGCTCCTCAAGCCGCAGGGGTTATTCATACTGATATGGAAAAAGGGTTTATCCGTGCAGAAGTTACAGGTTATCAGGATTTTGTAGACTGCGGCTCTTATGTTACAGCCAGAGAAAAAGGACTGACAAGACTTGAAGGTAAAGATTACGTTGTACAAGATGGTGACTTATTGCACATACGATTTTCAACTTAAAAACTTCTATTTTTTTAAAAAAGATATTATAATATAATAAGGCAATATTTTAAGAAATTAACATGTTAAATTTGGAAGAAACAAAAGAAACTAAAATATCAAAAGAGTTGGAAAATAAAATTCTTGCGCTCAAGCATCAAATGAAACTTGAAGATGCTATCAGTGTGTGCAAAACAGCAATTGAAAGTGATCCGACCAATGCTAAATGGCACATTTACCTAGGTGACATTTATATTCAAAAACACTTGGATATTTTTGAAAGCAGACAGTATATAGATGAAGCTGTTACCGAATACCAGCGTGCATTGGAAAGTAACATTAATCCCACAGTAGTACACTACAAAATTGCACATGCCCGCTTCTTAAACGGTGAAATAGATAAAGCATTAAATCACGTAAATATTTCGATAAAACACAAAGAAGCAAATAAAGATGCATATTATCTGAAAGCTAAAATTCTTATCAAAAAAGATTCTATGCAGGAAGCGTACTATAATCTTGGCTTAGCTATCAAATACGGTGGAATAAGCAGTTCAAGAGCACACTATTTGGCACATATAGTTAGTCAAATTATGTATCCTAATTTTGTTCTTACTTATCCTTTAAAAATACTTTTCCAAAGGATAAGACACCGATTAGCCGCTATTTTTGAATTCCCGTTTGATTTTGAAGCAGTAAAGGCCGTAAAAGACAGAATTAAGAATATTATTCATTTTTATCCGACTTTTATGAAGGGTGCTTATTACGAAAAAATAGGTTCAATTGATGCTGCGATAGAACTCTACGAAGAAAAACTCCAAGAAGCACCTGGATTTTTAGACTTGTATATAGTTTTAGGAAATGCATATAAAAACATTGGTAAATACGAAGAAGCGATTACCAGTTACCGTATGACTATTTGGTATGACCCTTTGAATTTAATTGCATATAAATCATTATGTCAACTGTATGAGGATACAGCTGAATACGATAAAGCTATTGATACTTATAAAAAACTAATAGAGTTACAACCGAGATTTCCTATTTTGTACAGCAATTTGGCAAATATCATGTACATGAAAGGTGACATTGATGAAGCCATACAATATTATCAAATGGCAATTAATTTAAATCCCCGCCGCGATTGGACTAGTGTAGTTGCACAAATGCTTGCCCACGTTCAACACGAAGCAAAACAAAATTATGATGCAGCAATAAGTGCATATCAAAGTGCTCAGCAATTAAATCCTGATGACATGGAAACATATATTAATTTGGGTAGTGTTTTTTATGATAAGGGTGATTATGCAAGTTCGCAGATGGTTTACAGACTTGCACTTGAAATTGACCCGACAAATGCACGTTTACATTGTAATTTAGCTTATTTGCTATGGGGTAAGGGCGAAATTGACGAGGCAATGAAAGAATATAAACTGGCTATCAAATATGACCCTGATTATGATATTGCTCACAACAATTTAGGGGTTTTATACCTTGATGATTTGGGCAAAGTAAGGGAAGCCATTGAATGTTTGGAAATGTCAATTAAAACTAATCCTAATTATGCACTTGGATATTATAATCTTGGCAGAGCAATGGTTGTTTGCGGAGATAAAATGGAAGCCGCAAGACTTTACCAAATAGCATTAGACATAAATAAAATTACAAACGAAATAGACCCTGCTGAAATTCAGGAAAGATTAAATAATCTTTTTGAATAGATTTTAATTATTTGGTTAGGCGTACTGTTCTTGTAGTATTAATTACTGGAACATAATTTGACATATATTTGAATTTAATTTGATTTACTTCTTTCTTCATAAAATCAAATAGCTAAAGGATGAGAGATGTATTCATTTAAAATAGCGCTGTAAAGTTTCCTAAAAAAATATTAACTTATGTAAAGTTTTTATAATAAAAATGAAATTCCGTCTTAAAAATTGTTTTTATTAAGATATAGCAAATAGAGAACACAATAAACACTAAAATATACTACCTACCTTACCTTACCCTTAAACTTTGAGAGATTAACTCAAAGATTGCCCCTGAAAAGGGGATTTTTTTTGCGTAAAAATACTTTGAAAAAAGAATTATAATATACTATTATTAAAGAAGTTAAAAGTGTGGAGTCGGGTATGGCAAAATATTCTGTCGGAATTGATTTGGGTGGCACGAAAATTCTTGCCGGTATTGTTAATCTCGAAACCGGTAATGTAATCTGCTCTTCCAAGAAAAAAACAAAGAAAGAACGAGGTTCTGATGCAATAATAAAAAGAGTTATAAGTATTATTAATGTTTTATTGGAAGAAAGCAAAGTTGATAAAAACGAAATTTCTTCAATCGGGATTGGTATTGCAGGTCAAGTCGACAGAGAGCATGGCATGTTACTTGCCGCACCTAATTTAGACTGTAAAAATGTAGAATTTAAAAGCATTTTGGAAGAAAAACTTGATATACCTGTTTTTATAGGGAATGATGTTGAAGTTGCTACGCTTGGTGAATTATATTTTGGCGCCGGTGTGGAACATAAAAACTTTGTATGCATTTTTGTCGGAACAGGTGTTGGTTCAGGAATTGTTATTGATGGTAAACTTTTTACCGGCTTTACAGGTACGGCAGGAGAAATCGGACATATCACAGTTGCAATCGGCGGCAGGGCATGCGGATGCGGTGAAAACGGTTGTCTTGAAGCCTATGCATCAAGAACTGCAATTGAACAAAAAATAAGAGGAGCAATAAAAAGGGGACATAATTCATCAATAGTAAATTATATCAAGGATGACGGGGTTATTCGCTCAAAACATTTGAAGATTGCATTTGAGCAAAAGGACGAAGTTGTTGTGAATTGCCTCACGGAAGCAGCTGAGTATTTGAGTTCAGGACTCGCAAGCATTATAAATTTTATAAATCCTGAATTAATAATCATGGGTGGTGGTTTAATTGATGCAATAGACCCGTTTTTTGAATTAACAAAAATTAAAACGTTAGCAAAATGTTTGCCTACGCCATCAGAAAAAACGAAGATAGAAAAAGCAAAATTAGGTGATTTTTCAGGTGTAGTCGGAGCAGCATTGTTAGAAACATATAGGAAGAAAAATAATGATTAGTTATTTAAAAGGAATTTTAATTTCAAAAAATATAACAACAACAGGATGTAAACTCATTATAGAGGTAAATAATATCGGATATGAAGTATTAATCAACAAAAAAACTTATAAACAACTTCCCGAGTTAAAGAATGAGATTTGTATTTATACGACACTTATTCATAAAGAAGATGCAATGATCTTGTGTGGCTTTATGTCCCCGCAGGAAAGAGAAACTTTTAATGTTTTGCAAACTGTTTCGGGTATCGGAATGAAAGCTGCTTTACTAATTTTAGAATTGCCGTTAAACGACATAATTTCAGCTGTTATAGGGGAAAATGAAAATGTTATTTGCCGGATAAAAGGCATTGGACCTAAACTTGCTAAAAGACTAATTCTTGAACTAAAAGATAAAATGACGAATTTGAAAAACGAATTAGCTATAGAAGTTAGCGAAAAAACAAGTGAAATAAAGAATTTTGCGGAAATTTCCGAAGGTTTTACGGAAGCACAAGCAGTTTTAAATTCTTTGGGGTATACTAAAGAAGAAATCAATTTTGGTTTAGAGGCAGCTGAAAAAAATGTTAAGAATAAGAATAACACGCAAGAGATATTACAAACCGCACTTGCAGTTATCTCAGGGAGTTAGAGTTGAAAAAGTTTAATATAACAGAAGAATTTAAGTTTAATTTTTTCGTATTTATGATAGCCGCAATTTTGAGCGGTGTAATAACAATGGAGTTGATTCGATTTTCAGGATATAACGAAACCGACAGTGCAATGATGAAAAAAATAACCGGATTAGCTAATTTACTTAAAGAAACAAATCAGCATAATGAACAATTGAACAACCAAATACTTGCACTTGAAAAGGAAATTTTCGAGTTAAAACACGGCATATCTCCAAACGGTACTTCAAAACAAGTAAGAGAGATGTATCAGCTTGCAGGTTTTGCTGACATAACAGGTAGCGGAGCAATCATAACAATTACCGAAAATGCTCCTAAAATCTATGAACAAAAAGATTATGCAAATGTATTACAAAGTGATGACTTACTCAGATTGGTTAATGTTTTAAAAGCCGCAGGTGCTACAGCAATAAGTGTTAATAACCAACGGCTTGTTGTTACCTCAGAAATAACAAATGCCGACAACAATATAATAATCAACAAAAAGAAACTTTCTCCTCCGTATATGATTAAAGTTATCGGCGAATATGATGCAATTAATTCAGCTCTAACGATACGTGGCGGAATTGTTGAATATTTAAAATTGTTTAGTATTGATGTAAATATTCAAAAAAACGAAAGAATAACGATTAACTCATTTTAAAGTTTTTAAAAACCGTTGACATAGTATTTCAAGTTTAATATAATATTGATACAAAATTACATTAGGGAGATTATTATGACAACATGTTTAAAACAAACACCTGACAAGGATATGCAGGAAATCATTAATCAAATGGATGGTGTTGGCAGTTTATATCAATACTTGGAAAAAACTTTAAAAAAATTCCCTGAATACAAAGCTATCACAGATAAATACTCTCAGATAGAGATGACATATGCACAATTACATGAGCATATTGATAAATTTTCCATAGGTTTACAAACTCTAGGTTTGCAAAAAGGAGAGTTCGTTGCCATATTCAGCGAAAATAACGGCAGATGGCCGGTAATTGACATGGCAGTAAACAGATGCGGGGCTATTGATGTATTGAGAGGTTCTAATGCTCCCGTTGAAGAACTTGATTATATTTTAAATCATTCTGACTCTGTCGGGCTCGTAGTGAAAGATAATGTAATTTTTAATAAGTTAAAACCTTGTTTTTTAAAATATAATTTTAAATTCATAATTTTAATGTTCAAAAAAGAGCTTGCAGATCTATCTGATTTAAGTGTTCAGGTATATTCTTATGAAGAAGTAATTGAAATCGGGCAGAACGGATATTTTAAACCCGTTGATGTAGTTCTTGATGACCCATGCACAATGCTGTATACATCCGGTACAACGGGAGAGCCAAGAGGGGTTTTGCTTACACATAATAACTTTCTTTCGCAGATGCCGGGGTCACATTCGGGTTTTATGTCGATGCCCGGAGAAAATACTTTGCAAATTCTTCCGATTTGGCATGCTTATGAAAGAACAGGTCAGTATTATTATTTAACGAGAGCTTGTCATCTCCATTACACGACAATTGCCGAATTTAAAAAAGACATTATGCGTTATAAAATTGATACAATGATGTCTGTGCCAAGAATTTGGGAAGCAATAAGACTTGGCATTTATCAAAAATTAAAACAGAAAAAACCATTCGTGTATTATTTATTTGATTTTGCGGTAAAAACGAGTATTACATACAAAATTCATAAAATGTACAGTGAAAGAAGAATTACAAATAAAAGGACAAAATATAAAGTCTTATCTAATGCGTATCATAAATTTGTCCGTTCATTCATTAAGCCTTTGCACGTTTTATTCTCAAATACGCTGTATAAACAGTTAAAAAATGCTGCCGGATTAAATATGCGTGCAAGTATTTCAGGCGGTGGCGCTCTTTCTATGAAAGACGAGCTGTTCTATGATGCGATTGGTTTTAATATCAGAACAGGTTACGGTTTAACCGAAACTGCACCGGTTGTGACTTTAAGAATACTAAAAGACCCGAATTATTTAGGTTCTGCCGGCAGGCCGATTGATGGTACGGAATTGAAAATCGTTGACCCTAATACTTTTGAAACTTTGCAACCTTTTCAAAAAGGTCTTATCATGATTAAAGGTCCACAGGTTATGAATGGCTACTATAAGAATGAACAGGCTACAAAAGCCGTACTTTCAGAAGATGGGTGGTTTAATACAGGTGACCTCGGCTGGTTAACAGGTGATAACAATTTGGTTATAGTAGGCAGAATGAAAGAAACTATCGTTTTATCAAGTGGTGAGAATGTCGAACCTGTACCTATTGAAGAGGCTATTTTGGGCAGTCCGTATATTGATCAGGTTGTTTTGGTTGGGCAAGACCAAAGCAGTGTAGGTGCATTAGTTGTTCCTACCAAAGAGGCTTTGGAAAAATGCGGTATTTTGGCTAAAGATTTGAAGTCAGGTAAAACCTTAGCAATAAAAAACCCTGTTTTACATGAATTAATCAAAAAAGAAATTACAGAATATATAAAGAACAAAAGCGGATTAAAACCGTTTGAAAAAATCAAGCAGTTTGAAGTTATTAAGGATTCATTCCGCATGGATAACGGCATGCTCAGTCAAACTGCAAAAGTTAAACGCAATACGGTTTTTGAAAAATATAAGGACGTAATTTCAAATATGTTTGTAAATAAATAAATTTACTTGCAAAGTTTAAGCATATTTTGAACACATTGTTTTGACGAGTGATTTTTTAAAATCGCTCGTCTTGCATTAATGGCAGTTTTTTTATATAGAATTTTATCCGATAAATAAAGTTCTATTTTATTTTTTAAATCGTCTAAATCATCATATATAACTATGTCTTCATCGGGATTAAAAAGTCTTGATGTTTCTAATCTCTTATCAGAAAGCATAATACGCTCGCATGCCATCACCTGAAAGGTTCTATAATTCAACGAACTTATGCCTTGAGCATTAAAATTAAAAAATACTTTTGCGTTGTTTATTGCATCAGCCATATCTTTTTCGGTTGAGATAAAACCTTTATAATTTTTTTCAAGAAGCCTTATTTCTTCATCATTTTTGGCTCTGTTTTTGGCATCAATAAAATGTTTTTCTATTGCAAACCAAGCAAATTTTTTACTATCAAAAGTTTTCATTAAATCGAGCAGTGTCCTCAAACGGAAATCAGTATCGGGTCTGCCCGCAAACATAATATCAAATTCGGGGTTTTTATTATAATTTTTATAAATATCGGTATTTACAAAGTGTGGTTGGTAAAAAAGATTTTTTATTTCATTTTTCTTCTTCAGATAAAGTTCGTAATCCCAATAAAATGTATAATTATCAGCATCATTAAGATATTTATAATAATCACTCCAATAACTTCCGGAATGATTGTCCTCAATTACATCAGAAAAATAGTTAATGGTTTTCAGGTTCAAATTATTATCAATTTTAATTTTCAGTCCGGCAAAATCATAGCTTACGAGAAAATCAAATTTTTCTTTTTCGCAAATTAAAGGTAAATTTTTTTCATCATCCTTTAATTTGTCGAATAAAAAAATTTTCGCACCATTCAAGGCAAAGCCGTCAAAAATGCTTTGCATGGTTAATCTTCCTCCAATACTTGCAGGAAGTATTGCGAGTATTTTCATTAAATTATCTCCTTAATAACAGCGATAGCATTATTAATTGCACCTGAATTTTTTTCAAAAATTTTACGGCACGAATTTGAAGTATTTACGTAAAACTCATCATTATTCAATAATTCGGAAAGTTTTTCTTTTAATTCTTGTTCATTATTAACTACAAAAGCTGCATTGTCATCGGTTAAATATTTATAGATATCTTTAAAATTAAAAGTACTGTTTCCGCTGACAACGGGGACATCATAAATACTTGCCTCAAGAGGGTTATGTCCGCCGGTTCCGGAGAAACTTCCTCCTATATAAGCAACTTTTGCTATTGAATATAATTTTGCCAATTCCCCCATTGTATCAAGTAAAATTACCTGATTGTTTTCAAAATCAGCTTTTTCCGAGCGTTTTCCGTATTGAAATCCATGTGATTTTATAAGATTTTCTACATCTTTTAAGCGTTCCGGATGTCTTGGTGCTAAAATCATTTTTAATTCGGGTTTCTCTTTTTGAAGCTCCTTGTATACGGATAAAACTATTTCATCCTCACCCTTATGCGTACTGCCAACCATAAAAATATCTTTGTCGACTGCTTTAAATTCATTTTTCAATTCCGAAATTTCTTCAGATAAGAGATTTTTTGAAATATCAAACTTTAAATTTCCCATAAATTGTGTAATTTCTTTGGGCGCTCCAACATCTGTAATTCTTTCCATGTCACCTTTTGTCTGCATCAAAATTCGTGTGTAATTTGATAAAACTTTTTTGAAAAACCACTCAAATTTTTTGTATCCGTCATGTGAATGTGGTGAAATTCTGCCATTAATTATGATTATAGGAATATTTTTGTTATTTAATTCTTTTGCGAAATAAGGCCAAATTTCAGTTTCGGCAATTATCACCATATCAGGTTTTGTTGCTCTTATAAAACTCTTTACGGCAAAGAATAAATCAAACGGGAAATATAAAATTTCATCAACAACATTTGCTAATTTTTTATTGGCAACACCGTTCCCTGTTTTTGTTACGGTGGTGAGAATTATCTTATCATTGGGGAAATTTTCCCTCAAAGTTTTTACAAACTTTTCAACGGCAATAACTTCTCCGACAGAAACAGCATGTATGACTATATGTTTTTGATTTTCTTTTTTACTTATATCCTTATAAAAACCCGCTTTTTGAAAAAAACCTGCACGAAATTTTGGTTTTAAAGCCAAAGCAAATAAAATAACAGGTAATAAAACTATTAATAACGCAATAACGACAAAATTATAAATGAAGTACATAAATCTCTCTCCTTCAAGAAAATTATACCTCAATTTTTGCTAAATGGATGTTTTTAGGCAAAAAAAAACCGACTGTTTTTGTCGGCTAAGTCTACCACATATTAGAGAGAGGAATTAGAGAGAGAGAATTTGTTTACACATGTATTATTCCCATGTTTTCATGGTTTTAAACCTTTTTGGAATATTATTGTTACAAAACTTTACAATAGATTTTAGACAAAATTTAATCATTAAAAATTTTATTTTGAAATAAAATTATTAAGAAAAATTAATATTAAAGTATATTTAAGGTTTTACTATTTCAATAAATTTCTTTTCATAATATAATTCTCTTGAAATAATAAACATGAGGTTAATTATTCTATTATGGAAGCTACCGCAATAAACTATGATATAAAAGACATTTCGCTTGCTGAACAAGGCAAAAGACAAATAGATTGGGCTTTTAGTGACATGCCTGTTCTTGGGCAAATAAGAGAAAGATTTTTGAGAGAAAGACCTTTTGAAAACATGAGGGTGTCTATCGGTTGTCATTTGACAAAAGAAACGGCAAACCTTGCGATTACAATGCAAGCAGGTGGTGCTGATGCCGTGATGATTGCATCAAACCCTTTATCTACTCAGGATGATGTTGCGGCTGCTCTGGTTAAATATTATGATATGCCTGTTTTTGGTTATGCGGGGGAAGATACTGTTGCATACAGAGGGCACGTAAGAGAAGCATTGGAACACAAACCTCATTTTATTATTGATGATGGCGGAGATTTGGTCGCAGAAGTTATCAAAAATTGGCAGCATATTATACCTAATATTATTGGTTCTGCCGAAGAAACAACAACCGGTATTATAAGACTTAAAGCAATGGAAAAAGATAATTCATTGCCGTTCCCTGCTATCGGCGTTAACGAGTCTTTGACAAAGCATTTATATGATAACCGTTATGGTACAGGTCAAAGTTCAATTGATGGTATTTTGAGAGCAACAAATTTACTTCTTGCCGGAAAGACCCTTGTAATAGGAGGTTACGGTTGGTGCGGCAGAGGTTGTGCGGCAAGAGCAAGAGGCATGGGGGCTAATGTTATTGTTACCGAAGTCGATGCTTTAAAAGCCTTAGAAGCTGTTATGGATGGTTACAGAGTTATGCCTATGGCTGAAGCCGCAAAACTTGGTGATATTTTCTTATCTGTAACAGGTGATAAAAATGTTATAGATATTCAGCACATGTTGGAAATGAAAGATGGTGCTTTGGTTTGTAATGCAGGGCATTTTGATATTGAAGTTAATATTGAAGCATTAAAAGAAGAAACTCTTGAAATTAAACCGATAAGACCTACTTTGGATGAATATAAATTGAAAAACGGAAAATCTATCCTCGTTCTTGCAGAAGGTCGTTTGGTGAATTTAGTTTCAGCAGAAGGTCATCCGGCAAGCGTTATGGATATGAGCTTTGCTAATCAGGCACTCGGGGTTGAGTTTTTACTTAAAAACAGAGGCAGACTCGAAAACAAATTGTATGTTCTTCCTAAGGAATATGATTATAAAATTGCTCAACTTAAATTAAAATCAATGGGCGTAAAAATTGATTCTTTAACACCGGAACAAGAAGCATATCTGAACAGTTGGAAAACAAGCTATTTAAGATAATTATTTCGGAAGGTCTGATTTTCTCGTAATTTTTATATTACATTCATCACCATCTATTACAAATATTGGTGCAAGGTTGTAATGTAACACTAAGCCACAGTCGTCTGTGACAGTTATGGTTTTGTCATTTTGAGCTAATTCATGAGCCTTTTTTATGATGTTCAGTTTAAATGCTTGCGGAGTTTGAACTCGTCTTAATGCAGCACGCTGAGGAATTTCAGTAATGAAACCTTCATCATTGATTTTAATTATTGTATCGTTTGAACTTATTGCAACACCGAGAGCATCATATTTTTCTAAATTATTTATACATTCATTTATAATTTTTTGAGTAACAAAAGGTCTTGCCGCATCATGAATTAAAATATTTGCTTCATCCTCTTTTACCAAAGATACTCCGATACGGGAACTTTCTTGTCGAGTTTTTCCGCCGGATACAATTTTTTTGATTTTTTCATACTTATTTAATAGTAATTTTTCTGAAAGATCAATATAATCAGGATTCGTAACAATAATTATGTCTGTAATATTTTTGTTGATTTCAAATGCTTCAACACTTTTTTCCAAAATTGTTTTTTCATCAATTTTAATAAATTGTTTTGGAATTTTATCTCCAAATCTGCTTGATGAACCTGAAGCCAAAATAACAGCATAATTTTTCATAAAAATTACATCCTCAACATTTTTTCCTGAATAATAACCTGAGCCATATATTCAAGGACTTCGTATTTATAGAAGGCATCTTTTAAAGTTTTTGCACCGACTATTGCACCATGATTTTTCATAATGACAGCATCGTATTTATCAAAGGCATTTGCGGTTTCTTGCGCAAGTTCTATTGACCCAGGAGGATTATAGCCGACTAAAGGTACTTTATTGTTGAATAAGTATTCAAGCTCAATTAGGGGGCTGTTTTCTATCGGTAGTCCTTTTAATGCAAATGTGGATAAAAATGCTGAATGTGTGTGAATAACCGCATTTATATCAGGTCTTTTTTTGTATATCTCAATGTGCATCATTTTTTCTTTTGAGGCAATTCCGTTACCTATGTTATTACCTTCAAAATCAATTTCAACAATATTTTTTGCTGTAACATCATTTAAAGATAAACCTGATGGAGAAATTGCCACATGCGAATTCTTGCGAATACTTACATTCCCTGAACATCCTGGGGCAAGATTCTTTTCGTATAATTTTTTACAAAAATTGCTTAGCTCCTGATATCCATCCATGGCTAATAACTTTCCACATCTTTATCGTGCAAGTATTCCCTGACACTGTTTAATGCTGACTGGACAATTCTTGTTACACGTGAGGATGATAACCCAACAACGGTGGCAATTTCTTTTACCTGCATATTTCTGTAAAAACGATATTCTACGATAGTTCTTTCTTTTTGAGGAAGTTTTGCGATAGCTTCTTTAATTAATCTGCTGAGTTCACTAAGTTCATATTGTTCATCAGGCAAAGCACCCGAATCTTTTAAGAAGTCAAACGGTGAATCGTTATCTGATGAATCCGCAGCGATAGAATCAATTGATAAAATGGTTTCGTAGATAGCTTCTCTGACTTTATCGGGAGAAACATCCACACCTGCTGCATCGCCTTCACCTGCTTCTTGTCCATCTTGAGTTTTTTGTTTGTAAGAATACCATTTATATCTGTTACGAAGTTCGTTTCTGATAGCCCATCTGACAGCTGTTGCCATATATGAGATATTGTATTTTTTTAATTGTTCGGGGGATTTACCTTTAATTAATGCCTGAATACCTATTATGCCGATACTGACAAGTTCATCAAGGTCAACCATGTGCATAGGAATACGGCGGTATTCTACTTTGGCTACCTTTTCTATGAGTTCTATATAATTTTTGATATCAATGGTATCCGGCATTTTAAAAAACTCTTACATTCTTATATTTATATTGTATCCATTTTTTTATTTTTACGCAAATTATAAACAAATAGTAATATTTCTGCGACCGCTTTATACAGCTCCGGCGGGATTTCCCGATTGAGTTCAACTAATCTGAATAATGCTCTTGCAACGGGAGGGTTTTCAATAACAGGTATGCCATGCTCTTTTGCAATTTCTATAATTTTCTTTGCTATTAATTCTGTACCTTTTGCTATCAACATTGGTGCCTGCATTTCTTCCTGATTATATTTTAATGCTACTGCTATATGTGTTGGGTTTGTGACTACAAAGTCTGCTGTCTGAACTGCATCCATCATACTTCTTTGAAGAACTTGCTGACGGCGTTGTCTTAAAGCAGCTTTTACGTGGGGATCACCTTCTGAGTTTTTGTATTCATCTTTTATTTCTTTATAAGACATTTTTTGGTCTTTTAAAAATTTCATTCTTACAACCATATAGTCGGCTGCTGAAATAGCAAGGAATATGATACAGGCTTTTGTTACGAAGTCTACAATTAATTTACCAAATTCAAAAAGAACCGCAAATTTATTATCAACTGCACTTAATCCCAAAATTACTGGGAAATGTGCTTTATACACACTCCATCCTACAAAACCCAAAATGGCAACTTTTACAATGTTTTTTATAAGTTCAAATGCTGTTTTTAAAGAAAATAAATTTTTAAAATATTTTGTAGGATTTAATTTATCAAATTTTAATTCAATTGTTTTCGTGGTAAAAATAGGACCTATTTGTATGAAATCACCTAAAATACCCATTATCATTGCCGCAAATAATATAGGTGCAAGTATAAGAAAAATACCTATAACGGCAACTGTTAAAATATAATGTATGCCAACACTTTCAATAGTTGCATGAGGGATTTGTTCATATAAAAGTACGAATAATTTTGAAATCTGATGCCATATAAACGGTGAAAGATTATAAACAAGCAAAAACATGACAAGCATGGCTACTGCCATTGAGAAGTCTTTACTTTTTATAACCTGTCCTTCTTTTTTTACACGTTCAAGTTTCTGTTGAGTCGCCTCAAACTGCTTATCTTCATCAGCCATGTGATTTCAGCCTAATTTAAACCATTCCAACTATAATTATATGGAATTTTAATGAAATTATCAAATTTTGTTTGCTTTTATTGAATTTTTATATTTTTATTTTGCCAAAAAGCCAATACTGTATTGTGTTACAGGCATTTATTATTCACAAAAAATCAAACATGATGTATAATGCACATGCTTATGTATGTACTGTTTAAAATGGAGGCAAAATAATATGATTAATTTTAAAAAATTAGTAGCAATTAATTTGTTTGCTCTTTTGACGTTAACTTATTCAACCGGTGCTTTCGCTTATCCTGCACTTACTGCTGAATTACCGAATCCTGATGAATTGAATTTGCCGGTTGCAGAAGGCAGTCAAATTGATGTTCAGAATAATACAAAAACTGCAACAGAAATTGTTGAAGTAAATAACACAATAGCTGCAGGTGAAAAAATCATTAAAGTTGAAACACTACCAAAGATAAAAAATGTTTCTTCCAACATAGTAAATATCACCGAAAATAAAATGATTATTCCGAGAGGAGATGTTTTTAAAGTTGCTTTTATGCAAGATTTTACAACTAAAAATTTGAAAGAGGGAGATAAAATTTCTTTCAATTTGCCAAACGGATTATCAACTCAGGAAGGCAGATTGTTGCTGCCATGCGGTACTCAAATTGTTGCAACCGTAAAATCTTATATTCCACCCAAAATGTTTAACAAAAATGCTAAAGTAATGCTCGATTTTCATGAAATACTTGTTCCTAACAGTCAGGCTTGTTCAATGGGTGCTTGTGTTTACGGAAAATATAATGCTTTACAGCGTTCAGGTTGGGCGACATTTGCTAAACCTGCTATCTGGACAGTCGGAATGTTTGGTGTAGGTGCTGGTGTAGGTGCAGGTATCGGTGCTGCTGCTCATGCTGTAGGTATAGGATGTTTTGCAATAGGTATGCCGGTAGGTGCAGGTGCAGGTTTAATCATCGGTTTAGTTACTCCGGGGTTACATTACAAAGCTAAAGCAGGAAAAGAAATTCCAATTATGCTTACTCAGGATATGGTCTTAATTCCGCAAGCACAGTAATATCTGTTAATTATAAATAAATTCAAAATAAAGTCCTCTTAATTTAAAAATCTAAGAGGCTTTATTTTTATAATTAATTCTTTATTTTAAATATTCTTTAAGTCCGTTACATATACCGACTGCGTAGGCTCTTTGGTTTTTCTCGGATAAAAGTTGGGCATATTCGTAGGGGTGAATCATGTAGCCGACTTCAACTAACAGGCTTACAGGTTTTGTAGGTCTTGTGAGTACAAAACTTCCTTTTTTAATTCCCAAATCTTTAAATTTTGTTTGTGCAACAAGATTTTTCTGAACTATATTGGCAAGTTTTACTGCTTGTGGATTATAGTAATAAGTAGTTGTTCCATGTATTTCGTAAGGGTTTTGTCCATCAGGTAAAGCATTATTATGAATACTGATAAGGATATCGGCATCCGAGTCTTGTGCTATTTTAACCCTTTCATATAAATCAACGTCAGAATCATCTTCTCTTGTCATTATTACGGTTGCACCATTTTTTTCAAGTTCCTCTTTCAAGTATTTGCTGATTGCTAAATTTATATCTTTCTCCGGAACTTCCGTAGGTCCGGTTGAACCTGCCTCTTTCCCCCCATGACCCGGGTCTATTGCTATTATTTTTCCGTATAAAGTTGCTTCAAAAGGTTTTCTTATTTTTAGAACAAGGTTTTTATTATCATAATAATAGTCATAACCATTAAGTTTATCGGTCATTATTTTTATCCATAAAGTATCTCCGCAAAATGAAAAACCGCTAATAAAAGGACTTTTTAGTATATAATTTTTGAAGTCCAATTGAGTTCCGTGCAGTTGAACTTTTAGCAGATTATCAATATTTGTAATTTCAACGGGAATTGGCTGTTTGATAGGGATTTCTACAATTATATCTTTTTCTTTACCGGTAAAATATATTTCATCCAAAATTTGTTTTTCATATTTTGCACCCTGATAAGTTTTAACTGCGCTTTGACCAATATAGGCATATCTGTTACCGGATAATTTTACTTTATAATGATTATTTACAAAACCTGTTGTTTCAAAAATTACACCCTTTTTTGTTGGTGTTAGCCTGTCGCCGTAGGGGAAAATTCTTAATGGGGCTTCATCTTCTTCTACAATAAGTGTCTCATTGAGTTTTTTAAATACAGGTGGAGTAACTTTTTTGTTGGATTTCTTGGGCGGTACTACAAGAGTGTAGGTTTCAATTTTTGTATCGTTATTTATTGTAGATTTTAGTGTTATTGTATTTTTTCCTTTTGAAAGATTACACACTTTAACAAAAGAACCGTTAGCATAGACTTTTACGGGATGTCCGTTAATGGTCATTGTTGCTTTCGGGTGAGTATGCCCTACAAAAAAAGTAGAATTTGCGTTAATCGTTGTGTTATTAGTCGGATACACTATGACGAGAGAATTAGTGTTTGCTATAGCGTAAAGTCCACTGCATAAAGCAATTACAATAAATAATACCATCAGAAAATGTTTAAAGTTGTTAAGCAAATTCAATATCCCCAAGTTTTATAGTAAAATATCATTAATAGGATTATAATAGCATATTGAGGTATATTATGGCTACTGAAAAACAAGAATTTAATTTTGACTTAACAATTTTAGGCGGAGGACCTGCCGGCTTAAGCGCCGGGATATATGGTGCAAGAGGCGAATTAAAAACGGCAATTGTTGATATAAATATGCTTGGCGGACAACCCACAAATTATCTTGAAATCGAAAATTATCCCTCTTATCCTATGAGTGGCGGATATGACCTCATGGAAAAATTTGAAGAGCATGCCGATAAATTTAATGTTAAAAAATTCCCTATGGAAAATATTTTATCGGTAAGTTTAAAAGGTGACACAAAGATAATAGAAGCAGAAGATAAAATTTTCAAATCAAAAGCTATAATTTTGTGTACAGGTGCAAAGGCAAGAAAACTAGACATCCCCGGAGAAAACGAATTTGCAGGTCGTGGTGTCAGTTATTGTGCTGTTTGTGATGGTGCTTTCTTTAAAAATAAAGTTATCTGTGTAATAGGCGGTGGCAATTCCGCTATTGAAGAAGCTATTTATTTAACAAAATTTGCTTCAAAAGTTTATATTATTCACAGACGTGATGAACTCAGAGCAGATAAAATTATTCAGCAGAGGGCATTTAAAAACCCTCAAATTGAATTTGTTTATAACAGTGTACCTTTAGAAATTATCGGTGATAATAGCGTAACATCCATTGTTATAAAAAATGTCAAAACAAATCAGGTAAAAGAAATTAAAACAAGCGGTGTTTTCCCTTATATCGGTTTTTCTGCAAATGCTGAAATGTTTGATGGGCAACTTGAAACAGACAAGGCAGGCTTTATTGTTACAAACGATAAAATGGAAACCACCGAAAAAGGTGTATATGCTGCAGGTGATTTAAGGACAACTCCGCTGAGGCAGGTAATTACTGCGGCTGCTGACGGTGCTGTTGCTGCAACTTTTGCAATAAAATATATTGAGGAAATAAGTTAATACTATGAAAAAACTTTTTGCTTTGATAATATTTTTATCAGCATGCTTTTTGTCAGGTTCGGCATTAGCTTTATATGGTCATTTTGATGAATTTGATGTTCCCGAAGAAGAAAAAAAAATTGATTTGGTTATACCCAAAGGAAGTTTTTTCAGAGGGTTTATAGGGCAAACTGTTTCAAGTGAATTTAATAATTCTGATGATATTATAAAAATCTTAATTCCGTCAGATTTTACTATTGAAGACAAAGTTATTTTGCCAAAAAACTCATTATTTGTAGGGGTTGTTAAAAATCTTCAAAAAGCACAAAGAGGCATGGACGGATATTTTTCAATAGATATTATTGGTTTGGTTTTTCCTGATGGCAGACAATTTGATGTGAAAGGTTATGTTGCCTCAAACAAAAATAACAGAGTTTTTGGTGGTGCTTTTTCACGCCGTTCAGGACATAAAACCACTTTACACAGAGCTTCGCCAAACGGGAAATACGGTGTAAGCGAACTTATGCAGTCAGGTCCTCGGATGTTTGGAAAAGAAACCAAAATAGTAATGGGTGAATTAGTTAACGTAATTTTGGAAGAACCTGTTCAAATAGGTGATTAAATTAAAGATTTTTTGATAACCAGTCTGCAATTGTATTATTTAACTTAGGATTAACCTTTAGTATATTATCGCCTGTTCCGCCGCTTTCTGTCGTTATAAAATTGACTTTCCCCGAAGAATATTTGCTTAAAATTATTGCCTCTTTATAATGATAAACGTCTTTTTTGCTTGCAATAATCATTACAGGTTTATTTCCATAAGCCATTATGGATTTAGAAGGTGCGAGTCCTTTGAAAGTCATTGTCGGACTAATTAAAACAAGATTTTTCACATTACATTTTTGGTTTGCTGCTGCTATTGCAGCTGCATTTGCATTAATATCGGCACCAAGAATAGCAATTCTATCCGAAGCAATTGCAGAATAATGTTCTTTCATGTAATTGGCACTTTCAACAATGTCATCAGGGTATTTAGCATAAATTTTTGTGGCATAATTTTGCCAATATGATTTTTTACCGCTTAATTTTGTTGTGCTGTTATGATGACCTCTTGCATCAAGAGCTAAAGAAGCAATATTTTTTTTCTTTAATTCATTGGATAAAGGTATGTATACATCACGATTGCTGCCTAATGAGTGCAATAAGATTACAAGCGGAACTTTCGCATGAATATTTGCACTTTCCGGCATGGTTAAAGTTCCTGTCAAAATCATTTCGTCTTTCATTTGAATTTCTACTTTTCTGACAGTTTTTTTCTTTTTGGCTTTTGTAGCTGCATCAGCTGTAAATGGTACAAAAACCAATGCTATTAGTATTAATAATGATAAAATTTTACGAATACTCATGGAATTATTTTAACATACATTGTCAAATAAATAATACTGAAAATAGTTTATTTATTTAACTCTTTTTAAAATAGTTACCGGATTGGTAAGAACTATACTATTACTGTCAGCATCATATAATCTGCCGTCTTCTTTAATAATGAATTTTTTTGAGGAATCCAAAGCATCAACAAATTCTGAACCTGCAATAAGCGGTTTCGGTAATCCGGCTTTTGCAATGCCGCCTTTATCTTGCCAACCGTCAGGGTAATATTCAATATCAGTTGCAGATAAATCAATACTGTTTATTGGGATAGTTACATCATTATCATAATTTCTGGATGAGTTAAAGCCTATATTATGCATAAGAATAATACAATCATCATGGTCATTGTATCTGTACATTCCCATAACTTCTCTGTTACATTTTTCTGCTTGTCTTGGCAATAACAATGTATCACCATTTACTAAGCAAGAAAGATTTTCATCATTTCTGAGAGCATAAATCTTTGCAAGAGTATCTGAATATTCTTTTACGTGGGCAAATCCTTCTTGCCCTGCATATTCCCAATGAAGCCTGTTTCTATTTTGCAATGTAACATTTTTACCTTTTTCTTCACCACCGAGTTCAAGTAATTCATCACCTGCGTATAATGTAGGATTACCCGGCATTGCTACCATTAATTTCGCAAGTTCAACACCTCTGAGCCTTGCCGGTCTTGTTAATCTTTTGTGAATGGCACCTTTTAATTTACGAAGCTCTTCTCTAAATTCTTGAGGAGAAGCATTAACAATATCTTCATAATTTGCTTCAAAATTTTTGCAGAAGAAGTGTTCAGAACCTTTTGTACGCTTTGCAGCTAATGTATCCAATGTTCTGCTGAAAGTTTCTCTTAATTCATCTCCGTTCGGATGATTGCGGGTTGCATCAGAGAAAGCATCATTCAGCGCAGCGACTTTTGCTAAATTTCTTGGTGAAATGGAGTGGAACACTCTTCTGAAGTTATTCTCATTAATTTGGTTGTAATAAATTGATTTTTCCATTGATGACATAAGTAAATCATTTTTTATTTCATTAGCTACTTTTTTCCAAAAATCATCGCCTCTGTACTTATTTACGAATGTTTCTTCCGGAAGATATGCAAGAAGCATGTTGAATGCAAAAGTATGAGAAATTCTTTGTTTATCATGATTTCCTACAGCCGCATGCGAGTAAGCAATATTGTTTTTACTACCGCTGTATAAATATCCCGGAACACCGTTCCATCCTCTGTCAAATTTATTACATATTAAGTCAAGCGCATTACTGTTGAAAGGTGCATTAAATTCAGGCTGTGCAGTGAAGAAACGTTGAAGAGTATCAAATAAATAGTTGTAATTTGATTGGGAAGTAAAGCCGCCATGCTCAATCATTTTACTTTCTAATTGTCCTGCATTACTTATTTTTGGGTTTGATTCCGTTGAAACTACCGAAGAATTTGTAACTTCTGCAATTTTGTAAGAGTGCTTGTTAAATAATCTCACTCCCTCGTTAAATTTATGCCAAAAATCTTTCACTTCACCCCAAGTTTCATGAACATCAGCTCTGTTTTCTTCGTATGCTTCAATATCCGCAATATCTTTTGCTGCATCAATACGCCAGTTCAACCCAGCCTCTGCTTTATCAATAATAAGGTCTGCAACTTTCAATGATTCAGGCGTAATATTTCCTAACTTTGCTTTTAATCTGGATGCCAATTTTACGATATCATCAGGCTCAATAGAGTTTAAATTATGCTCCATAGCTTTTATTAATCGTAATTTTACAAAGTCTAAATTTTTTGTTTGAGTACATATATCAGCAGCTGTAATATTTTTTAATTTTGCCAAACCTTCTTTATCATTCGCAAATATATCATCTGTTGAAAGATCTTTATTTAACGATTTTAATAAAATAAACCTCATTATGTCATCTGCAATAAGCTGAACTATTTTAGCCTTTCCCGGAGCAATATTTTTATCATTTAATAAGTTACCGCAAGGTAAATTGTTTCTGTCTAATCTTTGTAATATTTCAATTGCACGTTCTTGGAATGTACCAAAGAATTTTTCATTTATTTCTTTTTTAATTGAAGGATATGCCAGAATACTTGCTAAATCATCAGCTACTTCCAATGCTTCTATAGGATATTCTTTTAGTGCGGAAGCTAGTGATAATGGGGTTTTTAAAGTATTTATAGCCTGATATTCTCCTTTTAGTGCCTTGCTTATTTGTTGTTCGGTAATATATTTCATTTCTGCAGGTAAATCTGTACCTGCTTTAGCCATTATTATTCTTTGGAATTCACCGGCATTTCTGCCTGCCGCAATTTGTTTAGCAATATATTCTCTTAAAGTTTTTGCGGTTCTGTTTGTCCAAAACTTACCAATGCTGACAACATAATCCTGAACATCTTGTGCCGAACTAACGGTTTCTTGCAGTTCATCGTCTGTCATTTGTGCTTTTTTATAGGCAGGAACGGTAAATCTTAATTTCACCATATCTTTATTACCTGTCCATAATCTGACATTTTCAGAATCTTTGGCTTTCACAAGTTTATAGTTCTCCCATTCCTGCATAAACTCTTTGGCAGGAATATCACGATTTTCGTTTATTATTTTTATTTTCCTTGCAAGTTCATCAAGATGTACCGGAAATGTATAAGGGTAAACAGAGTCTGTCCATGAGGATATTTTATCTCTGTTTGGAGTATTCTTTATATCATAAGAATAAAATGGTTTGTCTTTGGCAAGTTGATCTTTTGATGTAAGACGTCTGTCATAAATCTGAATTAAAGTTTCTTTTGTATCATCATAATATTCATTTGTTTTACCGAAATCTTTAGTCGGTAACCCATATTCATCAACAGACCATTGTATAGGACTGTTAATAACTCTTATGTCAAAATTTTCGTATGCCTCACTATCATCAGGTAAAACACCTAATGCCGGTTTGCCGTTAATTTCAAACCACTTGATAAAAGGAGATTTCTCCCCGCGTCTTAAAATATCTCTAAAGTGTATACCCATCAAACCTTCTGATGTAAATGCACCGTCAGCTATATGTCCCATTGATTTTTTAAATAATTCGATTTGTAATTTTTCGAAATCTGATATACTTCCTAATCGTTCCGTAATCTGAAACGGATTAGTTGTCCAATAACCAGCATTGGAAATATTATCCTGTCCAAAAATAGGAGTTGAAAGGACTCTTCTAAAACCTAAATCTTTAATATATTGAAGTTTTGCAATTATATCATTAAGGCTCGTATCATATTTCATAAAGTGATTCATTTTTGCTGTCGATTCATCATCAACAACAGTTTTTCCGCAAGCATTTGTGAGAGTTCTGGTTCTGAGTTTAGGGTTAAATGTTCCCGGTATCAAATGATAAATTGACTTCGGTGTTTGCAATACATCAGTGGCAATAGAATCTGCAATATTATAGGTAGTGTCGCCTACGGTAACAGTACGGTGCTTGTCAAGATATTCTTTTTTGTCAATTACAAAACGATATCCTAAAACTTCAGTAGAGGATAATCCTATGTCTTTCGGGTTAATTTCTACACAGGCCGTATCTTTCGGAATTTCTCTTTCAATTGGTTCTGAATATGATACAGGTTCAAGTTCTTCATTTGAATTAAGTCTGAATTTTTTTAATATAACTTTTGCATTGTCGTATGAAACTTTTGGAATAAAAAATTTATATGTCTTTTCGCCATTATCATTTTCACATAGGTTATGTCCCGAAAATGATATGTTTTTTGAAGAAACCTTATTATAATTGTCAATGCTGCTTATACTGACCATGCAAACCTCACTATAATTATATTAGGATAAATACAAAACATGAAAAATAATGTCACTACAACCATAAATATTAAGAAATTGTTACAAGAAAATCAGCAAAATTATTTAAGATTTTGAGCTGGACTTTCTTTTTTTATGCTATCATAAAAAGGAACATTAAGGAGAAAAACATGACCGGTGTATTACAATTTGTACAAATATTTTCATCAGTACTTTTGATAATTTTAGTCTTATGTCATTCCCCAAAAGGTGATGGTATGGCTATGTTAGGTGGAGCGGCACAGCTTTTTTCAAGCCAAAAAGGTGCAGAAAAGGGATTGACCAAACTTACAACAATAGTTGCAATTATTTTTGTTGTTGTTTCTTTTGTACTGGGATTTAAAATTGGTATTTAAGTTAATAAATAAAACTTTTATTTTATTTTTATTGGTGTTCTCTTGTATCGGGAGTAGTATTTTTGCGTTTGAAAATGCTGAATCTTCAAATAGCGTAATTAGTGATGAGCAAATTAAAGATTTCCAAAATAAAGTTATAAGAGTTCTTTTGTCCAACAAGAGTTCTTTCGAACAAAAGGAAGTAATTATATCTGCCGATGATGAATTGTTTGTAACGAGCGAGAATCAACTTGTTTTGAGTTCAAATTATCCGATAAAAGTTATAATTCAAGGTGATTATTACGTACTTCAAACTCAGGAAATTATAAAAAAAGTTCTGATTAGTGAAAAATTAATATTTTCTACTGAGGCTAAATCAATATCTTTGGATAATTTTATGAAAGCCGGCAAAAAAGCAAATTACAGCGGCAATATTGAATTAACAGCTTCATCCGGAAAAATCAAAGTAATTAACATAGTTGATATTGAAGATTATTTAAAAGGAGTTGTTCCTAATGAAATGCCGGTGTATTTTGGTTTGGAAGCACTAAAAGCACAAGCCATTGCAGCCAGAGGCTATGCTTATCGTGATTCCGTATATAAAAACGCTGATTATGATGTTTGCGATACGACAGGCTCTCAGGTTTACTACGGATACAATACTAATGACCCGATTTCAAATAAAGCGATTGATGAAACATTCGGACAATTTGCTTTATATGACGGGAAAATCATTCTTTCTTTATATTCTTCTACTGCGGGCGGTCATACGGAAAATTATGAAAATGCTTTTTCTAAAAATGGTATAGATACAAAATTCCCCGCTGACCCTATTCCATATTTAAAAGGTGTTCCGGATATTGAAACAAATTTGGATTTAACAAGAGGAAGAGATGCAAAAGAATTTTATTCAACAAAACCTGACTCTTTTGAACAAAATTCTCCCAAATATCGCTGGGAATATTTTTGGACTGTTGAAGATTTTGAAAATATAGTAGCTAAAAATATTATTAAATTTTCTTCAACAAAATTTGTTACACCTTCAATAAAAAAGAAGGAGGACTTTGGAAATATACAAAATATTGATATTCCAAAACGAGGTGTAAGCGGTAAGGCTATGTATGTAAGAATTACTACCGATAAAGGGGTTTTCCTTATTGCCAAAGAAATAATGATAAGAAAAATTTTTGAATTTGAAAACAAATGGTTACCGAGTGCAAATATTGTTATTGAAAAAGTTGCTAATGCTAACAACGAAATCATAGGTTACAAAGCTATTGGCGGAGGTTTTGGACACGGTGTAGGAATGAGCCAATTTGGTGCAATGGGTATGGCAAAACGTGGTTTTTCTTATGACAAAATCTTGAAACATTATTATACCGGTATTTCCATTGGTTCTTATCCCGTTGAATGTAAGCTAAAAGAACTAAAAAATTGCAAATCAACTTTTTATTTTAATAACGGCAGCGGAAATTTAATTTTGCAATATAATCAAAAGCCTCATGATATTAATTTCAAAATCAATGGAGCAGAAATACTTGCTTCATCAAAAGACTTTGATAAAAAAAGCGGTCAAATTAATATAAAAAAATTCCTAAAACGCGGAATTAATACAATTGAGTTAAGTGGTTATGATTCAACAATGCTAGATTTTTCAAACAATACCGTAAAATTTTACGTAGAGTTAGAAGGTTCTGATGAATAATAAGAACAATTTATTTAAAATAAGTTTAATGATAGCTGCAGTTACTATTTTGAGTAAATTTGCAGGGTTCTTTCGTGATGTAATGATTGCGAAGTCTTATGGAGCTACTCTTGTTAGTGATGCATATTTTTATGCAAGTCAGTTTCCCGCATTGGCAATTATTTTACTCGGAGGGTTGGGCGGACCTTTCCATACAGCCACTGTTGCAGTTTTTTCTAAAATGATACCAAAATTAGACGAAAAACCTTCATTAAAAATTCTAAAAGATTTTAATTCGTTTGTAACTTTAACCGGAATTTGTTTTGCAATTTTGGCGATTTTATTTTGGATGTTTGCCCCTCAAATTATCGGTTTAATCGCAGCAAACGGAAGTATTGAACTGAAAACTCTTGCGGCAAGTCATTTGCGTATTATGAGTCCTGTTATATTTATAGGCGGTATTATTGGTATCTTTTATGGTATAGCAAACGTATACAAAGAGTTTTTCTATACTTCTTTAAGCCCTGCAATTTTAAGCATAGTTGTAATCATAAGTCTTGCAATATTTCCTAATGATGCTATGGGATATGTTCTCGTTTGGGCAACTTTAATAGGCGGTTTAGGGCAATTATTGTTTCAATTACCTGTATTTATTAAAGCAGGGTTCAGGTATTTCCCTTCGTTTAATTTTAAATCGGAAGGTATAAAAAAAGTTGGTGAAATTCTTTTTCCTGCAATATTGGGAACAACTATCGGGCAAATTAATATTTATATTGATATGTTTTTTACTTCGTCATTACAGGAAGGTGCTTGGACTGCAATTGCATATGCAAACAGGGTTTTTCAGTTTCCTGCAGGTATTTTAATTACGGCTATGCTTGTACCGTTATTCCCCATGTTTTCAAAATTTGTCGGAGATAAAGATTTCACATCATTGAAAAAATATTTTCATGATGGTTTAAATTCACTGTTTTTCTTGGCATTTTTCTTAACAATGTTTATTTTGATATTTAGTCAGGATATAGTTACAGTGTTATTCCAAAGAGGAAATTTTGATACAAACGCAACTTTAATGGTTTCAGAAGCCTTGTTTTTCATTACATTATCTTTAATTCCTTATATGGCAAGAGATACTGTTACAAGAATTTTTTATGCCTTTGATGATTCTAAAACTCCATTTATTGTTGCGCTGTGCTCTGTTGCGATAAAAATTATAATGAACGCAATATTTGTAAGAATTTTTGGTATTGGCGGTATTATGCTGTCAACGACTTTAGTAACTATTTTTAATGCAACACTATTAGGAACTTTGATATTAAGGAAGAAAGCAGATTTGGATTATAAAGGTTTTATTCATCCGATATTAAAAATGACTTTGGCTGTTGGACTATCAGGGATACTTTGTCTTGGTCTAAATCAATTAATGGTTCATTTGCATCCTGAATCAACCTGGTTTTTCCTATTTATAAAATTGGGAATACTTTTTACGGTCGGATGTTTGTCATATTTCGTTTTCGCAATTTTATTGAAACTTTCAATTGCAAAAACCGTAGTACAAAAATTATTGTCCAAACTAAGAAAGGCTTAATAGTTTAACATATATTGTCTACATTTAATCAGATATATTATGAACAGGAACAATACTTTGCAAAGTTATATCTTTTTTAGTAGAATAAGGATAAGTTGTAGAGAGTTTATAGGCACAAAAAATGGTCAAAGATTTAAAATATAAAAGAGTTCTATTAAAAATAAGCGGTGAAGCCTTGATGGGTAATCAAGGATTTGGGATAGATGCGGATGTCGTACATGATGTTGCACAACAAATCAAAGAAGTACATGCTCTGGGTGCTGAAATTGCCGTGGTTGTAGGCGGAGGAAATATTTTCAGAGGCGTACAAAATTGCACAAAACTTGGCATGCCCCAAGCATCAGCTGATTATGTCGGCATGCTTGCAACCGTCATGAACGGCTCTGTTTTGCAGGCTATTTTACGAAAACTTGATGTACCTTGCAGACTTATGAGTGCAATTGATATGCACGCAATAGCAGAACCATATATAAGAAATAAAGCAATTCGACATCTGGAAAAAGGAAGAGTTGTGATATTCAGTGCAGGTACGGGCAACCCGTTCTTTACAACAGATACGGCAGCAGGTTTAAGAGCGTCTGAAATTGATGCCCAAGCTATGCTCATGGCTAAAAATAAGGTTGATGGTGTTTACGACAAAGACCCGAGAAAATTTCCTGATGCTAAAAAGTTCGACAAACTTACATATAAAGAACTTATCGAAAAAGACTTAAAAGTTATGGATGTTTCTGCGGTAGCACTTTGCAAAGATAATCATATACCTCTATTTGTATTTGATTTTGAAGCAAAAGATGGTATCGCAAAAATTTTACAAGGTGAAAATATTGGAACTTATATTGGAGAATAAAAATGACAACACAAGAAATTTTATCTAACGCAACAGAAAAAATGGAAAAAGCGATTGCAAATTTAAAAAAAGAATTCGCTAACGTCAGAACAGGCAGAGCTAATCCGTTAATATTGGAAAGAGTTATGGTTGAATACTATGGAACACCCACTCCTCTAAGACAAATGTCTAACGTAACCGTTCAAGACGGACAAACTTTGGTAATTACACCTTATGATAAAACAATTGTTAATGAAATTGAAAAAGCAATTGCCAAAGCAGATATTGGTATTACTCCAAACAGTGACGGCATTTGCGTAAGATTAACATTTCCGCCGTTGACCGAAGACAGAAGAAAAGAAATCTGTAAATCAGTTAAAAAAATGGCTGAAGACGCAAAAGTTGCTATAAGAAATATTCGTCGTGATGCTGTTGACGATGTCAAGAAAATCGAAAAAGAAGAAAACTTATCTGAAGATGACGTAAAAGCAGGACAAAATGATGTTCAAAAATTAACCGATAAATATACTAAAATAGTAGATTCTATCGAACAAGAAAAAGAACAAGAAGTAATGCAGGTATAAGAATTGAGCAATAAAGATACGAGAATAGTTACCGCTTGGATATTTTTAATCATTACCTTTGCTGCTGTCGGTTTAGGTGGTTGGATTTTGGGTATTTTTGTCGGAGTATTACTAATATTCGGAATGAAAGAATTACTCGCAATGCTCCATTCAAAAGACCTTTACCCGAGTACGGCACTTTCTTATATCGGCAGTTTTGCATTTATGATTTTAGGATGCTTGAGTAAAATTCAGTATCTTCATATTGCGGCAATTCTTATTGTAATTTGCTCTTTTCTTGCAATATTAATCCGGGGAAAAGATGCAAAAATAAAGGATGTTGGGGCAACTTTAATTACGATTTTGTATGCTGGTCTGTTGCCATCACACTTACTTTTCATAAGAAATATGGATGCAGGAACTTTCAATATTTATTGTTTTAACAATGTAAGTATGGGACTTGGATTTTTACTTTTAACCGTATGCTGCATAACAGTTACCGATGTTGTTGCATACTTTGCGGGAAGTAAATTTGGTAAACATAAGCTATGGGAAGCAGTAAGTCCGAAAAAAACAATAGAAGGTTCTTTGGCAGGTGCAATCTGCTGTATTGCATTAGCTGTTTTAATAGGTTTTGATATTCAAATATCTGTATGGCAATCAATTTTTGCCGGTGTAATCATAACTGTTTTTGCACAACTTGGAGATCTTGTTGAATCTATGATGAAACGTGATGCAGGGACAAAAGATGCATCTGACATTTTACCCGGACACGGCGGATTTTTAGACAGAGCCGACAGTTATATATTCACGGTTGCCATTGCTTATTATTATTTCTATTATTTTGTGGCACATCCTATATTTTAATTTGTAAATAAACAAGTTTTTGTATTTTCATACTTCTTTTGTTAAAATTAGGACAAGGAGAGTTTTTAATGGAAGAAAAATTCATTTCTATCGGGAAAATTACAAATTTTCATGGCATTATGGGCGAGGTAAAAGTTGGATATTCTAAGGGTAAAGAACATCAACTTTTAAGTGAAAATTTCTTTTATTTAAAACAAGATAATTCATATATAAAACTTGAAGTCTCAAAATTAAGATTTCATAAAAATATTGCTATCATTAAATTCAAAGAAATTAATTCTATTAATGAAGCAGTAGAATACAAAGGACAAGCATTGTATGTACCTGTTGAAAATTTACGAAAAACGTTGGAAGAAGATGAATTTTTGGTGGATGATTTAATCGGAACAGAGGCTTATAATCAAAACGGTGAACTTATCGGGAAAGTGGATTGTATAAATAAACAAGGAAGTTCAGACTTATTAAGTATAAAAAATTTTGAAAATAAAGAATTTTTGATACCATTTGTAAAAGAACTTGTCCCAAATGTTGATTTAACAAATAAAAAAATCACAATAAATGCGATAGAAGGGTTAATTGAATAATCATGCAATTTAATGTTATTACTTTATTTCCCGATTTTATCGAAAGTTATTTTGAATACAGTATCCTGAAACGAGCTAAAGATGCAGGAGTAGTCAATATAAAAACTATTAACCCGAGAGATTTTTCAACATCAAAACATAAAAAGGTTGACGATACACCATACGGTGGCGGAGCAGGCATGGTTTTGATGTGTGAACCGTTTTTTGGTGCATATAATTCAATAGAAAAAAAAGAAAATTCTAAAACAATTCTTTTAACACCACAAGGACAACCTTTTACTCATAAAAAATCTCAGGAATTAACAAAATATGATGAACTTACCATCATTTGCGGACATTACGAAGGTTTTGATGAAAGAATAAGGCAAAATATTGATTGTGACGAAATTTCTATCGGCGATTTTGTCTTAACAGGCGGGGAGCTTCCTGCATTATGTTTAATAGACAGTATTTCAAGAAATATTGAAGGGACATTAGGTAAAATCGAATCCGCACAAACAGATAGCTTTTGCGATGAACTGCTTGAATACCCTCAATATACAAAACCTTATGAATATAACGGATGGAAAGTACCTGATGTTTTGCTTTCAGGAAATCATGCAGAAATAAACAAATGGAGAAAAAAAGAACAACTACGCCGTACAAAAATTCGCAGACCCGATTTATTTGAAAAATTCATAAAAAAAGAACTTTCTAAAGAAGAAAAAAAAATATTAAAAGAATTAGAAAATGAGGAGAAATAAATGGATTACTTACACACATTAATAATGGGCTTTATACAAGGTTTAACGGAGTTTTTGCCTGTCAGCAGCTCAGGTCATATAGTTTTAACAAGCGTTATTTATAAAATGATTACCGGACAAGATTTTACAATTGCAGGTGATGAAGAAGTATTTTTCGATATAATGCTCCACCTTGGCACACTTATTGCTGTTTGTATTTATTTTAAAAAGGAAATTATTTCTGTTTTTAAGGCTTTTATCAACAGTATAAAAACAGGGAGTTTCAAAACTTATGATTCAATGCTGCCAATATATATTGTTGTCGGCACATTTTTCACATGTGCAGTAGTTTACCCTCTAAAAGATATTTGCGAAAACCTTTTAACAATGCCCAATATTATCGGGATAACTTTAATAATTACAGGATTAATTTTATTTGTTTCAGAAATTTTATCAAAAAAATATGAACAAAAAGCGTATGAAGTTGATATGAAAAAATCAATTTTAATCGGTCTTGCACAAGGTATAGCTGCTATCCCCGGAATTTCACGTTCGGGTTCTACTATTGCAGCAGCTTTAGGATTAGGGTTAGATAGAACCAATGCAGCAAGATATTCATTTTTATTGAGTATTCCTGTCATTCTTCTTGCAGTAATTTATCATATTCCGGAAATTTCAAACCCTGAAATATTTCATACCATAAGTTGGGGACCAATTCTTGCAGGCACTTTACTTTCAACAATAGTAGGATATTTTTGCATAAAATATTTTATAGCGTTTTTGAACAGATTTTCTCTGAACGTTTTTGCGTACTACTGCATAGGTATCGGTGCAATTACATTTATTTATTTCCAATTCTTAGCATAATTTTTAGGATTAACAATGTTCAAAATTCAAAAATATGAAAAATTAAATTCAACAAACAAATACGCTCTTGAAAATATTCTAAAAATTGACGAAAACACCGTTATTTCTGCAGAAACACAAGACGCAGGGCGAGGTCGTTTTTCAAGAAAATGGGTATCCGATAAAAAAGATAACTGCTACATTTCTTTCGTCTTAAAACCGGATATAAAATATCAAAAAAACTTCCCCAATATTACACAATATTTGAGTATCATCTTGTGTCGAACGCTCGAAACATACGGAGTAATACCCAACATTAAATGGCCTAACGATGTACAAATTAACGGCAAAAAAATAGCCGGAATATTAAGTGAAATTTCATTTGAAAATAACATTTTTAACGGACTTGTCTTGGGAATCGGTGTAAATTTGAACCTTAAAAAAGCTGATTTAGAGAGTATAGATATTCCCGCAACGTCTTTAAATATTGAAGTTAACCAAAAAATCAACAGCGAAAAATTCATATCGGATTTGGTGAAAAATTTTTACAAAGAATATGAAATATTACTTGAAAAAGGGTTTTCTCATTTCAGAGCGGAATATATTTCTTACTGCAATTTTTTAGGAAAAGAAATTACAATTAAAAATCCGGAGCCGCAAAATTTAGGTAAAGCAATAAACATTTCGGAAGATGGCACTTTAGAGCTTTTAAAACAAAACGGTGAAATTATAAAAATCATATCAGGTGATGTCATACTAAACTAATGCACTTGATAACCTTTGTTACAAGCTATCTTTGGTAGCATGAACATATTTGTTTGTTTTTTTAAAATAAATGTAAAGTTTTGTAAAATATAGTAGAAAAAGACTAAAGTTTTTATTAAATCATGCCGATAAAGGGAATGTGAAGTTTCAATGGAGTAAAAAGCATGGCATCAGGTATGAATTTTAACCAACCAAATATAAATATTCCTGCTGAGCAACCAAGAGTAGCAATTGACGGCACAGCCGTTGGCAGAACTCTTAAAAAACTTGCAGCTCCGGTATTTGACTTCTTCACAAAAGAAGATGTTCAGGAAGAAAATCCTTTTCTCAATTACGAAGAAGAAATTCAAAAAGTAGAAATGAGAACAGCAATAACCCAAAACATCTTGAACGATTCTGACCCTAAAGCAAGAAAAAAAATCAATATTGTGATCTAATAATAATCAAAATTTTCCTATATTCTATTTCTATCCCTAGCCTGACAACTTGGGATTTTTTATTTTTACAGGCTTTCGACTTTAATTATGCCAAATTTTGCGGATATATCATCAATATGGTGCATCAAATATAAATTCGGCTCCAAATTTTTCTCATCAAGGTCAATAATTGCACCCCAGTCTTTTCTTCCGTGGTGCGCACCGATTATTCTTGCCAAATTCTTAAATCCGTTTTGGTTTGCCCAAGAAAAACCATATAATGTGTGACTGACCCAAGTTTTGATAAATTCTTCATTAATTTCAACAAAACCTGTTTCAGTATCAATATCATATTCAAAAACTTTACCAAAATCGTGCATAATACATGCCGCAAGAATTAAATCTTCATCCATTTTTGTCGGAGAACATTTAAAAATACCTTTGGCAATTTCAACACATTCGGCTGTATGCTTGAGAAGTCCGCCAATATAGTTATGGTGATTATTTTTTGCGGCAGGTGCAATTTTTATTTTATCTTCATTCGCTTCAAATTTCTCTAAAATTGCATCCCTTACTTTTTCATTTTTTAAATCTTTAATTGTATTAATAAGTTCTTGATACAAAAGTTCTCTCTGTTCTTCTGATAAACCTGCAATCGCTTCTGACACAAGGCTCATTTTTTTAATTATTAAATTCTTATATTGCTCACTATATGTACCATCTTCAACAAAAATAATGTTATTTGGCTTAAAGTATTTTTTTTCATACTTCATTAAATCTTCTTCCCAAAGTTTTGCACTGACAAGTTCACCATTCTCAACGATTTCAAGAGTTAAATTCCCCATAATTTTTTTCATTTTGGTTTCTGATGTTGAAAAAGATACAATTTTATATTCTTGTTGGATATTCATAAGTTCACTCCTATTCTTCAACTATAATAACAAAAACAAAAAATATATATAAGCAAAACTATTCAATTAACATACAATCGCCATAACTGAAAAATCTGTATTTTTCTTCAATGGCTTTTTGATAAGCATCAAAAATAAATTTTTTATCGGCAAATGCACTGACAAGCATTAATAATGTCGACTTAGGAAGGTGGAAATTTGTAAGAATTTTATCTGTAATTTTAAATTCATATCCCGGATAAATAAAAAGTTCGCTATGACTTTTACATTCCTGTATTCTCCCAAATTGAGCCATTGCAGTTTCCAAAGTTCTTACGGAAGTTGTGCCTATTGCCACAATATTTTTTCCTTCTGATTTTGCCTGATTAATTTTTTCTGCAGCCTCTCTTGTTATTTCAAATTCTTCGGAATGCATTTTATGTTCCAAAATATTTTCGCACTTTACGGGTCTAAATGTTCCCAAACCGACATTCAATGTCAAAAATGCACTTCCAATGCCTTTATCCTCAAGTTTTTTTAAAATTTCTTTTGTAAAATGCAGACCTGCTGTTGGTGCAGCAACTGAGCCTGAGTTTTTTGCAAAAACCGTTTGATATCTTTCATAATCAAGTTTTTTCAAATCTTCATTTTTCATTTTGCGTTCAATATATGGTGGCAAAGGCATTTGTCCGATTTCGTCCAATACCTCGTATATATTCCCGTCATAAGAAAGCTCCATCGTGCATGTTTCATCATTTTTAGATAAAAGTTTTGCGGCAAGTTTATTCTCAACATACAAAATATCATCGACTTTTACCCGCTTTGCCGGTTTCAAAAGAACTTCCCAGATTTTTGGTTCAATTTCCTTTAACAAGAAAATTTCGATATTTGCACCTGTCGGTTTTTTGGCAAAAATTCTTGCGGGAAAAACTTTTGTATCGTTTAATACAAGAAAATCACGTTCATCAAGCAAATCGACAATATCGTAAAAATGCTTATGCTCAATGGTTTTTGAACTTCTTATCAAATGCATAAGACGAGAATTTTCCCGCTTTTGCGAAGGCAATTGTGCGATTAAACTCTCGTCTAAATTATAATCAAAATCACTTAATTTCATTATTTGCAACAAACTGTTTCTTTCGCTAATTCCTTAATTTGTTCAACTTTATCAAGTTTTTCCCAAGGAAGCTCGATATCAGTTCTGCCCAAGTGTCCGTACGATGCAATTCTTTGATAGAAACAACCGCCATTTTTAGCAGGAAGATTTCTCAAATCAAAGTTATTGATAATTGCGGCAGGACGCAAGTCAAATACTTTAGAAATTATTTCAGCAATTTTATCATCAGGCATTTTTCCTGTTCCGAATGTATCAGCCATAATTGATACAGGTTGAGCAACACCGATAGCGTAACCTAACTGTAATTCGCATTTTTTAGCCAAGCCTGATGCAACAATGTTTTTGGCAACATATCTTGCCGCATAAGCTGCACTTCTGTCTACTTTCGTGGGGTCTTTACCTGAGAATGCACCGCCGCCATGTCTTGAATATCCGCCATAAGTATCAACAATGATTTTTCTTCCGGTTAAACCCGCATCACCTTGTGGTCCGCCAACTACGAATTTTCCTGACGGATTAATTAAATATTTTGTAGTTTCATCAGGTTTAATGTCGTCATGGGCAAAAACAGGTTTTATAACATATTCAAGCATATCTTTTGAAATAATTTGCTGAACCTTTGCATTAGAGGTTTCACCGTTAATTTCAGGGTCATGTTGTGTAGAAATAACAATCGTGTCAATTCTTGAAGGAATACCGTCAACATATTCAACAGTAACCTGAGATTTTCCGTCAGGTCTTAAATATTTTAACGTACCGTTTTTACGAACTTCTGCAAGTTTTAATGACAATCTGTGTGCCAAACTAATCGGAAGAGGCATAAGCTCCGGAGTTTCGTCACAAGCAAAACCAAACATTATACCTTGGTCACCCGCACCGATATTTTCTGTTTCATCACTTTCGCTATCACTCTTTCTGTTTTCCAATGCAGAATTTACGCCATGAGCAATATCGGGCGACTGTTCATCAATACTTGTTAATACGGCACAAGTTTTAGCACAAAAACCACCGCTTCTTTCACCGACATAACCGATTTTTTCTATTGTATCTCTAACTACTGCCGGAATATCAACATAACAATCAGAAGTTATTTCACCGGACACTAAAACCATGCCGGTAGTAACTGTTGTTTCCGCAGCAACTCTTGATTTTGAATCTTTTGTCAAAAACGCATCCAATATAGCATCCGAAATCTGGTCACAAACTTTATCGGGATGACCTTCCGTAACTGACTCAGATGTGAATAAGTATTTTGTCATTCTCTTTACTCCTTTTACTCGTGTAATAAAAGCATATCACAAAAGAATTTGTTTTATCACTTTATAAAAATAGCATGACATAAAATTTTGTAATTTATAATACTCAAATATTACGAAATGTAAACTTTAGTATGATTTTTTCAAAAAAAATTAAAGTTTTAAAAAATTTTGCCGATATAAAAAGTGTAAGATAGGTTAGGGAAAGATAATATGTCATCAAACATTGGAGATAGCATGGATAACAAAAGACAGTTGGAAGCAGACCCTATAGAGGCAATTTTTGAATTAAATATGGGTGATTTTTTGACAGAGTATCTTATCTCTGATGATTTACTCAACAAAATAAATACTTCCAATCACGACAAGTCCGAGGGATTAAAAAAACAATTGAAAGAATTAATCAGTGTATATTCAATAGACAATACACTAAATCTTTTGGGATTTAATAACACTGACGACTTTGTGATTTATAATTCAATAGCAAAAACGACCGTAAATATGCTCGACATAGATGCATGCCACATATTTTTAACAAATGAAAATACGAATCTTATAGATATTGATAACGATTTGGTTCTGGTCGGAACATCACTGGATAATTCTTCGGAAATATTTAAAAAGAATATCGGATTAAAATTTGACAACATTGAAAATATTGTAGTTAAGTCATTCTTAATGAACGAAATATCATCATTAAAAAATCTTGAAAAGGGAAATGAAGAATGGTTCCCGATAAAAGATTTGGATGAGAACAAAGTAAAATCTGCCATCATCATGCCAATGAGCAGCAACTCAGGCAAAGTTGGAGTTATTTTACTTGAAAATTACAAAAACAAATCTTTAATGAAAGAGTTTACGGATTTGGTAAAAGTAACATCACAGTTATTTGTAACTTCAATGAATTTGCAAAAACTCGTTGAAGAAACAGGTAATTTATTGAGTGATGAAATGACTTCACCGATGGAACTTCGTCACGTAAGAACTGAACTAACCGCACTAATTGGTGATTTGAGTGATGAACAACAAGTATTTGTTGAAGCCTTAGCTCGTTCAGTTGATGCCAAAAGTCACTATCAAACTCATCATTCCTTGAAAGTTGCAGAGTTAACGGCAAGAATTTGCGAATACTTGCAACTAAATGAAAAAACAAAAGAACTTATATATTATGCAGGGATGCTGCAGAATATCGGAAAAATAACGTTACCGGAAGAACTATTCACGAAAAAACAGAAACTTTCTAAGGAAGATTGGGACAAACTACAAAACCACCCCAATGTGGGGGTAAGTTTGCTCATGAAAATCAACTTCCTTTCCGAAGTTGTTCCTTACGTTCACTATCACAGAGAACGCTGGGACGGCAAAGGAGAACCTGAAGGTTTAGCCGGCAACAGCATCCCGTTGGGTTCACGTATTATAGCGGTAAGTGATGCATATACGGCATTAACAAGCGACAGACCTTATCGTGCAGCAATGTCTAAGGCTGATGCCATAGATATTTTGCGACAGGAAGCAGGTATAAAATGGGATCCGATTATAGTGGATGCCCTTGAACATTTAGAGCTGGATTAAAATAAAAAATGTCGGTTTAATAACCGACATTTTTATTATTTAAAAAATTAATTTCAGATTAGGCTGATTTTCCGTTTTAGCCATTTTCTTTTTGGAATTAATTTTTTGTGCATAGCATGATTTTAAATAATTAGCATTATCTTCAGTTAATACTGATATTGCTTCCGTTAACGCTTTTCCGGCATCATCATATTTTTTTAATGAACACAGCAGAGAAATTTTTTGATCATAAAGTGAACTTAATTGGTCATTGTCATCTTTATTTGCATACTCAAAAGCCTTTTCACAATTTTCAAATGCTTCTTCAAATCTGCCTAAAATATCAAGCACGTAGGCCTTTGAACCAAGAGCCTGAGTAGAGCATGGGTTTGCCATTAATGCCTTATCGTATGCATCTAATGCTTCTTTTTCATTTCCTTCGTTAAGAAGTTTTATATCACCGGTTAAAATAAATGCTTTGGCATGGTTTTTATCAAGAACAGTAGTCTGCTCTAACAATTTCAAAGAAGCATCATAGTTCTTTGAATAAAAAAGTTCACAAGCATCACGGTATAGTTTTTCCGCTTTGATATTAAACACCTTTTTCTTTTGCGAAAAAGGATTGGATGTATTCATTTTTACTCCCCAAGATTTTAACCAATCTTCAAAAATATAATATCATTTTTATATTGAAAGGTGAATTATTTTATCAAAAAAATAAAACCCTTATAAATATACCCTTTTCAATGCAACAAGTTAAGTTTTGTAAATTTTATTTCGATATTTTCTCATTTTTGCTAAAGTTTTTTTGAAAAATGCCGACATGAAAAACAAGAAGTTAGTTAGCAAGGAGTATACGCATGGATATTAAAATTACACAAAATCAATTTGACAACAGCAAAATTATTGGTTTAACTTCAACTTTTGAACAATTAGATGTCGATAAAGACGGTTCAATTACCGAAAAAGATTTAGACGCAACAACCGATACCAAAATAAAGGGCGATATTCAAAAATTAATCGACCAACTTAATAATGATGAAGATGCTGACTTGGATGGTGATATAGATAATCTTACAGATTTAACAAATACTGCAAATACTTTAAAAACAGGTGCAGGCAAAACTATTGGCGGTATTGAGGTTGAAGGTTATACCGATATAGACGTATCCAATCTTGACGGCAAAACATCAGAAGAATTACAAGCATTAATTGATACAGCTAATAAAAATATTGCTCTTTTAAACGATAAAATTGCAGAAATCGAAAAAGAAAATGAAACTCTTAATGCTGAAGTAGCTAAATTAACCGAAGAAAACAAAGGTTACGATGCCGAAATAGCAAAACTCGAAAGTGCTAATAAAGAGTTAGAAGCTAAAAAAGCAACAATTAATGAAAATATTACAAAAGCAGAAGCTGAATTAGCTCAAAAACAAGAAAAAGTAAAAGAAGAAGAAGCAAAACTTACTACATTTACAAATGAATTTATGCTTATTCAGGAAGAATTAGACCGAGTTAACCAACAAATTATTGAAGAACAACATCTTGAAGAAAAGATGTACGAAGAACAGATTGAAAATACAACAGAAAAAGCAATAGCTGACTATGACCCGGCTGTTGATGGTCCTGATTTCCAAAAATATTTCTTGAAGAGATTAAGTGAAGCAGGATATGTAATGTTCTCAGGTTTGGACAGTTTAAATAATTTTGCAGCAAGTCTTTCAGACGAGGCAAAATCCATTTTAGGTAATATTCATACTCAGGCTGAAATTGTTTATTATGCCAGAGCAGATGTGAAATCAGTACAATGCACAATAGACTCATATAAAAAACAACTTGAGCCTATTGATAAGGAAATTAACGCAAATAACGATAAAATAAAGGAATATCAAAACAAAAAAGATGCAAATACTAAAACTATTGACGCAGATAACAAGAAAATTAAAGACAACGAAACTGCAATAGATGCATTAAAGAAAGAAATTGAAACAAACACAACAAATAAAACCACTTTAACAACAAAACTTGGAGAAATTGAAAAAACTGAGAATTATAACGCAAAAGAAATTTTGGCAAAAATATCCGAAGCAGAAAAGAAACTGGTATTGGATAATAATGTTGACATAACTCAATGCTTTATTGCACAAGCAAAAGACGGAAACTGGCATATTTATCTTAATGACGGAACAAGTGTCGCAAGAAAATACGGTGCAAAAGGGAAAAGTTATAAAGGACAAGACATTATTCCTAAAGGCAGCGGATATGTCAGACACAAGAAAGAAACCACTTCCGATGCAAAAAATGCAAAAGAAATTTACAGATTATCAGAAGTCAATAGAGATTTATCTGATGGTGTTGCAGATATATCGTATGCAAAATACTCAACTTCTTCACCATTGTCATTTGACGTAGACGGTGACGGTGTACATACAAGTGAAGAGCAAATAATGTTTGATATTGATGGCAACGGAACATTAGATAAAGTTAACGACTCAGCAGAGTGGGTTCTTGCCTTTGATAAGGATAAAGACGGCATAGCTGGTGAAGACGGCAGCGAATTATTCGGTGATAATACCGACTTGGACGGAGATGGCGTAAAAGACGGTTATGCAAACGGATTTGAAGCATTAAAAGCCTTAGCTAAACAAGAAGGTTTAATCGGTGACAATGACAGTGTTCTTGATGAAAAAGACCTGAACACATTGAGTGAAAAATACGGTTTAACAATGACCAAGGGCTATGGCGGTGAATCAAAATCTTTATCGGAACTCGGAATTACACAAATAAATCTTGCCGAAACTTCAGATACAACTTTGACGAAAAATTTTGACGGCAGACATAATGATATTATGACTCAGGAAGGCGCAACTTTTGTAGTTAACGGTGAAACAAGAGATTACGCAGATATTTGGAACGCTAAGTTCAATGAAACAGAAAGCGCAGAGAAGAAAGCTGCAGCAATGTTCGGAACAAATAACCCTGAATTATCACTACACCTAAATGAAGACAACATCATAGCATTAAAAGGCAGTGTTGACTTTGAAGGGATGCTCAGTGATGCAAAATTCGGGAATAAAACACCTGACAAAGCTCAAGATAAAATTGATGCTTACAAAAAGGAATTAGCTGCTGAAGAAGAAGCTAAAATTGAAGAACAAAAAGCTGAAGAACAAAAGGCAGAACAAGAAAAAATAGAAAAGCAAAAAAATAAAGATGCTTAAATTCTCATAGAACCGCTTCCTCTGAATGCTGCAAAAGTATCATGCTTATGCAGAGGGGGAGCGGGTACTCCGAAACCATATTTTGAATAATCAATTTGTCCAAAATAAGGATTTAGGTTTGCATCATGAATCTTTTGGAGTTCGCGTTTTTGATATATTCCTGCTAACTTGTTTCTGATTAAAGGAGTGCAAACGTTATTTGACAGTATTGCACCTACAATACCGGTCAATACGCCCATACCTTCTATTGCATACTCTGCCTCTTTGACATTTGCACGAGTGCCGAATTTTAGCACATGTGCCATAAAAGCCTCTTTTAACTGACTGATTTTACCGCCTACAGGTTTAAAATTTTTCATTAGAGGAGCAATACTTGCAGGTAATATTTTTTTATTCAATATTAATTTTTTACCCAAATTAGTTGCTTTTGATGATATAAACCAAAACAAAGTACAGTTCACAATACCATCCAAAATTTCTTGTGGTATTAGAAATCTCTTCTCTTTCGAAGGTATTTTATCATTAAAAATAATCGCACAAGTCTGAGCCAAACTTGATAAAACCCAGCCTATTACAGCTATATTTTTCAGAAAATTGGCTCTGTCAGCAACACCCTGCTGACAAAATTTATTCAATAAATTTTGCGCAACACTCATGATACTCATTTCTTATCCTCCTTAATGTACTTTTTCGCAAGGAAATTAGTACAATACTTTGTTAAAGGAGCATCAATTAGGAAATTTGTAACCAAGCATACGGCAAGACCCAAAACATCACCAATAGAATTTTGCAGAATTTTTCGTGTTTCAAGACTTCTTAAAGCATCCGGTACAACTTTTGAAATATCAACAGCCTTTAAAAAATTGGCAGAATATTTAATGGCTAAACTTCTTACAATAACGCCCACCGCTGTACCGATAACGATTTTGGAAATTGTTTTACAGACAGAATATTTACGTGTTTTTTTATCAACACTTTTATTATAATAATCAATAAAAGGTTGACTCGCCAATGCTGAAACACCTAATATAAGTCGGTTTTCAGGACCTGCGATTTTTGTAGCGCATCTTGTTAAAAATTCCATTGGCATTTTGCCAAGTACTATGGGGTTCATGCTTTCACACTAAAATTCTGCCTTCGCTACTATTAAAACAAAACATGTCAAAAATTTGCTATTACTTTTAAAATAGTTTTATTTTTATTTTTGATTTAGAATAAAGGTATATATTTGATTTAGAGGAATCTATGCTTGCAAAAAGAATTATCCCTTGTTTAGACGTAAAAAACGGGCAAACAGTAAAGGGTGTTAATTTTGAAAATCTTAAATATGCAGGTGACCCGGTTGAGCTTGCCAAAAAATATTCTGATGAAGGTGCTGACGAACTCGTTTTTTTGGATATAACAGCAACAAATGAAGGGCGTAAAACAACTTTGCAAATGGTAGAAAAAGTTGCGCAAGAAATATTTATCCCGTTTACAGTAGGCGGAGGAATTAAGGACATAACGGATATACAAAATCTTTTAATGGCAGGCGCTGATAAGATTTCTTTAAATTCAGCCGCAGTGAATAACCCTGATTTAGTAAAGCAAGCTGCCGATAAATTCGGCTCTCAGTGTGTCATTATCGCAATTGACTCAAAAAAAATTGATGATGATTTTTATGTATTCATTAATGCCGGCAAGAAAAACACCGGTATTAAAGTAACAGAATGGGCAAAATATGTTGAAAAAGCAGGTGCAGGAGAAATACTTCTAACATCAATGAACGCAGACGGTACTCAGAACGGTTTTGATTTAGAAATCACAAAATTAGTATCAGAAAGTTTAAATATTCCTGTCATAGCATCAGGCGGAGCAGGTGCAGACCCCCAACATTTCATTGATGTTTTTGATAAAGCTCATGCTGATGCAGCACTTGCAGCTTCAATATTTCATTATGGCACACTACCAATACCGGTCTTAAAAGAAGCCTTAAAAAAAGCTGACATTTGTCTCCGTTAATTCTAAGTTTATGAAAATCAAAAATTAAAATTCCATCTTAAAGCCAAGTTGGAAGCCAATACCACGCCGTGCACCATTGCGAACATCAAGTTGTCCGTATCCGCTAAATCTGTCTTTTACCGTTTTTCTAATACCAAACGAAGTTTCAACATAAGGTCCGACAGACAAATCTGTAATACTCAAACCATTAGCCGTCATACTTGTTTTATCCATTAAATTATATACAAAACCCGCTTGGAAATACGGTTGCCAACCGTTCTTAAAGTTACCTGCCGCAGTAATACCGGGTCGAAGCTGAACGGCATGCAACGGTTTAGCTTTCATTTTTACATCTTGCATATTTGTATAATCAAAAGCATTAATCAATGAATATGATGTTAACATGTTAGGCTGAATGATTAATTTACTATTGAAAAATTCAAAATTATATCCTGTTTTATTAGCAATACCACCAACTATCATCGGGAAGTTACTTCCGCCACTTTCACTTGATGTATTTACAAAACTTGCTCCTGCGTTAATTGTTGTAGAAGTAAAGAATTTACCTTTATATAGAATTTGGTTATAACCGATTGAGAAAACATTTTGGTCAATACTTGCGGTTTCGTACTCTTGCCTTGCCGTATCATAACCCAAGAATACCGAATACATACCTTCCCAACCCTTAGGAGGACTCTTAAGCATCACATCTTCACCTATTAATGCACCAAATTGTCTGTTATCAGCAGTAATACCATTGCCCAAATCAAGTTTTTCAAATGACGTAAATGGTCTGAACCAAATTCTGTTACCGGTTCCATCATACATTTTTCTCGATTGATTTAATACATCAAAATCAGTATCATTCAAGGCAAGAGCATACAAACTGCTCATTTTCATTTCATCACGCTGCTTTTTGGTAAGAGCCATTAACTCATCAGTACTCGTGAAAGAGTGTTCTTGCATAGCCAATTGAGCAGTATAAGCACCCTGCATTGCAATAGCACCGCTTAATGCTCCCGGAGTGTAACCTACCCTTGCATATTTGTAAACACCATCATTATTGGCTGATGGCGTGAGTGTATATTTGCCGATTTTAGCCACATTATCACTAACTGTTGATTCAAATTTAACATTATCCATATTGCCTTCGAAAATCTTATATGTATGTTCTTCATCAACGGCATCAGCACTTAATCTTATACCTGAAATATTAATAATGCCTTTTGAGTTTTGCTCGTTCGGTTTAATTTGCATAGCTGTAAATTTATCTGAAACATTATCTTTGTTAGGATCCAAATCAATTATGAAGTTTGCTGTATTAGAATTTTTACCCCCAACAAACATTGTTTCTTTTATTTGGTTAGTTTCAAATTTACCGTTAGCAGTATTTAAAACGCCTTCACTTTGCAAATTATCAACAACTAAACGACCATCAAGAAGGTTCAAAGAACTTCTGTTATCAATGGTAAATGTACCACCGTCTATATAGTTTCCTTTGTTATCAAACAGAAGATTTGCGTTATTAAGAGCAATTTCACCGCTTGACATATGTATATTGTTCATTTGCCCTGTATATGAAGTCAATTCTAATTTACCTTTGTTTACCGTAATTTGTGATTTTTCTGAAATATTATCATTTTGACCATCAATAGTAAGCGAACCACCATTTATATTTAATTTTCCTGCAGATGTTAATGTAACAGCTGCTCCTTTTCTTACATGACCACCATTAATTGATAATTCACCGGTTGAACCTTTATCATCGCCAACAACAATGTTACCTGATTTTACTTCTGTGTCATCGAGGAAATTAATCGTTGAACCATTTCCGATTTTAATTGTGGATTTTGCATCATCGAGTTTTAAGTGAATAGAATTAGAGATGCCGTTTTCAACATCGAGATAGGCATTATTCAATGTTAAATCAACATTATCTAATTTACTGTTTTTGTCTTCCGCATTTTTAATATCTGTAATCTCTAATATAGAATCATTGAGATTAATATTTCCGTTATCAGCAATAAGAACAAATTTATCATCAGTCTTTATGTATCTGTTATTAATATCAACATCACTATCATAGTTAACATAAACAGTACCACTTATTGAATCATTCTCATTAATAACAAGATTACCGTTACCCTGTACAACTGTTGAAGTTCCGTCAGTTAATGTTAAACTTACATCAGAAGCGATATAAGAATCATCCGAAATTAAGAAATAAGAATTATCAACCTGCATATTTCCGGAAGTAGCCTGAATAACACCATTTGCTTTGGAATTTGTTACATGTAAATTAGCTTCTTTTGTATTTAATGAAATTTTACCGTCCCAATTTGAATATTCACCGTTGTATTCAACAGTACCTTTGTTAATTGCCAAATTATTGTGTTCATTTAATATCACCGCTACTTTGTCGGAAATAACATCATGAAGATTATTCAAAGTAACTGTATTTTTAACTGTTAATTCGCCACCTGCAGCAGTAAGTGAAGCATCTGTTGAATTTGTGGAAACATCGTTAAGCGTAATTTTACCATCTTCTATATAAATTAAACCGCTATAATCATCATTTTTATCAACAGTAACATCATTAGAACCCTGAACTACTAATGCCGCACCTTTATTAATTGAAAGATGAACATCTTCAGCTAAACCAGAAGCCTCTTTCATAAACAAAGCACCTGATTTAATATTTACATCACCTGCATTTGCGTGCAAAGTACCATTTATTTCAACTGTATTAAAATCTGAAACATTTAATTTTCCTGAATTGATTTCAAGTTCACCTTTCCAAGTATCAGCATTTGAAATATTTACAGTACCACCATCAACAGTCATCTTAGCTTTATCACCAACATATATATATGCAGATGAACCTATCTCATTATTTTCGCCAACATTCATCCTGCCTTGTAAGTTAATAATGCCATTATCGATTTCCGTTAATTTGCCGTCATAATCGACCAAGTTTAATTCCGTTTTTTCTGCAATGTTAACCTGTGCAGAATCTTTTGTAATATCTAAATCAGCAGATATTTCGTGATTATCGGTAAATGTTAATGTACCGTTTGCCAATTCTACAACTGCATTTTCAAGGTCTGCGTTATATTGAACAGTACCATCTATTGCAGAAGTTTTATCAGGACTGTTGATTTGAATATTAAATATATCATTACCCTTAATTCCACCGTTAAATGCAATAGTCCTGCCGGCACCGGCATTTAATTTTATTGTTGAATTTCCGTCAACATAGATATCGTTATAAACTTTTTTTGACGCATCTCCTATTGTGTTACCGTCAAATATAACATCACTACCTTCTGCAATTATGCTCAAATCATATGAAGTATATATAGCACCACCGTTTTCAGATGCATTATTGTCAACAAACGAAGTATCTTTTATTGTTAAATCACCGTCATTAGCAATTGCTCCGCCTCGTTTTGCACTGTTTGTATGGAACAAAGAGGCATCAATATCAATACTGCCGGTATTATTCAATACGCCACCTTTATCAGTAGCTTTATTTAAAGCAAATACTGATGTCTTAATACCAAGTTTCCCACCGTTATCTACAAAACCGCCGTTTTCCGAATTAAAACCGTTAACAGCTTTTAGGACATTACCTGATGCATCTTTTTCACCCATATTATCAAAGTACAATTCCTGACCTGCGGAAGTAATAATACCTTTATAATTTTTACCGTCTTCATTATTATTATGCCCATGAACCTGAAGTTTTTTCCCTTCCATTTGTCCTATATCAGCATAAGAATCCTCATCCTGAACAACGTCATATTCTCTTACGATTTCATGTTCCGCATCATTCACTTTTTCTTTTAAATTCAAATTTAATATTCTGGTTATTGAAATTTCACCTGCATCATTACAAGCACCAAATGTAGTTCTCCATAAACCTGTTACAAAAGTAACTTCTTCTGTAATTAAATTTTGGTCAGTTATTTTAATCAGTGCAAAAGGATCTTTTGTATCTGCAATAATATTAAAGCCGACTATATCAAAGGTACCTGAACCAAAACCCGTAATGAAATCAGAAGCAATATATTCACCGGAATGTTTTGTAAAATCAATATCAAGCATTAATCCGGGAGTACCTGTTAAACTATCAATACTAATATTGTCAATCTGATTATTTTCAATATCCAAAATACCACCTGAAACATTTAACGAAGCAATTGAAGGCATCATTAATGTATCGGTACCCAATGATAATTTACCACCGCTCAGATTAATCGTACCGGAGATAATATCACCTTCATCTAAAATAACATTACCGGCTGCAACATTAAGTGTATCTGCTGTACCCACATTAACAGTTACTTTGTCTCCGATATAATCATCAACACTTCCTATCGTAACATCATTGATTATATTAACCGTACCATCAGTCGCATTAATATTTGATTTTTCATTTGTTGACATATTATCAATGCTCAATGTACCATCATTGTCAACCGTAATTGCACTGTTTATCGTATCTGCTTCGTCTATGTACAACTTACCGCCGTTTAAGGATATTGTTGAACCTTCTGCTGTTTCTATATTTGTCGCTTTTTCAATATCCGTTAACTCTGATAATGATATATCGTTTGA
>JAZLLQ010000015.1:0-8039 GCA_045598245.1 Candidatus Gastranaerophilales bacterium
TGATACTGTTCTTGATGAAAAAGATATAGAATTGTTGAGCAAAAAATACGGTTTAACGATGACAAACGGCTACGGCGGAGAGGCAAAATCATTGGTTGACTTAGGTATTACCGAAATTAATCTTGCAGAAACAAGTGATACAACTTTAGAAAAGAACTATGACGGACGCAATAACGATATTATGCGTCAAGAAGGTGCAACATTTAAAGTTAACGGTGAAACAAGAGAATACGCAGATATTTGGAATGCTAAAAAAGATGCAAGTGAAGCTGTTCACAAAGACGGTGACAAAGTTACGGCAAAATGGGGCAGTTATTCGGAAGCCAAAACAAATATCAAAGATGTAAAACTCGAATTAAATAAACATGGTGTAATCGCATTAAAAGGCGAAATTGATTACAAATTTATAAAGAATAAATCTGAAAACGGTGCTGAAGCTCCCGATGATATGTTAAATGAAGTCATTGAAGTTGAAGAACTCGAAGAAGACGAAGAAGTTTAAAATATAAAAAAAGGGGTACTACCGGTACCCCTTTTTTATTATGTTTTTTAAATTATATTTTATACATATCATTTATCAGCTTTTCGTATTTTTCAAATACTACATTTTTTCTGATTTTTGCGGTAAATGTCATTAAGCCGTTTTCTATAGTGAAACCGTCTTTTACAAATCGAATAGCGCCAAGTCTTTCGAATGCTCTGTAATTAGGACGAGAAGCAAGTCTGTCGTTCAACTCTTTTAAAAGCATTTTCTTAAAAGCAGGATCTTGTTCAGCCGTAGCTTCTTTAACTCCGTTTTCTTGAGCCCATTTTACAACAGCATCTTCTTCTGTTTTGATTAATGCACCAAGGCAACTTTTATCTTGACCTACGAGGACAATTTGTTTTACATAGTCGCTCATACAGCAAGTTTGTTCTAAAACGTCAGGTTCTATGTTTTCACCATTTGAAAGAACAATGATATCTTTTGCGCGACCGGTAAGTGTTAAGAAATTATCTTCACTAACCCAACCTATATCACCGGTTATAAACCAACCTGTTTTTAATAGTACTTTATCGGTTGCCTCTTTATCTTTGTAGTAGCCTTTCATTATTTGAGGACCTTTTGCAAGAACTAACCCTTTTTGACCTTTGGGTAGCAAAGTAAGTTTATCGGGGTCAACTATTGTAATTTCGGTTTCGGGTAACGGTTGTCCTGCCGTGTGAAGTCTGTTGCGTTCTCTTTCTCTTCTTCTTACCGTAAGAATAGGTGAAGTTTCTGTCAGACCGTATCCTACCAAAATATCTACATTCATTGCATTGAAGAAATCTTCAATATATGGTGCAATTGCTCCGCCACCTGATATAAACATCGGGAATTTTCCGCCCATACCTTTTTTAATTCTTGAAAATATTAATTTGTTTGCTGATTTGTATATCGGGTATAGCCAAGTTACGCTGAGCATACATCTCAAACGTAAGAACTTGGACGGATTAGTTATATCTCTGTGGTTGTTTTCCATGATGTTTAACGATTTTTTGTAATATTTTGAGATATTTAAAAGAGTGAAGAAAATACCCTTTTCAAGTTCTGATTTTGTTTTGATTTCATTCATAATATTTTCGTAAATCGCTTCGAAAATTCTCGGAACTGCAACCATCACGTCAGGTTTGTATTTTTTTAGGTCTTTTTTGAAATTTCTTATGTTCGTGTAGCATAGTGTACCGCCAGAATATACAACGTAGTATTCAACGGTTCTTTCGTACATGTGCCAAATCGGAAGTACATTTAAGCTGCTCCAACGTGGTTTAACTTCAATTTCGGGGTGAATGTTGAATAATTGGCTTGTTAAGTTTTTATTTGTTAACATAACACCTTTGGGTTTCCCCGTTGTACCGGAACTGTATACGAGTGTAGCTAAGTCATCAGCATTTATGTTTACGTATGTGAATTCATGTCCCTCTGCTTGCCTGATAAATTCATCGAAAGTGTACAAAGGGGTTTGAAGTTTTAAATCTGAAATATCTTCTCTTCCGTTATAAATAATAAACTTTGCGTTGTTTTCGAGAAGATAGTCGTACATTTTTAAAATGAGATCTTTACTGTCTGTAATTAAAGCACAGCAATCACTATGTTCATAAATGTATTTTAATTCATCAATTGGTGCAGCAGAACTTCTTACGGCATTTGCACCACCGCATTTCATAATACCTTGGTCGCAAATCATCCATTTTGCGGAATTTTCACAGAACATAGCAACATGTTCATATTTCTTTAGTCCTATGGTTTGGAAAGCAGTTGCCGCTTTTTTAATCATTTCATAGGCTTCTTTGTAGGTAAGCCTCATTTGGTTGTAGTCATCTTTTATTGCGACATTATCGGCATATTTTTTAGATGATAACAGCCAAGCATCGCAAATAGAATTCATTTCTTTTACGTTTTTTACTACGAACATGTGATTGTTTACGAATTTGTTAATATCGTAGTTATTGCTTTGATTTTCTTGTGTTACATTAGTTTCCTGCATTATCTTTTATCTACCTTTTTCATGCTTTCATACTTCATACATTTTACATTAAAACAAAACATTTGAAAAATTGTTAACAATTTCACTTATGTTACAAAATGTGTTAACTTTATATTATCTTGGGGATATTACAAAAAAGAGAGAGTGCTATTTTGCCACAACAATATCAGACAAATGCAATTAATATAAACTCTTATAACCTTAGTGAGAGCGATAAAATCGTTGTTATGTATTCTAAGGATAACGGTATTATTCGTTGTGTTGCCAAGGGTGTAAAAAAACCAAAGAGTAAACTTGGCGGTCGTATGGATTTACTTATAAATAATAATTTGGTTTTATCTAAGGGTAAAAATCTTGATATCGTTTCGCAAGCAGAAGTTTTAAATGGTTTTAAGCATATAAGACTTGATTTTACAAGGCTTGGGTATGCGATTTATTGTGCAGAACTGGTCGGAATTTTTGGTGTTGAAAACGACCCGAACAGCGAACTTATTTACAAACTTTTGCTTGATACTTTGGCTAAACTTGATGTTACTTCAGGTAAAACATATCTTCTTGAAATAGTTATGGATTTTCAATTGAAACTTATGGATATAACAGGATACAGAATGGCAATAAAATCTTGTTCCTGTTGTGGTAAACCATATAATGAAAATTTCAGATTCTCTATCAGCTCAGGCGGTCTTGTTTGCCCTGAATGTGCAAGTTTTAATTCAATTTCCTCAGAAAAAACAATGCAGATTTTTAATGTTTTAAATCATATCAGAGAAGAAGTTACTTTAAATGATCAAGAATATTGTTTTGATGTTATGAAGGATTACATTACATTTCATTCTGGAAAGAAAATAAAAACTCATTCGTTCTTGACTATGGTTTAGTTGAGGCTGTTATAAAAATCAACCAATATCTTTGCATCTTCTTCGATGTTAGGACTTTCACAAACAACAACACCTTTTATATCAAATGTTTTGAATGATTTTAACAAATCTTTGTAGTTGAATTCGGATTCGGATAAAATCAGGTGCTTTTTTTCTCCTTTAGGGGTGAATTCTATTCCTGCTATGTGTGCGTGAAAATTTTCAAGTGCATAATTTCCGAGTTCATTTCCGATTTTTTCAAAGGTTTGGCAAAATTCATCATAAGTATTGTTTTTTCCGACTGTTCTTGCGTAGAGGTGGGAAAAATCTATGCAAGGTAAGACTTTATCATATTCTTTGGATATTCTGATGACTTCATCAACATCGCCCCATTGTGTTGCTTTGCCCGTTGTTTCCGGTCGTACAAATACATCAATATTTTCATCTTGAACTACCTGCATTATTTGGTCAAAACCTTCTTTTACTTTTTTATAAGTGGTTTCTTCATCCATTCCCATATAGTATGCTGCGTGGAATACGATACTGTATAAGCCCAAAGTTTTTGCCATCCTCGTTGTTTCTATGATTCTGGCAATGCTGCTGTCGATTTTCTCTTGTTCTTGCGAATTAAGATTTACAAAAAACGGTGCGTGTGCAGTTAACACCATGTTTTGTCCTTTTGCAAAATCTTGAACTTCTTTTATGTTTGAAGCCGAAATATTCACACCTCTGACAAATTCTATTTCAATACCGTTTAATCCCATATCGGTAAGGTCGTCAAATGCTTTTTTGTAAGTGCGAGGGATAGAACGCAACGGTATCCCTGCTGTTAGGAAATTTAACTTATCCATAAATTATTTTTTCTCTTTTATCAGGAGTGCGGCAAATGCTGCGCAAGCTAAAACTATTGCACCAACGATAAATGCGTATTCCCAATGATAGTATGTCCCTGCTTCTTTTACGGCAAAGCTGTGGTTGATAAACCACGCAACCAGAGTGCAGACTACAACCTGAGGACCCGCAATAAAAATGTTGAATATACCCATTACCGAACCTTCCGAACCCGGTTTTATGTATTGTGACAACATAGCAAACGGCAATGATAAAATTGATGCCCAACCTATACCTGCTAATCCTATGCCTGCTAATACCATCAGTTTCGTGTGGGCAAGTGCGAGAATAATGTATGATATTGCCATTGAAAACATTGATATTGCATGAATTATTTTGTTGCCGAATTTTGTTGACAAAATACCTATTGGTATAGAAACAACAAAGCAAACCAGATTAAACAAAGCAAGTGATATTAATGCAAAGTTTGTTCCTGCAAGTTTTATTGCATCGTATTTACTTGCATCCATTCCTTCTGCGATAATATCAGGTACTCCATACAAATTGTGAACAACAAATAGAGTAAAATATAAAAGTAAGCACATTACACCAATCCAAGTAAAGAATTGAAGTGTGCATATTTTTATTATTTCAGGTGAAGTTGTTAGAAAGTCTTTTAACGAAGTCCAGAATGATGTTCCCTTTTCATTAGCAGTTTCTTTCTTTTCAGGAATATATTGTTTTTCTTTTATTGCAATACAAGTAACAAGCATTGCTCCCGTAAATGCGATTGCTGCCATTATAAATTGAGCGGGAATACTCATTGTTATTCCGAAGAATTTACTCAAAACAGGTGGTGTTGCTGCCGCTATTACAGAACCAAGACCTATTGCAAAACTTAAAAATGAATTAGCTAAACCATGTTGCTCTTGTGGTACAACATCAGGGACTAAAGCTCTGTAAGGACCTTGAGCAACGTTAACACAAGCGTCAATTATCCAAATCATAATTGCAGCAACCGCTAAGCCCGCCCATGGTGCCAAAACAACGCCGAATGAGTTTCCGAAAAATTGTGCAATGACAGAAGAATTAGGAAATGCCCATAGCGCTAACGATGCTAAAATAGCACCACCTAACAGGTAAGGGCGTCTTCTTCCGAATCGGGAAGTCGTTTTATCGCTTAATGCTCCGATAATCGGTTGAACAACCATGCCTGAAAACGGACCTGCAAGTGATATTAAACCGTATATTAGAGGGTCTGCTCCAAGTCCTTCCGTAACGGGACCTGATAGGGCTAATCTCATTTGCCATGCAAATTGCAAACCGAAAAATCCTAAGCAAAAATATAGTAATTGCATAGTCGAGAATTTTTTGAGTTCTGTCTTTTCTTCTGTCATTATTTAAACCTTTCACTATTTATTAAAGTAAAAACCGTCAGCTTTCATTCTGTCGATAGCTTTTTGTATATCTTCTGCAGATGCAGTGATTGAAATTCTTATGAAACCTTCTCCGTTCTTTCCAAAACCGCTGCCCGGAACAATAACTATACCTGATGTTTCAAGCAAGTCATTTGCAAAATCTTCCGATGTTTTGTATCTTTCAGGTATTGGTATCCAAAGGTAGAAAGTTGCTCTGGGAACATTGATTTTAGAAAAATCCCAACCGAGTTCGCTTAATCCTTTTACTATGATATTTTGACGAATTTCATAGCTTTTGTTAATTTCTTTAATATATTCATCACCGACAGGTGCTACCAGAATTTCTGCTGATGCTTTCTGTATTGCTTTAAATATGCCTGTATCAACAGTTGATTTTAGTTTTGCCAATATTCCAATCGCATCGGCATTACCGCATGCCCAACCTATTCTCCATCCGGTCATAGCATAAGGTTTACTCAAACTGTGAAATTCTATTGCAATTTCTTTTGCTTTAGGAAATTCCAAAATGCTTGCAGGTGGTTCTTCACCTTCAAAGTACATATCAGCATAAGCTACATCACTTATAAGCAATATATTTCTTTCATAGCAAAAATCAACAACTTTTTTAAGGTAATCTCTCGTAGCAGGAACACCAAGAGGGTTGTTTGGATAATTTACAACAAACGCTTTTACTTTTTTCGGGTCAAACCCATCTTTTACTAATTGTTCCATAACTTTTTCAGGGTCAGGCATATAATTATTTTCTTGTGTTAGCGGAACAGGATAAGGATAGCCGCCGGAAGTTTTTATTTGCCCCTTGTATGACGCATATCCGGGGTCAGGTATCATTATAATATCTTGCTCTTTAATGTTCGTTGTCGGGTTAATTATGGCTCTAAACATTGTAGCTAAACCTTCTTTAGAACCTATAAGAGATGTAACTTCTCCGTTATCTACAGAAATATCAACTCCAAAACGATTCTTCATTCTTGTTGCTGCTGCTTCCAAGAAGTATCTTTCACCTTTGGTTGTTGAATATGTATGTTTTTCATCCTCGTCTAATGCTCTTTTAATTGCATCAATTACGAACTCAGGTGGTCTTGTAGTCGGCGCACCTATGCTTAACATGATTGGTTTTCTGTCTTTTTTTAAAAGTTCGGGGGTTAATTTTACTGTTTTTTGTTTGATTTTAAACATAATATATGTGTCTAATGTTTTTACGTATTCTGAATACAATGACTTAATGTCTGGCATGGTTTAACCTCATTTCATATCTTCACTCATTAAATTTTACATCAAACATATTTTGCATGGATAAATTCATAAAAAAACAGAGATTTTCTCTCTGTTTTTTATATTTATTTTTGCTTACATAAAGTTATTTTATATTTATTAAAACACCTTGGGTTATATCATTTTTGGCATATAAAACACGTTCTTTGTCTAAAACTACATCATATCCCTGTTCTTGTGCGATTTTTGCAATTGTTTTTAAAATTGAGGCATTGGCTTTGTTCATTTTTTGTGTGCTGTCTTTTTTAATTTTGATTTTTTCTTGAGTTAATTCGTCTTCATATTTTTTTATCAATTTTGCTTTTTCCTCTTCTGATGTTATTTGAGATATTTTTTCTTTTGCTTTATTGTATTTTCCTTGAAATTCTTTTATTTGTGTTTCATATTCTCTGTTTATTTCAAGTATTTCGGTAGAATGTTTAATTATTGTCGGCACATCAACAACAGCTACTTTTCCAGACGGTATACTACTCATTGCAAAATTAGAGGCACCTATACCGAAAGCAAATGCAAATGAGGCTACTGCAATCATTTTCGTTCCGTTATTCATAATTTTCTCCCTGATTTAATTCCCTTTTATTCTTTTATTATATCAACATCTTTAAAATTGTATAGTTGTTCACAATTAAAAAAATGACCGATAAAATCGGTCGAAATAGAATTATGAGTGAGAGTGGAATATGCACTATTAAAATATATAATTTTGTGTTTCTTTTGAAAATTACCTGAGTGTATAAAAAATCACTTGACTTTAAATATTCTTATATTAGACTAAAGTTAATGAGGAAAGACCTCAATCAGTGATATAGCGTACCAAAGGCATATAACCAAAATGCCTTTTGGTGTAAACGCCCCGCTGAGATTATTGTCGTGATGTAGCACTCTGCCGAAAAAAACGATTGATAATCGTTTTTTGAGAGGTTGGTAGCACACGAAAGACATTTCACTTGTAATTTTGATAATTTAATTTTAAAATGTTTATACCTTGTGTCGGGATGTAGCGCAGTTTGGTAGCGCACTTCGCTTGGGACGAAGGGGTCGCACGTTCAAATCGTGTCATCCCGACCATTAAAAAGAACTCTTGAAAAAGAGTTCTTTTTTATTATATAAAATAGTTTGTTTTATTTTTCTAT
>JAZLLQ010000016.1:0-16899 GCA_045598245.1 Candidatus Gastranaerophilales bacterium
AACTAAAACATAACTAAATATAACTAAAACATAACTACTATATAGATATTCTAAACTTTATTTATAATATATCTATCATAATTTTTTATTTTACTTTATTATTTATATATTATATTTTTATGATTAGTGATTATATTTATAAATTATAAATTTCAGACAGGATATGTATATAAAAGAAAAGCAGATAGCAATAATACTATCTGCAAATAATATGTATTACTACAACATAACTAAAGCATGTTGTATATCTTTTATTATAACACATTTACAGCATCTTCTAACTGTGTATTTTTTAAGTGATTATATCTCATCGTAGTGCTTAGATTTTTATGGTTCATTAAAGCCTGTACTACTGGTAGTGGTACTCCTGATGCAACCAACTTAGAGCATGTACTATGTCTGAGTGTATGAATAGTTATTCTGCTATCCATATTTAATTTTTTTATCATTGTTTCAAATTGATATTGTATCTGTCTGTAATTTAATGTAAACATTTTAAAATCTGTATTAAATAAATCTTTTAGTGCATCATTTAATGGTACAGAATAAGGTTTATTTGTTTTGTTATGATATATTCTGATATAGTTGTCTTTTATATCATCATCAGGATTGATTGCTAAGATATTACTTATTCTCATTCCTGTATTATATCCGATTATTATAACTTGATAGAGTTCTTGTAGGTTATTTGATAGAGCATAACTGCTCATCTTTTTTATATCTTCAGGAGTTAAAAATACATCTTTTGTAGCCTGTATTTTTAGTGTTGGGATGTATGATTTATTATTTATCAGTCCGGTTTTTAGTGCATAATTTAAAACTTTAGATAAATACATCATTTTAGCATTGATTGTAGCTGGTTTATTATTTTTATTTTGGAGCTGATTAAAATAAAATAGGATTTTATTATTATCAATCTTTTTTATGTCTAAATTCTCCCCCATGATAGAGAGTAACTCTCTACATTTACTCTCTATCACTTTATAGCTGGATGAGTTGTTATAATAAATAATATTTACTGTGTTTGTTAGTTGTTTTAAATTCATCATTTTTACCTTATTTATATTTTATGTATAAAAATACATTCAGTCTATCTTGCAGATAAGCTACTGTATCACATTGATAGTATCTATCGCAGGATTGTTCACAGCTTGCTAAAGTGAATTCTAAATCATCAATAGACATATTCTCTATATTTACTATTTTTATCTCTTTAGGACAATAACTCATTTTTACATCTCCTTTTAATTCCAATATTCAAAGTTAATATAATCTAATTTATCTGTAAGAAAAGCAAATCTTATTTCTTCTATGTTGTAACCTTGATTTTTTAATATTTCTTGTAGTTCAGATAATATATCAAAATCATAATATCCTATTCCTATTTTGTTTTTATAATCAGGATTGACTTCAGTTGCTTTTCCTACTCTGATAAAATCATCATAATCATCTAAAAATACTGTTAATATTTTGCTTATTTCAATCATTGTTTTATTCTCCTTTTACTTTGTTGCACTTGTAATACTGACTTTTGTCTCTTTACCAGATAGAATAATTACTTTTTCTCCCTCTGTAAATATTATAGAGATTATTTTGTCTGGTATAGCTTTGATTGCATTGATTAGTTTTGTTTTATCTACTGTTTTTACTATCATTATTTTAGCTCCTCTACTGGTATTTCAGGTAAATCTACAGGGATACCTTCTTCTATGATTATTTGTTTATTTGTTGCATCATCAAATTGTGGTATTGGTGATTGTGCATCTTTTATGGCTGGAATAACTAAACATGTAGTTAAAATTAAATTCCATAGTATCAGAGCTAATATCATCAATCTTGATGTATTACAGTGCTTTTTAATAGCTTTTATTTGATTGCTTGTATAATTTATATAATTTAATTCTGTAGGTATGTATTTTACCTTGTTAGCATTAGCATCAGCTATTTTTGTAATATTATAAACAGTCATTTTTACCCCCTATTAAAATAATCATTTTCAATATTTTCAATTATTTCGTCATTAAAAATAAAATTTTCTTGTTCACAGTCATATAGTTGTTTAATATCGTGATAGCTTGTTCTTTCATATATTACTCCGTTAATAGTTTCAAAGTTATAACCATTAATATGTGTAACAAGTTCTAATTCCTTTTCAGTAGCAATCTCATTTTCAATAATAAAGTCATAACTTAGTTGTAGAGCTTTGTCATAATTCATTTTTTAATCTCCTTTTAGTTGTGCATAGCAATTAAGCTATTAAATAGCTGTATTTTTTGTTATGCTATTGTAGTAATACATTTTTTTAATAAATTGTTGTGGAGTTCAGACCTGACTCATATTTCACAAATTCAATTTATCTTATGTAAACATTATACAATATATTTCCAAACCTGTCAAGTATTTTTCCAAATTATATACAATTTATTTCCATAAATCATACTGTATCATGCTTTTAGCTGTTTACATTTTGTAATAAATTAAAAAAAAATATAGAGAGCTGGATTTATAAATAAAAAATTTTATTACTGAATGCCACTTTATAAAATAAAATGATGCCATTATATAAAATTTAATATAATATATAATATCTTTTATAATGTATAAAATAATATATTTTATACAAATCCAGTGTTTATAATGATTTTAAGTCAATTCGGATGCACAAAAATTTCGGACAATGGGGGAAAGCCCACGGAGCTGATGCGTATATACCCCTTTGAAAATTTGCAATAAAAATTTTACCGGTCGGTAATAAATAGTCAAAATATTATCTAAAATGACCTGATTTTTACCGTACGGTATAATATATTATTCAAGTATTTACTTGTAAATTATTGAAATAAAATACTCCTGAATAGACTTGAACTATTATCTATCGCTTATCAAGCGATTGCTCTTACCTTTGAGCTACAGGAGTATGGATGCAGAGATGGGAATTGAACCCATAGCTTTGGGGCATGAACCCAACAAGTTACCATTACTCTACTCTGCTATATTAAAGGATGTAGAAATCCTTTTTATTGAGTTTAAGTGGTCAGATGGAATAACTCATCCATCCAACCAAAAAACTCATAAAATCTCTTATTAAAACTGATACAGAATTGGTATTTTTATAAATCGTACCAACTATAATTTTCTCTATCCGAGAATCCAAATACTCTTTCTATCTCAGCTTCAAATTCTTCTTCTTGCCTTTGCCTTATTTCCTCATCAACATCAACTTGCATAAAGTCTAAACATTCCTTAACTAGCATAGCTAAGCAATCCACCCTATCATCATGACCTAAACAACCCCTATCCCTAGTCATTCTAGTCATTTGATAGAATAAGCTGTATTGCTGTTGTTGTTCAAGAGGATATATTTCAATGCTCTTTCTATCATCTAATATAAGCTGTTTATCAACAATCAATCTGTGTTGATTCATCACTGGTTCAAGTGTATCTATAATTCTCTTTTCCTTTTGAACATTGTGTCTGATTTCCTCAACAGCACATTGATAACCAACTTTCTTTAAAATTGGCATAAATAAAGTTGTAAACATACCATCACCAAAGTTAGATTCAATAGTGATTTTATTCACTTGATATTCCTTAGCTAGCCTAGCTAACTTAAATAAATTCTCCTCACAATAACCACCTTGAATACCACCTTGTTTTAATAAGAAGATTTGAGCATTAACAACACCACCAATATCAAAAGCAAGTTCATCCTTACCTCTACCTGAAGGGTCAATGGTCATAGCCTTGAATGTATAAGGAATCCATTTTATATCAGGAATAGGCATAGGAGCATAATACTTATCAGCACCAATACCAATACAAGGTACATCTTTAACTACCTGATTTGCTGCTGAGCTATAAGCAACTTTCTCAGGAGCTATTTCTTTATCACAATCCATTACAATTAAATCACTACATTTAAGAGGGTATCTTTCAATATCTGATAAAGTAGTATCTAACATCTGTTGCATAGCAAATTTACTTCTACCTTCAGCTTCAAGTTTTAGTATTGTTTCTTCATTGAATCTGATAGGGTCAGTAGATTGTCCAACAAGTGTAGGGTCTTGTTCAATCTTTTCTTTGATGTATGGAGCAAGTTTATCACCATACTTCTCCATTTGCTGTGCATCAGGATAACGGATAGGAAATATTCTAACCTTGTGTCCTTTGTCATACAATTTATTGTATATTGATATTTCTGTGTGTGGTGTTCCTAGATAAATTAACCTTGAAGGTCTATCCGGTATTAAAATCTGTCTGAACTCAGTTACAGCAGCTGCTATCTTTTCTCTATCAGCCTGTGATTTACAATTAACTGAAGTTTCAATATCATCAGCTATAATATTAGTAGCACGATTACCAGTAAGCTGACCACCAATACCCAAAGCTTTACAAGAAGGTTGTACCCTTGTTTCAGCCGGAGCTACATCAAATTGTAATGCACTATCTCTTTGGTCGTCTCTAGGAATCATATAGTTCCAAAATGGTACGATATTTAATAAGTTTCGTGAGAATCTCATAAATTTCATAGCTTCATCTTGGTTAGCTGATACATTTAATATCTGACAGTTTTCAGGGTCATTATCCAATAACCAGTCTGAATAAATACCAGTAATAGTGGATTTAGCAACTCCTCTAAATCCTTCTATTACTGTATCATTATCCCCATATTGCAATTCATCAGCAATAGCATACTGAATGGGAGTAGGTGAAGGAAGGTTAATATATTTAAAAACTACATATAAACAGTTTTTAAAATTATTTCGTATCTTTTGCCTTTGAATTGAATCAATAAGTATTTCAACCAAAACTATTTAACCCTTCTGATAGGTGATTCATCTTCATCTTCAAAAGGAAGTTCCATAGCTTTCTTAGTTAGTTCTGCTAAACCTTTGTTTTTATCAGCAGCTGCTTGGATATTTTGATTATCCAAGAATTTCATAACAATCTCCAATTCTTTTGGAGCTATTTCACTATTATCAAGTTTTTCTAATAATCTATCAACAAACTTGTCATAGAGTTTTTGTTCTCTTGTTAAATCACTCATATTAAACTCCTTTTAATTTGTTGTAGTACCAAAGAACTTTATTTCTCAGATAATCTCCACATTCTTTGATACCTGACTTACCAGCATAAGGAATTGAATTTATATCTATTTTTCCATAGCTTGAAGTTTTTGGATTAGCCTGACCAAACTCAGCATGTGTCTGAACTTTTTGGACAGCAACTCCATATTTTAAGCAACATTCCGCTGCTTTTTTACACATAGCTTCTACTTGTAGTTTTGTCGGAGTTGTATTTATATTTTTGCGACAGCAAATTGAAATACCAATCCGACCAGTATTACCACCACCACAATGAGCTGCATATTTACCATCAGTACAATTTTCATTGTCTCTTGGTTTATATTTTCCTTCATAGACATTACCATCACCATCAATAATAAAATGATAATGTTCTATGTCCGTTGAACAGGGTTTATAATTACCAGCTGTCCAATGTAAAATTATACCTTTGAACATTTTTACTATTTCCTTTTATCTAACTTATTTATAATTATTTCGTATTTTGCATCTAATTTTTGCAATATTTCTTTATCGGCTTCATCTGAATACTTTTGTAATTCTGTTTTCATTGTAAGCATTTCATTACGGATGTTAGCCACATCAAGCTTTGTAGCAAAATAATTACTTTGAATTAAAGTATAGAAAACTAAGGCAATAATAATAACATTTTCTTTAGTTAAAAACTTTTCCATTATTTATTATCCCAATCCATTAGTTTTTGAAAATTATCTACAAAGAAGAACATTATACTAGCTATAACTTTATTTACATGACATAACAATAATGTCTTGTAAAAAATCTCACTAGATAAAGCTCTGTCATATTCCACAATAGCTTTGGTATCACAAATAATATCGTGAAATAAAGCTGGGATTTGGAGTTTCATATTTCCTTTACCAATTTTAAATGGGATAGTAGCTCCATCAAAACTATAATCTTTTGGAGCATAAATAACAGTAATGGTTCCATCTGAAAAATAAATTTGTAATTGTGATTCAGCACCGGTAATAAACATTTTCGTTTGTTTATCTTTGATTGTTTCTTCATTATCTTCCGGTAAAACTGGTCTTGTATGTATATCAGGATTGTTCGTCAAGACCATACGGATTATTTCTTTTTTCTTATTCTTTTCCACCATTCTTTTACCTCACACCACATTGGGAGTTTATAAGTCAATTTAAACTCCTTCCTAAATCCCACATCATAAAACCAAAAAGTTAGGTTTTCTGATTTCTTAAAATAACTTTTCACTATTCCCTATTTTCATTAGTATTTTCAGGTTCTTCATTAACTGTATAATCAATAACTATTTTTTCAACTTCTTCTTTGGTTGTCGCTTGTTCAATAGCTTCTTTATAATAGATATATTTACTGTTCCATACAGAGTTTTTATAACCTGCGATAATTCCGCCAAGAGTAGCAAAATCTTCAACAGTTAATTCAACTACTTTATCGTCTTTTGATAACCAAGTATAAGTTTCAATTCCTCTTGCTTGCATCATAAGTAAAGTAGCAGTTAAATCACCTACAGTTTGAGCATTAGTTTCAAATTGAACTTCTTTAAAGGTTACATAACCATTTTCAATTGCTTCTTTGGCTTTTGAAGTGTTTTCTGCAACTTTTGCAACCTTGACTAACTCGAATAATTCATTTTCATCTTTGCCCCAAGCCTCAAGTGCTGTTTCTGTTTCTCTGATTTCATAACCAAGATTATGATTTTGCTCTACGATAAACTCAACACGGGCTTCTTCTTCATAAGGTTTATTTAATAATGCTTTTATTTCCATATTTTTCTCCTTAATATTGTCCGCTTGCTAAATAACCTTTCACCACCCATCTACATGGAACACCACCATAGGTCTTAATGGTCATTTTATTTACGTTCAATTCATAACATTGACCATATTGGCTATTTGAATTTGCTGTATAATTGCATATTGGATGATAATTTGTATCTTTCATTATTTTTAAAAATGTTACAGTTGATGTGGTAGCTCCTGAACCACTAGCAGTTACGTTTCCCCACTGCTCACAATATCCGTTAGACCAAATATTATATCCTGAAGCTCCTGATACATAAGATGTAATTAGCTGAACAGGCGAATATGTTGCTTTTCCATTTGTATCAACATAAATTCTAAAAGCAGGTGCTGCCGCCTGGTCTTGAGTAAATACCTGCATTTTCATACATTGCCTACCGTTTGCGTATCTTTCAAGACCAATTTGTCCCATTACATCACCGTTTTTGTCAATAAATCTAAAGCATTGTGTCTCTGCATCAGTTGTTGGTGATATTGTTCTTGTGACAGATGTATTTTGAACATCAACTGACCCTACTGTTGATTTTGATACCCTGACATATGGGGCAATTAAAGTGCCTGTCATTGTATCACCTGATACATTTACATAACGGTTATCACTTTCTTCTTTAAGATAAGTATCTCCGTATTTGAGCAAGTTAGTTACTATACATGGTTTAAAATTAGAAACAACTCCGTTTGTAAAAATACAATAAGCAATTTCAAAACTGTCATATTCCACGGCAATAATATTTGTTTCAGAATTATATTGTCTGTTAGGTGAACTACTGATTGGATCTCCTGTTTTATATGGTGAGAAATATAAATTTCTGCCACCTGTTTCGGAAAAAGTTTTTACGTATACTTTATCAGCTACAAGTTCAATATTATTCAAACTCCCATCTTCATTTCTGCCTCTGGGAGCTAAACCTTTGAAACCTTTTCTTATAAAAACAGTAGAACCCATATAGCCTATGCTGTTGAAGGTTTGAACTATACTTGTAACGGTAGATGCCGTGTACGAAAATATAGCAATAGGAAAAGAAAAAAGATTATCTGTAAAGTTGTTATAATAAACTTTATTCAAATCAGTTCTATAATGCATGTAATTTGTTGCACCTTGACCCGAACCACTTGAATTATTTATAGTCCAAACAAACTTATTTTCGAGCGTGCTAAAATAAAGAAATGAATTGGTTGCAGTTCCCGTAGCACTAAAAACAATGTCATTCTCAATCACAACCTCATCAAACTTCGGAGTTGTACCATCACTTTCAAAACCGTTTGGAACACAAACAACTGAACCTGCTTTTAATGTTAAAACACCGCTATTAAGTTCCAGTTTTATATTCCGAGGCTCTTCCAATATACAATTTGTTATTTGGTTTTTGTTGAGTTTCGTATTTAAATTTTCAAAAACACATTTTGCACTCGGATACTCATCATGTGTCGAATTTCCATCAATATTTTCAACCTTTTGCTCAATATTTTCAAACTTTTGTTCTAATACTTCTAAATCATCAGGAGATACTAAGTGTATTTCTTCCGAAACCAAGTTTCCTACCAATTCTTGCGAATTGATTTTAGGCTTATTGGTAACATAATAATAATCCAGGTTTACAGTACTTTCTGTCGTTATTGATATGTTGTCTGAGGAATTGTCAATATCAATAACAATATCACCTCTATTAATTTCAATTATATTTTCATCTGCCATAATACTTCCCCTTCTAATCCGGATACACGATAAATTTAGCAACATCTTTTCCTGATGCAGAAATTACTTCTTTTCTGTTTGCCACAAACCGCCAAATCGTGTAAAAATACTCTCTTTCCAAGTCTAAATTCATTGTATCTTCGCTTTTCAAGAAAATAGAAAATTTGCCATTTTCGGCATCGTAAATTTGACCTACTTCATCCGCATCGGAATTTTCGGTTATAGTCTTTTCTAGTAAGAAATCCGTTGTTTTTTCTTTATCATCCTTTAATTGAAAAATTATAGTAGAATTGACCAAATTAATTGGCAACCCTGAGCTTTTAATTTTTAAAGTATAATTTATTGATTTTTGTTCACCAATTTTTATTTTTATCATAATAAACTCCTCGTCAATTTAATATCTTATACACGGCAAAAGAGTAAGAGCCGGAGGTTGGACAGTACTAGACGCACCATAAATGGAATTTGAATCAGAAGCACGGAAAGTACCTTGTACTGAATATTGCCAATCAGAACCTTCTGTTTTTCTGCCCACATTAGAACCTTTAGTAAAAGCACCACTCCACGTACCTTCCGTAGAACCGCAGAAAGAACCTGTAATATTAGGTAAGCCTGCACTCTTATATGTACCTGCAGAATTTGCACCTTGAATAAACCTGTTAATTAAATTAGGCAAATTAAATGTAGATGAACCGTTTCCGACACCATACTTTACACCTATAATTCCAAATAAGACAGAATATGTACTTCTTGAAACAGCCCTGCCATCACATAAAAGGTAGCCTGTCGGCACTGATGAACCTGCAAACCATATCACACTACCAACAGGTGAAAGCGGAGCAATTGCATTATTCATTTGAGACAAACTCACAGCGTGATTATCGGATGTAGCATCTGCAACGCTAAATTTTTCAGTCACGCTACCATTTTTATTAGCTTTTAATGAAGTTGTCGATGTCAAAGATGACATTGCAGAATTAACCAAAACTTCCATATTCTCAATAGCACTGTTCGTCAACGCAAAATTCTCGTTCAAAGCAGGTGCACTCACACCTTGACCTGCCTGAAATTCATTATAATTTATACTACTCATTTCAAATCCTTTCTATTTCACTTTCAAATTTTGTTAACGCAAATTTAATTCCTCTCAAAAAATCTTTAGACTCAGGAGTATTTAAGTAATCCCAAACAAGGCAATTTATGTAACTTTTATAAATCTGCCATTCGTTGTGCTTCAACATTTCCTTCAGGAGAAGTAATTGATGTTGAGTTATTTTTTCTAACGGATTCATTTTGTTTAAACCTCTCAAAATTATCGTAACCATATTGCTCAAGAACAAAACGCAACGCCTCAACAGGGTTAATGCTATTCTTCAAATCAGGAAAAGCCCGCAAAACATTTGCGCAAACATCAAACATTTCTTTAGCTTTAAATTTACGAAGCTGAACAGAATTTCTGTCACCATATAAATATTTATAATCCCCGTCACGCACATCGTTATTAATAACAACCGAATATTGATTATCGTTTTCCGCAACAAAAATAACTTCATCGTCAAAAATAAGATTAGCTATCAAATCAGCGGATTTTTCAATAATCGGAATAACCAAATACTGGTTAATCTGATCAATAATCATTGCCAATCTTGAATTTTGCCCGCCAACCGTAGCTTCAACCTCTGTCGCACTCTTTGTTTTATTGATAACACCCGTAAAATTCTTAAAAATTCCTGTAGAAGTTTCCTCAATACTTTTCAAATAATCAAGAAACTCCCACCCCTGCAAAGCACCCGCCATATTAAGCGGAACAGGAGCCTGTGGCATTAAAGAGGCTTCATATTCAATAATTTTTCCCGGTTCTGCATTTTGGTCAATATTAGAAAAAGCGCCTTTTGGTGCAAGATAAGCAGGGTTAGTTACAAATTCCAACGCTCGCAATTGGTTTATAAAAATTTGTTGTGATTTATCTTTCATTGGTAAAGCTGTTTTTAAGTATACAAAACCTCTTTTGGTATCAGGGTCTTGTATAATATTCATCACGACAAACGGGTTAATTATGTACGGATTTAATTCTTGACGGAGAATAAATTTTCTCGCAGCAACAACAATAACTTGATTTTTTGCAACAGAACCGTCAACAAGTTTTATATCGCCCCAATACTCAAGCAACTCGACTTTATCATCAGCAATGCCTTTTATTGAAGAATTATTTTTTTCTTTTTTCACATATCCTTTTAATTCTTCAACGATTTCAGGTGTCATACAATTAAAACCTTGAATACTTTCAAGTTCCGAAACAGGAACAAAAGTTTGATAAATAAAATATTTTTGATTATCAACGTCAAAAACGATATTTTCAGGGTCAATAGCTTTTAAGTCCAAGCCATCATAAACTTTTTTCCTCTCAACAACAATATCCTGAATAAATTTACCCTGCTGAACTTTGCCATCAATAACAACAGGGACTTGCTTTTTGCGTCTGATAAATTTTTCTTCGGTTTTCCAACCGACAAACACGACAGCTTCGGATTTTCTGATTAAAAAGTCAATCGCATCATCAAGAACATTTTGCAATTTCCCGAGTTCGAAATACTTTTGCAAATTGCGTTTTTGCAAGAGAGCATTTTTCTCGCTTGTTTCATTTAAACCTTTCACATCAAAGAGCAAATCCAAGTTAGAGTAAAGATTTTCCCAAACATGTGCCTTAAAAGTCTGATAAAGTTCAAATAAATCAGTCATTTGAAACTTGTCCGGCTTTTTCATAAAAATAGCGTTTTCAACCTCTTTGATATCATTTTTCTGTTGTTGACGCTGCGAATTTAACTCTTCAAAAATTGAAGCGATTTTATCGCACAAATAATTTTTGTCAGAAATGACTAAGTCATTCTGAACTTCCGAAATTTTAACCATTTTTTCTCCTTTCTTACAAAATGGCACAAAAAATAGCAGATATATTTAATCTGCTAACTAATAACCGTATATAAATATTTTTTATCTTTTTCTGTAATAACCGGAAACTTTTGTTCCGTCTTGCCTCGTATAAGACTCTACAAAAATCAGTTCACCTGATTTTACTTTTTCTTTTGCTTCACTTTCGTGAATCATTTTACCGACTGTATATGCTTCTAGAATTTTTCGTTGATTTCGTCTAACTTCTTCATAAGGCATTTTCTTCAGTTCTTCAAATGTATAAACCCTTAAGAAACTTTTTCCTAACAGGATATTTAGCAACAATATTGTCATAACTTCTTTCCCTAATATTTAAAAAATCTTCTACTGTACCATCACATAAAGTATATAAATTTTTACTACCTGTTTTTCCGTGCAGTACAGCTGTATCGAACATTGCAATAGCTAATTTAGGGTCATCAATTTCATCTGCACCACAAGGTTTCCAAAACTCTTCATAATAGAAATCAATTGTTTCGTTTTTTGTTAAATATTTTACATCTTTACGTGATAAATTTTTCTTTTTACAGTAATCATTATATGTATCCTGAGTTACTCCAAAATTTGTTGCACCACCGGCATCATCTTTATCATTAATATACCCTCCTTCTGCGTTGTATAAAAATTCAAGTGCTTTTTCAAAATTTTCTTTAGACATAATAGTTCTCCTTTCAATAATTTGTGATACAATTTTTTTATGAAAAATTTATTTAAAATATCCTTAATGTTTTGTATTTGCCTATTTTTGTCATCTTGTTTCGCTCGGGAAAATGATTTAGTTCCAAGAGCTGACGATCCTCATTATCCAACTCAGGCTGATATGCTTAATTATTCGCATAATGAACGCAATAAAATAACTGATAAATACAATAAAATTTGCGATAAATTAGTAAAAAATTTTCATAAAGATAAAGATTTTATTCAAGCGTTACGAAAAAATCAAGCATTGTATTTGGAATATCGAAAAAGTGAACGTGATGTTGTATTACCTAAAGGTAGTTCCGAATATGGTTCAAATTATGGGATAAATTCTGATAGCGTAATCTTAAATTCAACAGAAAACCAAATTAAAAATTTAAGAAAATTAGTTGATGAATATTGCTTTTACAATGCTTACTACAATGATGAAAATGCTTGCAAGCCTGAAACTCTTGGTAAAATTTTTAAATAATATCTTAACTACTGTTCATTTTATAATCTTCTTTTCTTGACTTACATTAGAAATTCAGCGAGTAGGGTAGGGAAAACGCAGTGATTCCCACCAAAATATTTATAAATTGCAAAAGGTGGGAACCGTTTCTCTTTTCCCACCCTACGAACTCAACGAATTATAATTATATTTTGTTAAATAAATTATAAAGTTGAATATACTCTTTTCCGTTATATTTTATAATACATTCTTTATCTGATATTTTTGAGTTTTTGAAATTTAATCCCGCTCTTTTTATTTTTATATCATTAAAGTTATTTGTTCTGTTAGAAGAAATTTTTATTCCCTCCGGTACAAAATTATCTTGCCATATTGAAGTATAAATACCATTTTCTTTTTTCAGGATAAACAGTGTTTTCCCTAAACTTCCTTCATAAAGAATACAATCCGGATAACCTATAATCTCGTTTATTCCGTCATTATTCAAATCATATTCAAAAGCAAACATATTTTGTTTAGAACATTTATCAGGATACAATTTTATTAATTCATCATTGTTAAGATATTTATATAAGATTTCTGATGCATTATTATCATTTTTAAAAATATTAACATCACTAGATAACAAATTTTTATTATCTTTAATATAATAAATAATTATTGCTAAAATTACCAATATCAAAATTAATAAAATTGTTCTTTTCATAGTATTATAATAACGAATTTTACTTATTAAATCAATTACAAATATTCATTATAATCCTCCTTATTTAATTTCGTGCTACAATTTTTTTATGAAAAATTTATTTAAAATATCCTTAATTTTTTGTATTTGCCTATTTTTGCCATCTTGTTTCGCTCGGGAAAATGATTTAGTTCCAAGAGCTGACGACCCTCATTATCCAACTCAGGCTGATATGCTTAATTATTCAGCCAAAAGACTTGATAAAATGATAAATAGGTATAATAAAATTTGTGATAAATTAGTAAAAAATTTCCATAAAGATAAAGATTTTATTCAGGCTTTACGTAAAAATCAAGCATTGTATTTTCAATATCGTAAAAGTGAACGTGATGTTGTATTACCTAAAGGTAGTTCCGAATATGGTTCAAATTATGGGATAAATTCTGATAGCGTAATCTTAAATTCAACAGAAAATCAAATTAAAAATTTAAGAAAATTAGTTGATGATTATTGCTTTTACAATGCTTACTACAATGATGAAAATGCTTGCAAGCCTGAAACTCTTAATAAAATCTTCAAATAATATTTTACATTGTTTTATCGTTTCATTTTTTGTATAATACGTTTTATGAAACTAAACTCTTTAAAAAAATATATTTTCGGTAATATCTTGTCTGTAGATGGTTATGTAATGCTACGCTATACGCTTTATTTTTTGTTTTGCATAAGACCAAAAGTAGTGTAGGTTGGGTTCCAACCCAACATCAAAATAATTATTGTGAAAATTTTAGCAAAATAGAAAATTATAAAAATTAAACATAAAATAATTTTGTTGGGTCATGACCCAACCTACTTTACTTACAATTCTTCCATCTGTTCTAAAACGTATTTATTATCAGGTGCAAGTCTTTTTGCAGATTCGGCAAAAGTTCTTGCTTGCTCTAAATAATGAACATTATTTGTAGATTTATATAAATACTCATTTGCATAAGAGGCATACAGATAAGCTGCAAAATTGTCAGGATTTTCAGCAATTAATTTGTTTAAATATCCGATAGCATCCTGATACTCCCCGTAAATGTATGATTTATAGGCATATCTTGTATAAATTTGTTCAAAAGTTTCGGGTTGATAGTATTCATCTTGCGATAATTCTCCATCCCTGCCCAAAACAATAGATGCCCTGTCAGAAGAAAGCATTACGGAAAGTGGTTCGGAATTATACCAATTGTATAAACCCCATTCTTTCCACTGTTCTTCCATAAAATATTTTCTGTTTTGTGCAATATTCTCAACACGTTTTTTGGTTAAAGGATGAGTTGACCTAAATTCTGCACCACTTTGAGCAAATGTATTTAAGAAAGAAATTCCTTCAGCACCTTTATCCAAATCATATCCTGCTTTAATTAAGATTTTTGCTCCTTCCAAATCGGCAGCATATTCCATATTTCTGTATTCTTTTAAATCTGAATATTTTTTTACTTTTGAAATAATTTCTACTATACCTGCATCAGATAATCTTGCCAACTCGCTGCTTCTTTTATACATTTCGCCTTTACGTCTTGAATGTCCCAGCATTGCATGTCCCATTTCATGCCCGATAATAAAGGCTAAAGCATCTTCGTTGTCTGCAAAAGTATCAAACACGGAAGAGTATAAAGTTATACAATTTGTATCCGATGAAAACGCATTAAATTCATTCGGCTTAGCCTTAAAAACAATACGCCAATTCATATAAGCAAGGTTATTTGCTCGGGCTAACCTGTCAACAATACGATAGAGTTTAACATAATCTCTTTTGTAAGCTCTTTTATTTATATTATCGGGTTTTGCCAGTGCTAAATCAAGGTGACGTTTTTTATAAATCGCATCATCGGATTTCTTTTTATCAGCAATTTGCTTTTTAGTCAAAGTTTTATATTCGGCAATTTTTAAAAGTTTAGGGTCTTTAATGTCTGCAACCTGAGTATAAGTTTTCAAATTAATTCTTTCCATAGAATTAGTAAATTTTTTAGACGTACTAAATTTTTGTGATTTTTTTACCATTCTTGTATTAATTTTCGTATAATCTTTAGCCTCGACATCGGTAACAAAAAATACCATTATAAACAATAAAACCAATATTTTTTTCATAAACATACCCTTAAACTCAATACAAAAACAAAAATACCATTATTGGTTAATATTTTCAAGTAAAGATTTTTTAAATTGACAAATAGTAGTGTAAAAATTAAAAAAGAGCAATTAATCTTTTATTTTTAATTCGTTAACCGGTATATCAATATCAACAACATGAAATACATTTTCTATCATTCCCATTTGTTGCATTTTATATCCCCATTGGTTTGCTGTATGTAATGGTTGCTTTATAGGATTAATAGGTTTCTTACGATTTTCATAATCCACAATATCAATAACCTGTGCTTTAAAGTGTTCATCGGTGGTAATATGCGGATTATATAAAGTACAATGTGCAATATCTCCCATATTTGCGAAACCAGACAAATCAACATTACCTTTAGTGAGTAGGGTGGGAAAAACGTAGTGATTCCCACCAAAATATTATTTATAAATTGCAAAAGGTGGGAACCGTTTCACTTTTCCCACCTTACTTGCTATTATCCAAATTTTCGCATTTTTGTTCCATCAGTTAATCCGGATTGGAATAAAAATACATAATATTATTATCTTTTACCCCTATACCATAAGCATTATGATATTCATTTGCTTGATATATAACGAATAATTTATATGTTTCAACAGGAAGATTGTTTATCCCAAATACATAGTCATAATGTTCATAATACCCATATTGTTTATTCCTTATGGGAGTAATAGTTCTTTGGTACTTGTTTTGTTTAATTGCATTTTTTATATAGTTTTTATCAGCATCAAAAGTTAATACAATTCCTTCCGAACCAAATATAGGATGTGTATATTTATGTAGTTTTACGTTTTGCGCATTTGGTGGAACTTGTTTTGGGAAATGTTCTATACATTTTTGACAATCAATTTCTTTGAGAGCTTTGTTATATTGTTTTACATCGTTAATTATCCCACTGTCTGAAACTATATCTGAATAAAATCCAAAAAATGAAAGTGGCAAAAGAATTTGAATAACGGCGATGATAAACACATTCAATATTCCTGTTATTATAACCGTTACCTTATGAAACTTTTTATCTGTCAAATATCCTATTGCAGAAAATAGTAAAACAAACAAAAAAGGAACAAATATTATTGTTAGTGGCACAAAAGCATATAAGAACAGTTCAAAATCGAATTTATAATTTAAAAAAACACCTGTAAGAGCTGCAATTATAAATGAAATAAAAGTATATATAAATAAATATCTGTTTTGTTCATTCATATAAAAATTATAAAAAGCAAAGGCAAGGATGTCAATAATCCTTGCCTTTCCGTAATTTTAATATTTATCTAATCCCGATTTAGGTATTTTTATACTTATTTTTGATCTTTATGTTTTTTCACAACAAAATACATAATCAAGTAGCAAAATATTAATCCAAATC
>JAZLLQ010000017.1:0-8402 GCA_045598245.1 Candidatus Gastranaerophilales bacterium
AGATGCTGAAACAAGTTCAGCATGACGTGAAATATTAAATGGTTTTTATCCAAATAAAGTCCAATTTGACCAATTTGAAATGCGAAATATCATATAGTCGGAAGTCGGCAAAGCACAAAACGCAAGCTAACTTTCGGCAGAAAACAAAAATTTCTTTCCTACTAAATCGGACATTTATCTTACAGAATTATTAATCAGATAAATAATTGGGGGCAATTTTTATTAAAAACTCCCGAAGATGGATTCGAACCACCGTCAGAAGATCCAGAGTCTTCTGTCCTGCCGCTAGACGATTCGGGAATGAAATTTATCTCTTCTCTTATATTGTACCTCTTTATGATAATAATACAACAATTTTACATTTTTTTCTTATTTATGTTAATAAATTCTTTTCAAATAAAGTCGGATATATTCTTATATAATCATCCAAATCTCTGTAAAATGCTTCAAAATCACAACTTACACCTTTTTTTAGCGGTGAAAGCTCTATGCCGTAGCTATGCAAGAGAGAACGGGTAAGAAGATTCGCTACGGAATCAGAACCTCGCATATATGGTGTTTCTTGCGCAATTAACCATTGTATAGTCGCTGCGGTATCGACAATTTCCTTCTTAGTGGGTGATTTTTTCCCCTGTAATATTGTATATGCCTTTTTGACTAATTCCAAATTGGTTTTGATATTAGAAGGATTGTTTTTACCAGTCATAATTGCTATTGAAATCGGATTAGCCGTTATTCTGCAAGTAATTGCCTGTTTGTAAGTTTGATTTGATTTTGGTATGAGAAGTGTATTATCAGGACATTGATCCAGATATTTTCTATATCTTTGCAAATATTCATACCCTCTTTTTTCAGGATTATTTATTAAGTCTATACAGCCTCCGAGTATATTTTTTCTTACTCCAAACTGTTTTTTTGTTTTTCCTGTTCCGTTAATAGTTCTTATGCAATATTCTGCCATGTGTATTATTTCTTTTGCATCTGCTTTTTTTTGTATCATTGATGATATAATTTCTGTGGCTTTGCTCATTTTGTTATTCCACAGCGAATTTGTTTTGTATTGTGACATTCTTACAAAGTAAAGATTTGCAGGAATTGATGCGAATGAAATTTTATCGTAATTTGATACATTAGAAATTGCATTACTCTTTGTTGGTAATGCTTTGTGCGAGTTGTTGTCTGCAAATTTGTAATAATTTGTTTGAAATAAAATTTTCATCAATAATTACTAAAACCATTAATAAAATAAATTGCTAGGTGCAGTTGAATATATTGCGTACCTTGAAATTGTTAATATTTTTGGCATTAATGCAACTTTGTTTACCGGTATTGTTTTGTTTACGGGGTTGGCGATTTTATATGCAGGAGTACTTTACAGTAAAAATGTAGATAAAATAAGAAAATTTATAATAAACCTTTTGCCGCTGGCAGTACAAAAATATTTGCCTCAAAATAGAGTCTGATTAGAGATAGCCGTGGAGCCTTTTGTATTAATTAAAATTTTTGTTTTTGAGTTTTTTGTTTGTGAGAGGAGTCAAAGGTATTAAATATTAACGTATTATTCAGTGCGAATAATCTGTCCGTACTGTCTTTGATTTTACATTCAAGTACACTTTTTTCTGATTTGTATTTCTTTATACCTGCTTCTTTTTTATCTGCATCAAGTTTTCTTAAAGCATTTTCAAATTTGCACAAAATCTGCATACATTTTGACGGGTATGTTTCATATATTTCTTGTTTTGCTTCTTTGCTAAATGTTACAAGAGCAACTTTTCCGGTATCTGATTTAGCAAATAATTCCGTATCATTATTAATATAAAAATTGCTAATAAATGTATTGATTATTTCTTTATCCATATCATTATTAATATCAAATTTTTCAATGAACTCATTTAGAGAATTAGACGTTGATGCATCTGTGGAAAACCAATTATCTAATTTCATCAAATATGGTACAGCTATCTTTGGCTGAATTTTATTTTGCTTAAGAGCTTGGAAAAATTCTTCTTTAACAGGAGTTTTTACTTCTTCTCCATTTAAGTATTGATTATATTTGTTATGGTAGTATATATATTGTCCTGCAGTTTTCGGGTCTGTTATGCCGAGAGCAGTTCTGGTATAATTTGTCGCTTCTGCAGCTAAAGATTTATCAGTATTGTTTGTGTGAAAATAAAGTATTTTATATTTTGCGTTAGTAATATCTTTTTTGGTAGCAGCATTTTTTAATATATCAATAATGTACTGTGCTTCTTCGATATTGTTATTAGTACTTATATCAGGTGAATAATTTTCAGTGCATATATTCGCAATTTCTTCTTCTTCGTTTTGGTAAAAAGTCCCTATTAGTATATTAAAGTTATCATTTATATCAGTAAGTTCATTTTTCCAATTTAAAACTGCTTTGACTTCATTAGAATTATTAGCTTCGGAGGTGGTTAATAAGCCAAGATTTACTCTGTCAAGTATCCTGACAAAATTGATTATATCCGATTTATCTGTATTTCTGATGCTTTTTCTGTCGCAAATAAAACTTATCATATCTTCTAATTTTTCGTCTTTGATTATTTGATTACATTCGGATAGTTCTATAAGTCTGTTTTGGATATCTTCAAATGGAAAGCGTTCGTACCTTTTGTCTTCAGTTTCTATATATTTTTTGTTTTGAGGTATTTTGATGTTGAATTTTTGCAGTAAATAGTGGTATGTACTTAATGAAACACCTAATGATTCGGATATTCTTTTAGGTGATTTGCCTTGTGCAATTTCTTCCAGTAGTTGATTTGCTGTTATTAAAGCATTATGTTCACGCTGAATTTGGTCTTTTGTTTTTAAGCCGTATTCTTTTAATTTGTTTAAAATGGTTTGTCTTGAAACATTAAAAATTAACGCTATTTCTCCTGCGTTTTTTTCTTTACATAATATGCGAAGGTCCTTTTCTTTTATATTTGAAGTTATTTCACGTTGAAGCTGTTCTTTTGTTTGCAGATTAAATTCTAACAATTTTCTGCCGATTGTTGAAATTGACAAGCCGTATATTTTAGCTATTTCAATTGTACTTTTCCCTGTGTTAATAAGCTCTTCCAAGGTTTCTCTGTCAAGAGTACCTGTTTTTAATCGTTGAGCTTCTCTGCGAATTTGTTCAAATGTTCTTAGTCCGTATTCTTTTAATTTATTGTTAATGGTACTTTCGTTTACGTTGTACAATTCTGCGATTTCGGTTAACGTTTTTCCTTTATTGATAAGTTGCTGTAATTCATCGGCAGTTATGCTTGATAGTATATCGGTTCTTTGTTTTATAATAGCCTGAAGTTCTGTTTGCAAACCATATTCCATTAGTTTTCTTGAAATACTTTGTCTTGTTACCCCAAAAATTTCAGCAATTTCCGTTATGGTTTTCCTTTGGGCGATAAGTTGTTTTAGTTCGTGTTTTGGTATAGCAGTTTCTGTATCTGCTTGCCGGAAATTGTTTTTTTGACTTTGTGTTTGTAAACCGTATTCAATTAATTTTCTTGTGATGCATTGTCTTGATACTCCAAAAATTTCGGCTAATTCATAAGTGCTTTTACCTTCGCTTATAAGTTGTTGGAGATTTTCATGAGTTATATTTTTGATTTTTTCTTTAATGTTTTCCATTTGTATTTGAGTTTGTGCTTGCAGACCAAACTCGGCAAATTTGTTTAAAATAGTTCTTCTTGAAACATTAAGTATTTTTGACATTTCTTCTGCTGACTTACCTTCATCAATAAATTGCTGAAGTTGTGCTTTTGTAATATTGGAAACTGTTGCCGCTTGGGATTGCTGTTTGAGCTGACCTTGAGTTTTCAGTCCAAATGTTTTTAATTTATACTGTACTGTCATACTTGTTACGCCATACATATCTGCAATTTCATACGTTGTTTTTCCTGCGTCTATCAGTTTTTGCAATTCATCTTTTGTAAGTTTGGCTGCACGTTGCTGTTGTATTTCGTGTTCTATTTGCGGTTTTGTTTTTAATCCGTATTTTCTGAGCGTTTTAATGATTAGAGATGGAGATACATTTAGCTCCTGAGCTATATCTTTGGCGGATTTTCCCTCTTCAAGAAGCGGTTTTAGAGTATCAATAGGAATGATTATTGCTTGACTTCCAAAATTAATTTGTGCAATACCTCTTGCTTTTACTGCATTACTATATGATTTATAAGATTTTTCTTCAAAATTATTTATAATATCACCACAGGATGATTTGTCAGCAGATTTTTCCTTCTTTTTAAACAAATTACCGTTAAAATCAAACAGTGACGTGAGAATTTCCATGATACATTACCGCTACTACCTTGCAAGGATATTAAAACAAAAGTCCCGAAAAAATTGCTAATATGTTTGAAAAATGTGTTTCTTTCGTAAATTTTTTTTTTAAGTAATTCAGATAGCAAAAAAATTTTTGTTTGTTTATTAAGTAATTAGTCAATAATTAAATTTAAGCAGGTGTAAAAATATGACTATAAGTTTTTCTGCGGTAACAACCCCTAAAGCAGTCGATTGTTGCAAACAATATTTAACAGGTTTTAAAAAAAATTCTCCGGCTGATTATGTCAGAATATTTGGTAATAATGACGGTGGACTAAAATTCAAACCAAAACCATCCGTAAAGACCGTAAGTGCAAGTTGCGGCAGGGCGACCATCTTTCCTGTTATTATTTCCAATGGGGATAAAAAATTAGCGGAATATTCGTTATTGCGAGATAAATCAGGGCATTGTTGCGATGATTGGCTTGATGTTATTGCATAAGTTTATAGATTTTGAAATGCTTGCTTTTATCTAATGCATTCGGGTTGTCTTTATGATATCCGAACGGTGCATAAAAGCCTATGATGATTTCATCAGGGTTATTCGGATTAATCCAACCTAAAAATCTTGCACCGCTGCTTGGAATTTTTATTTCAACTGTACACCCTTTGACTCCTTGCGGAACGGACGGACCATCCAGTGCTGTGAATTTTATACCCCAATCACCTGTCAAACTTTGAACATAACCTGTCGAATATTTCAATGATTCATTAATAATATTTTGAGGAATACGTTCGACTTTCATTTCATCACCTTGACCGATAGTATAAAATCCGGTTGTTTTGAATTTTACTTTTGTTGGAAGAGGTTTAGGGACATTTATGTGTTGATTTTTGTATTCGGTCATGCAGCTTTGACATATTCTGCTTCTGTCAACAATAGTTCCTTTAAATGTAATACCATTGTTTTTAACTACGTGAGCAGTATGATTTAACATTCCTTTGTATGTATCAGCTTTTAAGGCGAGAGCCATTTTTAATGCTCTTTCAATTGTTGAATGGTCAATGTTACCTTTTTTATTTGCACTCAAATCAGATAATATCAAGTAGAAATTATTTTCAATATCGGGATAAATTTTGGCTTTATCCGCTAATTCCATAGAAGCGGATAAAAGGGTAGGCATAAATAAATCGTTTTTGGCATTTGAACGGGGTAAGCCGAGTAATTTATCGGTATTTGCCAAAAATCTTGGTAAATTTTCTTTGCCATAGCCGTTTTCTTGTAAAAAATTCACAAGATTATCAGCAATATTATCTGTTATATTTGGGTAATTATTACTGTTTTGAACCGTATCTAAATCGTCTAATATCTCTAAGTATTTATTAAGAAGTTCATTTATTTTATCTATAGAAATATTGTGTGTTGCTGCTCCGTCAGAAATTGTTTTTATTCTGTTTTTGCCTAATACACGGCTCAAATATCTTTCAGCATACTTGTAATATTCTTCTATGGCTTTTATATTTGCATCCTTCAGCTTTTTTATTTCCGCTTCCGACAATTTATTTACATCAGTCATTCTCGCTTTTAAAATGGAATTTTTGAAAGAATTTGATGCTTTTAAAAATTCTATTTTTTCAGTTATTCTTTGTCTTAAAGCAACATCAAAAACATTGTTGCCTGATAATGATTTTAATTTGGCTTGTAAACTTATAATTTCTGCGTTATTGCCTTCAATACCTGCATGCAATTCTTCTGTTGCCATTGAGTATGTACTTGACCCTAACGCGGTTGTATTAGCGGTAAGTGTTTCTACTGCGTTTCTTGCAAATTGTACTGCTTTTTCATGCTCAGCCCTTGTTAATGGTCTGCCTGTTTCCATTTCTCGAGCATTTTGATATTTATCACTAAGTGTATAATATTGATTTTCAAGTGATAAAACATATTTTACAAAATCAAAGAATGACAAATCTTTTTTAATATTATCTGTATTAAGATTACTAAGCCTTACACTGACTTTTCTGTTTTCGTATATTTTTTTCAATTCATCAAGGAAATCTTTAATCGGTTCTCCTGCATGTTCAAGCTCGGAATTCAATTCCGCATATATGTTCCGTGGAGTCATCCTCTGTTCTTCATTCAGATGCTCTAAAAATCTTGCTGATGTTTCTTGTAATTTTGAAACAACAGCTTTTTTATTTGTATCTGATATTGTAGTATCTGCTGATATTTTATCTGCTATTTGTGATACACTTTCTTTATATGTTTTAACTTTTTCAGGTGTTATTTGCCCATAGTGTTCAGTCAATTTAACCATAGAGGTTCTTAACTTCTCAATATAGTCAGTTAAATCACCATATTCTGACAATGATTCTTTCAACCCCTGAATGTCATCATTTATTAAAATAGTATCAAAACCTGCTTGGTGTTCAATATAACTAATATGCTCAACGTATTTTTTTAATAATTCATGTCTTTTGGGGTCGGTAAATAAATGTTCCTTTGCCCATGTAGTAAAGCCTTCAGGTAATTCATACGGAGCTTTCATTGTTATTTGCTCATCAATACTTCCGCCATCACGATACAATGTCATTACTAAAATATCCTCGTCCTCAAAGTGATGAGAAATATCTGTAGCATTTCTTAGAATTGTATCCTTTATTGTTCGTAAAAATTCAGCTTTAGGTAATGATTTTATCATATACATTGCATGTTCGTGATAGCGTTCATGAAATAGACTGTTAATTATAGAGCCTGTTGTTCTTGCATTTATGACAATTTGATTATCTTTTGCCGAATAGTATGCTGTATCTTTTCCATAGTCACCTGTAAACAACGGTGTTCGTTTTAAAGCATCAATAAATTTTGTGTTTTTTCTGAGCGAATCAATGTCATTTATTTTGAAACCTTTAGATATAGCAACCAGAATTTTGTCAGCAATTTCATCATCACTCATATTCATAGGGTTATCGTTAGCATCAAAAATGTTTGTTAATTGAATTTTTCCTTTTTGCAGTTCAATAAATTTTGAAAAATTTATTTCGTGACTAATTAGTAAATGGTGAATAATATCGCTTATAAAATCTTCTTTATTTATTGCATTTTCAATTGCGGTTGTTGATTTTTGATGAATAGAACCGTTTACTTTGATTTTTGCTCTTGCCTCTTTAGGAATATTGACAGCCGTGCTGTATGGTATTTGTGATAGTATTTCTTCTATTTCAGTTTCTGTCATTTCTGCAATAGCCGGACTATCAAGTTTTATGATTTTGTGTATTAAATCTTTTGGTATTTGCGAGAATGATGTTTCGGCTCCGGATATTGCAGTTGGTTTTTCAATTGGTTTTTCGGAATATTCTACTACAACATCATCTTCCGGTAAAAGTGCAGCAACTCTCCAATTAGAGGTTTCATCGGTGTTGTCTGTTTTGGTATAAGGTTGTTGGTCGCGTTTTGCTCTGTCTGAACTCAAAGGTTTTACTTCCTTAGGTTTTAATGTAGGTTGAACTACGGCAGCAACTTCACTTGCCGGTGTTTTGGCTTTGCTTTCGAGCGGTTTTTGTCTTGCTAATTCCGGTTTTGATTGCTGAACTTCAGTTGTTGATGGTTGTTCTATTTTGATAAATTCAGGCATTTTTTTTATATCTTGCATAAGAGCTTTACCTGTATATGCTACATTCAGCATTGCTCTTATCAATTCTCGTTCTCCTTTTGACATTTTAGTTCCGTCAGTAAGTTCTCTATTGGGATAATAATATTCAAAAGCCTTTTCTTCAGTAACAGTCATTTCGGTGCGAGTTGATACTAATCTGCCTGTTTCGTCCACAAATTCCATTCCCGGTTCAAGTTTTTTAATTACCCTGTCTGAACCTGAAAAATATATGTCGTTTGGAATTTTGTTTTTTAAAAATTCTCCGACCTTTTTGAAACCTGCTTCGGTATATTCTTGTCCATTCAGGCTTTTTAAGAATTCTTTTCCGCCTGGAACCTCGTCTTTAATAACTTTTAACAATTGTTTATACGAAACTTTGAATTTTTTAGCTCGTGTCTTTAATGCTACATTAACTTCTGCCAATGCCCCGAATGCGAGTGCAAACATAGCACCGCTCAATGCACCTTCCCCCCCTGCTAATAATAT
>JAZLLQ010000018.1:0-6995 GCA_045598245.1 Candidatus Gastranaerophilales bacterium
GTCAGATTTTTCACGGGGACGGCGTTCCGCTTCGCTCCAGCCTTGTCAAAATCCGCCATTTAATATCTCCCCTGCTATATTTTCATCAATATCATTCAAACTGTTTGCCTGTGCAATTTTTTCAAAACTATCTATCATTTGAACAATTTGTCTGAAACTTGTTGCTTTGTTGTGTATAAGTTTTACGGCTTCTTTTGTAATTTCAACTTCTGATAGTTCCTCTACTATTTGCTTAATATCTACATATTCAAAATCAGTAAAATTATAAATCTCTGAAATCCTGTCAAAAAGATGCGTATGCTTTTTTAACTTATGTCTTGCAAGTTTCATTCCGACTAAAATCACAGGCACACCTGTTTCGTCGTGCAAATCTCTCAATGTTTCAATCGTTCTAAAGTCGGCAAGCAAATAATCAATTTCATCAACAATAATCATTTGTGGTTTTGTTTTTAGTGCATTGATGCATTGCCTAAAAATATCAGCAGTATAAAATCTTGGAATTTCATCAAGTTCTTTGGCAATTTCTTCCAGTAACCACTTTGGTGTCATTGAGTTCGTTGCTCTGACGTAAATTGCATCAAACTGAATTGATAAATAAAGTGCAGTTTTGGTTTTGCCGAGTCCTGCTTCGCCATAAATCAAACCGATTTTTGAGATATTATCAGGTTTATTTTTAAGGCTATAAATCAAGTTAATAAAGCCTTTTACATTTTTCGTTTTAACAAAAATTTTGTTCATAATTTTTGAACTCCTTTGAATTTTTGTAATTACTTAACCAATTTCTATCTTCAACGCAAGTACAACCGTACTCCATTAAATACTCATATCTTTCAATATTCGTCTTAAATAACGGTTTAACATACGGATTGTATTTTTCTTTTTCAGGCTTTTGAATTTTTATCTGTGAAATTTGTTTAGGCACAATTTTCGTTTCTTCTTTGTCTGCTTGGTTGCTCGCAATAAACGGGTCTTCACTTTGTTCCACCCTCTGCTCGCAATCCGCCATTTCACACTCCAAAATTTCTAAATCATCAATATTCAAAAATTCCTTACACGCTTTTATTGTTCTATTTTTCAGTTGTTTTTGCTTCCTGATTTTTTGCTTGTAATCCTCGATATCTTTTATGTCGCCCGTGTAATTTGCAAGCGGATGGGTCAGGGTAATTCTATCAGCCTTGCATAAAAATTTACCGGTTGGTGTATAAACTTTAATGTAACTCAAATCAAAAAGACTGTATTTAATAACAACTTTTTGTCGTAAACCGTAAAGAGCATCATTGTAGTAATCGGCTTTTAAAAACCTAATTCCCTGACTTGTGATAGTTTTAATTTCCGTTGCCAACATTAAATCATCAAGTAATTGCTCGTTTATTTCTTGTTTTTCAATAGTTGCAATCATTTCAGCAACCGTTTTATCTTTGTAATTTGAACAAGGCAGAGAATTTTTATATTCAAGCCAACTGTTTATCATTTGAATTGTTTGTTCAATTGTCGGCACGAATTCTTTATGTATTTCAGCGTGGAACTTTTCATTTCTGCGAAGTCTTGCCGGTTTATTTTCAATATTCGTACCGATATAGCTTGGTAAAAGTTTTTCAAAACTTTCCTGCATTTCTAAGAAAAATCGTTCAATGACTTTTGCTCTTGCGTTATATGGATTTGCAAAAACTGTTGTTATTCCTAATTTTTCATAAATTCCTTTAAAACCTATTTCATCGAAATTTGAACTTCCGACAAAATATTTACCTCTAAAGGCTCTGCCGTTATCAAGATAAACAAATTTTGGAATATGCTTCAAATTTAAGATAGCATTTCTCAATGCTGATGCAATATTTTGCGTATTTTCTTCAAGCATAATGTCGTATCCGACTAATGCCCCAGACTTCCAATCCAAGAAGCCAATCAAAGTTGCTCTTGAGGGTTTTCCTGTAAACGGATTTATAATTTGGAAATTTAATTTTTTGCCGTCAGCCACCAAAACTTCGCCGACTTCAATTTTTGAAATATCCCTTTTAATATGTGGAATAACCTGCTCTTTTAGTGCTTTTTCGCCGTCACGCAGCAAAGTCCATTTGTCAAAATAATTATCCCGATACCAGTTTGCAAACCTGCGAAAAGTCGGAACAGAGGGGATATATTCTGCATTTTGAGTTTTTAAAGCATACTGTGTTAGTGAAATTGCTTTACCTATACTAAATTTGTTCGGATGCAAAAGCAATTTCAAAAATATCTGTTTTTCAAAATCAGTAAGATTAGTCCTTGAATAATCCTCATAATGGTAATTCGGAAGCAGTAGTTCATAATTTGTACTGTTACCCAAAATTCTTTTCCATCTTTGCAAAGTACCGATTGAAACGTTGCCGATTTTAGCAAAAATATCAGGATACAAAACTTCTGCATTATATGTACTCAAAAAATCAATATCAAATTGCGTTTTATTCTGCTGATTTTTCCTTTGCTCTAACCAAATTTTTACTAAATCAAATCTTGCTAACGCAATAATTTTAGCTTTATCAGGTTTGTGAAAATCAGCAGGCACAGGCAACAACTTTTTATTTTCAATCGGCAGAATTTTGTTCAAATATTTTTCCTGTAATTTAGGTTCAATACTCGATAGTAAAATTTCAAAACTCTTTCCGCCTTTGACGGTAATTTCTCGAGTTTGATATTTTGATAACGAAAGCCTGATTGCACGCGTGCTTACCCCTTTGAGTTCAGCTAATTCTTTGATTGTAATGTATTTTTCATTATTCATAACACTATAATTAATCACTCCAAACTCGGAAGAATGGAACTGTTTCCGACTAACTTTGTATCATTTAGACACATACCAGTATTGAATTATTGCTTCACACTCCGCAGTTGTTCATCACGTTTTGCGTTGCAAAACTAACATTCACAATGCTCCGTGCCACTTCAGCATTTCGCTTCGCTTCATTACCTCTCACAAAACAATTATCAATTGTTTTGTTCGGCAGAGTGCAAAATTCAACTTGCTTTATTCTGAAACAGAGTTAAAATGTGCAATGCAAGAAAGAAATTTTATATGAAAAACAAAGAAATGAAACAAAAAATAGTACTACTTTCACAAAAAATGTGCAAAAGTCCAAATAAAGATAAAAGCCATTTCTTATATAGACGTGAACAAATGATAAGGTTTAAAATGCTGATGTATAATTTATCGCAAAAACAACTTGCGAAAGAATTACAACTAACCGAAAGTTATATTTCAAAACTCATAACCGGTGAACGGTATAATCAGGACTTTGAACTTTTTATGCGTAAATTTTTTCAACTGGATTATTGTTTTATTTGATTATTTGTAACTCCCTACTTTTCTGCCATATTTATCATACTCTGTTATGCGACCTGAGGAATCTTTTTTATACGAGCCTGTTTTATTGCCATATCTATCGTATGCAGTTGTTGTCGAACCATTTGTTTTATAACTACCGACTTTTGAACCATACTTATCATATTGGGTTGTTGTATTACCGTTAGCCTTGTAACTTCCTGTTTTAGCTCCATACTTATCGTATGAATTATAACCCGATGATGTTTTTCTGTACGAACCTTCTTTTGCGCCATATTTATCATATTGAGTAATTGTGCCTGACGAATTCGTACGGTAAGAGCCTGTTTTGGAGCCATATCTATCGTATGAATTAGTAGCACAAAATCCATAAGTTGTTGTTAAGAATAAAATTAATAATGTTAAAAATATTTTTTTCATATTGTTTCCTATAATTATAACGAAACAAAATTCAAAAAAGTTCTAATTAAAATTTACTTGCCAATTGTTGTATTAACGGATAAATATATTTTAATAGTTCAAATTGAATTATATTTTCATTATTTTCTTTTGGAACAATTAAAGTTACAATTTGTTTTAAACCATCTTGTTTTATTGTATCATTACCTTTTTTACTAACTATTCCAACGATAATTTCATATTCTTTTTTTAATACATTACCTTTTTCTTCTTGAGATTTTAAATTTACCTTATAAACAGCTTTTATTGAAGAATTGTTATTATTTTCAGGTATTTCAATTTGGTCTTTAAAACCAAGAGAATTAAGTTCATTAATTTGTTCTTGAAAATCACTTGGATGCATTGCAACAGGGGATTTTAATGTAGATGATAATGCAGCAAAAGCAATTCTTTCAAAGGATTTTAATTCAATTTCATTCCCATCCAATGCAACTTTATCGGGATTATAATTTAGCATATTTGCCTTATTAGCACTTCTTGTCATTGCAGTAATTTTTATGGTATCGCTTTTTGAAGGATAATCAATATTATCAAGATATGGCTTACTCATTTTGCATTCTGCTAATCCCGTATCAGTAACAATAACTTTATAATCCCAAGTAGGTATCAAAATTTCTTTTCCCGATTTTTCAGTTTTTATTTTTTTGAATACTGTTAATATATTTCCTTCTTTTAAAAATCCATTTGGATCAGCAACATTTAAATATTGATTATCAACTTTTGTAATTTTAAATTTAACATCTTTAAATTGAATTTCTTTTTGCATAGTTTCTGCTAATTTTGTCATAATATTTTTTGACATTATTTCAAAATTAGCTCTATCATTAAAACGAATATCTCCAACTACTTGATTTTTTATTTCATCATCAGCACATTGCGAATATACAACTCGACCAGTTTTATCAAATATAACACCACAAGCTAACATTTCATATTTATCTATATTAAAATAATCCTTTTCAGACTTATATTGAGCATATACAGGTCTCGTGAAATAAAGTTTTAAAAAATAATCCGGCAATGTTCTGTTGTATGTATTTTTACTTTTAAAATCCATATTCAAAGACACTAAAGCACTTTGCATATCAAAATATGTTTTATCAGTTGTAATAAGTGAAAAAGCTGCATTACTACCTAAAGCTGTTGAAAAAATATTATATAATTTTTCATCATTAAAATCATTTATAAATAAAACCTTTGGCTTTTTAAGTTGTGTAATACTGCTGTTTGCAAATTTGGTAAAATTACCTCCTGTATTTGGCTTGCCCAAAACTTTTTTAGCCACAGAATATCCTAAATCAGAATAAATTACTGAAATTTGATTAACATTTTCATCTGTTAACAAATCCCCTTTTGCAATTCCGGTTTCAAGTCCTTTATCTAATACATAATGAGTTCTATAAGTATCAATTATTTTTGTCGTAATATCAAAAGGCTTAAAGTCTGTACTCGCTTGTTTTATCAACTCCTCCATAGTCTGTTCGTAGTTCTTTTTACACATTTCTGCTATTTTTGTCTTACGCTTTTCTATATCTGATTCAACAACTGTTTCATATTTAAAATAGTTTGTTGTAGGATATGAATATAGGGTTTCACCGCTTGCCATATTCACAAAATTAATACTCATTGTAAGCGGTAAATATATATCCAATAATTGTTCGGTTTTCTTGACCGGATATTGCGATGCTCGTGGTACATGAACATAGGTAGCAAATGTTTTATATTTTGTTTTATCTGAGATTTCTTTATTTGTGTTAGGAAAATATTTATCAAAAAGAGCTAAATATTTTTTTGTAAATTCTACTCTGTTATTATTTAAAACTTTATTAAATGCAGTATCTTCAATATTTTTGCTGACAAACACTGCAGGAATAGGATATACATTTAATTCGTTAGCTTGTGCAATGGTAGCTGTAAATAATACAGCTACCAATAATATTAGACTCTTTTTCATTTATACTCCTTATTTGGTTGGTGAAAAGATAATTTGATTACCATTAATTTTGTAATCATAATTTTTAAATTTGTTTGATAAGTTCGATTCATAGAGTTTCATAAAAATCGCATCAGCGGCAGAATCTTGTCCTGAATAATTAACAGTAAATTCTGATTTTGTTGAATCTGATGTTCTTAATGTAACATTTTTGATTCCATCAACATTTTGCATTGCTTTATTGATTGAAATTCTTTCTACAGGCAAGAAGTTGCCTTTGATTTGAACAATATATTCTGAACCATACATCATACGTTTTTTCCAATAATCTTGAATTTTTTTAGATAAAACTTCACCAAGTTCATTACCTATTTTTCTTGCAACTGCACTTCTTGCTTGATCAGCAGAATTGCCTGCAGCAGTTTCCGTAAATGTTCCAGATGCAATTACTTCTCCATCAACTGTTGAATAAACTTTAACAAATACATTTCCATCGCAAGTATTTTTGCCTGTATTTTCGTTTTTACCATTATCGGTAATATAAGAAACACCAATTGCGAAGAAATCTGCTTTTGCATCTTTTCTTGCTGCTTCTACATAACCTGCAAGTTCTGCTGAATTAGAAAGTTTATCTGAAGTAATTGATTTTCCTTTAAAATATTTACTTTTGAAAACATCATTATCAATAGAACGTATATCATAAGTAACAAAAGCATCTTGTAAGGCAGGTTGCGTATAATTCAAATTTTCTGCTTTTGGAGATAAAACGTCATATTCTTTGATATTTTGGAAGAATTCATTTTCTTTTTTCCCATAATCAACAAAATGCCCATAAGAAGATTTTGCTCCTGATGAAGCAGAGTGGCTATAACTACTTGAATTTGATCCACTTGCTTTATAACTGTTATTGTGGTTCCCGTTTGCAGATGCTGAATATCCTTCACCACCATATTTGTTAGAATATCCAGCTGATGAATTTGTACTATAGTTTCCTTTGCTTTTTGCATTAACATTATACGTATTGGAATTCTTACCGCTTGCATTAGATTTTGAATAATTACTTAAAGATGCTTTTTCATTATCTTTTAGCTTTTCATCATAATCATATTTATAAGTAGTAACTTCTTTTGTTAAAACATTTTTTGTTAAATCAGAAGGTCTTGCAAAAAATTCATCAAGTACAAGCATAATCGAATGTGCCCTGACGGCTTGCGTATTTATTGCTACACCTAAATCTGATAATAATGTTCTAAATTCGGTTTCATCAATTGTTAAATATGCTTTTGCAAC
>JAZLLQ010000019.1:0-76044 GCA_045598245.1 Candidatus Gastranaerophilales bacterium
ATTCTCGGTTTTTTGAGTAGTTTGAATTACAATACCAATTTTTTTAGAAGATTTAATTTCGTCCAAATGTTCAACAATATCATCAACAGATGCAATAACTATTGCTTTTTCTTCACTGTTTTCTTCAGCATGAGCCTTAATGCCAATAACTTCAGGATGGTTGTTTTTGCCGATAATAATTAATTTATATCCTTCTTCAATTAATGATTTTGCTTTTTCTTGCACTTTTTTAACATCAACACAGGTTGCATCAAGAATTTTACAACCTCTATCTTTGATTTTATTAATATCTTGAGGAGTTGCACCATGAGTTCTTATTACACAAATCGAATTTTCAGGGTCTTTAACTTCTGAAACATCGTGTATAACATTAATACCAAGATTTTTCAAATTTTCAATAACCTGATTATTATGTATCAATTCACCGAAAGTAAATACATTCATTTCGGGATTATCTTGTTTAATCTTTGTAGTTAAATCTATCGCTCTTTTTACACCGTAGCAAAAGCCTGCAAGATTTGCCTTTATTATATTTTTCTCCATTAAAGAAGAACAACCTGCCTTTTTTTAGATTTAAGCAATTATGCTTATAAGAACAGTATTACACAAGCAAAAATTTATGTAAAGAATTTCTAATTATTTCTTAAACGTTCAATAAAATTCTTCAATCGTTCCATTGCAATTTTCAGTGTATCAAGCGAGTACGCATAAGAAATTCTCAAAAAGCCTTCACCGCAAGCACCAAAAGCGGTACCTGGGATAAGAGCAACTTTCTCTTCCTGTAAAAATCTTGTTGCAAATTCTTCACTCGACATGCCAAACTCTTTTATACACGGGAATACATAAAATGCACCAAAAGGTTCAAAACACTCAAGATTCATTTCTTTAAATGCATTAATCAAAAATCTTCTGCGCTGATTATAAGAATTTTTCATCATTTGCACATCTTCATCACCGTTACGAAGAGCCTCAATAGCGGCATATTGGCTTGTTGTAGGCGCACACATTATTGCGAACTGATGAATTTTCACCATTTGCTCTGTAATAATTTGAGGGGCACACGAATAGCCAAGCCTCCAACCTGTCATCGCAAATGTTTTGGAAAATCCGTTAACAATAACCGTTCTTTCTTTCATGCCATCAAGTTCTGCAATTGAAACATGATTACCTTTGTATGTTAAAGCAGCATAAATTTCATCCGAGAGTACGAATAAATCTTTTTCTTTAACTATTTTTGCTATTTTTTCAAGATCATCCTTTTCCATGATAGAACCTGTCGGATTATTAGGAAAGGCTAAAACAAGCATTTTTGTTTTATCTGTAATTTTTTCCAAAACTTGCTCCGGAGTAAGTTTAAATTCATTTTCTTGCTTTAAGCATATCGTCACCGGCTTCGCTCCTGCAAGAACTGCACAAGGGACATAAGAAACATAACAAGGCTCCGGAATTAATACTTCATCACCCGGATTTAACATAGCCCTAAATGCCAAATCAATCGCCTCGGAACCTCCAACAGTAACAAGAATTTCTCCGTCAGGATTATAATCAAGATTTTGCGTACGCTTCATATAGTTTGAAATTTCAATTTTTAAATCCTTTAAACCTGAATTTGAAGTATAGAAAGTCCTTCCTTTATCCAAAGAATATATGCCCTCTTCACGTATATGCCAAGGGGTATCAAAATCAGGTTCACCAACACCTAACGAAATAGCATCTTTCATTTCGGTAACTAAATCGAAAAATTTTCTTATACCTGACGGTTTAATTGTTACTACATTATCGGAGAGAGGATTTCTCATGGTAACATAACCTCTCTGTAATCTTCATGCTTTTCCGCAAAAATAGTGCCATGGTCTTTGTATTTTTTCAAAATAAAGTGTGTTGCCGTACTCAAAACATATTCCAATGCAGAGAGTTTATAAGATACAAAAGTAGAAACATCTTTAAGAGTTTTTCCTTCAATAGTAACCAACAAATCATAACCGCCTGAAATCAAGTAGACAGAATTAACTTCAGGATAGTTATAAATACGCTCTGCAATTTTATCAAATCCCTGACCTCTTTGAGGAGTAACGCGAACTTCAATTAAAGCAGTTACCTTATCTTTAGAAGTTTTATCCCAATTTATAAGTGTGTGATAACCGCAGATTATACCTTCTTTTTCCATAGCTGCAACTTCATTTATAACATCGACTTCTGTTTTATCAAGCAAAACCGCAAGCTCTTTTAAATCAATTTTACTGTTTTTTTCTATTGCATTTAATATTTCGTTTCTCATAAGCCCTCCGAATTTGACAAAAATATCAAATAACAAATATATTTTATTACAAAAAATCATTTTTCGCGAATAGATTTTTTATATTATAATTAACACAGGTAGTTTTAAAGAGGTCAATATGAAATTAATAGGCGAAAACATCCACATAATATCTAAAAAAACGAGAGAAGCTATAGAGGAAAGAAATAAAGACTACATTTTGGATTATGTAAATCGAATGTTAAGTTCAAATGTTGATTATATCGACCTCAACATCGGACCAGCAAGGAAAAGTCAGGGAACAATGGAATGGCTAACATCCATTGTACGAGAAGTAACTGATATTCCAATATCATTTGACACGACAAACCCTGAGGAAATGCGTTTAGGTTTAGAATTTGTTTCTGAACCGTACAAATGTATAATAAATTCAATAAGCGCAGACCAACAAAGATTAGATAACCTTCTACCATTGGTTAAAGACTTTAATTCCAATGTAATTGCACTTACATTAAGTGACGAAACAGGTATTCCGAAAGAAGCTGACAGCAGACTAGAAATCGCATTTAACATTCTTGAACGAACCACTGAGTATGGAATAGATAATGGCAAGATATTTTTTGACCCGCTTGTACTACCTGTTCCTGTTGCACAAGAACAAGCAATTGAATCTCTTAATGCAATAAGAATGTTTAAAGAATCTTTTGACCCGACAGTCTTAACCACAATAGGACTTTCAAATATTTCTAACGGCGCACCAAAAGAAAACCGCCCGTTAATCAATTTAGTATTTATGGTTTTAGCTATGGGATGCGGACTTGACAGTGCAATAGTAGACGGCTTTGATAAAGAATTGATAAGAGTTCATAATATTGTTGCATCTCAAAATGCTGAAACAAAATACGATAAATTATACATAGACCTTTGTAATATGATGCAAAACTTTGGAGAACTTGAAGAAATTCAGTATGATAAAACAGATGAAAAACAAGTTGCAATATATAAAACCGCAGAAATAATTCTGAATAAAAACATATATTCTCATAATTATTTGTAATTGCTGCTAATAAAGAAGAAGTAAAAAACGGAAAATAGCAAGTATATTGATACTCACTTGAGAAACATACAAAATAAAACAGGCAGCAACAAAGAAACCTAAACCTTCCACTCGTAAACGAGCCCCTTCTTTAATAAGAAAAACTGTCTATTTTCTTCATCGCTACCCACACTATATATTCCACATTTTCATGAAAATAAACCTGTTTTTGAGTTTTAATTTACAAATATTTACAAAGTTCTATGCAATTACCCAAGGTTCATTTTCCCGTGCAACAACAAGCTCAGGAGCCTCTGTATGTAAAAGGTTTTTAAGCGTCTGCAAAATTATTTTTTCCGTTTCAAAATGCCCTGCATCAATTAAAACAATATCCTGAACATCCAATGCAGTATGATATTTAATATCCCCCGTAACAAATGCATCGACATTTTTCAATTCAGAAACAAATTCTCCGCCACTGCCTGAACAAACAGCAACTCTTTTTATCTCCTGAATATTTGCAGGATTAGTCACCTTAACTTTCGGTGCGTTTAAACTTATTTTTAATTTTAGGATAAAAGCATCCAATGACATACATTCCGTCAACTCTGTAATCTTTACAAATTTTGAAACAGTATCGACAGGCATAAGTCCGAGTTTTTCACACAATGTATCATTAACTCCACCTTCTGCACAATCAAGATTTGTATGCGCACAATAAATCTGAATATCGTTTTTAATAGCATCAACAATGAGTTTTTGAGTAACCGTATCGTTGTATATTTTTTTAAATTCTTTAAAAATCAAAGGGTGATGCGAAATAATCAAATCACACTTATTATCTATTGCCTGTTTCAAAATATTTTGTGTAACAGAAAGGCAAATTAAGACATTACCGATTTCTTCTTTACCCAAATTTATTTGCCACCCTGTATTATCCCAACTTTCGGCAAGTTCAACAGGTGCAAATTTTTCAACAATATCAATTATCCTGCTCGTCTTTATCATAATTCATCCTATTATTAGTCATTTTTACACGTTTTATATAATCTTTGACATCACTTGAAACATTTATTTGTTCTAAAGACATTTTGTAAAGTTTCAAATTCCCTAAATTTTCATTTTCAGTTAACAAATCTCTGTTTTCAGTATTGTTTTTAAGCTGTTTTGCAATGCTTTCAAACTTTGAACACTCTTTATCAGTTAATAAATTATAAATCATTTCATCAATTGATTTAGATTCACCGTCTGAATAAGCATTTATTATTTCTTTGGCAGTTTTTCCACACGGAAGTTTATATAACCACTTTAATGTCATTTTATCACGTTCAGACGCTTTGGTAACACCATATTGATGGGGAACATACATAATATCGTTTGCATAAGGACTATGTTGCAAACCCAAGGCATGCCCGATTTCGTGAATTATTGTATGATTAACTTCATTTTCACTCATATACTGTTGGTGAATAACTCCGTCAGAAAGTCCTATTTGAACATCAGCACTATACAAATAACCTTGTGCATTAAAATTATAGTTACAATTTCCTAAAGAACTTCTGTCAACACGCCGCCAATCAACATTTATCATTGAATCATATAATTTATCTACAATTTGATATCTGAAAGCACCGTCAGTTGCCTGTTGCCACATATTCAATGCCGACAGAACCATACCTTTATATTTATAATCCGCATACTCGGAATTTTGAGCCTGATACCAACGAAAAGGCGCAATATATATCGTTAACGGCATCATTTTATCCGTCCAACGCATTAAAACATTTCTTTGTAAGCATTCATTAAGATATGTCTTTTTTTCCATAATCGTGTTTTAATAATAAGTATCTTATATTATAATAACGATATTATCAGAATAAATCAACGAAGGGAGAGAAATAATATGTTCAACATGCAACAAATAATGAAACAAGCACAAGTTATGCAGAAAAAAGCTGAAGAAATGCAAAACGAATTAAAAACTGCCAGAGTCGAAGGACATTCAAGCGGCGACCTTATCTCAGTTACGCTTAACGGCAAAAATGAATTTGTATCAATTAAAATTAAACCTGATGCAATTAACCCTGAAAATCCTTCAAGTGTTGATGCGGATATGCTTGAAACATTGGAAGACTTAATAACAGTAGCAATGAAAGAGGCAAATAATAAGGCTTCAAAATTATCAGAAGAAAGTATCAAAGCGGTAACAGGCGGCATTAAAATTCCGGGGATATTTTAATGCAATACACTAAACCTCTTGCAAGGTTAATAGAATATTTCCAAAAACTTCCGAGTATTGGTCCAAAATCTGCTCAAAGAATGGCATTTCAAATTTTAAAAATGCCAACGGAAGAAGTGGAAAAATTTGCAACCGCACTAATTGAAGCAAAACAAACAATTAAATATTGTGATATTTGCTTCAACATTTCTGCCGATAACCCATGCGAAATATGTTCAAACCCCAACAGAGATAAGTCAACAATCTGTGTCGTTTGCGAAGCTAAAGACCTTATAGCAATAGAAAAAACAAACGAATACAGAGGAGTTTACCATGTACTTCAAGGTCTGATTTCACCATTAGACGGCATAGGACCTGAAGATTTAAGATTAAAGGAACTTGTAAAAAGAGTTGCAGAAAATGAGGTAAAAGAAGTTATCCTTGCATTAAATCCGTCAGTTGAAGGTGAAGCAACAAGCATGTATCTTGCAAGAATACTAAAACCTTTCAATGTAAAGATATCAAGAATTGCATTTGGTTTACCGATAGGCGGTGAACTCGAATATGTAGACGAACTCACTTTAACAAGAGCTTTAGAAGGCAGACGAGAGGTAGACTTGTAATGGATAAACTTCTTATTAAAAATATAGAAGTACAAAATCCGTTTGAGGAAAGCTATATTTCTGATGTTCTGATAATTAACGGGAAAATAGAAAAAATCGCCTCTGATATTACATGTGATGACACTAACACAATAAACGGTACAAATAAAATTTTAACTCCGGGTCTGATAGACAGACATACTCATGGGGGATATGGATGCAATTTTAATACTTGCAGTGAAGATGAACTGCAAAACTATCTTATAAATGTACAAAAGCATGGAATCACATCAGTTTTGCCAACCATAATGACGGATAGTATTGAGCAGATAAATAAACAAATATCTCTTATCGGAAATATAAAATCAAAAGGTGCAAAAATCTTAGGAATTCATTTGGAAGGTCCTTTCATCAATCCTGAAAAAAAAGGAATACATCCGACTCAATACATATTAAAGCCTACAATTGAAAACCTTAATAAAATTAATACAGATTTCATTAAAATTATGACTTATGCACCGGAGCTTGATGAAAACTACGAATTTTTGAATGAACTTATCAAAAGAAACATAGTACCTTCAATAGGTCATTCAAATTGCACGTACGATTTAGCTACAAAAATATTCGGTCATGGTGTGACCGGAGTTACACATATATTTAACGCTATAAGGAGTATCCACCACAGAGAACCTTCCGTAATAACCGCAGCTTTAAATAACGATAATATCGGAGTAGAAATAATATCAGACTTGGAGCATGTTCATAAAGCAGTTATACAAATGCTAATAAAATTAAAACCGAATAATAAAATATTATTAATAAGCGATGCGCTTCCTATAAGTTATTCTAAAAATAAAGAAACTATTTTTGGCGGAGAAAAAATTTATTATGACGGACATAAAGCAACTTCAGCCGATGGAGTTTTGGCGGGAAGTACTCTTTATTTTGATGATATTTATAAAAAAATATCAGATTTTGTTAAATTTGAAGACTTTATAGGTTTTGCATCAAAAAACATAGCAGAAAGTACCAAAATTGAGTTCAGGTCAATAGAAGAAGGGAACCCGACAGACTTGGTTATTTGGGATAAAAATACAAAAAATGTTTATAAAGTCTTTGTAAACAAATGACATTTTTTAATTATTATTTTCATATTTATGGTAGACTAAATGTGTGTATCTAAAATTAGAAACCCACGAATTTATTAAAATAGCTGAAAGGAAATTTTATGAATATATTTTCAATATTTACATTATGCGGGGGACTTGCATTTTTCCTATATGGTATTTCTACCATGTCAAACGGCTTGGAAATGATAGCAGGCGGCAAATTGGAAAAAATCCTAAAAAAAATGACATCCAATCCTGTTAAGAGTTTTGCTTTAGGTGCAATCATAACTGCACTAATTCAATCATCATCAGCCGTAACTGTTATGCTGGTAGGTCTTGTTAACTCAGGAATTATGGACTTATCTCAAACCGTAAGTGTCATTATAGGTGCTAACGTAGGTACAACAATGACTGCTTGGATTTTAAGTTTGGCAGGCATAAAAGGGGGTTCGGCGAGTATATTTGTTGAATGTCTAAAACCAGAAGTATTTTCACCGGTACTTGCCCTTGTCGGTATCATTTTAATAATGGCATCAAAATCAAACAAGAGAAAAAGTATTGGTGCAGTATTTATGGGTTTTGCAATTTTAATGTTCGGAATGATAGTAATGGCGGACTCAATGGCACCACTTGCAGATATGCCTGCTTTCAGACAAACTCTTATTGCATTTTCTAATCCTTTATTAAGTATGCTTGTAGGCTTGGTTGTAACAATGATAATTCAAAGTTCATCAGCATCAATCGGTATCTTACAAGCTCTTTCTTTAACAGTAGGAATTCCTTTTAGCATGGCTATTCCTATTATTTTAGGGCAAAACTTAGGAACTTGTATTTCTGCCGTATTATCAGCAATAGGTGTAAATACAAACGCAAAAAGAGTTGCCGCAGTACATGTTATTTACAATATAATTTGTGTTGGAGTATGTATTCCTCTGTTTATGCTTACAACATGGTTGATCGATATTCCGGTACTTGCCAAAAATGTAACACCGTTCAGTATAGCAGTTACTCATACAGTATATAACATATTTACAGCATTCTTGTTTTTCCCGTTTTTCAAATTTTTGGAAAAAGCTGCAATTTGGGCTATACCTGATAAATACACTTCTAAACAGAAAGTTGTCCTTGATGAAAGACTTTTAAAAGTTCCATCACTTGCAGTTACAGAATGTTACAAACAAACAATTAAAATGGCGGAAATGGTTGAATATAACTACATAAATTCAACAAAAATGCTAAAAAGTTACCACCAAAAGAAAGCAGACCAAATCAGAGAAAACGAAATCGAAATTGATACTTATGAAGATAAATTAAATTCATTCTTGTTAAAACTTTCAGGTAAAGAACTCTCTGAAGAAGACAACAACAGAATATCTCAGCTTCTTCTGGTAATAGGTGACTACGAAAGAATTGGTGACCACACATCTCATATTTTAAAAATCGCAGAAAAAATAAAAGATAGCGAAAGCAAGCTATCCGAACGTGCAATAAAAGAACTTACCGTAATTGTAAATGCAGTTTCCGAAATGTTCTTAATTACTTTCGAGGCATATAAATCAGATAATATAGCAATGGCAGAAGAAGTTGAACCATTGGAAAGTGTTATCAAAAAAATTATAAGAAAAGTTAAAAACACGCATATTCAAAGGCTTAAAGAAGGCAAATGTACTGCAGAAATAAGTTTTATGTTCTCTGATTTGCTTGCCGACTTCAGAAGAATTGCCGCTCACTGTGGAAATATAGCAATAAGTATTATTCAGTTAAAAGACAGCACTATAGGCAAACACGAATATAATCACAGAAACAAAAACGATGACGAAAAATACAACAACAAATACCAGGATTACAAGTCCAAGTTCTCTGTTTCTAAACAAGATACAATACAACAAGAATAAAATAAAAAGTCTGATATATATCAGACTTTTTTATTAGCAATAATGTAACCATTTCGGGTAATGAAATCTTTCTTATTAAAAGTTAAATTTTATAACAATAAGGAGAAAATCATGAGCGAAAAAACAAAAATACTTATGGCAGAGGACCATAAATTAATGAGAGTAGGTTTAAAAGCAATATTTCAAGAGTATCAAGATTTAGAGGTAATTGCCGAAGCAGAAAACGGCATGGATGCAGTAAAATTCAGCAAAGAATTAAAACCTGATGTCATACTTATGGACATTGGATTACCTGAACTTGACGGTATACAAGCCACTAAAAAAATCAAAGAATTTGACAAAAAAGTAAAAATCATAATACTTACATCTCATAGTGATGAAAAAGAAGTTAATAATGCTATTTTGGCAGGAGCAGATGCATATGCCCTCAAAGACATAAAAACAGAATACCTCGTCATGGTTTTACGCTCAGTAAAAGATGGAGCGATTTGGCTAGACCCGAATATTGCACACCTTGTAAAAAAAAACAATAAAACAGACAAAAAAACAAAAGCAAGTTTTAAAGAAGAGCATGCTAATTTAACAGAGAGAGAATATGAAGTTTTAAAACTGATAGTTGACGGAAAATCAAATTTTGAAATAGCTGAAACATTAAAAATATCAGAACACACGGCAAAAGCGCATGTCTGTAACATAATACAAAAAATGCTTGTTGATGACAGAACTCAAGCAGCAGTCAAAGCAATAAAGGAGAATTTAATATAAATTCCCCTTTAATACCGTTACTAATTAACTATTTGTGCTTGTTTAAATTATTCCCAGATATTATTTAAAGATTTATTCCAAGAGCTGTATTGACTTACAACCTTTGCATCTTCAAATGATAATCTTGACCCTAAAGTCAACATAACTGCTGACTCATTATGAGTAGTAATATCATTTTTCGGCATATAGCCTGACATACCTGTAGTTTTTTCTCCAATCTGCATTTTTCCATTCCTCTCAAAAAAGTAACTAATAATTTTCCTTATTTATATAAAAACAAATATGAAGAAAAAATTGCCTTTTTGTCAAAAAATATTTTTTGCTATATAATTTGAATGTTATATTTTAGGAGGATTTATTATGTCAGAATATTTAATTTTAGCAGAAAACATCACTTACAAGAACAATAAGTTGAGCTGTATAAATATTTACGATAATTTTTCTGCAGTAGCTTTACCTGCTGAATTTGTTTTCGATTTAGTTGTTATATGCGGTCCAAACTGGGAAGAAGGCGAACACAAACTTACTATTAAAGCAAAAACTAACACAGATGTTACTGTTGATATCGGTGAAATTACAGTAAACATTCCTAATGAAAACTTTGTATATAATGCAATGGCTCAAAACTTAAGAGTTGCTTTAGATTACAGTATTAAAGATTTAACATTTATTGTATTTGACGGAGATAAAGAAGTTGTTGAAAGAAAATACTCAGTAAACTCTTTATTAGTTCCTCAACAAAAGCAAGAAACTCCTGCTGAAGAAAAACCTGCAAAAACATCTAAAAAAGCACAGTAGTAGCAAAGGAAATATTTCATGCTTATAGTAATGAAGCCGACGGCAACCGAACAAGAAATTGCCGGAGTTGTTGCTGAGATTGAAAAGAACGGATTTACCGCCCACATATCAAAAGGTGACATCCATACGGTAATAGGCGCAGTCGGAGGTAAATCAATTGATATCAGAACGTTGGAAGTGCTTGATGGTGTCGAAAAAACCCTCAGAATTACTTCCAACTATAAACTTGCAAGCCGAGATTTTCACCCTGCAAATACAATTATTAAGCTAAAAAACTGTGAAATTGGCGGAGAAAAAATTGAAATCATTGCCGGTCCATGCTCGATTGAAAGTTCAACTCAAATGGATGAATTGGGTGATAAGCTGTCACAACTGGGAATAAAAATTCTCAGAGGTGGCGCTTTTAAGCCTAGAACATCTCCGTATTCTTTCCAAGGATTGGGAGAAGAAGGACTTAAAATTGCAAGAAACACAGCAGATAAATACGGCATGTGTATTACATCTGAGGTCATGGAAATTTCGCAGATACCTATGTTACTTGATTACATAGATATATTGCAAGTTGGTGCAAGAAACATGCAAAACTTTAATCTTCTGAAAGAGCTTGGTCACATTGAAAAACCGGTACTTCTAAAAAGAGGTCTTTGTGCAACAATTGAAGAATGGCTTATGTCGGCAGAATACATAATGTCAGGTGGAAATATGAACGTCATATTATGCGAAAGAGGTATCCGCACATTTGAAACAGCAACACGAAACACTCTTGATATTTCCGCAATTCCTATTGTTAAAAAATTAAGTCATTTACCCATCGTTGCAGACCCAAGCCATGCTTCAGGAATGAGAGATAAAGTTGCCCCACTGTCAAGGGCATGTGTTGCAGCTGGCGCTGACGGACTTATAATTGAAGTCCATAATAATCCTGACAAAGCATTGTGTGATGGCGCACAATCACTATATCCTCAACAATTTGCAGACTTATATCCTCAATTGGCGGCAATAGCGAACGCCGTTGACAGGAAACTTTAATATGCAAACAAAACAAGAACTCAGAAAATTCGCAAAATCTCTTCGCAAAACATTGAATGTAAAAGAGATTAGTGCTGTAGTAACAGAAACATTATTTCAGTTACCCGAGTATATAAATGCAGGCAACATTGCCGCGTACTACCCCTATGATTCGGAATTGGACATTACTCCATTATTTGAAGATAACCATAAGAATATTTATTTGCCAAAGATAAATAAAAAAGACAACATGGTTTTTTGTCCGTACAAACGCAACGATGAATTGTCAATTAATAAATATGGTATAGCAGAACCTCTTTCAGAGAGCATTGATACATCACTGATAGAAGTAATGATACTTCCTGCTCTTATGGCAGATAAACAGGGCTATCGATTAGGATATGGAAAAGGCTACTATGATAAATTTTTGAATAAATCAAAATTCAAAGGTGTAAAAATAGTTTTAATAGCAGATAATCTGCTAAAAGATATTCTTCCCAATGATAAAAATGACATTCCTGTCGACATAATAATCACAGAAAAAAGAACAATACATGTTTTGTAACGATTACTTAATAAAGTCATACTAAATTCTAAAGTTTTTCTACATGCCTACCGATATAAATAGTATCAGGGTTAATAAAGGAAAACATTATGAACGCAGATTATGAAAAAGAATTAATTAGTCGTGAAATTGCAAATTTATTTAACAACGTTGAAGAATTTTGCGTAAAAAAAGATTCAATGATTGAAGCTATTCGCTATATGTACTTACATAGCTCAAGCAACAATTGATAAAAATCATTAATTTGAATGAAATTTTAAGCAATTATATATCAATAGGTTTAAAATTCAAAAAACGTGGAATATATACAATGTAGACAAACAGAAGAGTATTAGTCAGGTATAGGAGTTTTTTATGGAAACTTTGATTATACAAATATTTGCACTAGGTTTTCTTGCTTATGTTACTTTCATTTTTGTACCTCAAAAAGCAACCTCTGCTTTTGACAACTAAAATACGTAGAAAAATGTAAAGAAACACTAAGGGTGTTTACCATCAAATTTTTTTCTGCTACAATTTATCCAGAGAACTATGTTTTAGTTAGATGGAGATAATTTAACATGAAAAAGATTTTACTAAGCATATTTATGCTTTTTGCATTGACTTTTTCAGCAGCATATGCAGACGAAATGACAACTCCTGCAACAGCTGATAATAATGCAACAGAAGAAAATGTCTTTGAGGAAACTAATGTTACAGAAGAAACTATCCAAGAAGAAACGACAACAAGCGATGTTAACAGTTTGCAGATGCGTGCAAACAAAGAAGATGTACAAACGATGGATTTAGGTCCTTCACAAATATCAGACATTCCTGATGACTATTGGGCAAGCATGGAAATCAATGCTGTTGTTAAAGAAGGAATCATGCCTTTATTTGATGACGGAACATTTTCACCTGATGAAGTAGTAAAAAGAGTTGATTTCGCAGATTGGGTACTTAGAGCACTGGACAACTCTACGTTTGAAATAACCGTAAAAAATAATTATTGGGATATTGATGAAGCAACAAGAGGATATGAAGTAATTTTAAGAAATGACCAAATCGGTTTGGTTTACGGTTATCCTGATGGATCATTCCAACCTGAAAGAGTTATCACAAAAGCTGAAACAAACTCAATCATGAGCCATATCACAAAAGACATGGCAGTGGGCGAAAGTGTTTTAGGCGGATATACTGATGTTGACACTATTCCAAAATGGGCATTACACACATACGAAAAAACCGTAAGATATGGTTTATTCGTAAACTTCCCTGATGCAGACAAATTCTTACCGAATAAAAACTTAAACAGAGCTGAAGCTGCAGTATTACTTTATAAATTAAGAAATGCACTAAGTTTAGTTAAAAAAGTTTACAAAGCTGAAACTTTAATTGGAGTAGAACATCTGAATGTAACTCCTTTAGCACCTGCTAATACTGTCAGAGTTACAGATAAAAGACTTATTATTGACCAAGGCAACGTAATTAAAGTTGCTTTCGCAAGCAGATTCAACTCAAAGAACTACAATGTAGGTGATGAAGTTCACTTCTACGCAAAAGAAGATATCAGAACACAAGAAGGTACATTGGTATTTCCTGCAGGAACAAAATTCTTAGCAACAATCGAAACATTGAATGACCCTCGTTGGCTAAACAAAAACGCAACAATGACAATTGATTTCAAAGAAGCAACATTACCTGATGGTCGTGTTTTCCAAATGCAGGCTAATGCTTTTGAAAACGAAGGTGTTTTAGTTAGTAACAAATGGGAAAAACCTTTATTCTGGACTTTAGGCGGTACAGTTGTTGGCACAGGTGTTGGTCTTGCAGCAGGTGTACCTAACGATAAAACAGGAATGGGACTTGCTATTGGAATCCCAACAGGTGCAGTAGTTGGTGCTGCAATTGGTTTCATTACTCCCGGGGTAAACTTTGGTGCACAAGAAGGCGACCAAATATATGTATTATTCAGAGAAGCAATGAGCGTCTACACTTGTTCAGGAAATGACCCGGAATAATACAAATGCAAAATTAAGAAAAAAGCCGGCTTGAATAAGTCGGCTTTTTTAATATTCAATTTGATATTTAAATTTGACAAAAATAAAAAAATAATTAATCATAAATAAAGAAGATTACGATTGGTGAAACATGAAATTAATTGCGATAAAACAAGAAGAAGATAAATTCATAGTTCCCGCAATAAAAATAGAAAACAGTAAAAACGGAAGAAAAATTCCACATCCGTTGGGAAATGATTTTATATTTTTTAAAACGCTAGATGAAGCCAAAAAAGCTATTGAACTGGCAGGTTTTGAATACATACTTCCCAATGGAAAAACACCGTTTCAAAAAACGTATAGACCACTGTCAACCGGTTATGATGAAAAAATCATTGAAGCACTGCTAAAAGAAACTAACGACTACAATCCTAATATAGTTGCTACGGCAATAAACGCACTGAGCGAAATAAACAATATCAACTGCTTAGATTTATATATAAATAAAATGGGTGAGGATAATGAAAAAATAAGAGGCAATTCTATTGAGGCAATCGTAAAATTCGGGATAAAGGCATTACCTGAAGTATTTAATGCTTTAAAATCGGAAAATTGGGTAAAAAGAAATTCTTCAATTATATGTTTACAAAAATTTTGCGAGATTGAAGATGCGCCGATAGAAAAAATAATAGACGTATTATTAACAATGCTTGCAGATAATAATCCTGTGGTAAAATGCTCTGCGATAGAAGGCTTAGGACTTGCTTATAAATCATTCAAAAAGAGTTTGCCATCAAGTGAAACATAATATATAATTGTTTAGTGTTTTATAGAAATAAGTTAGTTCATAAGAAGGAGAGAAGTATGAACTTTTTTAAAAGAGTGTTCAGTATGAAGACTGCATTGATGTCTATACTGACCGTGATGTTATTTGCGGGAACCGGTTATGCAAGCGAAGCAAATCTTGTGGTTCCTGACTTATCAGCAGACGAATTCCAGTACAATCTGCTATTGGTAGGAATTGGCATTTCCGTATTGGGTCTTTTGTTCGGTTTATTTGAATACTTTAAAGTTCGTTCAATTAAAGCCCACAAATCCATGACCGACATTGGAAATTTAATTTTTGAAACTTGCAAAACTTACTTAATTCAACAAGGTAAGTTTCTAATTGGTTTAGAAATTTTAATTGGCATTTGTATTGCATTTTACTTTGGTTATTTGCAGGAAATGCCGGCTCAAAATGTAGCTATCATCATAGGATGGTCAATTTTAGGTATTCTCGGCTCATACGGCGTAGCTTGGTTTGGTATCAGAATGAATACACTTGCCAATTCAAGAACAGCGTTTAAAGCATTAGAAGGAAATCCGTTAAAACTATTAAATATTCCTTTAAGTGCAGGCATGAGCATAGGGGTATTACTTGTAAGTATAGAACTCATCATGATGCTGGTAATATTATTATTTATACCTGGCAACCTTGCAGGAGCTTGCTTTATAGGTTTTGCAATAGGTGAATCACTTGGTGCCAGCGCACTAAGAGTTGCAGGAGGCATCTTTACTAAAATTGCAGACATCGGCTCAGATTTAATGAAAATCGTATTTAAAATCAAAGAGGATGACCCGAGAAACCCCGGGGTAATTGCTGACTGCACAGGCGATAATGCAGGTGATTCAATCGGACCTACGGCTGACGGTTTTGAAACGTATGGTGTAACAGGTGTTGCGCTCGTAAGTTTTATTCTTCTCGCTGTATTAGATTCCGATTCGCAAATCACTTTACTCGCCTGGATATTTGCAATGAGATTTTTGATGATTGTTACATCAGTTGTTTCATACGGAATTAATACATTATTAAGCAACATTTTATACTCTGGTAAAAAACTCGATTTTGAGTCACCGCTAACAAACTTAGTATGGATAACATCAATATTATCAATAGGAATGACCTACGGTGTAAGCTATTGGTTATTATCAAATGTTGGCGATAACATTTGGGTAATTCTTGCAACAATTATTTCTTGTGGAACACTTGGTGCTGCACTTATTCCTGAATTCACAAAAATATTTACAAGTCCAAAAGCGCTGCATACAAAAGAAGTTTGCACAGCTTCAAGAGAAGGAGGTGCATCACTCACTATATTATCAGGTTTGGTTTCCGGCAATTTCTCAGCATTTTGGATAGGCATGGTTATCGTGTTCCTTATGGGAGTTGCATATTTTGCAAGCACATTTATTCCGGAAACTCTTATGATTTATCCTTCCGTATTTGCATTTGGTCTTGTTGCCTTCGGTTTCTTAGGAATGGGACCTGTTACAATTGCAGTTGACAGCTACGGACCTGTTACAGATAACGCACAATCAGTTTACGAATTATCAATGATTGAAAATATCCCTGATATTGCACAACAAATTGAAACAGATTACGGTTTCAAACCAAACTTTGAGGTTGCCAAGCAATATTTAGAAGAAAATGACGGTGCAGGCAACACATTTAAAGCTACTTCTAAACCTGTATTAATCGGTACTGCGGTAGTTGGTGCAACAACAATGATTTTCTCGTTAATACTTGTTATCAAGGAAGTATTAAACATTGAACCGGCAGAAATATTAAACCTTCTGAACCCCTACACATTACTAGGTTTAATTGCAGGCGGTGCTGTAATTTATTGGTTCTCCGGTGCTTCAATGCAAGCAGTAACAACCGGCGCTTATCGTGCTGTTGAATATATCAAAGAGAATATAAAACTTGATGTTGAAGACGGAAAAGCATCAACAGAAAACTCAAAAGAAGTAGTTAAAATTTGTACTCAATATGCACAAAAAGGTATGCTGAATATCTTTATTGCACTATTCTCTTTTGCATTGGCATTTGCATGTTTGTCAGCACCAAACATGGAAACAAGTGATGCTGTTTCATTCTTTGTAAGCTATCTGATTGCAATTGCAGTATTTGGGTTATTCCAAGCCGTATTTATGGCAAATGCAGGCGGATGTTGGGATAATGCAAAGAAAATTGTTGAAGTTGACTTGTGCGAAAAAGGTACTCCTTTGCATGATGCAACAGTTGTTGGCGATACGGTTGGCGATCCGTTCAAAGACACCTCTTCCGTAGCAATGAATCCAATTATCAAATTTACAACATTATTTGGTCTGTTGGCAATGGAAATTGCTATTTCTGAAACATTCAGAGATATAGCACCATACGTTGGCATAGTGCTATTAATTATAGCGTTGGTATTTGTATGGCGTTCGTTCTATGAAATGAGAATTCCTAAGAAAGAAGAAAAATAAGAGATATTTTCATAGAAAAAGCGGTGACAAAATTGTCACCGCTTTTATATTAGGAATGATTATTGTTTGCCGGACCAAATACTTGCTTTGCAAGCTCTTTAGTTTCACTTGAAGCAGTCCAAGTACGATTAATTAAATCTTCAGGACTATCCGGAAATTCTGCTTTTACCGCATCAGCAAAAACTTTATTGCCATTCATCATTGTCAATAATCTGACAACTCTGTCTTCATCCAAACCCCAACCACCAAGGTGATGACCCTTTAATGCCTGATACAACGAATTTGACATGCTGACCGGACTAACCATTGCAACTTTATCATCAAGTGCATTGAAAATTTCTTTTGCAGCACTTGTATTCCACTTTGTCCATTTGAAACCATGAACAACAGTTGCATCTTTTAACATATCTCTAAACGGCTCTTCATGCATCTTTTCAAGAGGCGCATTAAGTTCTTTTTGCGGTTTATTTAACATATTCCAATAATATTCAACTGCAGCCAATTCCAATGGAGAAGTATTATCAATAAAACTCTTAATTTGTTCAGTGTTACCGGCAGCTATATACTGAGAAAGTTGAATAATATTTCTGTATGTTTTGCTATCTTCAAGTTCTGCCTTTATATTACCTTTTTCATCGACTTCAAAAGGAGAATATGTTGTCATTAATGCAACATAATTATCATATAATTTTTTTTCGTTATCACTCAATTTACCGCCTTTTGCTATCTTGTTTTTTAAATCTGTAAAATATGAAGCCGGTCTCATTTGAAAGAAATCTCTACAATTACTTTCTACCACACTTGCAACTTCTTCATTTTTTTGTTTTTCAGGTGTATTTTGAGCTTGTGCAGTACTTTGTGAAATTTGAGAACCAAATGGCATATTCAAAGACGATGATGTTGTTGAAGTTTGTGCACCGCTCCCAACTTGAGGTTTAGAATATCTTTCAGGATGCATAAACATATCCGGTGTCATATTTTGTATTTGCTGTTGTAATGTTTGAGGTGTTGTCTGCCCTCCAAACTGAGTCGAAAAACCACCAGGCAAAGTATTATTAACAGTAGTTATATTAGAACCGAAATTATAAAATGAGGGTGTTGTATATTCATACGGATTAACACCGATTGTATTGTAAAAATCAAATGATGCTCCGAAAATTGGTGCAATCGATAAAGGATTATATGACTGTTGTGGAGTAAAATTCAATTGCATAGGCTGCGGCTTTGGCAGCTGCATCTGATTAACAGGAGCCGGAGCAGGTATATCCGGCAAATTTGATCTTAAGTCCGGCATAGGATCCGAATATATTGGCGCACAATGAGTAACACCGGTAGGAATACCAAATAATGCATTATGCCCACAGAAAACAGACCCGGGATAAAAACCGCCAAAATGACGATGATAATGTCCATTCAAATGTCCGAAATGTCCCAAATGGTAAGGATGACAGAAACCACCCCAAAAAACCGGATAAGACTGGTTATTTACAGGGGTATACGGTGGAAGACTATCAGAAAAATTCTTTAGCCCTTGTGCCATATTATTAAACAAATTACCTGCATTTGTAAAAGTCGATGCAACACCTTGCTTAATTGGCGTTAAAAGCGATTGATTTGTATCTAAAGCAACTTCCATAGTTATAACCCATGCTTTCCTAAATATCCTTATATTAATAAAGTTTTTTTCAAAAAAAAAATTGCCAAAGATAAAAACAATAACACTTTTAACAAGGATTATAGAACTTTTTTAAATTATGAAGTTTTATTAAGCGCATAAATATAAAAAAAGCAATTTTCAAGAGTATATACTTTTTATATATATATGAAATACCACGAGACGGGAGTCAAGAGATGACAAACATTGAGCAGAATTTAGAATCTTCAAAAATGTTGGATATGCTGAAAAAGCAAGGTGTTAGTGTACCGCAAAATCAACAAAGTAATACAAATTCAACATCTAATACATCCTTATTCTCTAACAGCAATAAGGCTTCCTTTGGTAGTTTAACAAGTAAAACATCAGGTTTAGAAGCTGGTTTACAAACGAAAACAGCTTCTTCAAAAGGTGCAGAAAGCACACAAGAAACAAAACAAGCAACACAATCTGAAAGCAGTATATTTGGCGGCAGTAATAATGGTAAAATATCAGGTGAAAGCGTATTTTCACAAACTGCAAAAGCCGAAAAAACTGATGACGAAAAATTAAACGAAAATGCATGGGATGGCGTTGGTGTAAGTTTCTCTGGCAACAGTCAAAATCAGGAAACGGATGCCGGCCTTAATAACAACGAACAATCAGGCTTAATGGCAAAAGTTAAAAGTTTGTTTAGCCAAAATTTTGGAGCAAAAGCACCTGATGAAACTAACGGAACTCAACAAAAAGAATCAAAATATTCAGGCAAAGCTGCCGCAGCAGGACCAGCCAATTCAGCAAGTTCAACAAGCCGTGCTACAACAAAAGACTTGGTTAAACAAGAGCGTTCCGATGAATTATCACTAGACAGTGCTGAAACAAAATTATCTCAATCCGAAATGGGTACTCAAAGCGGACAAATGAATACAAAAGGCAAATATGGCGATAAGCCTAAAACAAATACATCTAATGCAACATCAATGATAAATCAGGCAAAATCAGGCGGTGCAAACAAAACTGATGTTAAAGGAACACTTGCCGGCATTAAAGGTGGAGCAGTTTCAGGTGGTGCAGAAGGTATGGGCAGCGTTGGAAACAACAAAACAATAGATACAACTTCAATAACCGCCGGCTCAACTGACAAAGCATCTTCAGGAAAAGATGTATCTTCAATGAAAGACGAAGCAACTCAACTTGACGCAGGTAAAGGCGGAAACATTGAAAACAGCTTCGCAAACATGGAAAACGCACAAAACATTACACAAAATAATCAACAAAAAGCAGCTGCAAACAATGCATCAACTGCAGAAGCAGAAACAAGAATTTCATCAAACGCAAATAAAGTTTCATCACTAAATACGCAAGCATCAAAAGCAGGTCAAGAAGCAGGAACATTCAAAACTCAATCATCAGCTTCAAAAACAAAAGGTGTTGAACTCCAAAAATCATCAGATACAAGCGCAAAAGCAGCAAGTGCAGATAAACAAACAGCTCAGCAATTGACAAAAACAGCAACAAGTGCAGCGGCAAGTGCAACAGCAAGTAAAGGGGCACAAGCAGCTTGGGGAGCCTTCAAACAATCCGAATTAGGTCAAAAAGTAATGAATACAGAAGCTTCAGTAAAGGATAAAGCATCTGCAACTAAGAATTTTTCAGCAGCATCTGTGGCTGATGCAGAAGCCGCTACAAGTGATACAAGGGCTCAAGCAGCAGGAGCATCAGCAGCAGCACTTGAAGCAACTAACGAATTTGGACAAAATACAGCTGCTATTGTAACATTGAGAGCAGCAGAAGTCGAAGGTCACGCAGCAGCTGAAGCAGAAAGGACACAAGCCGCAGCCACAAGAACAGTAGCACAAGCAGAAGAAACACAATCAGAAGCTGAAACAGCAGCAGCAGCCAAAAACGGTGCTAATGCAACTAAAGCACAAGCAAGTGAATCAAGTTTTGCAGCTGATGTAGCAAAACAAACAGCTATATCAACAGCAGCAAGCTCAGCAAGTCAATTAATGACAACGAAATCAAATCAAGAAACTCAAACAGCAAACACTCAATCAGGTTTAAGCAAACAACAATTAGCACAGGCCGATGCTTACCTCGAAAAATCAAATGAAAGTTTAAGAAGACAAATGGGGTTATCTTCACAAGCTGATAACATAGTAGAAACAACTCAACAAGATCAAATGAAGGTTTCTCAAAATAAACAAGAAAATGATGCAATTGCTAAAGAATCTGCTGATATTGAACAAGAAGTAGTCGGAAAAGCAGAAGAATTACTTGCAGCAGTTAAGAAAAATGAAAACGATAACGGAAATACAAACTTTAATCCTAATGAAAATGATACAAAAGATAATAGCATAGGAGAAGGTTCAGCTAACGGCGAAAACGGAGCAAACGGAGTTAATAGCGCATCTTCAAATGATTCATCAAAAGCAAGTGCAACTAAAAATGATAAAAATAAGAAAAACGTAAATAATGACAAAAAAGATAAGAAAACTGAAGAAAAGAAAACAGAAGAGGATAAAAAATCAGAAGAAGACAAAGAAACAGAAGAAACAAAAGAATCAGAAGAATCTAAAGATACAGAAGAATCTCAAGATACTAACGCAGATAAGAATAATAGTAGCTCTGAACAGGTTTCAAAACCTGATATGGCAACATCAGAAACTTCAGTTGCCGCACAAGAAGACGGAATGAAAATACCTGAAATGTAATGGAAATCATCTTAATATTGGCTGAATACAAAAAAGGTTTTAGGAAAGTGGAAATTAGAGGCTGAATATACAATTCAGCCTTTTTTATTATTTTATAAAAAATAAAATTGTTTACAAATTTTAATATAATGGACTGAAAAATAAATTTACAATATAATCATGATAATTAGAACTTAAATTAGGGAGAAAAGGTTTTGGAAACTTTGCAAGAAAGACATGGTATTGTATCTGCTGGAGATGTTAGACGATTACTTAATACAGACAATTCTGAAATTAAAGATTTGTGTAAACAATTGAAGGTTTACCCCAAAAGAGATAAAAGAACAGGGAAAGCGTTTTTCATGAGGGAAGATGTTGAGTTTTTAAAAAGAATGAAGGAACTCCATGCTCAAACATCCAAATACCGAGAAATTGATGCAAATCCAATGAAATACGCTCCGATGCAAAATCCTATTTCAACACAACCGCAAGCAGACCATACAACACTATTGGTCGTCAATGAATTCAAGGGACTTGTTGAAAAAATGATGTCAAATCAGGACAAGTTAATTGAAAAAATGCAAAACACCTTAGAAAGCAAACTTGAGGGTCTTGATGAAGTTGTAGTTGAACTTATACAAGTGAAAACAGAAAACGAAAATCTTCGAATAAAATTAAATCAAATGACTAAAGAAAACTATGAATTAAAAAATTCATTGGAACAGTTCAGACCTGTTGGTTTTGGTTTTTACGTAAAGTAGTCACAGCTGAAATTTTCTGCAACATGGTATAAATTTCAACAAAATCAGTTGAATTGAAACAGACGCAATTACTGTCTTGTTTCAAATCAGTTTGTTTGGCAATAAATTCAGCCATTGAATTATCATCAAATTCAACTTTTAGACAGTAAGTATCTGAAATTTTTGCAAATATTTTTTCGAAAGAATTTATATTTTCTCCTGCCTTTTTATATTCTTTTAAAAGATTCTCATTGACTTCACATATTGCTGCAGTTTTAGAGACAACAGTCTTTGTTTGTATTGTTTTAATATTACCTAAATCCTGCTTTAACTCTTTACAAAATACATCGTCACCACTTGCTAAAACAATTGGAACATTCAATGTTTTAGCATAGATACCATTCAATTGTGCCTCTGATATTCTTTCACCATTTAGCCAAACACATTTAAAATTAATATTAAAGGTATGAGCTAAAACTCCATCAGAAGCCGCTTTTGCATGGTAGGCAAATAAAATAACCCCATCAAAACTTTCATCAAGACCATACATCATAGAAACTTTTTTGGGTTTACCTGATATTAACCTGACATTCATTGGCAATAAAGACAAAGTGATATTAGTCATAGTATTGTGTGCATCGTTAACGACAATTTCGTCCACACCTGCTTTATTCAAACCATCAAGAAGTGCATTAAGCTCCAAATGTAATTGTGGACGCATTTGAGCATAATCATCAACGTATTCGGGCAAAGTCTGTTTAAAGGATGTTACCCCGTTAAGTCCCTCCACATCAGCACTAATATATATCTTCTTCATAATCTATGCTTCTATAAACAAACGAGTACCGACAATGTTTGGTTTTCCGTTATAATAACCGGCAAAATAACCGCCACTCACAGGTCTGTTTTTACCATAAAACGGATTATTCTGTCCGACATAGGAGTTAACAAACGGATTACCTGAAGATTGTGATGCAAAAGGATTTTGAGGGAGTGCAATTTTTGAAACCTGAGTTGTTGACCTCGGCTGAAAAGTACGACCTAAAAAATTTACCAATTCTGTAATCATAACCACCTGATTTCTACTACAAAATATCATTTTAATAATGAATATTCGTAAGTCAATTATAGCAGTTATTTTTTATTAAAAATAAGCCGATAAAATAAAATCAATCAAAAAGATTAGAAAAATTACCTGCGACCGCCACCAATACGAGCAATAGCTGCATCAACATTTTGACTTGCATTGTTCAAAATTGCTTCTGCAACTTTTTTCCTATTCTGATAAGCCTGAATTTCGGCATCAATTCTTTTTTCGTAAGCTGCTAACTGTTGACGGCGTCTTTCGATTGTTTTCATTTCAGGTGAGTCAACATCTAATGAAGAACCAAAATTTAATAAATCGGTAACTTGTGAAAGCAAGCCTACTTTAACTTGATTAAGTCTTGTCAGAACATTATCAATGTCATGAATCATTGCAATCGCTTGTTGTTGTTTAATTTCGTTTGATGCTAATGCCATTTTCTGCCTTCCTTACCTTTATCAATTATTGGAGTCTGTCCAATCTTTTGCCTTCCGCAATATTATATGGATTACCTTGGTCTATAACTTGTTCCATTTGATATAATCTGTATTTCAGGTGATTTACTCTATACTTTGCAACTTTTAATTTTTTATTACAGGATACCAAATCAGTCCAGTTTGTAAGAATAGTGTTTAAAAACATAACAAACGGGTTATTTTTGTACAAATAAGCTGATGACAATCTGTAAAAATTTTGAAACTTGTTAATTGTTGCAAGCATGCTTATACCCAATTTACCTATCTACACTACTAAAGTAATATTTCGGGTAACAATTGCCAAAACTTTAGGATATTGTTACAAATATTCATAATTTTTTACAAAAGTTTAATAATGTTACAAAAATAAAAAATACAACAAAATATTATTTTTATAGTAAAATTAATATATGAATAATATTTTAGGGAGCTGATTATATGTTTAAAACCGCTATCGAAGCAAGAGAGGCTTTAAGAAAAAAAGAAATAAGTGCAAAAGAATTAGTAGATATGCACTATAAAAGAATAGACGAAATTGAAAATGATATACAGGCATTGGTTTCAGAAACAAGAGAACTTGCATACAATACAGCAAAAATTGTAGATGAGAAAATTGCAAAAGGAGAAAAGTTACCGGCTCTAGCAGGTATACCATTAATAATAAAAGATAACATGTGCGTAAAAGACACATTAACAACAGCTTCAAGTAAAATGCTAGAAAACTTTGTATCACCATATAATGCAACGGTTGCAGAAAAGCTGAACGAAAATCTTATACCTATTCTTGCAAAAGCCAATTTAGACGAATTTGCAATGGGAAGTTCTACCGAAAATAGCGCTTTTAAAGTTACAAAAAACCCGTTAAACCTAAATAAAGTTCCAGGTGGCAGTTCAGGTGGAAGTGCAGCAAGTGTTGCAGGCGGGGAAGCATTGTTATCGTTAGGTTCAGATACAGGCGGAAGTATCAGACTTCCTGCAAGTTTTTGCGGTATAGTCGGAATGAAACCGACATACGGAAGAGTTTCGAGATATGGTCTTATAGCTTTTGCAAGCAGTTTAGACCAAATTGGTCCGTTTGCAAATTGCGTTGAAGATACGGCACTATTGCTTGAAGCTATAAGCGGTTACGACCCTAATGACTCAACATCAATCAATACACCTGTTCCTGAATATGCCAAAAATCTTAACACAAATGTAAAAGGCATGAAAATCGGGGTGATAAAAGAACTTTTGGGAGATGGTGTTCAACCTGAAGTACAGGAAACCATACAGAAAGCAATTCAAAAATACAAAGATTTAGGAGCAGAAATAATTGAGGTTTCTTTGCCAAACGTAAAATATGCGATTGCAGTATATTATATTCTTGCAACAGCAGAAGCAAGCTCAAATCTTGCCAGATATGACGGGGTAAGATACACCTACAGAACAAATGATGCTGAAAACTTAATCGAAATGTATACCAAAACTCGTTCTGAAGCATTTGGAGATGAAGTAAAACGCCGTATAATGCTTGGAACTTATGCTTTAAGTTCAGGCTACTATGATGCATACTACAAAAAAGCACAACAGGTACGAGCATTGGTTAAACAAGATTACGATAAGGCATTTGAAAACGTAGATGTTCTTCTTTCACCAACATGTCCGACTACAGCATTTGATATAAATTCGAAAGTGTCAGACCCGCTGAGCATGTATCTGACAGATATTGCGACTATTACAGCAAACCTTGCAGGTGTACCGGCTTTAAGTATGCCATACGGTATTGATAAGGAAAATATGCCTGTTGGCGTGCAATTAATAGCAAATGTTTTGGAAGAACAAAAATTATTAAATTTTGCTTACGCATTAGAACAGGCAGAATAAACAAATTATAGAGGTAAAATACAATGCAAAATGCTTATTTAGGTATAGATGTAGGTTCAGTAACAACAAAATGTGCTTTGGTTGACGAACAAGGCAAATATATAGATTCTACTATGCTAAGAACAGCAGGTAAACCTGTAGTTGCAGTGCAGGCAGGAATGAGAAATCTCCTTCAACAAAAAAAGGATGACTACAATATATTAGGAGTCGGCACAACCGGCAGCGGAAGAAACCTTGCAGGAGCTTTAGTTGGAGCTGATGTTGTAAAAAATGAAATTACGGCACACGCAGTCGCTTCAAGCACATACATTGAGGGAGTACAAACAATTCTTGAAATCGGAGGACAAGATAGTAAAATTATCATTTTAAGAGATGGTATTGTTACTGATTTCGCTATGAATACAGTTTGCGCTGCCGGAACAGGCAGTTTTTTAGACCAACAAGCATCAAGAATGAATGTTCCCATTCAAGACTTTGGTCCAACCGCATTAAAATCCACAAACCCTGCGAGAATAGCAGGAAGATGCGGAGTTTTTGCAGAAAGCGATCTTATACACAAACAACAATTAGGTTATCCGGTTGAAGATTTATTATACGGCTTATGTCAGGCTCTTGTCAGAAATTACCTGAGCAACCTTGCACTTGGCAAAGAATTATTACCGAAAGTGGTTTTTCAAGGCGGTGTTGCAACAAACATAGGTATGGTAAAAGCATTTGGAGAAGCACTACAAACTGAAATTATTGTTCCTGAAAACCACCAAACTATGGGAGCAATAGGAGCAGCTTTGCTGGCAATGGAAAATCACCAATATACAGAAAAAAAAACTAATTTTAAAGGATGGGAAGTCGGAGAATTGCAATTTACGGCTATAACGAGCATGTGTGGCGACTGTTCAAATAACTGCGAAGTTGTTTCCATCATACAAGGTGAAAATACGAATGTTCAAGGATGTAAAATTAAAGAAATTCAGGGCGACATAATCGCAAGATGGGGTGGTACCTGCGGAAAATGGGAAATTACAAAATAAATTTTGCATAACTTATATAATATAAGGAGAAAATCATTGAAAAGCATACATAATATTAAAAAGAAAAATCCGGCTTTTACACTTATTGAAGTATTGGTCACACTTATGCTAATTGGTGTTATATCTGCAATACTAATTCCACAGCTATACAATTCTATGGAGGGCAATATTACCAAAACACAATTTATAAAAATGTATGCAATAATGCTAAGCGGAATAAAATTAGCATCGGCAAACTTTGATGCTACTCCACTTTGTTATACATTTACGTATGGTGGCAAATATACAGTTGATGCTTTAGAAAATAATCCGGATATGAAAGAAAAAGCAATCTCCCATGAAGAACAATGTCAAGTATTCTATAAAGAACTGCTAAAAAGTTTTCAAATAGCAAAAACCTGCGAAGTTAATGCATTTCCTACCTGTATTCCTGAGTACTCGGGATATGAAAAAACATGGAGAGAAAAATCAAGACATAACAGCGAATTTATAGATAAAATAAGAAAATCTTGTCCAAACTGTACAGAAACTGAAATCCAAATTGCAATAACTAACCAAATAGAAAAGTATGCCAAAATATATGCTATTGATTCACACCCTCTCACTTCAGAAAATATAAAAAGACTTAGAACAGCACATAAGCTCATAAACGGGCAAATTATTATAGAATTCGGAACAAACGGAAGTGATGTAAGAAACTTCGCAATAGATATAAACGGCAATAACGGACCTAATATGTGGGGTTATGATTTATTCCCGTTTACAATAGTTGCAAATCCGTCAATGCCACTTGACCTCACTGACGGAGGAGATGATTACATACAAATTGGAGGAAAAACATCAACTGAAATGATAAAAGAACATATTTTAAGACAACCAAACAAATAAATTCGCACTTGCATTGAAAATTTGTTTAGATTATCATAAGATTACTTGAAAAAATACGAAAAGGACGCATTATTATGAACGAAATAATTAAAGAAATTGAAAAAGAATACTTAAAATCTGATATGCCTGAAATTGAAGTTGGCGATACAGTAAAAGTTAGTGTTAGAATTGTCGAAGGAAATAAGGAAAGACTTCAAGCATTTGAAGGCGTTGTTTTAAAGAAAACAGGTGCCGGTGCAAGAAAAATGATTACGGTCAGAAAAGTTTTCCAAGGCATCGGTGTTGAACGTGTGTTCCCAATCCACTCACCACGTGTAGAAAGCATTAAAGTTCTTAGAAAAGGTGATGTAAAAAGAGCTAAATTATATTACCTGAGAGAAAGAACCGGTAAAGCAACACGTATTAAAGAAAAAATTACAACAAAAAAATAATCTATGACAATTAACTGGTATCCCGGTCATATTGCTAAGGCAGAAAGAGAGCTTAAAGAAAAGTTATCTCTTGTCGATGTTGTTGTTGAGGTAATTGATGCACGTATTCCTCTCAGCAGCAAGTATATTGGTGTGGAAAAACTTATAGGGTCAAAACCGCACGTCATAGTTATGAATAAGTCGGACTTGGCGGATTTAACAGAGAGCAAAAAGTGGAAAACATTTTTGGGTGAAAATGCCAGTATTCTTTTGACGAGTGCAAATTCAAATAAAGATATTTCAAATATCATAAGTACAGTCATTGATGCAGGTAAAGAAACAATTGCTAGATTAACGGCAAAAGGTTTGTTACCACGTCCAGTGCGAGTTATGATTATAGGACTGCCAAATGTTGGTAAGTCAAGTATTATAAACAAATTAATCGGAAAGAAGAAAGCAAAAACAGGTGCAAAAGCAGGTATAACAAGACAACAACAATGGGTAAGAATTAACCCGAGAGTTGAGTTGCTTGATACTCCGGGGATAATTCCTATGAAACTTGAAAATCAGGATGCAGCTTACAAACTTGCAATGGTAAATTCCGTGGGAGAAGCAACCTATGATATCGTTGAAGTTGCAAAAGTATTAATAGAGCTACTTAAGGCAAAATACCCTCAAACCGTTATGGAGTATTACAAGATACCAAAAGAGGAAGATATAAGCATTGAAAATATAGCACGTTCACGAAATCTGCTTGTCTTAGGCGGCGAAATCGATATAAACAGGTGTGCATCACTTGTATTGTCGGATTTCAGGCATGGAAAAATAGGCAAAATAACATTAGATACATATTTTTCAAAGGTATAAATGAGTAAACTGTTTAATTACGATAAAAAAAATAAAACTTCAAAGTTTCTTATAGGTACTGATGAAGCCGGCAGAGGACCTTTAGCAGGTCCTGTCGTAGCAGCAGCCGTATGTTTTCCTGCATTTGACAGCAAGATTATAAAAAAACTTTCTTTAGTTAATGATTCAAAAAAACTCACTCATACGCAGAGAGAAACCTTGTTTGAAATAATAAAAAAAAATTCAATATATTCCATAACAACAATTGATGTTGAAGAAATTGAAAAAATAAACATACTCCAAGCTGCATTAAAAGCAATGAAAATCTCATGCGAAAATGTTATGAAACAACTTGATGCTGAATACGAAGTATTTGTTGACGGTAATAAAAAAATACCAAATGTAAAATTCAAACAAACTACGATTATCAAAGGGGACGGAACATCTGCGTGCATTGCGGCAGCGAGCATATTAGCAAAAGTACACAGAGATAATATTATGATTAAATATGCAGAAGAATACCCTGAATACGATTTTGAAGCTAACAAAGGCTACGGAACCCAAAAGCATATTGAAGCGATAAAAAAGCATGGCATAACCCCAATACACAGACCAACTTTCTTAAGAAAAATTTTTACTCCCAAAATCGAACAAATGGAATTGAATTTTCAATAGTAGACATAATTGCCATTATAACTACAAGCGCAATTTTTAAAATGGAATTGTTTTTATAAAATTTGTAAGGGTAATTTTTAAGGAAACTAAAACACAATATGTGGGATGAAATTATCGTTTAGTTATTTGCTTGTGAAAGCATACAACTCAGAAACAATTAAATATTTTAATGAGATTAAATTGGGAAATCATGAAAATTTTAATGCTAAACGAAATATAATAATTCCCCATAATTAATTCCCATTTTGGGCTTTTGTAATAACAGAAGCCTTTTTATTGCAAATTCACCGACAAAAAAAGGAAGTTCTCAAAAGAACTTCCTTTTATAATATTAATGTTTATTAAACAAGATTTAATTTAGATGTTTGTTCTAAATACAAAGTTCTTGTTGTAATATCACAAACTTCACTCGGTCCAAAATATTGAATAGCACCAGGAAAGAGATAATTATCTTCTATAGCCCAAGTTCCACGATTATCGTTCAATTCCTTGAATACAGGACCATCAAGTTTAACCAATGCCTTTTGAATAACAGGTTTCATTTCGCCATGACGTTTTTCCATGTTCATCATCATAGTGAGAGGAACACCACCTGCAACCCATTCAGCAGCAGGTTTAGAAAGATTTCTTATTGATGACAAATAACCGGTTAAGCCATTTTCAATTAACGCAACAGCATTATAGCCTAAGCTGTAGCAATAATCGGCATCAAAATTAGAAGGAGCAGCACAACGACCCTCATATCCGAAGAAATGTGCAAGCGCAGAGAATTTACCGTTATATTTACCTTCTGCCTTCATAGCTTTTAATTTATGTTCAATCATTTGTATTAAAAGTTTTTCTGTTTCAATTCTTGAAACTTGAACGTTACCGTGAGGATCTCTGTCCATTAGTAACTGACTCTTTATTAAAGTAGGAAGTGAATTGAATACTTCAAAATTGGATTTGTCTAAATTTGAAGTTACATAATCCATTTTGTCGCTCAACTTCCAACTGTCAAAATCACTTGCATTTGCCAAAATATCATTCAAATTTGCAATCATAGCTTTAATTTCAGGAATAAATTCAATTAAACCTTCAGGAATTAATGCAACTCCGAAATTTTTACCTGCATTTGAACGTTTCACTATAATGTCGGTCATATAATCAGTTATGTACTTTAATGACCAATTATTTGCCTCAACTTCTTCTGAAATCAAAGCTATATTTGGTCTTGTTCTCAAAGCACATTCAAGACCAACGTGAGTAGCACTTCTGCCCATCAATTTGATAAAATGCCAATATTTTTTAGCAGAATTGGCATCCCTTTGGATATTTCCGATTAATTCCGAATATGTTTTTGTTGCAGTGTCGAAACCAAAAGAAATTTCTATTTGTTCATTTTTCAAATCACCGTCAATAGTTTTGGGGCAACCGATAACCTGAATTCCTGTATTTCTTTCTTTCATCCATTCTGCCAACAAAGCAGCATTTGTATTTGAATCATCTCCGCCAATAATTACGACAGCACTGATGTTTAAAGATTTACAAACATTTAATGATTTTTCGAATTGCTCGGGAGTTTCTAATTTTGTACGACCTGAACCAATAATATCAAAACCACCTGTATTTCTGTATTCATCAATAATATCAGAAGTAAGTTCAATGTATTTACCGTCAATAATACCTGACGGACCGCCTAAAAAACCGTAAAGTTTATTGTTTGGATTAGCATCTTTTAAACCGTCAAAAATACCTGCAATAACGTTATGTCCTCCGGGAGCTTGCCCACCGGAAAGAATAACACCAATATTTCTCTGTTCAGAAGTTCTTGCAGAACCGTTTGTAAAAGTTACGATAGGAGCGCCATAAAGATTTTTGAATAATTCTTTAATACTATCTTTATCTCTTACTGCTTCTGTTGCAGCACCTTCTTGCATAGAAATATTGTTAATTCCGTTAGACAATGTCTTTGGCAATTTTGGTTGGTAAGATTTTCTTACTTCCTGTAAAGCTGAAATTTTGTTCATAAATATACCTCTCATTCTTTATCCTATGGACATATTTTACCATGAAAAGTTATTTATGTGTATTTTTTAATATTTTCCGGCAACAGCTTTATATAAACTTATTTGATTAACTAAACAATCAGCCTTGCTTGAAACAACTAATTTATTAACACCTAATAATGTTGCTCTGTTTTGGAGTAAGTCAAGTTTGGATATAATTCCTTCGTTATATTTATCCTGAAGAAAACCATAGTTTTTATGTTCCATTTGTAAGGTTTTCAGATTATTCATATATTTTTCATTATCCAGTTTTAATGTACTGAGAGCATCGTTAACTTCCTGAATTGCCGTCAAATTTGTTTTTTGGTAATTCAAGAGAGTTTGCTCATATCTGTTTTTATTTATTTTGAGATTTGCTACCTTAGCACCGCCTGTAAATAACGGTAACATCGCAGCTGCACCGGCACCGGCAAGAGAACTTTTCCAACTCATACCTGCTCCAACTGATGAGGCAGTAAAATTAAGCAGACCCAAAATATTTATTGTCGGTAAAAATTCTTTTTTGGCGACTCTTACATCAATTCCTGCTTTCTCAAGCATTTTTTGGGCGACCATATAATCGGGACGTGATGTAATAATTTCTGACGAAATAGAATCAGGTATACTCTTTAGTACTGCAATATTTTCATAAGAAACTCTTTTTATTTCGTTTGAATTTACAGGAGTTTCACCCATCAAAACACAAAGAGCATTTAACATTACTTCTCTTGCTTTTTTTAATTCAATAATATCGGAACAAGCAAGTATATAAGATTTATCTGCGTCAACAAGATCAGCGGTTGAAACAATACCTTCCTCATTTGATAATTTCATCAAATCATATATTTCTTTTTTATCATTTATAATTTGTTCCTGAAGCTCAATAAGTTTATCAAGTTTAACAATGTTGTAGTACACTGCACCAACTTGACCTACTATACCTATATAAGTTGCTTTTTCTTGAAATTGTGATGCTTCATATATTTTCTTTGCACTTCTGGTTTTATCTCTGTTTTTTAAGAAAATATCCGCTTCATAACTTGCAAGAACGGGTATAGCAAAAGTACCTATAGTATTTGTTACATTTTGATTTTTTAAAATTACAGGCGATGCTCCAACCATTACTTGAGGAAGTTCATTTGCAAGTTGCAGTTTTGCCATTTGTCTTGATTCTTCAACTTTTAAAGTGGCAATCTTTAAATCTTGATTATTTGAAAGAGCTTTGTAAATATACTCTTTCAAATATTCATCATTATAACTTTCCCACCAATCAATACTAACGTAACTCAATTTATTTTGTTCATCTTGAATAGCTTTCTTTTCTTTTTTGGTAAGTTTCTTTTGTTTTGATATCTTTGTATTTGCATCTTGAATTGCAAAAGATGGCATTTGTATGAAATTACCCCCGATAAAACATGCCAACAAACCCATCGCAACTATTTTTTTTAATTCCATCTTCTCGCCTCATTGTTATATGCTTGACTTTTAAGATAACAATATGCTAGCATATCTTTGTTACAAATGCAACATGTTATATTTGTAACAAAGATGTCAGAGGTCAAAAGGTGCAGAGAAGAATACCACATTTTACGGATAGCATATTTTATTCCATAGAACAAATAGCGAGATATTTACAGCTTCATGGAAAGGAGTTTTTTGCTACTGTTTCGGATGGACTTTTGACACCTGAAGAATTTAAAACACTGGATGTAATTATCTGTAACCCTGATATTTGCCAAAGAGATTTAGCAAAACTTATCTTGCAAGACAGAGTAAGAACCGGCAGAATTTTGGATTCATTAGAAGAAAAAAAGTTCATTCGCCGATTTGTTGATACAAAAAATAACAGAGTTGTACGAAAAATGGAAATAACGGAGCAAGGTGAAAATTTCTTCAATGAAATAACAGAAAAAATACAACCGTATTTGAATGATTTATGTACTAAGTTCACCAAAACTCAGGTGAACGAATTAAATAACTTATTAGGATTATTGAAAAATGCACTTTCCGAAAATGTAAAATTGGAAGTATAGGAGATAACAAAATGGCTGAAAACGAAGAAAAAGAAGTTATAGAAGTTAACGAAGAAAAAAAATTAAGAAAAAGATATATTGGAATATCCGTTGGGATATTAGCACTTATTGCAGGAGGATACTTTATCTGGGATGCCTCACACTATCAGTCTACTGACGATGCGTATGTGGAAAGCCATTTAGTTCAAATTGCCCCACGAGTTGCAGGTCAGGTTGAACAAATATTTATTGACGATAATCAACATATCAAAGAAGGTGATACTGTTGCGATTATTGATAACAGTACATATAAAGTCAAATTTGAACAAGCTGATGCTCAGTATCAAAAGGCTTTATTAAATCAAAATGTTGCAAAAGCTAATTTAGCTGCTGCAAATTCTGAAATTGAACTTGCCGAAAAAAACCTTGAAAGATATAAAAATTTATACGAAAAAGGTGCAGTTTCAAAACAGGTTTTAGATAGTGCACAAGCGAAATATGACGGCGTTAAGGCTCAACAAACCAACGCAGATAACATGATTTTTTCTAAAAATGAAAGTAAAGTTGCTGATGCTGATTTAAAAGTTTTAAAATCACTTCGTGATCAGGCAGAATTAGATTTAAACTATACAAAAATTGTTGCCCCGAGAGATGGTGTTGTAACTAAAAAAAATATTGAGAAAGGTGCTTATGTTCAAGTAGGGCAACCGCTATTTGCACTTGCTTCCGATGAAGTCTGGGTAGTAGCTAATTTTAAAGAAAACCAAGTCGGCAATATGAAGGCGGGACAACCTGTCGATATAAAAATTGATGCATACCCAAACAAAACTTTTAAAGGTAAAATCGATAGTATCCAAAGAGCTTCAGGTGCAAAATCAAGTTTGTTCCCACCTGAAAATGCCGTAGGTTCTTTTGTAAAAATCGTACAGAGAATACCGGTAAAAATCGTATTTACGGAAAAAATCAATCCTGAAGAATACACGGTTGTTTCCGGGATGTCAGTTATTCCTAAAGTAAGAGTGAAATAATAAAAAATGACAGCAGAAGTATCAACCGTAAATCAAGAATGGAAACCTAAATACGGTCCGTGGGTAGGAGCTATACCGACAATATTTGCAGCATTTATGTTCGTAATAGATTCAACCGTTGCAAATGTGGCATTACCGCACATGGCTGGAACTTTTTCCATAAGCCGTGATGAGTCAATGTGGATATTAACATTTTATCTTGTTGCCAGTGGTATTGTCATTCCGATGGTTGATTGGTTTTGCAAAATTTTCGGAAGAAAAACATACTTTATTATAAGTACAATTTTATTTACGGTAGCTTCAGTACTTTGCGGATTAGCAACTTCTTTCGGAATGATGATTTTTTCAAGAATTTTACAAGGTATAGGCGGTGGTGGTTTATTGCCGATATCACAAGCAATATTACTTGAAAACTTTCCTCCCGAAAAAAGAAGTAAAGCAATGGCTGTATTTGGTATAGTTATAGTTATTGCACCTATTATAGGACCTGTAATAGGCGGTTGGATAACAGAAAATTGGAATTGGCCGTGGATATTTTTCATTAACTTACCAATAGGAATTTTGACTATATTTTTATCGCAAAAATTCATTGAAGATCCTCCGTACGCAAGGAAACAAAAAGATACCTATTTTGACGGAATAGGCTTTACCTTGCTAGCTATTTGGATGGTAACAATGCAGGTTGTACTGGACAAAGGTAACAACAACGACTGGTTTCATTGTGACTGGATTTTAAAATTAGCGATAGTATCGGCATTATCCGCAATATTGTTTGTAATAAGTCAAACTATTATAAAAAAACCACTCGTAGATTTGTCCATTTTTAAAGACAGAAACTACGCAGTTTGTACGGTAGTTCGATTTATCTGCCAAGCTATTCTGCTTGCGTCAATAGCCACGTTACCTCAGTTTTTACAAACATTAATGGGCTACGATGCTTTAACAAGCGGATTAACATTAATGCCCAGAGGCATGGGAGGTATCTGCACAATGATAATTATAAGTCAGGTATCCAATAAAATAGATGCACGTGTAATGTGCGCTTTTGGCTTACTTATCATTGGTATAGGCGGATTAATGCTTGGTAATTTAAACATGAATATCAGCACAATGAATATTATTATTCCTAATATCGTATTTGGTTTTGGTATGGGATTTGCAATGATTCCGCTTGTTGCACTATCAGTAGTAACGCTGAGAAATGACCAAATGACCAATGCAAGTGCTATTCAAAGTATGATTATAAACATAGGCGGTGCGATAGGTACTTCGGTATGCGCTACCTTAATTTCAAGATTTTCTCAAATGCACCAATATATGATGGTTGGGAATTTATCACCCTTAAATCCTGTTTTTCAGGCAAAGGTTGCCGCAATGAAAGGAGCTTTTGCACAGGTTACGAGTTCAAATGTTGCGGATATGATGGCACAAAGCATGCTATATAAACAAATGTTGCAACAAGCAACTTTATGGGGATTCATTGAAGCATTCAGATATGTCGGTATCGCATCGATAATACTTATTCCATTCCTTTTTGCAATTAAAAAAATCGAAAAGCACTAAACTTATTAATTTTTAGAGTTTAGTATGGTGTTTTTACTCGCGGTAAGGCTTTTTACGTTTTGTAAAGCAGATTATTTTACAAAAAATTATTTTTCCATTATAATTTAATTGTTGATGGATGTAGGGTATTTAGGTTCTTGGTAATGACCCCTGATAAGAAGTTGGTACAAAAGAAGACATATAAGGACTATTTGGACTTAATTGATGTAGTCTGCAAAGTTGAATACAAAAGGATAAAAGGCAATTATATGGTTGATTTTGAAGAATTTCAAAACATCGGTATAATTACTGTACACACAATTTTAGAGGAAAATCCAAACAAAGAATTTAACATTACATACTTATCAGTTGCAATAAAATGGGCAATAAGAAACGAATTGCGCAGAAGATTCAATTGGTATAGTGCAAAAGCCGATGACAGCAACATGGATAAAGAACAAGTCCGAGAAGCCATTTACGAAACCATTTTATCCATTGACGAAATGGCGGAAGGCGAAAACCCTCAACAAATCAAAGACAACTCAATGAATCAGGAAGATGCAGCTGAACTTTCCGAAATTAACCTTGCAATAAGAGAAGCTATAAAAAAACTTCCCGTAAGATACAGAGAGATTATTGAAGCAAGATTTTATCAGGACAAAAAACTCAAAGAATTGTCAGAGGATTATAATCTTTCACCATCAAGAATTACAAGAATTATACAAAACGGTTTGGAAAAAGTTCGTGCAGAACTAAAAAAACAATGTTTGGTATAATGTATTAAAATATTAACTTAGTTTTAAAAAGGAATATTCATGAATATTTTAAAAGTTCGAGTATACGGGGATGAAGTTCTTAGAGCAAAAGCTAAAGAAGTTTCCAAAATATCAAAAAAAATCCATACATTAATAGAAAATATGTTGGCTACACTATATGCATATAACGGAGTAGGACTTGCCGCTCCGCAAGTTGGTGAGAGCCTGAGAATTTTTATAATAGACGTGTCAAAAGAAAATGAACCGAGAAATCCTATCGTTTTTATTAACCCGAAAATCATCAAAAAATCAGGTGCGGTTAACAGTTATGAAGGATGCCTTAGTTTCCCTGACGTTTATTCTGACGTAAGAAGATATAAAAATGTTACGGTAAAAGCCTTAAACATGAACGGAAAACCTTTCATTCTGGAAGCGCAAAACGGAGAACTCTTAGCTATAGCAATTCAGCATGAGTTTGACCACTTAAACGGAAAATTGTTTGTTGACCACGCAAGAAATCGTTTTGAAACGGATAACAAATTGTTAGAACATAATTTAAACCCTATTGATATGAATTACTTTTTAGAAGAACCTGAATTAGAAGAAGAAATTGCAAATGCATCACAACCAAAACAGGATGAACAATAAAATGAAAATTATTTTTTTAGGAACACCAAAAATCGCATGTAATGCTCTTGAAAAACTTCATCAAAAAAAAGATATTGATATCTTATGTGTTGTTACTCAACCTGATAAGCCGACAGGTAGAGGCCGCAAATTAACGCCTCCTCCAGTAAAAGTTTTGGCTCAAGAAAATGGATTAGACGTTTTTCAACCTGCTTCAATAAGAAAAGATGCCAATTTAATATCAAAATTAAAAGAATTAAAACCTGACTTTTTTATAACATTTGCATTCGGGCAAATATTGTCTCAGGAAGTTTTAGACATTCCCAAAATTGGTACACTAAACTTGCATGCTTCATTATTACCTTCGTATCGAGGTGCAAATCCGATAGCAAGAGCCATTTTTAACGGAGAAAAAGTAACAGGAGTATCCACAATGCTGACTTCTTTGGGAGTTGATGAAGGAGATATTGTATTATCAGAAAAAATTGATATTCCCCATGATATGACTGCGTTAGATTTATCAATAAAAGTTGCGGAAACTGCTCCTGAAATTTTGTATAAATCGCTATGCGAATTAAGTAGCGGTAAAATTTCACCAACCCCGCAAAATCATTCATTGGCAACATTTGCTCCAAAATTCACAAAAGAAGAAACATTTTTGGATTTCAATAAATCGGCAGAAGAACTTCATAATACAGTAAGAGCCTTATACCCTAAACCTTCTGCAAACGCATATTATAACGGAACATTAATTAAAATACTTGAAACAGAAGTCATTAATGAAAAAGCAACGGATAAAGCCGGTAAAATCATAAGAAAATCAAAAGAAGGCTTATTTATTTCTACCGGGGATGGCGTTCTTTTAATAAAACAACTTAAACCTGAAGGTAAAAAAGAAATGCCGGCTGCAGCATGGGCTTGCGGATTAAAAACATTAAATTCATTTAAAAGTAATTTAGGATAATTTTTTCTTTGCATAAAATATAAGAGCTATATCCCCAAATCCTGAGAGAATGAATGCTGCTTGTCCGATATGCAAATATGTACTTGCAATATTAACATTAAAAATACCTATAAGTTGTTTTAAAAATATACCTGTAAAAATTAATGCCAATGCAGTTACAAACAAAATCACATACAAACTTACAAATGATTTATTATTCATAAATGTAAACCTCTTGTCTAACGGAAATAAAAAGTTATAATAATACTTGTTAGGTTAATTATAATAAAAAAATGGATATATTAAAAACTTTTGTTGAAATACCAGAAATATTAAATCTTGATTTGACGCCGGAAACGGCTATTGCATGGGTTAAAGATGAATTTGAAAAAAAGTTAGGATTTGATTTTGTTTTAATAGGATATCTTAATGCTGAAGGAATTGAAATAAAAGCTATATCCGAGCCTGATAAAAGAATTAAATTTATCGAACAAAACATTGTAGGTATAAATTTTCAGGAATTTTTAACAAATAAAAAAGGCTTATCCGTAAAAGTTCAAAAAAACAAACAAAGCATATTAAGTGAAATTGGTTTAATGCCTCAGCAGGATTGTTTTGTTGCCATATTACCACTAAACATTAAAGGAGCTGTTTTCGGAATGGTAGTAGGAATAAAATTTACGGCTAACGAAATTGACGAAGAAACTTTTTCGGTTGCACAGGCTTATTCCGGCATTTGCTCCTATGTAATCAAAGATTCGGAATTAAGCAACGTATTTAAAATGCAACTTAAAATTTTAAACGAAAACATTGTTGAGAAAAATTTTACAATTGAAGATATAAAAGAACAAAATGATAAAATTCGAGAACACGAAAGATTAAAAACAGACTTTCTTATGAATATGTCACACTCGTTAAGAACACCACTAAATGCGATTATCGGTTTTGCGGAAGCCTTGCAAATGAAAATATTCGGAGAATTAAACCCAAAACAGGAAGAATATATTTTGGACATACAAAACAGCGGTAAAGAAATGCTTGGTTTGGTCAATGACATTTTGGACATGTCTAAAATTGAAGCGGGTGCAATGAAACTTTTGAGGACAGAAGTTGATATTTCTTTATTAATCAACGAAGCAGTAAATATCGTAAGAAGTCTTGCAAACAAGAAAAACATCACGATTACAAATAATGTTCCAAATGAGCCGATTTGCATTATGGCGGATACTCAAAAATTCAACCAAATCATGTATAATTTACTGAGCAATGCAGTGAAATTCACAAATGAAAACGGTAATATCGAAGTTGGCATAAAAGAGCTTAAAAAAAGTATTCAAATATATGTTAAGGATGACGGCATAGGTATTGATAAAAAATATCATGGCAAAATTTTTGCTAAATTTGAACAGGTTGACGGTTCAAATAGCGGTAAGTACGCATCAAGCGGTCTTGGTTTAACAATTACAAAAGAATTGATAGAAATGCATAACGGAAAAATTTGGGTAGAAAGTAAGGTTAATGCAGGAACCAAATTTACTTTTGAACTACCGATAGATTAATGTGAGGTATTTATGACGAAAAAAGTTTTAATATTATCAGGCAGCCCAAGAAAAGGCGGAAACACAGATATTTTATGCGATGAATTTTTGAAAGGTGCAGTTGAAGCAGGAAATGATGCAGAGAAGATATTTATTTCAGAAAAAAATATCGGATACTGTAAAGGATGTTATTATTGTTCGGAACATTCCGGAGAATGTTTCCAAAAAGACGATATGAAAGAAATTTTAAATAAAATTGAAACTGCTGATATATTGGTCTTGGCAAGTCCTGTTTATTTTTACTCAATATGTGCACAACTAAAAACAGTTATAGACAGATGTGTTGCGAAATGGACAGAAATAAACAACAAAGAATTTTACTATATTGCCTCTTCAGGCGATGAAGCAAAAGACGCCGGAGATTGCACATTTGAGTGCTTTAGAGGGTTGGCAAAATGCTTTTCATCATCCGTAGAAAAAGGGGTTATATTTGCTCCCGGCATGTATCCTTCAGGCGCAGTAAAAAACACCGAGTACGCAACTTTAGCTTACGAAATGGGAAGAAACGTATAAAATAGTTTTTATTCATTTTCATTTGCTTTTAATTTTAACTTTAAATTATTGTTGAAATTTAGGGCTATTATTTTAGCATCATCACGACTTATTTTTGCATAATCTATAAATTCGGTAAGAGTTCTAAATTTATGAATTTTCATAAATTTTTGAAGTTTGTTTGCTTTGCCAATGTTAATTCCGGGAAGTATAATCAGTTCTGCGACAGACATATTTTTTAAAGAATAAGTTTTGAATAAATTTTTTTCACTCTCTGTTAATTCTGTTTTTTGTATACTTGTTAGTCCATGTGCTATATCATCAGCATCATCAATTTTCGTTTCAAAATTGAATTTTTTGCAAAGGTTTTTAAATTCCGATGAGATAATTAAATCACATGGTACTTTGTTGCATGAGTAGCCACAATCATTTATCTTGTCGTAAAATATGATACATCCCAATAAAAATTTAACGATGCAATATTTATTAGCAAAAATCACATTTTCAAAATTAGAAGTATAGGACGATGGTCTGAGAAAATTTTTTGCAGGGTAGATTATTTTTTTGAATTTTTTGATTTGCACCTTCTCTATGTATTCTTGTCCTGAAATTTTTTTCTGCTCAGGTTTTTGTATTAAATATAATATAATTACTCCCATAGCGAATAATGGAAAACTAAAAACAAAAAGCATAGCAACAATATCTTGCATAATTTACGCCCTTGAAAATACTTCGGTATCCAAATCAGTATAAACATCATTGAGAAAATATGCTGCTGCACCAACCATAGACGCATTATCCGTACAATAACGCATTATAGGTGCATAAGTTTTGTAACCTTCATTTTGTAATTTTTTCATTGATGCTCTTATTTGCGAGTTTGCAGCTACTCCGCCGGCAACCGCAAGAGTTTTATAACCCAATTTATCTGCAGCATTTTTAGTTTTCTGTACCAAATATTCACAAACAGTTTTTTGAAAACTTGCAGCAACATCTTCAAGTGGCAATTTTTCTCCGTACTTTTCTTTCAATTCTTTCATTAATTTTAGCATGTGGGTTTTTATTCCGCTAAAACTAAATTCAAATTCACCGACTTTTGCTTTCGGAATTATAAACGCATTAGGGTTCCCATTTTGAGCAAGTTTATCAAGATTAGGACCTCCCGGATACGGAATATTAAATAATCTTGCAACTTTATCATAAGTTTCGCCAATTGCATCGTCTAATGTTTCTCCTAAAATTTCTTGTTTTGAATAGGAATCAACTTTAATAATTTGAGTATGACCGCCACTAACAAGTAAGCAAACAAAAGGAGGTTCTAAATCAGAATCGATATAATTTGCACAGACATGTGCCTTCAAATGGTTTATTCCGATAAAAGGCTTATTATGAACAATGCTCAATGTTTTTGCCGCATTCATACCAACCAAAAGACATCCTACTAATCCTGGACCAACGGTTGAAGCAAAAGCCGTGATTTCATCAGGCGAAATACCTGATTTTTCAAAACACTCATCAATAACTGCATTAATAGTTTCTAAATGTTCTCTCGCAGCAACTTCAGGAATTACACCGCCATATTTTTGGTGAATTGGTATTTGGGTAGCAACAACATTTGAAACAACCTTACGTCCATTTTCTACAATAGCACAGGCACTTTCATCACAACTGCTTTCTATTGCAAAAATCAAATTCTTTTCATTTCCGTCCGTTGAAATTATTACTTCTTTATGTCCAAACGGTGTATATAAAATCTTTTCCATAATCTATCCTCTGTCATTAACTATAATAGCATAAATAAAAAAAGCCCCTAATAAATTGAGGCTTGATTTTAAATTTTTATGACAAAAAATTTACTGTCTTTCAACGCTAAAACCTTATGCTCATCTTCTTTTTTGAACATTAAAATTTCTTTTTTCTTGAGTTTGAATTTTTCAGCCGTAAAATGAATTTCTATTTCGCCATCAATAATGTAAACCGCAACATCTACAGATGATGTGTGTGTATCAATTATTTCATCTTTTTTTAATGCGATTATATTTAAAGAACTAGTATTGTGTTCAAGTAAAGTCCTTTCATCAAAATTTCTTTCATCAAAATTAGCAAGCTCTTTAGCCTTTAAAATATTATAAAACATAATTATTCTCCTTTTATATAACACATTTCATGTTAAAGTATTCTTGAAAATAAATATCGGTAAACAGGATAATTATTTATTGACATCTTTAAACGAAAAATGATACGCTTTTTATACGAAGAAAGCTAATTGGAGAAAAATTATGATTTTAGATAAAGTAAACAACCCAAAGGATTTAAAAAAACTGTCAATTAACGAATTAAAAGAACTGGCACAAGAGATGCGTGAGTTAATTATAAAAAAGGTAAATGTAACAGGCGGTCACATGGCCCCTAATCTCGGAATAGTAGAAACGACTATTGCTATGCATTATGTTTTTGATATGCCAAAAGATAAGGTAGTATTTGATGTATCGCACCAATGCTATGCACACAAAATGATTACGGGAAGGAAAGAAGGTTTTATTAATCCCGACAAGTATTTCGAAATAACAGGATATACTGCACCTGAAGAAAGTGAATACGATATTTTCAAAGTCGGGCATACTTCCACTGCGGCAAGTTTAGCTTGCGGTCTTGCAAAATCAAGAGATTTAAAAGGAGAAAATGAAAATGTTATTGCAATAGTTGGTGACGGTTCTCTAAGCGGTGGTGAAGCCTTAACCGGTTTTGACAACGCTGCAACTTTGGGAAGCAACATAATTTTAGTAGTCAATGATAACGATATGTCCATTGCTGAAAATTTTGGCGGTATTTATCAAAACTTGAAACTTCTTCGAGATACAAACGGCAAGGCAGATTGTAACTTCTTCAAAGCAATGGGCTTCGATTATTATTATGAAAGCGAAGGCAATGATATTGAAAAAATGATAAAAGCCTTTGAAAAAGTAAAAGATACAAATCATCCTGTTGTATTGCATATAAATACTTTGAAAGGAAAAGGATTAAAACTTGCAGAAGAAAATAAAGAAATGTTCCATTGGGTTTGCCCCGGAATTTTAGATAAAAAAACCGAAAACCGTATAGAATCGGAAAACTATCAAACACTTACCGCTAATTTTATTTTAGACAAAGCAAAATCCGATAAAACTGTTATTGCTATTAACGCCGCAACACCGGGAGCTTTAGGATTAACAAAAGATTTTCGTAATAAAATGGGAAAACAATATGTTGATGTAGGTATTTGCGAAGAACATGCGGTTGCTTTTGCATCAGCTCTTGCAAAAAGCGGTTCAAAACCATTTTTACTCTTTTTGAGTTCTTTCGTACAAAGAACTTATGACCAACTTTCACAAGACTTATGCTTAAATAATTCCCCCGTAAAAATGCTTGTACAATGGGGAGGACTTTCCGAAGCCGATGCTACCCACCTTGGTTCTTTTGATATACCATTGATAAGCAACATCCCTAACATGGTTTATCTTGCCCCAACATGCAAAGAAGAATATTTGGCAATGCTTGAATACTCATATAGTCAAAACGAAAGACCTGTAGCAATAAGAATTCCAAATATACCATTAAAATACAGTGGCATTAAGGATAATACGGATTATTCAAAAACAAATAAGTTTGCAATGTGTGAGCGAGGTGAACAAGTTGCGCTTATCGGTCTTGGTAATTTCTTTAACCTTGCTCAAAAAATCAAAAAAGAATTAAAAAACAGATTTAATATTAATGCTACATTAATTAACCCTAAATTCATAACAAGTATTGATGAAGAAATGCTTAACGATTTAAAAACAAATCACGAACTTGTAGTTACTTTTGAAGATGGTCAACTTGACGGTGGTTTTGGCGAAAAAGTTTCAAGATTTTTAGGCAATTCTAACTTGAAAGTTTTGAATTTTGGCGGTAAAAAAGAATTTACCGACAGAATGTCAATTAGTGAAATATACGAAAAAAATCATTTAACAAATGAATTAATCTTATCAGATATTCAAAAAACACTAAACATATAGAACTTTTATGAATTTATAACAATTAAACCGACTATAATTCCGAGTATAACAAAAAAAGCCGGAAGTTTGCTTCTGTACATAAGAATTGACTGTGGCAAAAGTTCCCCGAATATTACATACAACATAGCACCGCTTGCAAAACTCAAACTCAACGCAAGACCCAACGCACCCATATCACCAAGAAAATATCCGGCTAAAGCACCTAATATTGTAGGCGTACCACTCAAAGCCGTTATTAATATTGCTTTGCGTCTTTTTAAACCGCCATTAATAAGCGGAACAGCTATTGCCATACCTTCGGGAATATTATGCAACCCTATTAAAATTGCCAATATAAGTGCAGAGCCCTCCAAAACTCCCTTGTGATTTGCATAGGATGCACCAATTGTCATACCTTCAGGAATATTATGAAGCGCTATAGCGGATGCCATAATTATTCCTGCGATAAACAAAGACAGTTTTGTATCATTCTTCTTCATGTGTTCTGATAAATGATTACTGTGTATAATTTCATCCAAGTTATCTGCTGTTGCAGGGTGATTTGCATCAATATGCTGAACTTCCTTATTAGTTACTCTGTCTATAAAAAGATTAAGAAAATATACCATTGCAACACCAAAAATTATTCCGGCTGAAATCATATATATACTTATTCCTGTACCAATTGCACTTCCTATCAAATCAAAACAAACAATAGCTGCCATAACCCCACCGGCAAAACTCAGCAATAAACTCACAGTTCTGACGGAATCTCTTTTAAACAAAGCACCTATGATACCGCCCAAGCCTGTACCGCCTATCCCTGCAATTGCAGTCACATATATTAAATTTAAAATTGCATCCATGTTATCTACCTCAAAATTATCATACAACAAAAATCATTAAAGTTTTCATTATTTTTTGTGCTAAAATTTCTTTGTAAAAAAAATTTTTGAGTCGGGGAATTAAAATAATGTTATTAGATATATTCAAAGAGAGAAAATGTTTTAAACTCGTTTGCGGTGCAGGAAATGAAGATGCAATCGAAGTAGAAAAACTCGTTACGCTATATTCAAAAGCAGGTTGCAATTTTTTTGATTTATGCGCAAAACCTGAAATAGTTGACGCCGCAAAAAGAGGGCTAAAAAGAGCAGGAATTGAAAAAGACAGATATATTTGCGTAAGTGTCGGTATTAACGGCGACCCCCACGTTAGTAAAGCGGTTTTGCAACAAGAAAAATGTTTAAAATGCGGAAAATGTAAAGAAATTTGTTTTCAAAATGCTATTAATTTTGAAAACGATAAATATGAAATCAACAAAATGAAATGTATAGGTTGCAGAAAATGTATAAAAAGCTGTCCGAATAATGCAATTAAATTGGTGAGCCAAGTTCAGGATTTAAAGGAAATGTTACCTCCTCTTATTGAAAAAGGACTTGACTGCATTGAACTCCATGTTGTAGGAGAGGACGAACAGGATGTTGATAATCGTTGGTATGATTTGAATGAAATGTTCTCTGGACCTTTATGTATAAGTATAGACCGTTCAAAAGTCGGTGACGAAAAGATACTCGCACGAGTCGAAAGAATGATAAAAAACAGAAAGCCTTATACAACCATTGTTCAGGCTGACGGAATACCAATGTCAGGAGGAAAAGACGATTACAAATCAACTTTACAATCAATTGCAATTGCAGAACTCTTCCAAAATGAGAGTCTGCCCGTATATATAATGTCCTCAGGCGGTACAAATTCAAAAACAACAGCTCTTGCCAAAATGTTTGATTTAAAAATTCATGCAGTAGCCATCGGTTCATTTGCAAGAAAAATTGTGAAAGATTATGTTAAGCGCGATGATTTTCTTGAAAATGAGCAAATATTTAATGAAGCACTAAAAATAGCGAAAAATTTAGTTGATGTTTCTTTGGAAAATATGAAGTAATGCCTGATTTTATTTTAAATGATAAAATAATATCAAATATAGATACCGTTTTGCTTGATAAAGACAGCACTTTTATTGAGGCTGATGAATATTGGGGAAAAATTGCAGAATTAAGAGTAAAACAAATAATAGAAAGATATAATCTTGACAGTTCAATATTTTATGATTTATGCAGAGAAATGGGTTATGATGCAAAAAACAAAAAACTTGTAATTAACGGTGCTATCGGGGTTCTCTCTCGAAATGGTGTAATAGAAACTGTGTTGGCTTCACTAAATAAAAGAAATATTACTGCTGATTTTTATGATATTTCCAAAATATTTGATTTTGTCCATGATAGCTTTACTGATGATATAAAAAGTTACACGAATCTAATTCCCGGAGCATTGAATTTTATAAAAAAAATGTACAAGTATAATATTAAAATTGCAGTTGTCACATCAGATACGCATAAAAATACGGAAGAGATACTAAAACACCTTGGGATTTCTGCCTATTTTGATTTAATTATCGGAAAAGACGACTGCATAAATGAAAAAAAATCAGGAGAACCCGCTAAACTTGCCTTAAAATTATTAAATTCAAAAGCCGAAAACACTATTTCTATCGGTGATGCACAGATGGATTATTTAATGGCAAAAAATGCAGGATTAAAAAGTTCAATACTTGTTGCGACAGGCCTTGTTCCAAAATCGGAATTACTGAACTTAACTGATTATACGGTAAATAATCTTTCAGAAATTGAAATAGTTTCAGGATAATTATTTTTATAGTATTATGCAAACAGTAAAGGAAATAAGAGAGTATTATGGCTACAAGATTAAAATCACTTGAAGAAGAAATGAAGGTTATTGTAGAAAAAACTTCATTAAAACATATTGCAATTATTATGGATGGCAACAGAAGATGGGCAAGAGAAAAATTTTTGCCAGCACCTGCCGGCCACTCCGAAGGTGTTAAAGCACTGAAAAAAACAGTTACTTTTGCTCAGGATATCGGCATAAAAATAATCACAGTCTATGCTTTTTCTACAGAAAATTGGCAACGAAAACAAGAGGAAGTTGATTTTATTATGCAACTTTTAGCAAAAACTATTGCCAATGAAATTTCAGAGCTTTTTGAAAAGAATGTAAAAATGAAATTTATTGGTGATTTGACAAGATTTACCCCTGAATTAAGAAAAATTTTTGCAGATGCGGAAAACAAAACAAAAGACAATACAGGACTGCTTCTTCAAATTGCAGTAAATTACGGTGCAAGAGACGAAATAAAAAATGCAGTTAAACAAATTGCCACCGAAATCAGAAATGGTGTTTTATCACCGGAAGAAATTACAGAAGACACAATCTCTCAAAGATTATATACTAAGAACATTCAAGACCCTGACCTTTTGATAAGAACAGGCGGAGAAATGCGTGTAAGCAACTATTTGCTTTGGCAAATTGCATACAGTGAATTTTATGTAACAGATACATTTTGGCCTGAATTTGATGCAAAAGCATTGTCTTTGGCAATAAAAGAATTTGGAAAAAGAGACAGAAGGTTTGGAAAAAAATAATGAAAGAACTCATTTTTGCAACTTCTAACACAAATAAAATTTTAGAGGTTCAGGCTAAATTTGATTATGAAAAATTTCCTATAAAAATAGTACCCGTTCCGCAACCGTTTAATCCTGATGAAAACGGAAAAACATTCCTTGAAAATTCTTATATCAAGGCTTTTGAGGCAGCTAAGAAAACAGGGCAAATTGCATTTGGGGATGATACCGGTCTTTGTGTGGAAGCATTAAATGGCAGACCTGGAATATATAGTGCCAGATATGCCAAAAACGGAGAGAGTAAAATTGAAAAACTTCTTGGAGAAATGAAAGATTTTAGAACGCCAAAAGAACGAGAAGCCTATTTTACTTGTGCAATCACATTGGTAAAACCTGACGGTGAAACAATTTTTTCTTATCAATCAAAGTGTTACGGGTTTATAGCAAAAGAACAAAATGGGGACTATGGTTTTGGATATGACCCTATTTTTTATATTAAAGAGCTAAACAAAACGATGGCAGAATTAACTCGTGACGAAAAAAATATGGTTAGTCACAGAGCTTTGGCATTAAAAGAATTTATCAACTGGTTAAAAAACAACGCTGACAAATATTAACCAAGCGAATTAAAATTTACAAAAATTCATTAAGAAATAGCAATTTTGCTAATCTTTTGTTGTATAATTTTCATATAATCAGACTTGTAAATTATAATTTTATGCATAATAAAAAATCAATAACAATAAGGCTTTTAAGCATAGCGTTTTTTTTAATCGGGGCTTTGGCAATTTTAGTATGGGGACTAAATACAGTGTCACAAAACGAGGCTGTGACAACAAGATTTATTGCTTTTCAAATTCATCGTCTTTTAGACCTTGATTCAGAGGTTATTCATCCGAGAGCATATTTAGACTGGGATTTGCAATATAAAATTCGTGCAGATAAATTAACTTTTATAAATGAGTCAAAAGATTTAGTTTCAGTAGAAGATCTGCACGTTAACGTATTTTTGCCATATATGCTTCTTAGAAAAATCTATATTACCAATATGAGTGCACAGAATTTATATGCAGATTTTGAACGTTATGAAAACAAAAAAATCAATATAATCGAAATTTTTAATATTACGGGTTTCTTTAAAATTTATTTTCAAAATTCCACAATAAGCGTTAACAAATACTTTTTTAATGTTCTTGATAATGCCCATAAGCCTTCCGAAAGAATGGTTATCACCGGAAATAATATACTGATTAGCAAATTCTCAAAAAATAAATATTTGCAGCTGATTATGGATGGTAATATCGACTACAATACTACAACCACCCCATTTTCAATCAACTATAATGTCAAATTAAAACAACCAAAGGAAAAATATAATCTTGAGGTTCTTCTTCCTGATTTTGATTTTGATATATTTAAAAATTACACCAAAGAATTTGCTCCACATTTAGATCTTCACGGCAAAGGATACATAAGAGCAAAATCGAGTGATGGCAAGTATTTTAATGTTGATACTTCACTTCACAATGTCAATTGCAAAAGTTCGCAAATACCTTATTCCATAAAATTCAAAGATAAAATTTCTTTATTTTCACGCTTTGCAATTACCAATAAAGATATTATTATTGATGAACTAAAAATAAAAGGAAATGATTTTTCAACATCCGCATACGGTAAAATTTTTAATCCAAAAATAAGACCGGTCGATTTGATTTTACATATAAAAATAGATAAAAATTCCAACGGTAATTCAATGCTGAAAATTGCACCAAACGGTATACCTGTTTTAAATCATGCTATAGATAAAGCAAAAAAACATAATGTAGGAGGCATAGCAGAAGGCGACATCTTTTTAAAAGGTAAAATCGGATATCTGCAAACTGACGGGTATATTCTAATCAATGGTTTGACATTAGGATACGGCAACGATTTACCAAAATCATCCGTCAGACTTAATTTTAATAAAGAAAAAATGTATATTGACGGTATTCATTATCCAAATTACAACAGAAATCAATACGTAACAATCGGAGGAAATATAAAAATAACAAAACCGTTTTTCCTTAATTTACAAATAGACAGTACTCCGAGTGTAGACTTAGTTTCAACACAAAAAGCCTTAAATGTATACAGCAATGTCTTGAATTTCAAAACCGGTCCGACTGAAATCATGAGCATACTGGCAGGACAAGGGAATATCAATCTTTCGGTCAAAGATACTCCGCCTAACGTTTATCTGTACGGTAAAATGAATTTCAGAAACGGGATTGCCACTTATCCGGGTTTGCATGGCGAATTGCGAAACATTTCAGGTGATATAAATTTTGACGGAAAATATATAAATTACAAAAACATCAAAGGTTCACAAGACGGGATTTGGGCATACGCACATGGACAAACTCAAGTTCACAAAGACGGTTTAACTGATTTTTACTTGGATATTCCCTCAGCTCCGCTGGATATGGCAAAAAACTTTATTGATAATTCGCCGTTATTAAACAAAGTATCAACCGGACTTATTGCAATACATAATCCAAAAGGTAATGGAACTTTAAAAATGGTTATGACAAGCAATAAATACTCAAAAGAGCCATATGTAAAAGGTAGTGTCTTTGTTGATAATTCTTCTTGCGATATTGATAAATTAGCTTATCGCGCCAAAAATATATTTGGTAAAGTCGATTTTACAAGTGAAAAATCAATACTTGATTTGTACGGACATGTCCATGGTATTGAAACTAAACTCACAGGAACTGCTACGCCGGGATATTCACAATTGAATATCATTACGGACAATGCTGATATTCAAAAGGCTTATGAATTTGTGTATAACTCTCCAATGTTTGAAGCAACAAAAAATTCTTTTAACGATTTTAGTGACTTTTCGGGAACTATCAAAACCAAAACAAAAGTTAACGGAAATTTTGCAACTCAAGCAGTTTCATATTATACGGAAATTGATGTTATTAACGGTCAATTAAAATATCTTGATTTCCCTGAATATATAAATGTTTCAGGAGGAAAAATTACCGCACAACAAGATAAAATAATGTTTAGTAATCTTAAAGGTCAAACATTAAACTCAAATTACACATTAAATGGTATTGTAACCGATTCAGGGTTAAATAGCGAAAAAAGAAATTTAGTATTTACGATTAATGATTTACCGGTTGCATCTCTTGACAAAGTAATAAATACAAAATTAATGACAACAGATGTCAAAAAAATGTTATCTAAACTTAATTTTCAAAGCGGTGCTATTGATGTCAAATCATACATATCTAAAGAAGAAAGTAAAGCAAATATTATATTTCATGATGCTTGTGCAATATACAAACCAACTAATGAAAAAATATTAATACCATCAGGGGAATTCTTTTACAGTAACGAAATTTTAAAAATCAAAAATCTTTTTGTCAGAATGGCATATAGTGATTTTCTTGCTGACGGCGAAATAAAAAATTATCTGATTAATCCAATTTACGATATTAAAATGGCATTGAATTTATCGGAAGAAGACTTTAACAAAACACTCGCACCTATGTTTAATCTTCCCATAAACTTAGTCGGTAAAATTTATACAAATATTGATTTTATCGGCAACATTCACGATTGGGGAGTCAAATTCAGGGCGATGTTGGAAGACAATTCATACATTCTCTATCACGATGCAAGACTGGGTGAAGATTTATCTAAATTCGTATTTGCGGATATTATAGGAAATGATAACGATGTTATAATTAATACTTTCGACATCTTTGCTCCTACATACACAACATCTTCGTCCACACCTGATATTTTAGCAAGAATAAAGGGTAAAATTTCAAACATAAGTAGAGATTTCCCAACTATTGATAATATGAATGTGGAAATTTTTGACTATATGAATATATCATTTTTGAATATTCTCTTCTACGATCCGACTAAACCTCAACCTCTATTATCAAAAGGATTAATTAAAGGTAAAGTATTTTTAAACGGTGATATAAAAAACCTTTCTGTGCTGGGAAAAGCTGATGTAAAAGATGCAACTATTCCATCTATTAACAGTACACTTGAAGAAATGAACGTTGATTTTAAACAAGACAAAATTCAAATTAATGATGCAATTATAAATATTGCAGGCTCTATTGCAAAAATAAATGCAACTATGAACAGTAAATTCACAACACCTATGTCTATACAAAAACTAAAACTGGAATCCGATTTAATTGACTCAGACAAAGTTTTACAAAGTTTTTCTTCACTATTTGCTAAAGATGAAGAAGATACATATAATTTAACAGAACAACCGATACCACCATTTACTATTAATGAAGGGAAAGTTGATATTAAAAAATTCATATATAATAAGCTACCTGCAGAAAATTTTTCGGCGGATTTTAATGTAACAAACAATTGGGATTGCTCAATAAAGAATTTTAAAGCCGACTTTAAAGAAGGCTCATTAAACGGAGACATTGATTACAATTTCTACACAACTGATTTAACAGGTAATATTGAAATTAAAGATGTTATAGCTAATGATTTTGCAACCGGTTTTTTAAATTTACCAAATGAGATATTCGGAAAATTAACAGCAAATGTCAATTTTTCAACAAAAGGAAAACTTCATGACGAACTTGTAGAAAATCTTGATGCAATGGTATATTTTACTCTAAACAAAGGCAGAATGATTAGACTTGGTTCAATAGAATATATGTTGCGCATTGCAAACACATTCAAAAGCGGGATAACAAGATTAAACCTCAATGCAATATTAAATATTGTTGCCCCGAGGACAGGATATTTTGATGTTATTGAAGGAGATATGCAAATTCAGGATGGAACTATTTTGGCTGATAAAATTACCTTCCAAAGCAGTGAACTAAATTTATTTCTTACAGGTTCTTACAATATGAACAATTCCGTAGTCAATGGTACAATTATCGGTCAAATGCCAATGGAAAGCAGAGAATCAATATTATGGCTTGGGTCTTTAGGGAAAATTTCACTTAACTCATTAATAAAACAATTGACCAGAGAAGTATCAAAAGAACAGGAAAACGGCTTCTTGTATAATCCACTCGCATATATAAATGATATCCCAGGACTTAAAAACAACAGAGGCGATTACAGATTTTTCGTAGTCTCATTAAAAGGTAATCTATACGAAGATAAGTACGTTGATGAATTTAAGTGGATTAAATAATTAAATTATTTTTCTCAAAATTCCATCATTAAGTTTCAATATCTCACGTGCTTTTTCTGCTGATACACCTTTTAAAATTGCAATTATAGCCGTTTTTACTTCAAAATTTGATTTTTCAAGAATTGTTGTTGCTTCATCCTTTGCAACAGATGTAATTTCGGATACTATTCTCACAGCTCTATCCTTGAGCTTTTCATTTGTCGGCTGAACATCAACCATGAAATTCTTGTACGTTTTACCAAGTTTTATCATAGCGCCTGTTGAAAGCATATTTAATACTAATTTTTGTGCAGTACCAGCTTTCATACGGCTTGAACCTGTAATTGCTTCCTGACCAACAACAGGACATATAAAAATATCACTTAATTTTTTAATTTTTGCATTAGGATTACAAGATATACCTATTGTTGAAATGTCATTTTTTCTTCCTTCTTCCATAATGGCAAAAAGCCATTTTGGATTTCCGCTTGCAGAAATTCCGACTATAACATCATTATCCGAGATATTGGCATTCTTATAATCAGTTTTGGCTTGCACTGCATTATCTTCAGCACATTCTATTGCATTTCTGAGCGCAATATCACCACCAGCAATATAACCTCTGACTAAATCAGGAGATACACCAAAAGTCGGCGGACACTCAGATGCATCTAAAACACCGAGTCTGCCACTCGTTCCGGCTCCAAAATATAACAGATGACCGCCTCTTAAAATTTTTTTTGTAATTAATTCAATTGCATTTGCGATATTTTCTTTTTCATTTTCTATGGCATATGCGACTTTTTTATCCTCATAATTAATCATTTCGACAATTTCAATCGAATTTGAAATATCAATATTAATTGTATTTTGGTTTGCTTGTTCGGTTAAAATAATCTTATCCAAAATCTAATCCTCAGATTATGCATTTACTATGGCGTCATCAGTACTTGATTTAGCTGCGGAAAGCCCATGAGAAGTTTTCCCCCAATTCATATCCCTTTTAAAAACAAGAACCTTTATAACGATGAACAACACCAAGGGAAGCCACATTGTTGCCATATAGAAACTCGTTTCTATTGCCTGTTTAATTGCCTGAAACCAAGAAAGTTTATCGTATTTTCTTAGGCTAAAAATCAAACCGAAGAAGAAAAACATGCAAATACCAAAAGCAACTGCCAATGTAGAAAAGAGCTGATTTTCACTTCCTTTGACATATTTTAATGACTGAATTATCATTTGCATCAACAATATAACAGGAATAACGAATTCAAGAAGATACGCAATCATATCAAAGCCAACACGCAAGCTGATTATATCAGAGGTAACAATTTCAAAAAAATAATCGAGATATCTTCTTATACTACCTTCAACCCAACGTCTGCGTTGTTTTATGAGCGGCACCAATTTTGTTATTGCTTCTTCGTAAACTTCAACAGCAGGACAAAATCTTACCCCCCAAGCATTTAAGTGAAGTTTGGTAGATAAGTCTAAGTCATCGGTAATTGTATTATTATTCCAACCGCCAACTTCATCAAGTGCGACTCTTTTTACCAAGAAACCATTTCCTCGCAGTTCAACTGCACCATTTATACTGTCACGACTTAACTGAAAATGCGTATCAAGAGTATATTCATTATTTTGACAACGTGTGAGTATATTTTCATCCTTATTGATTATAATTTTTCGTGCCTGAACTGCACCTATATCCTCAGGTGACAAATATGGCAAAAGTGACTTCAAAAAATCTTTTTTTACTCTTGCATCAGCATCAAATACACATATTACCTCTTGACTACACAAGGCTAATGCATCATTAAGAACTGCAGATTTTCCGGGGAAAGCATCTTTATCTCTGATAAGTGTTTTTAACTTGCCATTATATTTTAGTTCAAGATTTTTTAATACTTCAGCAGTATTATCAGTACTTCTGTCATCTATAACCATTACTTCAAAATCGTTATAATCAAGACTCATCATATTTTCTATCGTTTGAGCAATTACAGACTCTTCATTGTGAGCTGGTATCATTACGCAAACAGAAGGCTCGTAGCTATAATTTAGTCTTGGCGGACGTTTTTTGTGTTTGCGGTTTTGATGAGAAAATGCAGCAGCAAGCATAATTGTGTATATTGCCAACAGAAATATTACAAGGAATAGTCTGTCTACAGGAATAACTAAATGCATAAAAGCAAGTAATAAACCTATTATTAAAATTATTGATACTAAAACTATTTTATCTCTCATATATTCCCAACTTATACTTTTAAATATTTTCTCACCGAAATCAAACTACCACCTGCCCCTACAAGCACTCCTAAAAGGAATATGCTCAGCATTACTACGCTTAAAGCAGCAGTACCGTTAACCAAACCCAGGTATGATGCTAATTTATCAAGTTGTCCCTGAACTATATTTAAAGGAATTAAGGCAAGTAATGCTCCAACAAAGCCATAAAGCCCGCCCTGTACAATAAAAGGAGCCCTTATATACCAATTATACACGCCCATAAGCCGCATAATTTCGATTTCCGTTTTCTTAGATTGTATAGCGAGGTTAATCGTATTACTTATGACAAACATAGTTAAACCACCTAAAACAAGTAGCACAATAAGCGTAACAGCTTTTCCTATATCACTTGCCACTCTTATTCTGTCTGCCAAATCTTTAGTAAATCGAATATCCTCAATTTCTTCCATCTTTTTTATTTTCTCTATGACAGAAGCCGTATATTCTTGTTTTTTTACTCTTACATGAAGTGTATCAGGCAAAGGATTAGAAATATCGGGAACTTTCATTTGCTGTTTCATTTCACTCCAAGCCTTTTCCTTTGTTTTTAATGTTACTTTGGAAACTTCAGGCAATGAATTAATTCTAAAAATAGCATCCTTCGTACTTGCAGAATTTTTTACATAAACTGCAATTTCCATATCCGTTCCTATTTGTTCGATAAAACCTGAAACTGTAATACTTGTACGAAACAACGCCCCAAATATACTCAAAATTGCAGCCATAGTAGTAATCACTACCAAGTTCATCCATCCTGCCTGCGATAATAGCTTTACGGTCTCAGATGTAATTCTAAGCATTATTCTCAAATCAGTTATTAAACTTTTCTTGGCATGTCTTTTCATATCTGACTAATCGTAAGTTCCGCCTTCGACATCCCTTACGATTTCTCCTCCATCCAGTGTAATTACTCTTTTTCTAAAATGATTAACAATTGTATGATCATGAGTTGATACAATTACAGTAATCCCACGAGAGTTAATATGGTCAAGAATTTCCATCACTTCCATAGAAGTTGCAGGGTCTAAGTTACCTGTTGGCTCATCAGCAATCAACAATGGTGGACCATTAACAATCGCTCTTGCTATACCAACTCTCTGTTGTTCGCCGCCTGAAAGTTCTGTCGGCTTTGAAAATAATTTATGTGACAACCCGACTATTTTCAATGCGCCTTTTACTCTTTCATCGACATCTTGCGAACGCATTCCCAACGTTCTTATAACGTACGCAACATTATCATACACTGTTTGATTAGGCAAAAGTTTGTAATCCTGAAATATTATCCCCATACATCTTCTTAAATTAGGAACTTTATTTACGGATATTTTAGATACATCAACTCCGCCAACAATAACCTTGCCAACCGTAGGACTTTCTTCTCTGTACAAAAGTTTCATTAATGTAGATTTACCCGCACCACTTGAACCGACAAGAAAGACGAATTCACCTTTTCCTATTTCAAGATTCACATCTTTTAATGCGAATGTATTAGAATAATTTTTAGAAACATTTACAAGTTTAATCATACTACTTTCCAATATATTTGCATGGTTTAACCATAAACAAATTTTTTCTTATTAACAAAGTTCAATAACATTATACCAAAAACAAAAAAATTGGTCTAAATGTAAACTAAACATCCAACATTTCCTTTATCTGAAGTATATCACAAGACAAAAATTCTTCTTTGAATAAATTTATTCTATCAATTTCTTCTTCAAGCTCCATATATTTAGAGTTATTAATCATAAGAGAAAGTTGCTTTACTTCAAGAAAATCAAAAGAATAAGTACACGCATCTTTAGATTTTAATTTTATTACGCCTTCATCATTAAGAAGATTTATGCACAAATCTACGGCTTCGGAAGTAGTCGCAAGATAAGCAATTGCCTTTTCAATTTCAATAATACCATTGTTATGTGAGGCACAATACTTTAACATTCCGGACATCGTTTTTATAAAAACTTTCACATCAGTTTTTTCGACATCACAATTGAAGATATGTACTTTTTGAGGTGACGTTTTTTTAACCATCAGAGAAAAATCCTCTTCCGAACAAGGGGTAGAAAGAAAGATTAATTCTGCCGATTCGGTTAAATTAAAGCGATTTTTAACAGATTTTTTTATCGCCATATAATTATCAAGTTCATCAATTATTTTTTTATCTTCAAGATAAACTTCTGCAGTATTATTACTCAGGTAGCTGTTCAACATTTTAAAGAAATCAGGCTGTTTTCTGTGATCAACCAAAACCGCAGGATTTTTTCCCGAGTCATCAAAATCGGTATTTTCCACGCTAACTTCTCGATTTTTTATATAAATATTTTTAATCATAAACTGAATTGATTTTTTATCTCGAAACACATTTATTTTTGGCACAAAGGTTACATCCGCAACATCAAAAACTTCTATAGCATGTGTGTTTTTATTCCAAATTAAACCTTCATAAGCATATTTTTTATCTTGCGTTTCAAATATTAATTTTAAATGAGAACCGCAATTACCGATTACGTCAAATCTTTTGAGAACAAGATTTTCCATACCAAAGACACACGAGCGGTTACCTTCTCCATATGGTTCCAGAAGAGAAAGTTTTTCAATAAAGTCAAATGACAAATCTTCAGGTGTCAAAATTGCGTCAATCAACATTTTTTTCTTGACTGATACTCCTTCAAGATGCCTTAAAACAACTTGATTAATTCGTTTTGATAATTCTTTTATGGAAAACTTATTCAAATCAGCAGAAAAACCACCTGCCAATTCATGCCCGCCATAATTCACGAAACATTCATCAAGTTCGCTCAGCACTTTATATACGTTTAGACCTTTTATGCCGCGAATAGAACATCTTGCAAGATTTTCTTCTTTATCAATTGTCATTATAAAAGCAGGTCTGTTATATTTTTCAACAATTTTTGAAGCCAATAGTCCGACTATACCAATATGCCATTTTTCATCAGCAAGAACAATTGCTTTTGTAGTTTTCAAATTTATTTCATTTTGTATTCTTGTCTGTGCTTCGAAAAATGATGTTTCGCACATTTGCTGTCTTTGCGCATTAAATTGCTGGAGCTGCAATGCATGAAAATCAATTTTCCCTTTGTCGTCAGAAACAAGACATTCTAAAGCCGTAGTTGCTTGTTCCAAACGACCTGCCGCATTAATTCTCGGAGCTATAGTAAAGGCAATCGTTTCGCTATCAATATTTTCTATATTTCTCTCTGCAAGTTCAAACATTTTTTTTAGCCAATACGGCATATTAACTTTAATATAATCAAGACCTTGCGCAACAATGGTTCTATTCTCGCAAGTGAGAGGCATAACATCGGAAATAGTACCAAGCATTACATACGGCAAAAGTTCCTTATTGTAATTTTCAATTTTATATTTTTCAAGCAAAGCACAAGACAACTTGTATGCTACCATTACCCCTGCAAAATTAACCATACTTTCAACTTCACTAAATTCAAGAGTATCGATAATTTTACATGAACATTTTGGGTTTATAATCGCATAAGCCTCGGGCAATTCCTCTGAAGGCTCATGGTGATCAGTAATAATTATATCCGTACCAAGCGAATGAGCAAGACGAATCTCTGAGATATTACTTATGCCGTTATCGACCGTTATAATAAGTTTTGCTTTTTGCTTACTGATAATTTCAATTATTGCCTTTGAATTTAACCCATGGCTTTCTGTTTTCCTGTTCGGAATATAACAACCGACCTTTGCCCCTATTTTTAAAAGAGTTTTATAGAGAACAGAAGTACTTGTCACACCATCACAGTCAAAATCACCGCATATAACAATATTTTCCTGATTTGCAACCGCCAGAGAAATTCTATCAACAGCACCTTTCATATCCGTAAAATTATACGGCGAAGATATAGGATAAGACATAGGGTTTAAAAAAGTTTTAACTTTTTCTTCCGTATCAAATCCTCTATTTGCCAAGATTTGTGAAATCACATGAGAACCTGTAATTTCATCAATTTTCTCATCAAAAATCTTATTTTCTATTTGTTCCCATTCTAATTGCATAATCTACTTTTCTGCTAAACTGTTATTTAAATTTGAAAACAATTTTTCCGTTACTGTCCCTGGTAAATCATAAATTCCGTCAGCAGGAGTAACTTTAACCATTACATTATAGCTGTTATATTTACTGACAGTAATATATATCGGTTTTTCTTGTTTGTAGTTTGCAAAAATTCGTCCTGACTTTGTATCATAAGAAACCAATTCTAAATCTGACATACCAATAACACCAAGAAGGTGCGAAAAAACTTTGTCGTATGGTGCACCAAAATATTGGATTACGCTCGATACTGTTTTATTTACATTATCATCAGGAAGAATTGAACCTCTTTTTGCATTTTTAATATTGTTCAAATTAAAATTCAATGTGGGTTTTTCCTGTTGTTGTGCAGGAGCAATTAAAGGAGCAACATAAGTTGACGTAGTTGAGGCATCAATACCATGCGAAATAGGGTTTGTATTAATTTTCACAACCGGTAATACATCCAACCTTATAACTTCATGAGAATTTGTATTTGTTACGGTAGACTTTGCACTATACGTAACATCACCAAGAGCTTCCTGAGAACCCCCTAATATAATTACAAACAATAACAAGATAAATTTTTTCAAAACAAAACTCCTTTTAATTAACCTTCTTTTGCTGTTTTCCAACTTTTACCATAATGTAAATCTACAACCAAAGGAACATTCAAAGGTTGTGATAGCTCCATAGATTTAATTGTCAAATCAGAGATTTCATCAGCAAGTTCTCTCGGAACTTCAAGTATGAGTTCATCGTGAACTTGCAAAATCATTTTAGCACTTTTGTATTTTTTGTCTAACTCTTTGCTGAGTTTAATCATTGCTATTTTGATTAAATCAGCGGCAGTTCCTTGAAGGGGTGCATTAATCGCTGCACGCTGAGCAAACTCTCTAATATTATGGTTTGAACTAGATAATTCACTACCAAAATATCTTTTTCTGCCATACAATGTTTCAACGTATCCGTTTTGTATTGCAAAAAGTTTTGTTTTTTCCATATATTCCAGAATTTTAGGGTAAGTTTCAAAATACTTATCAATAAACTCTTGTGCTTCCTGTGGTGTTATTGATAAAGCATCAGATAAACCGTATCGTGTTTGCCCGTATATAATACCGAAATTTACTGTTTTTGCCTTAGAACGCATATCTTTTGTAACTCCATTAATAGGAACACCAAAAATCCTTGATGCCGTAGTTGCATGAACATCTTCATTATTTCTAAAGGCATTTATTAAAATTTCATCGTCAGAATAATGAGCAAGTAATCTGAGTTCTATTTGAGAATAATCACCTGCTATGATAACAGATTCTTCTTTTTCAGGGATGAATGCCCCTCTTATTTTGTTGCCGATTTCCGTTCTTGCGGGAATATTCTGCAAATTCGGATTAGAACTGCTTAGCCTGCCTGTTGTTGTAATGGTTTGATTAAATGTAGTATGTATTCTGTTATCAACAGGAGATATTAATTCAGGCAAAGCATCAATATATGTGCTTTTAATTTTAGTCAAATGCCTGTGTTCCAAAATCAGTTTTGCTATTTCATATTCGGTTGCAATTTCTTCTAATACTTCAGCACTTGTACTATACCCTGTTTTTGTCTTATTTTTACCTTTTGCTTTTAAGCCTAATTTTTCAAATAAAATTTCCCCAACTTGTCTTGGTGAATTTAAATTAAATTTCTCACCTGCAATTGCATATATTTTTAACTCTAAATCAGCAATAGAAGCAGTCAGATTTTCGGAAAAATCATTCAAATAAGTTGTATCTATGGCAACACCATTTCTTTCCATCTTATATAAAACAAGCGTTAGCGGAAGTTCTATATCATAAAGAAGATTAGCATCCTTTATATCCATATTTTTAGTATGGTATTTTGCAAGCTCATATACAGCAAAAGCATCATTTGTAAAGTAATCAAAAACTTCACTAAGAGATAATTCACAAACAGATTTCATGGATTTACCCTTGCCTAAAAGTTCAACCGCATCTTTCATATCAAATTTAAGATAGGATAAAGCCTGTTGTTTTAATCCATGCTTAATTGATGAATCTTTGATATAGTCAGCCAGCATTGAATCGAAAACGATATTTTTTAAATCAATATTATGATTTTTTAAAAGGTGCAAAATAAACTTGGCATTATGAGTAATTTTACCGATATTCTCGCTTTCAAATAATGGTTTCAAAAGTTTAATTACACTTTCCTCGTTAAATATATGTTTATCTTGCTGTTTAAACGGGATAAAGGAAGTTTTTACTTTTTTATTAAGTCCTGTAAGTTTCAACCTTCCTTTTTCTACTTTCAAATCTTCTCCGTAAGAAAAAGCCACACCGCAAATTCTTGAAGTCATCATTTCAATACCGTCTATTGCAAAAATTACTCCAAAAACATCCTGAGATTTTAATTCTTCAATAAGATTGTTTAATTTTTCTTCACTGTCAATTATGCTCTGAGAAAAATCATTTGAAACACTCTCTTGTCTAGGCTGAATTTGCTCGAAAGAAGGTTCCTGAGTAAACAAAGATAACTGAGTTTGTTCTTTCGGCAAATCCAAAACAACTGCATTTGACGGATTTTCTTTTGAAACAATATCTTTTCCGTTAAAAAGTTCAACAATGTTATTTATATTTCTAAGCAAACTGTGAAACTCATACTTAGTTAAAAAATCCTTCAGGATTGATATATCAGGAATATTTAATGTGGCAGACTCAAAGTCAAAATCAATATCAACATCTTTTTTTATGCAGGCTAAGAATTGGCTTTTGTATGCCATTTCTTTATCATTAACAAGTTTTTCCTTAACGCTCTTTGATGATATTTGTTCTACATTTTCGTAAATATTATCCAGTGTTTTATATTCAGTTAAAAGTTTTGCCGCAGTTTTTTCACCAATACCTTTTACTCCCGGAATATTATCAGACACGTCACCCCTAAGTGCTTTATAATCGACTATCTGATTAGGATAAACGCCTAATTTTTCATGAACCTTATCACAATCATATTCGATTAATTCACTCTTATGAGGAATTAAAACTCTTATACAACCTTCTTCATCAATAAGTTGAAATGAATCTTGATCACCTGTTAAAATGTATGATTTATGCCCTAAAGATTTTGCTTTTGTAGCAATAGTGCCGATAATATCATCCGCTTCAAAATTTTCCATCATATACACAGGAATATTTAATGTTTCAACTGCTTCAATAATTATGGAAATCTGGCTTCTTAAATCGTCAGGCATTGCAGCACGTTGAGCTTTATACTCCTCGAACTCTTCAGTTCTAAATGTTTTTCTGCTCATATCAAAAGACACTGCAATAGCATCGGGTTTGATTTTTTTAAGTATATCAATTATTGCTTTAACAAAACCGTAAACAGCCCAAATTGGTTGTTTAGTTGACGTTTTCATACCGGTTCTTTCAAGTGCAAAGAACATTCTGTAAGCAAGTGCGTGCCCATCAATCAATATTAGTGTTTTTTGCTTATCCATACATACTCCCTTTATTTTAGGATACCATACAAATACGTATTTGGGAAATATAAAAACTTTTTTTACAACTTTGCTAAAATTAAACAAAATTGCTAAAATAAAGGGTATGGATTACTCAAGATATTGTAAAAAGTATATTCCTTATTTGTTTTTAGCTCCGGCATTGATTTTGTTGACGGTATTTTTCTTTATTCCGTTCTTTGAAAGTTTTTATATCAGCATGCTGGACTATTCAAACGACATTTACAAGCCTGTTTTTGTAGGCTTGACTAATTATACGACTCTCTTTCATTCCGTATTATTTTGGAAAACAATGTGGAATACGGTAATTTATTTAGTAGTAGCAGTACCTCTTTTGGTAGTTTTGCCGTTAATAATAGCTATTGTTATCAATCAAAAACTAAAATTTATAAACTTTTATCGGGTTTCCATTTATCTGCCTGTTGTTGTCTCAATTGTCGTAGCAGGAATTGCATGGAAGTGGTTATACGCAGACAACGGCATCATAAACTACTTTGTTACACTGTCAGGTCTTTCCAAAATAGGGTGGCTGACTGACCCTAAATATGCAATTTACTCTGTTATTGCCGTAACCGTATGGAAAGGACTTGGCTACTACATGATGATATATTTAGCCGCATTGACAAGCGTACCAAATGATTTATACGAGGCAGCAGATATTGACGGAGCTAATTTATTGCAAAAACATTTAGCCGTAACGATTCCACACCTTTTGCCGGCTATTGCACTTGTTAGCATCATCAGTTCAATCAGTGCAATGAAGGTTTTTGTTGAAATATACGTTATGACGCAAGGCGGACCGCTGAATTCAAGTATGACAGTAGTTTATTATATTTACCAAAAAGCATTTGAAAATCTTGATTTAGGATATGCTTCAGCCTGCGGAGTAGTTTTGATGGTAATTATAATGGCAGTTAGCGTTTTAAACATTAAAAAAATAGAGGGGAGGTCATTTTAATGATTAGAAAATTTTTAAAATCACTTTCATCCCACGCATTTTTGATATTTTTTACGATAATTTCTATAGGACCTTTTTTATGGTTGATTTCTACTGCGTTAAAATCAAAAAACGAAAATATATTTGCATATCCCCCACAATTTATTCCAGACCATATTACATTTGAAAATTTTATAGGTGCATGGCAACAGGTACCGTTTGCAGGATATATAATTAACAGTTTTATTGTTGCTGCGGTAACTATTATATTTAATCTGCTATTTGCATCACTCGCCGCATATCCATTAGCACGAATGGAATTTAAAGGTAAAGACTGGTGTTTTTTCGCAATGCTCGCAACTATGATGGTTCCATTTCAGGTAATAATGATACCACTGTATTTATTAACTCTACGTTTAAACCTTGTTGATTCTTACGGAGCTGTTGCAGGTTTTGCAGGCATGATTTTACCATTTGCAGTTAGTGCATTTGGCATTTTACTTATGCGTCAGGCATTTATGGCTATCCCTAAAGAGCTTGAAGAAGCCGCAATTATTGATGGCTGCAATGTTTTTCAAATATGGTGGAAAGTACTTATGCCGCTTGTCAAACCTTCACTTGCGACCTTAGCAATCTTCACGTTTGTCGGATGTTGGGGTGAATTTTTATGGCCAAGTATTGTTTTAACTAAACAGGAAATGTTTACACTTCCTGTCGGACTAAATTATTTGCAAGGTTTCTTCAGTTCAAACTGGAGATTTATTTCAGCCGGCGCAATAATTTCGACAATTCCTATTTTAATATTTTTCCTTGCATTACAAAAACATTTTGTAGGCGGACAGACTCAAGGTGCAGTAAAAGGTTAATTTGACTTAAATCTTAAATATGCCTCAATAAAACCGTCAATTTCACCATTCATAACACTGTCCACATTACCTTCAGAATAATTCGTTCTATGGTCTTTTACCATTTTATAAGGATGAAAAACATAAGACCTTATTTGCGAACCGAAATTCACATCCATAGCCTCACCTTTCAAACCTGCAAGTTTTGCTTCATGTTCTGCCTGTTTTATTGCCAAAAGTTTTGAGGCAAGCATTTGCATAGCTAATTCTTTATTCTGCAATTGAGAACGTTCCTGTTGGCATTTTACAACTATTCCTGAAGGCTTATGGTAAATTCTTACCGCAGTTTCGACTTTATTCACATTTTGCCCGCCTGCACCGCCTGAACGCATAGTTTCGACTTCAATATCATCAGGGGAAATATCGACTTCTTTTTCTATATCCTGTACAAGCGGAGAAACTTCAAGAGACGCAAAACTTGTCTGCCTTTTGTTATTAGCATTAAAAGGTGATAATCTGACAAGTCTGTGAACACCTTTTTCGGCTTTTGAATATCCGAAAGCATATTTACCTGTAAGTTTAATAGTCGCACTCTTAATCCCTGCCTCGTCACCTTCAGATATATCCATCATATCGACTTTCCAATTTCTTAGTTGCGCCCATCTTGTGTACATACGAAGTAACATTTGCGCCCAATCCTGTGCATCGGTTCCTCCTGCCCCTGCAATCACTGTAAGAATAGCATCATTTTCATCATATTCTCCTGACAATAACTTTTGCAACTCCCACTTTTCAAGGCTTTTATTTAACGATGATATACCGTTAGTCAATTCATTTAAAAGTTCTTCGTCATTTTCTTCTTCAAGAATTTCGAGAGTAGTTTGCAAATCAGCAAGTTGCGTTTCCCAAGTTTGAATTATTATCAATATATCTTTTTTTTCGGTCAGTTCTTTTGATAATCTGCCAGCAAGTTCAGTATCTGCCCATACTTCCTGCTTTTGCAAGTCATTTTCAAGTTTTGATATATCTTTGCTAACCTCTTCAGGGTCAAAGATACTCCTTTGCTTTCGCTATTCTGCTTTCAATAGTTTCAAGCTCTTTTTTAAGTTCGTACATTTGCAACCTCTTTCTTCAGAAAATTATAGCCTAAACACAACGATAAAGCTAATTTAATATTTCTTAACATTTGTTAATTTAAAAAGCAATTATCAAAAGTATATTGTTTTTATATATATAAGAGAGAAAACCCAAATACTTTATTTACACTTCCCTATTTTACCACAAAGGAGAGAGTCACATGACTATTGCAGCATTGAATTGTAGGATGCTTACTTTGACATCTTACAAAGCGGACATCGAGTTCCGTCTCCAGAGAATTATGGAGAAAAGGCAATACTTATCCTACAAATCTATAGGTATTGCATCACAAAAAAGTACTGCTATGCAGAACGAAGATGAGTATGCACAATACATACTTGAACAACAAGAAAACCAAATTAACGCACTCGACAAAATCTTTGAAATGGATCAAACCAACATTGAAACTCAACAAAAAGCAGCTTCTACCGAGTTGGAATCAATCCAAAAATTGTTAGACAACAACATTAAGAAAGAATTCAAGTACGACGCATAATTTTCGGCAGGAATATTCTGTTAAATTAACTTGAGCTTTTCGTTATATTTTTTGACGAAACAACCCAATTGCACTTTATTTCCGAAGGCAAATCGGGAGCATTTTTGCCGAAAATTAAAAGCTGTACGAACCATTTAATCCATAGATTTTTCTTATATTATTGCTTGAATATATCATTTGCTGATTATTTTTCAGCAAAACATTTTGCTGCGTTTATTTGGTTATTTCATTCGCTAAAGGTGTTGTAAGTTTTTTGTATATTTTAGGTTTTAATGATTTTAAAATTTTTGAAGCGTACTCTTGTTCTGCTGTCCAAACAAACCATTTATCAAAAAATTCATTTGCTTTATTTGCATCACCATCAAGTTGGATTTTTATAATCTCAGTCAGCATTGATTTTGCCGCAGGTACAAATTTTTCGGGATGAATTTTCAATTTTCCGTTAACCTCAAATTCAATTGCACCACAACCTCTCATATAGTTATACTGTGCAACTCTTCTAACCGCATGTGCCTGAACTTTTGCGGGAGGTTCTTGCGAAAGCAAACCTGCAGCCCAAGAAAGCATTATTTCATCCATTTGTTGCTGAGTATATTTTCCGATTTTAACAAAATAATCACACATTAAAATTGAACCCAAATCTGCTTTTGCTTCTTCAACCGCATCACCCCAGTCACCTAAAGCAGACTTTTTATCCAAACCTTGAGCAGTTTTCATTGGTCCTAATGAGTGTGTCAATTCATGCCCAATTGTGAATAAGTGGTCTGCATCATCGGAATAAAGATGTCTTTGTTTTTCGTCTATTAACTGCTCTAAGAATTGTTTTCTTACGACAGGGTCAAAACTTTTTCTAAAATCCCGATGGAAAACATTTCTGTTTCCTGCCCCTCTTTTTGATGCAAGTTTATCAGAATTTGGGAGATTTTGAGCAAGAACCACACCGGGACGAGAAGTTCCGCTATCTCCACCCAAGTAGACCAAATCAACATCAACTAACGTTTGCTTACTGCCTGTTGCAGGGTCAACCGTATCAACAGATTGCGCATAAGTATCTGCAAGAGGTAATAATTTTGAAAATGCTTTCATATGATTTTTATAATCGGCTAAATCTTTGCTTGCATTTCTTTCTACTATGCCAATTCTTGTCCCCAGCATGTCTTTTGAATTAGCGGAAAGTCCTTTACTTGCAATCAACTCAGACAATTCTTTATCCTCTAAAACTTGCCCTGTAAATTTATCCTCATAACATTCTCTTGCAATCGTAAATTCAAGAGGGGTATCAGAAAGTTTTATCCAAGCTACATCGGCTCTATAAGCATCTTCAGGGTCTGTCGATATCATGGCTTTTGCCTGTAATTTCAAATACTCATTAAACTGTTCACTTGTAGAAGTCTTTGCAGCCTCTAAAAGTTCATTAGCAGCAGCCTTATACTCTTCCTTATATTCAACCTGATAAGGTACGCCGACAAAACCACCATCAGCAGTCCTTTTTACTACTGTATTATTAGACAAAATTTCTTCGATTTTTTCAGGATTAGCTTTCAAGAATTTAATAATTTCTTCAGGTTTAATACCTTTTGGAAAGAGATTTCTTCCATCAGCTAATTTTTCATTTTTAAATAAATACGTTCTTTCTTTTCTTTCGTCCTGAATACCGTTAAAAATATTATATAATTCCAAAGTTTTTTCAGCTAACTTGTCACCATTCGAGGTACGCTTTTCAAGTTCTGTTTTAAATTCAAGCCCTCTATCATGCTCTTGTTTAATAAATGCATTGTTTAATATTTTACCTGCTTTAACAAGGTGAGCAAGAGCTAATTTATCACCATCGGCTAAAGCATTGTACTGACTTACCGGATTCAGTTGTATTTCTCTTGTTTCTTCCGTAAGGATTTTTTGTGCTTTTTCTAATGTTAAATTTAATTGTAATTGATTGTTAATTGAATGTTGCATATAATCACTCCATGTACTTCTATTAATCTCACCATTGTTAAAATACTGTCTTATTACCTCTTGCTGTGCTTTTCTTATATCAACAGACGGATAATTTTGACGAAAATTTACATTATTTATTTTAACACTATATTCCATATTTTTTAATTTTTCCTTACAATTATAGTACTATAAAACGAGTGAAAGGGAGAAATTGCTATTATGAGCGAAAAATTTGATGAATTGGTTAATATAATTGCAAGGCTGCGGGCACCGAATGGTTGCAAATGGGATAGAGAACAAACACATACATCATTGAAACAAAACTTTATTGAAGAGACTTATGAAGCACTTGATGCAATTGACGATAACGACATGAAACATTTACAGGAAGAATTGGGAGATGTTCTTCTTCAAGTTGTTTTGCATGCCCAAATTGCAAAAGAAGAAGGTGCATTCAATATTGATGACGTTGCAGACGGGATTTCAAAGAAATTAGTTCACCGCCACCCACATGTATTTGGTGATGTAAAAGTATCATCCACTAAAGAAATTCTGGACAATTGGGAAAAACTTAAAAAGGAAGAAAAGCCACATCGCACATCGGTTATGGATGGCATTTCACCTTCGTTACCTGCTTTATTTGCTGCTTATAAAATCAGTAAAAAAGCAGTAAAAACAGGGTTTGAGTGGCCGAATACAGACTCACTTTACAAATGTGTTTACGGTGAAATTGATGAATTTAAAGAAGCAGTTGAAGAAAATGACAAAGCACATATAGAAGAAGAAATGGGTGACATACTGTTTGCTATGGTAAATCTTGCCAGATGGCATAAAATTAATCCTGAAATTGCCTTAGCCAATGCAAACAAAAAATTCATGAAGCGTTTTAGAAAAATGGAAGAAATAACAACAAAAAAACTTGAAGAAAATTCTTTTGAAGAATTTGATAAGTTGTGGAAAGAAGCAAAAAAATTAACGAATTAATCGAATTTAAATTTATACGTATATACTAAAAAACGGACTTGAAAGTCCGTTTTCTTCTCTCTAATAAACTTTTGCTACATATTCAAGCTCAAAACTTCATAATCTCAAATCTCTTATCAAGATACATAATGTAGTCAAACAACATAAAATACCTATTCTACAAACAACATTTCATACGTTGTTACCAGCCACCACTCCTTTCCTCATGTGATAAGTTTATTATCACAAACCACAACAGAAAGTTCAAGTAAAGAAAAGTTACAATTTAGAAAAATCTACAATAATCACATTTTATGGCTTTACAAATATTAATAAGAAATTAATCGTTCCAATCTAAATTATCAGATGCACATGCTGACATAATATCACTATATCCGACAGCACAATTTGCATCCCCAAAGAATGTACGATGCTTTGTAGCCGATGCCGCAGATACATTCATTGACTCATTTTCTACAATTACGATTTTTTTAGGTTTTAAATTTGTAAATTCCAATAAGTTTTTAATATATTCATCAGTTGATGCAGAAGATTTTTCAGAATCTGCAACATTTGTTTCATTTTTCTCTTCTTTTCTTTTTTTCAGACTGCTCAAATCTGCAATATCTGACAACAACATACTATACTTTGAACTACTTATTCCTACTATCCTATTACTATTTTGTTTTATCCCGACTTCTTGCATTTAAAAGCTCCATATATACCACATATATATAAAATATTTAAAATAATCCCAAAATCATATTTTGGCGTTTTTGTTACAAAACTTAACCTTTTAAAGCAACGACTTTATTCTTAATTTCTTCAGTAATATCTGCCTCTTTTTCTGCAACAGGGATAAAAGGCTTATCAAAAATTAATTCTACGGTTCTAAAGAGTTTTGGTATTTTTTCTTTATAACTCCAAACATCATAAGCACCTTTTAAAAAGAATGGTACAACAGGGACATTCGTCTGTTTTTGTATAACTGAAACGCCATGTCTAAATCTAAGCATTTCCCCTGACTGAGTCAATTCTCCTTCCGGAAAAATACAAACTATATTCCCTTCATTAACTTTTTGAATAGCAACATCCAAGGCTTTTTTCCCTTGCTTGTTATCAATCGGAATAATGCACAAGTGTCTTACAAGCCGCCCCATAACAGGTACCTTCAAAATAAAAGGACCGGTAACAAACCATATCGGTCTTTTAGTAGCAGCACTAAGAACGATAGTATCTATCCAACTTGAATGATTACCAACCAATAATGCACCACCTGTTTTAGGTATAAACTCATTATTAATCGTTTTAATATTCACTAACGATGATACAAGAGAAATAAGCCAAGCTCTGTTAAATTTGTAAAAAAGATAATCAAATACTTTCATAATTATACATCAATATTTGTAGCATAAACAGCATGTGTCTCAATAAAATCTCTGCGAGGTTCAACTTTATCACCCATTAATATATCAAATAAATTATCACACAAAACAGCATCTGTGATATTTACTTTTAACAATGTTCTATGTTCAGGGTCCATAGTCGTTTCCCAAAGTTGTTGAGGCATCATTTCTCCTAAACCTTTAAAACGCTGAAGGGTAAAGCCTTTTTTACCTCTTTCTTCAATAAGTTCTTTTAATTCTTCAAAGGAATGTATTAGAATTTCTTGTTTTTCATCAGCCAGCACAACCAGTTCTTTTTCTTCTTCAAGCAAATATTTTCTTACCTGAGGATAAGATTCTTTAATATGCTTAAATTCTGCACTATGAATTAAAGTAGGTGTAATTAAAACAGGTTCTTCTTCACCTATATCAATGTGAATGTAGTATTTTAAGTTCTCAGGATTTTGTTTCAATTGAACTTTATAATTTTTTGCTTCAGGTATACCATAGTTTTCAGCATGGTCAATTAAGTAATGCGCAATATAATCTTTTATTTCGTTTTGTTTATCTTCGTCATCAAAACAAGTATCATCAATTCCAGAACGAACAACAGCACGAATAATTACTGCGGGAATACCCTTTAAAATATGACTGTGGAAAGAATTATAATATGCTGACATGTTTTTAATCAAAGTTTCAAGCTCTTCATCCTTTAATGAATTTTCTTTAGCTTTATCAAACAATACAAGACCTTTTGTGCCTCGCTCTCTTAATTTTGTATCAAGAGCCTTGTCATCATATAAATACTCTGACTGCTTACCTTGCGTAATCTTGTACAAAGGAGGTTGTGCTATATACACAAAACCATTTTCAATCAACGGACGAGTGTAGCGATAGAAGAATGTCAATAATAATGTTCTGATGTGTGCCCCGTCAACATCAGCATCAGTCATGATAATAATTTTATGATATCTTAATTTTTCAAGATCAATTTCATCCTCATTACGGCTTATAGATGTTCCTATTGCCTGAATTAAAGACTGAATTTCGTTATTATTATAAATCTTGTCAATTCTTGCCCTTTCAACGTTAAGGATTTTTCCTCTCAACGGTAAAATTGCCTGAAACATTCTGTTTCTGCCTTGCTTTGCACTGCCGCCGGCGGAATCACCCTCAACTATGTATAATTCGCATTTTTCAGGTTCTCTGCTTGAACAATCTGCAAGTTTACCGGGAAGTGTAGAATTTTCCAAAGCACTTTTTCTTCTTGTCAATTCTCTTGCTTTTCTTGCAGCCTCTCTTGCACGTTGAGCCTGTAAGGTTTTATCAATTAAAGTTTTTGCATGTTTAGGGTTGAACTCCAACCATTCCTGATAAGCATCGCCAACAACAGTTTGAACAATTGGCTGAACTTCTGAATTACCTAGTTTTTCTTTAGTTTGTCCTTCAAACTGTGGCTCTGGAACCTTAACGCTTATAACAGCGGTTAAGCCTTCTCTTACATCATCACCAACAAGATTTTGGTCATTTGCTTTCAAAAAATTATTTTTTCTTGCGTAATCGTTGATTACACGAGTAATGGCATTTCTAAAACCTGTCAGGTGAGTACCACCATGGTGAGTATTAATATTATTGGCAAAACATAAAATATTTTCGGTATAGGCATCCGTATATTGGAAAGAAACTTCAACCCTGACGCCATCAACTGTCTTATCGGTATAAACAGGTGTTTCAAACAGACAGGTTTTATTTTGGTTCAAATATCCAACGTAACTGGCAATACCGCCTTCATAATGGAATACTTTTTCAGTTTGAAATTTTTCATCATGGAATACAATCTTCAAACCTTTGTTAAGAAAAGCTGTTTCCTGAAGTCTTGTCGCAATTACATCTCTGTCATATATAGTTGTTTCTTTAAAAATCTCAGGATCCGGCCAAAAGTGAGTTTTTGTTCCTGTTTTATCTGTTTCTTTGATTTTTTCAACAGTTGTATTCGGTTCGCCTCTCAAATAGGTTTGTCTGTGAACCCAACCGTTTCTTGAAACTTCAACCGTCATTTTTTCGGATAAAGCATTTACTACGGAAGCACCAACACCGTGCAAACCACCTGATACTTTATATCCACCGTCCCCAAATTTACCGCCGGCATGGAGAACTGTATGCACAATTTCAAGTGCAGATTTGCCGGAGTCAGGTTTTATATCAACAGGAATACCACGACCGTTATCTTCAACCGTAACACTTTCATCATCGTGAATTGTAACGTGAATTTCGGTACAATATCCTGCTAACGACTCGTCTACCGAATTATCTACGATTTCATAAACTAAATGGTGCAAGCCTCTTTGCGAAGTAGTACCGATATACATACCAGGTCTTAAACGTACAGCCTCAAGTCCTTCGAGAACCCTAATATTACTAGCATCATAAGATTGTGATTGTGTCATATTCTAATCTCTCCCAATAAAATATCTTTTCTACATTATAACACAAAGGTTTTACGGTGTGAAAAAAGTTACAATTCACAACAATATGGAAATTGTTACAACAAAAAAGAGGTGAAATTTTCTTCACCTCTTAAGTCATTTACACAATTTGATTTTATTCAAAAAGACCTTCAATCATTTGGAAGAATACGTCAATCATTTCCCCGACTTTTTCAACAAGTTGTGAAATACCATCAACGATTTCTTCAACTAAGTGTTTAAACTGTCCGACAAAGCCTATGTTATTGCCGTGTTCATCACGTAAGATATTTCCGTTTTCATCATATTGTTTTGAGAATTTTGTCGATATTTCGGTAATTTTTTCTTCGGCAAGAGTTCTTAATTCTCCTTCATCAACTTTAGCATTCTTATTCATATCGCACCAAAGTTGAAGTTTAGAATAGGAGTCATCCTCAGGAGTAATTAAGCCGTCACCGTTAGAATCATATTTAGCGAGTTCATCAAAGCCTGATGTTTCACCTTGTTGGTCGCCAAACAATTCTGAACCGTTATCTATTTGACCGTTACCGTTTTTATCATATACAAGGAATGCATTATCAAATTCTTTTTGTTCCGTTGTCCAAGATATCTTATCGATTTTACCGTCAGCATTCAAATCGAAGTATACTCCGTCATCAACGGAAGTGAATTTGAGTCCGTCACCCTTTAAGTCGAGAACTAACGGAGATGATTCTCTGTAATACCCATATCCGTTATAAGTACAGTTAAAACCGTTATGAACAATTGTGATTGTTCCGCTTGCAGTTGCCTTATTACCTTTCATATCTTTCGTAAATGTTGATAATCCTGACATTGTTCTGCCTGAATAATCGGTTATTGAATCGGTTGTATTTCTGCCGTAAGAATCACTGCTGTTAGCGTTTATTTGACCTACAACGGTGCCGCCAGATGCTACTATATAAGCAAATACACCTGAGCCTGCAAGTACATTATCATATTCTGATTTTGTACATTTTGCATTTGCATCACTACCGCAATATGTGTCAGATGCCTTCTTCCACTCTTCGCATCCTTGATCTTTATCTCGCTTTTTACAATCTCCATTTTTTTTCCAATCAACACATACACCTTTATCGCATTTTGGGGCATCACCTTTTGATCTATATAATCTGTCAGGAGAAACCTTGCTTGCTACTCCTGAGTATCCTGCTATATTAAGTAAATTCTTTAATGATCTGTTTTTAGCATCAGTTTCTCTAACCATAACATACAAATTGCCATATGAAGGGCAGTCAGATACACATTGGCAATCAGCAGAGCTTTCATCAGCATGATACCCTGCTCCACATAAGCCGGCCTTGCAGCTGCCACAAGTACATGACGAACTGTTTAGATTCCTTCGTCCGCAATCAAGATAACAAACTTTACCGCATCTGCTTGAATCTACAGACCAGTTACCGGTAGCCGCGGAACAACTTGTTGAACCTTTTGGTGCATAGTGATTGCCGCTTGTACATGAAACGCATAAATCTCTACTTTCGCCACAACCCAGTTTTGCAGTATCGCAAGGGCAGCTTTCACATTTACCACTTGAGTTTCTGAATTGTCCTGCGGGACAATATGACCAAAGTCCGCATTTGTCAGCAGTTACAGCTTTACAACCATCGGTATTTGTTGAGCAGGATGAGGATTTTTTAGGGGCATATTGATTTGCTCCCGTACAATTTGTACAACTTGTTTGTTTTCCCGTTGCAGGACTATATGTTCCGCATGAACAATCTTTACAAGAAGTTTGTCCTGTTTGGTCTTGATATTGTCCGCCATTACATTCTTTACACTCTGCTTGTCCTTCAATGTCCTGATATGTTCCGGGTTCACAAGCCTCATAACCGTTACCGCAACCATCCGCAATTACGGGACATTTATATCCTTTAGGACATTTGTCAACTTGTTTTTCGGTTATACCTACATTGGGATCACTATAGACTTTGTGTGCAGCATTACCGTTTGCATCAATTACCGCAGGGTCAATTGTATGTTCACCTGCTACTATGCTTACACATTTTGTTTTATCTTTGCCTTTTTGATAATTGTTACAATAACAAGCATCACATTTCGTTGCTCTTACTTTTGTACTTACAAAGCCGTCTGCACATTCGGAACACATTGCTTGCGCTTTTTTGTTATTATATGTTCCCGGTTGACAATCCAAACATACTGTCTGTTTTGTTTTGTTTTGATATTCACCTATATCACATGCTACAATTGAAGCTCCGCATTTGTCTTTCACGGCAGGACACTTGTAACCCGTAGGACAATCTTTTACAACACTTTCGGATATACCTTTTGCAGGGTCGGTATAAGCCATTGCTTTGTATATATCTTTTTTGGTAGTAGGATCAACTCCGATTTTCGTACTCAAATCAACCGTATATTGACCTGCTTCCAAATCCACACACTTTGTATGGTCATCACCTTCTTGGTATTTATT
>JAZLLQ010000020.1:0-144241 GCA_045598245.1 Candidatus Gastranaerophilales bacterium
TACACAGCGATTAGAAAGCAAATTTAGACGTAAAATTATTTTGGCGAGCAGTTTCTTTTGGCACACCGTTTTCTTTGCTGCCAAAGAAAATGGTGTGAAATAAAACTTTAGCGTAATACCAAAAAGGTTCCGATAATTTGGGTTTATGCGTATAAAACAAAAGGCAAGTTCTTCATCTTACCTGCTATTTACCCCATTTTTGAAAATCATCAAAAGAGTAATGTCTTCCGACAGGGCGGTCTGTCATTTGCGGAGTTTTTTCCGCAGGTTTTAACGGTTCTTCGACTTCTATTGGCTTTTCAGTTTTTTTGTTGTTTCTAAAATATTTAATACCTGAAGCTATTCCTAAAACTCCAACTGCACAGAATATTATAGGCAAGTATATGGGAGTTTTTACTACATTAGGCGGTGTCGTTATAACTTTAGATGCCTGCAATATATCTTTATATTTTAGTATTTGACCAAACAGCTTAGGGTGAGTTTTATCCAAACCTTTGTTTATAAATACTTTTTCTAAAGCATCCATCGGATTAAATGCATATCCTTCCTTTAAGGCTTTTTGATAAGCCTCTTGAAAGTCGGTTGCTACCTTGTATGCATAGGCTGAAGGTGTGCTTGTGGCTTCTTTTTTCCAATGAGGGTCGAAAACTTCTTCTCTGCCGAATGCATCCATATAGAATAGGTAATTATGTTTTGCGGACATTATATCCGCAAATTTAGCTTTTACAAATTCAACGGGATTTCGTAATACGGATTCGTTAATTCCTAAAGCTCTTGAAAGTGCGGCAATTGCTGGTGTTTTGAAGTTTTTAAATTCTCCGGGGCGTATTTCGTCAGCAATTCCGTTTGCAATTTGTCTTAACGGTTGTGCGTCATGATTTCCTACTCCGAGAATAAATTCATCGGGTGCAAAGCCTCTGTTTAAAAAGCCTCTGTTAAACCCCCACTCATCCGGTGTTATGTGCATGTGTTGACTGCCGTATGATTTTAAACGCTGTTTGATTTCGGGAATTAAGTCGTTGCCACGAAATGCAGCAAAATCATCTTGAGCTGCTTCAAACTCATAAATAATATTTTTTAAATCAAAATCTTCGCCTTTAACTTCTTTAATCCATTTTTCAATTTGAGTTAAAAGATTATCGCCTAAGTCTTTTTTTATAACTCCTGCTTCCGTTGTAATTCTTGGTTGTACGTATAACCAAGCGGCATCAATCCTTAGCATGTCGTACCGTTTTGCAAATAATTTAACTTTTCTTCTGAGTAATTTATATGCATCACTTTCAGGGTTGAATATTTCATCAAAATTAAGACTGCGTGTTTTCCAATTATCTGTTCCGCAATATTCATCGACTTTAAATGCTTTCGGAAAAGCCTTTATTTCATCTTTGCTAAAGCCTATGAGCATATCGCCGCAGAGTTTTAGTCCGTTTTGATTTAATTTGGTTTTAGCTATTTTTAAGTGTTCATCGGCTAAAAATTGTTTAAACTTGAAAAATTCGGCATCAGGTTCGTTTGAGCGAGTTATATCAAGCCATTCTGCATTTTCAGTAACATATTGTTTGAATTTTGATTTAAGTGGGGAACTCTCATCCAACTTTTCAAATTTTTTAAATGCTTTTTGCAATGCTTTGTTTTGTGCACCTTCGTTATCCATAACATTGCTAAAATTTGCAAGTTCGCTTCTTTGTGCAGATGTGTTTGAGCGAGCTATGTCTTTTATATCTTCAGGTGTTAAAAGTTCACCAAATTCTTTTTCCGTTAACAGTTCAGGGTTTATTTGGTGATTTCCCAAAGAAAAAGCGGAGCCTTTGTATGCACAATAACAACCTTTTGACCCTTCTACTTGTCCCGGCGGTAAATCTTTTATTGCATTTATACCAAAATAAGTTTTAATGAATTTAAAGAAATCTTGAGATATATCGGATGAAAGATGTCCTATTCCCGTATTTAATTCTTTAGTTTGAGGAAGGCAGGCTGACGGCATGATAAATATGGAATGTCCTGTTTGTCCTGTCAGCTTTTTGGCTTCATTCAATACTGACGTGTACTCAGGTATTTCACTCCGGGTAAGACTTCTTTTAAATGCTATACTGTCCCTAACACTATTTATTCTCATAATGTTGATTATATAAATCCTAAATATTTTTCTTTGCTACTTAGCAGGTAAAAAGTTTACAAAAGTTATAACTTCTTGATGATTTTTTCCATTTTTAAAAGTGCGGTATACGTTGGTAATATGTACAGTTTTTCATCTTGTTCCGTTTCGTTTACTGCCTTTAACAGTGCTTTTTTTATATCAGGTTCAAGTTCAATGTTTTCCTGTGGTATTCCTGCATATTTTAATCTTACCGCCATATCCGCATATCTTATGCCTGAAACAATAATTTTTTTATTATGATCTTTTAGCAGGTCAAAATTAGCGTCCCAAAGCCAAGATATATCTCTGCCGTCTGCGTAGTTATCATTTATTGCAAGAAGTATACGTGCATTTTTATCATCATGGACTGTTTGTATAACTTCGCCTGCTCCAACAGGATTTTTGATCAATTGTATAATTGTTTTTTTGCCTTTAATAATACGACTATCAGCTCGACCGAATACTGTTTGATATGTTTCAAATGTTTTCTTTATATCTTCACTGCTGATACCGATTAAAGTAGACAAAGTAATTGCGGCTAAAGCATTGTAAGCGTTATAAACCCCCGGAAGATTTACATTTACGGTGAATTTTTCACCCAAATACGGATTTACAATGTTTAATATTGAATGGTCTGTAAATATTTTGGCAGTTGCCTTTAAAAATGTGTCCGGACGTTTTTTCCCGCAAGAACAATGATAGTGTCCTATTTGACCATAATAATGTTTTGTGTATTCGTAAGTCTTTCCGCAAGAGCAAGTGGATATTTCTGCCTGTGTTTGTTCGTGTTCAAAAGCGAATTGAATATCTTCAAACCCGAAGAAAATTGATTGCATGTCTGAAAGACATTGCAAAGAAGGGTCATCGGCATTTAGTATTGTGGTAAATATTTGCGGACAGCTCAGATGGTCGGCATTATCGTATGAATGAATCTTAAACTTATCTATGGCTTTTTTTATCATTTTTGCTGTAGCATCAAGCTCACCATACCGGTCAAGCTGATCTCTAAAAAGGTTTGTTATAATAAGAAAATCAACGCAAAAACAGTCTGCTATTAATTGTAAATATGCTTCATCTGATTCTAACACACTGTTATCTGCGTTTAATCTTGCCAATAAATCAGCTTTTTCTACCATAGCAGTAGTTATCCCTGTTAACATATTCGCACCTTTTGCATTATGAGCAACTTTTCTTCCGGCTGTTTGCAATATTGCGGATACAAAGTTTGATGTTGTCGTTTTTCCGTTCGTTCCCGTAACGGCAACAATTTCGCATTTTGTTTGTTTAACAAGGTCAGTTAAAATTGTTGGAGAAATCTTTTTTGCCACAATTCCCGGCATGCTTGTACCTGAACCGAGCTTAAATAATTTTAGCCCCAAAGCTACGCTTTTACCTATGTTTACTGCTAAAATATTTTTATTCATTGATAACTTTCTCAATCTCCTTTATAATTATTATATAAGATATTGTTAATTAGGTAAAATTTGTAAATGTTTATTCCGTTATTTACATTAGTTTTTTTTGTAATTCTCGCGCTTTGCGTGTTGTTTATTATCAAGATTATTACCCTGATAAAGGTTATACATGAAAAAAAATTAGAAATTGATGATTTGGATGCTCGTCTTTATTCAGAGTTAAGAGAACTGCAATTTAAGTCCAAAAATATAAGTAAATATTCAACTAAAATGTTAAAACAAAAAAACTCCATTTTGGGTGAATTTTTTTCAAGTTTATTTATTTCGTTGTTACCTTTTAAAAAAGTCAAGTCTTTGTTGTTAATACATAAATTAGCTAAGCGTGTATTATAAGTTAGACGAATAAAACTTTTATTTGTTGTTACTCTGAATTTTTTATTTTATTAGTTTGCATGCAAGGATTTTACTTGCTTGCCACAGATAATTTGTTCTCCCGCTTCTTTAGGCGGGATATTTTTTTGCAAAATGTCGTTTTTGCCCAATCGTTGTTACTTTTATTTTTGAGGAGGAAAATTATGACTTCTGATTCACCGGATTATCCCGAGTATGAATTTGTTCCTGCGGTTATTACCGCAAACGGCGAAACTCTCGCAAAACAGTATCGTGCCGATGACGGTTCTGTTGTTACAGATCTTTCTTTGTCAAAAGAAAATCAAGCACGGAAAACAAAGTTGCAAAATTTTTTGAGCCAATATGAGGACTCAGTAAATGTTTTTTCGCCTGAATTGACAACACAATTTGAGTCAATTGCCAATGCGAAAAAACAAGCTGCATTGAATGATTTCGAAACACTTTACGAACCTGCGGTAAGAAGTGCGAGAGAAGATTTTTATTCAAGATTAGGCACATTAGATTCAACAGCATATCTTGACAGGTTTAATCAACTTGAAAAGACGAGAACTAAAGCCTATGCAGATATCGTTAATGATTATCAGGCTAATTTGCAAGAATTAAAAAACAATGAGTTAAATCAACGTTATAACTACCTGAATTATTTACAAAACAATTATGGCGCATTGAATACAGGAAACTATAATTATCTTGGTCCGATAAGTTCAATAAGCTCTAATTATACAAATAACTATAATAGTTATCTGAATAATTTGTATAGCAGTCAATTGGGTAGGACAAATTCTTACATAAGCGGAGCATATTCAACAGGATTGGGTATTGGCTCAAATTTTATTAAAAGTATGTTTTAAGGAGGTTTTATGGAAAATTTTGAGGATATAAAAAATATTGATAACAAAGATCAGGAAAAAATTAATCCTGTTTTGCAGTATGCAAGAGAGTTAAAAGCAAAGCGTGATAAAGAAAGGGGATTTGTTGCCACAGATAATTCGCGTCCTGATTTTCTCTTGCCACAATTTAAAAACATTGAAGAGCAGGCAAAATCTTATAAAGAATTGCAAGCACTTCAAACAAAGCAAGCTCAGGAGCTTGCAAAATATAAAAATACGGATAATATTAATGCACAAAAAAATCTTGCACAAAAGCAACTTTCTATGTTGCAAAAGCAAGCTGATTTTGAAAATACAACCTTAAATGATATTTATGCAAAAGAGCTTGAGAATTTGCAGATGGCAGTTCGTCTTGGTAAAATGTCAAAATTTGAAGCTATGAAATGTATGAATGATTTAGAATCATTTGTTCTTCAGAGTATGCAAGATTCTAACTCTAAGTATAAAAGTGCATGTTCAAAATGTGGGCAACCTCTGAATATGGTATCACCAAAAGAGTTTTTTCAGGAAGATTTATCGGCAAGAAATTACCTGAATCCGATTTGTGATTTTTTGGAAAATAACTACCGACAAATGCCAAAATCAGAATTGGAGAGTGTAAAAAATCTTGTTAATAACTTGGAAAATTCTTTGAGAGCAGAAATTCTAAATGAAAAGAAACTTTCTCAAGACAATGAACTTTATCGTCAAAGTCTTACTTCTACCGCAAATTTAAACCCGAACAATGTTACGGAGAAAATTTATACGATGGAAGAAATTAAGAAAATGAAACCTGAAGATTTTAGAAAAAATCAAAGATCCATTTTAGAGCAGTTTGTTGCACATAAAATTAAGTAGATTAGTTAAAAAAGGAGATAAAATTATGTCAGAATATAGTGAATTTAATCCTGAAATATGGTCATCAATTCTTAATTCAAACTTTGATAAAACAAGTGTTATGGACAGTTGCGTTAATAAAAGATATGAAGGAGAAATCTTAAATGCTGGAGATACTGTTCATATACAAACTTTTGGTAATGTTACCGTTCGTGATTACGGTTCGGATGATATTACTTATGAAATGCCTGACGGAGATACTGCAACATTGACTTTAGACCAAAAAAGCTATTTCGCAATTAATGTTCCTGATATTGCAAAAGTTCAGTCAAGTGTTGATTTAATTGAAGGTTACACAAACAGAGCTACTGCTGCGATTGCTTTAAAGAAAGATACTTATCTTTTGGGAAAACACGCAGATGTTCCTGCCGGTAATATTGTTGAAGCTGACGGATATACCCTGGATAAAGATACAATTTACAGCAAGTTTGTTGATTTGGCTAAAGTTTTAAAGAACAATAATGCAGTTGATTCAACCGGAAAAAATATGTGGTGTGTTATTAACCCTGAAGTCGAAGCTACATTAATTCAGGCACCTGAATTTTGCCATGCATCAGAGCTTGGCGATAAAACAGTTCGAGAAGGTGCGATTGCCAAAATTGCAGGTATGGATATTCTTGTTTGTACTAACTTGCAGGCTGTTGCAAATAAAATTTATGTTATGGCAGGTATAACTGATGCAATAAGTTATGCAGGTCAGGTCGCAAAACTTGAGGATATTCGTTTTGAAAAACGTTTTGGAACAGGTATCAGAGGATTATATGTTTATGGTGCATTAACCGTGAATCCTTATCAATTGGCTAAACTCGTTATATCAACAGAAACATCTTCTGCGCAAGGTGGCGGTTCTGCTTCCGGCGGACAGGAAAGCGGCGGTTCTTTAAATGAAGATGAAGATAACAATGATCCTGAAAACAATCAAAATCTTGACGGGGAAAATTAAAATTTTTCTTTCATAGTACAATGAAAATCTTTGGGAAGGCATATTTATTATGCCTTCCCTTTTTTATGGAGTTGAAATATGGAAAATATATTAGTCGGATTATTAAATAATCCTATTTTTTCAGGGTATTTAGACATGGTGTTTTTATGTTCACTAATGTATCTTTTTGCAAAAGTAAATGCACTTGATGAAAAACTTTCAAAGTGTGAGTTTGACCAAAAAGACGATATCAAAGATATAAAGGATAAAATCACCAAAATAGAAAATAATATTTCGTTGATTAATCAAAATATTATTGAATTAGCGAGGGGGTAAATTTTGAAAAGAATAATTTACCACTGGACAGGAGGTGCATATTCTCCAAATTTGTCGGATAAAGCGCATTATCATTTTATAGTAGATGTGCAAGGTAACATATTTGAAGGAGAATTTAAGCCTGATAATAATGAAAAATGTCTGTCCGGGAAATATGCTGCGCATACGGGCGGAGGTAATACAGGGTCGGTAGGTATTGCTTTTGCAGGTATGTACGGTTTTGTTGATTCAAATAATGTTGGTAAATATCCGCTCACAAGGAAACAATGCGAAGCAGGTTTCGCTTTGGGGGCAGATATTGCAATAAAATATGCCATAAACTTGTCAGATAAAATGAGTATACAAACTCATTATGGTTTTGGGCTAAGAAATCTAAAAACTTCAAGCCGCGGGAAGATAGATATTATTTATTTGCCGCCGTATCCTGATGTCGCAAAGGATAAAATAGAGAATTTTATAAGAAATAAAGTTCTTTGGTATTATGAAAAACTTCAAAAATAATATTGTTTGGAAAGGGTAAGCTGTTTTCTGTACGGCTTACCCTTTTTTTATGAATTTATTTTGTTTGTATAAACTATGAAATTAGTGATAAAAATATTTCTCTGAATTTTTTTACATTTTCACTCGCCGTACTGCACTTTGGCAAATACATATATACGGGTATATCTACGGGAAAACGACCTTTGTTTTCTTTCCTTAATTGTGATATTTCTTCTTCCGAATGAGAATACGGAGTGAAGCCGATTTTCTTATAAAGTGCAACGGGAGACCGTTTTCCCCCGTTGTATGCTGCTGCTTTTACAAATATAGGATACGAGTCACTCTTGTCGAGAAGTTCTAAAAGTTGAAATCCGGTTATTTTGCCGGCATTAGGGAATTTATGAGAATCTCTGTTTAGAAAGTGTGTTACAAAATAACAGCCTTTATTTAATTCTTTTTGGATTGTTTCTTTTAGTTCTTCTTTTGTATCTTTTAGCAGTCCTGAGTTTTTTGTTTTATCAAGCGGACTAAATCTTATTTCGGAAATTAAAGAATTTTCTTCCTGTTCTTTGATGAATGACTTTGCTTTTTCATTTATTTCATTTATTTTTTCAAGGGAAGAAGTACTTGTTATTTCTTCTAATGATGCTTTTTTCTGTAATTCTTTAAGGTTGTACATTCTAATCATGTTCGTTTTCCTGTTAAACGAAAAAACTGTAATGGTCGGAATAGTGCCATTATTAGCAGATTTTATGTTGAATTTGTTTATAACAAGACCAAGTCCCTTTATATAATCACCGGTTTTGATATTATCGGGAATTGATGTAGCATATTTTATTTTTTCAATTTCTTTAGTATTAATTCCCCTTGAAATCAAAATATTTTCAAGAGCTTGTGATTGTATAGAAAGTTCTCTCAGTTTTTCTAAATCTTCATCGTGCAAGCCTCCGAGAAAATCAGATTGAGAAGAAATCAGAAGAGAATGCATTTTATCTGAAATCTGAATTTTTTGGTTCAAAATACTTTCTGTTGATTCTGCAAATTTTTCTTTTTCCATATTTTTACATTCTTCAAGTTCATCTTTGCTGAAAGTTCCCCTTAGAGAAAGGCTTTTATCAAGCGGGTGTTCAAATATTGTTCCTGAGATAAAAACATTTTGTTCGCCTAAAGAAGTGTTGTACCAGTCACTGTATTTTGTATGGTTGAACTTTGGAGTATCAGCGTAAAGAAGCATATTAAGCGTGTAAATATACAGTGTGAGTATGTTAATTTTTTTTCTTGTTTCATCATTGTCATTATTGTTTAATTCAACTGCCAAATCTTTTAATTTATCCAAAAGAGTTTGTTTGAGCGTAGTTAAATCACTTTCGCTAAAAGCTCTCATTATACGTTTTGTTTTTTCAAGTTCTTCATAAGAAAAAGTACCAAAAGTTTTCTTTTCGGTTTCGATATATTTTATTGGAGGATTTTGTTGGGAATTTTCTTTTTTTTGGACAAAAGTATCTTCTGCCAATGCTTCACGTAATTGAACAGGAGTTTCTGCAAATCGTACATTCATAAGAGAATGACTTTTCCCAAAAGCAGGAATATAAAAATTTATTGTGCCTGAAATTTTCATATTTTGATAAAAACCAAACGAATATAAATTTGCTATATTGACAATTTATGAATTTAATAATAAAATCATACCAATATTCTAACGTTTTGTGTAATGGTCTTGTTACCGAAAGGAGTGTTGTTAGTGATTTTATCGAGAATACAAAGTACTTTGGTAAATTGTACAACGAGTTCTCAAGCAAAATTAAGCAGAGTTGAATTTAAAGAGAAAAATTTAAATTCAGCGCCGGCAGACATATTTACTGTGAGAAAAGGTACCGAAGACGGTGAACCTCCTACTTGGGATGTTCCGTTCGGTTTTGCATGTTAATAACAAGGGAGTATATTTTATGATTATTCAAAAAGTAAATATAGTGTCTTCTGCAGAAAAATTAAGCAGAATTGAATTTAAAGAAAAAACTGCAAATACAAATCAAATTGATAATTTTACTACAAGAAAAGGTTCGGAAGAACCTACTGAATGGCCCGGCGATACTGTTGCATTTGGTTTCGCCTGTTAATAATAAAGGAGTATGTTTATGAATATTCAAAAAGTAAATGTGATTTCTTCAAAATATTCGTTTAATTCGGCAGAAAAATTGAGTAAGGTTAATTTTTCACAAAGTACGGCAAAGTCAGTTGAGAAAGACAGTTTTTCAACTAAATTAAAAGGTTATACCGAAGAAGATTTGACAAGTGGTCCGTTTGGTTTTGCGTGCTAGAAGTACATATTAGTTAAGAGGTTTAAATCAATGAAAATATCAAGAATACAAAATATATCTTTGGACAATATGCATAGTGCAATGTCGAAAATGTCCAGAGTTCGTTTTAAAGAAAATGCACAGGACAGCTATACAAAATCTAATCTGACAGTTACATCAAGAAAATCGGGTGGTTGCGGTTGTGATGATGACTGGCGTGATGATGCGGTTTGGGGTATTAACTGCTAATGGGAATAAATACTTTAGCAAAGTATAAGTTACCCAAAGAAATTCTAAAAAAATATGAACCCAAGCTGGGTTTATATTTTTTTTATAATACAAGAATGGGGACTTTTTGGAATACCGATGAAAGTCTTGGCGGGGTTATATCTGCATTAGATGGGTCTTTGTCGTATGAAGAAATACTTAATATTGTTTCAAAAAATAACATTAAAGTGTCAAAAGAAGAAATAGATATTGTCTTGCAAAATGCATTTGAGTTTCTTTTAAAAGAGGGGTATTTAGTTGAGTAAACTTGATAAAAAATACGAAAATGCAATAAGATATTATCTTGATAAAGTTGTCATTGCAGATAGTTCCACAGGTACTTCCGTAAGGACAGTTGAGGCTAATGTAGCCAAAACTTTTGCACGTCATATAAAAACTTATGCAGATAAAAATTTTACATTTTCTTGTCCTATGTTTGCGTGGTGGGATTTGACTTCAGCTTGTAATTTCAGGTGTGTGCATTGCTTATATAATGATAGTGAATATTCTTGTCGTGATGATTTAACGACAGAAGAATTAATGGTCGTTGCTAATGAATTGTGTAATGAGTTGGGGGTTGTTGAGGTTATATTATCAGGTGGAGAGATCTTTTTGCGTGAAGATTTACCTCAGATTATCAAAATATTAAAAGATAATAATGTAGGTGTAAAACTTCTTACAAATGCTTCTTTGATAAATGACAGGCACATAGATTTTCTTGCTGATACTCTGTCACCTTATTGTGATAGTATGCAAATAAGTTTAGATGGAGCAACAAATGAAACTTATTTTAAAATAAGGCAAAGTTCAGATTTTGATAAAGTCACATCAAATATTAAAAAACTTGTTGATAAAAACATTAATGTCGGAATTGCAGGTGTTGTAAACAAAATAAATTATGATGAATTCCCTTTGATATATGAATACTGCGATAAACTTAATGCGGATACTTTTTATGCCTCAAAAATGATGTGCTTTAACGAATCACATCGTAAATTGGAAGTTACCCCTAAAGAATTAATGCTGCTTAGCGAAAAACTGCTTCTGTTAGAAGAAAAATTAAAAACAAGATTACAAATAGGTTTTTTCTCAAATATGGAGCTTGTAAATAATCCTGATATTTTGCAAATACTTGAGGAAGAAGGATATCAACAAGAATTTTTCAAAAAAAGAAAAACAATTTTAGACAGAGGTTGTAACTATCATGACAGAATTTCCATCAAATCAAACGGGGATGTTTATATGTGTTCTTATGCATCGTGTATTCAAAATGCTTCTTTTGGAAATGTAAGGGATAATTCATTGTCTGAAATTTGGGAAAAGCGTTTTAATAATGACTTTTACCAATGTCGTGATATTAATAAAATGAAATGTAAAACCTGTAAATACAATGTTTTTTGTGCAAGCGGATGTATGGTAAAAGCATACAAGAATTTTGGTTCAATAAATGCCCCCGAAATTGATTGTGTTTTCTACAAATAAATATTATTAATTAGCAAAAAAATATATTTATGAGTTTTCCTATATTGAGCCAATCGGTAGATTTAAAATGGAAGCATTAAATAATATAAAATACGTGAAGAATAACTGGCACAAGTGTTCTGAGTGGGAGCTTGCTCAGGCGGATGAGGATTTGCGTTTTGAAAAACTCAAGGCAAATACTAATGTGTCTGATTCAGATATTGCGTATTCTAAAAAGAGAGGGGAGAGGCTTGTCAGTGCTGTTCGTATTATGGATCAAATAAGCATTAATAAGTCAAAAAATGCACTTGTCGGTATAAAGACTCTTGCAGGAATGATGGTTAATGTTATGGGACTTTTGGGCTTTGCAGCATTTTATACTGCGGCAAAGTGCAATAAAATTAAAACAACAAATCCCAAAATGACAGCTTTTGTAGGCTATTCTTTATTTATTTTGCTTGGTGCATGCATTTCTAACTTCTTATGTGCTCATTTTGATAAACTTGCAACAAGAATAGCACGTTATCAAACAAGAAATAATGAACTAAAAGATGTAAGAAATTTTGTTACGTATACTGATGCTCAAATTGAACTTGCAAAGAAAAAAGCTGATGATATTAAAGAGGTGCATGATGTAACCGTTGATATGTCTGCAAAAGAGAGCCTGAATGTATTTAATGTATTTAAAAAATCAATTGATACGATAAAAAAAATAAAATCAGATTATAAAGGATATAAAAATTGGCGTTCTGATTATGCAAAAAAAGATGCTGAATTTGTTAAAAATACAGAAAATATAAAAATGACTGATGAGGAGAGTATTCAGGCACAAAAAGATAAAAATTTCATTTTAAGAACCGTTAAAAAGTTGGAGTTGGCTACTAATGCATACGAAATAAATTTAGGGTTCGGGCTTAAAACGACAGGGATAATTCTTAGTTTGTTAACTACATCAGGTGGTTTTCTTTTGAGTTGGGGACTCGGAAAACTTTCACAAAGACCCAAAATGCCTTCACTTGTTTCAAATGTGGCAAACTATGCTTCTAAGTTATCGATACCTGCAGGTATATTGAGCCTGTTCTTATTTGCAGGTCCTCTTGTGAAATTTGCAAAAGAAGTTGCACAAATTGGCAGATTTAAAGAAATAGAGCGTCTCAGAGCAGACGAAAAAAATTTCTATCCCTATACTGATGCTGATATAAAAAATACTGAAATTCTGCCTCACGATAAAGCAAAATCCAAAACAGTTTTTCAAAAGTTAAAGGAAAATTACAGAGTATTATTCGGAATATTGAAGGATTTTAACGAGTATAAAACTTATAGTGAAAATAAAAAAATCGAACAGCTGAAAATAGAAGAAGCTCTGAAAACAATTCCAATATCACAAGAACAGTTAACTGATGCAAAAAGGCTTCAAAAACAAATGTTTATGGCTTTTGAAAAAATAGACGATAAGTCGCAAAGTATTGTTGATGATACGACTGCTTTTGTTGCTTCGCTTTCAAATCTCCTTATTTGCAGCGCTTGTTGTTTCGCCAATATATTTACACTGAAACTTTTTGGCAAAAAAATTGCACAACAAACCAGAAATAATAAGATGCCTGATTTTTGGGAGGGTATAAAACTTACAAGAAAACTTTCTTTAAAAAATCTTGTCGGGATATTTATTTTGCCGTATTTGATTACGAGATGTATAGTTTGGGGTGTTTCTTTTGCGGCTGCCGAAATTAAGAAAAAGGCTTGCAAAATAGGTATTATGAGTGCGATGGAAGATTTGAACGAACCGAAGAGGTTTGTAGACAAAGAAAATCAGGATTCAATATTTTCGGATTTTCACAAAAAATCTCTTACTTGAAAATTTTTGAGCATATATAAAAAGAACCGCAACAGATTTTTATGCCGTTAAAATCATAGTTAATAAATTGTTCAATATCATTTAATTCAAGTGTTTTTAATTTTACATCAGGATATTTCTTTAGTATAGTTTCGGCCAAAAGTTCTTTTGATACCGCATTATATGCAAATTTATCAGTTACGTATATTTCATCATCATTTTGAAATAAAGTATCAATAATTTTTTTGTAGTCTTTTGTTTGTAAAACTCCGAATAAAAAGGCTCTTTTTTGGTTTTTGTAGTATGTGTCCAGATTTTTTCGTAAAAGTTTTACCGCATCAGGATTGTGGGCTGCATCTGCTAAGATATTTTTATCTTTTATATATTCGAAACGACTATTCCAAACCACTTTTTCTAAAGATTGATTTATATTAAGTTTCAGGTATTCGCACGCTTTTTCAACAAGTGCAAGGTTTTGACCCTGATTAATTCCCCTTAATGATAATTTGTATGTTTTTTGGTCGTTTGAAAATATATTTTCATTTGGATTAATAAGCTCGTAATCCTTTTCAACTTCTAATATTTTGGCTCCGATTTTGTTCGCTTGTTTTTTAATTACATTTATTCCTGCGTTATTTTTACTTATGATTACAGGAACATCTTTTTTTAATATTCCCGCTTTTTCAAAAGAAATTTCCTCAATGTTTTTCCCTAACCTGTCTAAATGGTCTGCACTTATTGATGTAATAATTGTGAGAATAGGTTTTTGGGTGATATTTGTAGCATCTAATCTTCCCCCCATTCCTGTTTCAAGTATAACTCTATTGACCTTGTTGTCCTTAAAATACAAGAAGGAAAGCATTGTTAGGGTTTCAAATTCCGTTAATTCTATATTGTGTTTAACGGAAACATTTTCAATTTTTTCAATGTATTTAGCAAAATTTTCCTTACTTATATCCTCAAAATTTATTTTAATCCTTTCTGTATAATCCATAATATGCGGACTTGTAAAAAGACCTGTTTTATAGCCGTTATCCTGATAAATTTTGGCAAGCATTGCACAAGTAGAGCCTTTACCGTTTGTACCGGCAATATGTATTATGTTCAAATCATCCTGAGGGTTGTTGAAAATTTCGGCAATGCTTTTCATTCGTTCCAAGCCTAAATTTATATGAAACTTTCCCTGAGATGTCAAAAGTTGTATGCTTTCTTCGTAATTCATTACACCACCATTTTAACCGAATACTTCTTTGGCTCTGTAAGAACTTCTTGCAAGAGGTGCGAAAAATGTGTATTTTATACCAATACTTTTGGCAATTTGCTCTAACTCCGTAAATTCATCAGGTTCATAATATTTTATTACGGGTACATTTTTCTTGGTGGGGCGGATATATTGTCCAATGGTGACTATGTCGCAGTTGATTTTTACAAGGTCTTCAAAAATTCCGGTTAATTCATCCGTTGTTTCGCCAAGTCCTACCATTAATCCTGTTTTTGTTTTTATTTTCGGGTTGATTTCTTTTGCCGTTTTTAAAACATCCAATGACCTTTTGTAATTTGCCATAGGTCGAATTGTCTTGTGTAATCTTTCGGTTGTTTCGAGGTTATGATTAAAAACATCCAACGGAGTTAAAATTACTTTTTCTAAAGCAGCTCTTTCTCCTTTAAAATCAGGGGTTAATACCTCTACTCTTACATCAGGTGTTAAATTTTTTATTGCGCAAATTGTATTTTTAAAATGTTCTGCGCCGCCGTCAGGAAGGTCATCACGTGTTACTGACGTTATTACCGCATAATGAAGTCCTAATTTTTTAATTGCCTGTGCTATATTGTCAGGTTCATTTATGTTAACTTTATCGGTACCGTTATGGCTGACTGCACAAAATCTGCAGTTTCTTGTACAATTGTTTCCTAAAATCATAAATGTTGCGGTTTTCTTTGCGAAACATTCTGCTTTGTTAGGGCATCTTGCACCATCGCATACTGTATTTAACCCATATTCTTTTAAAATATCTCTGACTGCTTTTGATGAGTCGCAGTCAATAATTCCTCGTTTTAACCATGGCGGCAGACGTTTGATTGTTTCTTCCATAATTTACCTCTTAGGCGGAACGTGTGTTGCTTTGTTTTCCAAGTCCAGCAATGCTTCATTGATGGCTTCTGATGTTGTCGGATGAGCAAAAATGATATCGTTGAGTTTGTCAATGCTTATCCCTGTATTTATAGCAATAGCCAATTGTTGAAGCATACTTGATGCATCATTTGCTACCATTGAAGCTCCGACTATTTTATTTTCGATGCTCAAAACCTTAATAAGTCCGTCAAGTTCACCGTCAATATATGCTTTTGCACTAATTGTCAACGGTAATTTGCTGACTTTGTAATCAATATTTTTTTCGATGAGTTCGTTTTCCGTATATCCGATGCTTGCGATTTCAGGTTTTCCGTATATTATTGCCGGTATATTCTTGTAGTTGATATCAATTTTTTTATTGTCAAAAAGATGCTCTACAAGTTTCTTGCTTTGAGAGGCAGCGGTATGTGCGAGCATTTGTTTACCTGTAATATCGCCAACCGCATAGATATTATCAAAATTAGTTTTAAAGTTGTCATCAACCTTAATAAAGCCTCTTTCTTTTTCAAACGGAACATTTTCCAAGTTATATAAATTTGGAACTCTGCCTATTGCCACAAGAATTTTGTCAAACTCAAATTCTTTTCCGTTTGAAAAATGTGCGATATTGTTTTCAACTTTTTCAATGCTTGTTGATGTATAAAATTCTATTCTTTGTTTTTTGAAAATTCTGGACAAAGCCGTTGATACTGCTTCATCCATTGTTGGAACAAGTCTGTCGGCTAACTCTATAATGCAAACTTTTTTGCCGAAGTTATTTAGTATTCTTGCCCATTCCGTTCCGATTGCTCCTGAGCCTATAATCAAAGTTTTTTCAGGGAAATTATCAAGAGCAAGTATTGTATCTGATGTCAAGACATATTCATCAGGCAAATTTGGGATAGTTCTTGGTGATGAGCCTGTTGCAATTACCAATTTGTCGTATTCAATATTTGTTGTTTCGCCATTGTAAAAAACTTGTAAATTTAATTTTTCATCAAGACTTGCGGTTCCGTTTATAATCTCAATATCATTTGCTTTTATGTTTCTTTCTAAAGAAGTTCTTATTTTTTCGATAGTTTGAGTTCTTAAATTAAGTATTTTTTGTATATCGTATTTTGGATTTTCGACAGTAATGCCGTATTTTTCCATATTGGAAAGGTCCGTAAAAATTTGCGATGAACGAAGCATTGATTTAGAAGGGATACAACCTCTGTTTAAACAAACTCCGCCAATAAAACCTGCTTCTATTATTGCTGTTTTTTTACCTAACTGTGCTGCTCTGATTGCTCCTGTAAAACCGGCAGGACCTGAGCCTATAAATACTATATCGAATTTACTCATTTTATTTAGCCTTTCTAGTGCAAGAAGTGTCTTGTGCCTGTGTTAATCATTGCAATATTGTATTTATCACATTCTTTTATGACATCTTCATCTTTAATACTTCCTCCGGGTTGTATTATTGCTGCAATTCTGCATTGTGCTGCGGCTTGAATATTATCAATTGCAGGGAAGAAACCATCGCTTGCCGCTACCGCATCTTTAGCTTCATCGCAAGCCTGATTTAAAGCAATTTCCATCGAGGCAATTCTGCTGGTTTGTCCCATGCCAATGCCAAGTGTTTTTTTGTCTTTTGCAACGACAATAGCATTTGATTTAACGTGCTTTACGACTTTCCATGCAAAAATCATATCTTCTATCATTTTTTCGTCAGGTTTTGTTTGAGTTACGACTTTGAAGTTATCTTTATCCAATTCAATATCTGTTTTTGTTTGGACAAGTGTTCCGAACTTTGTATTTTTTATATCAAGAAGAGGCATTTGTTTAAATGTTAAAATATCTTCATTTACTCTTACCAGACGTAAATTTTTCTTTTGTTTCAGCAAATCAACTGCTTCTTTTTCAAAATCAGGTGCAATAATTACTTCCAAAAATAATTCTTTTAGCAATTTTGCTGTTTTCACGTCTACTTTCTGATTAAAAGCAACAATACCTCCAAAAGCACTTATCGGGTCGCAATCTAATGCTCTTTGGTATGCGTCTGCAACATTTTCGCCAAGTGCAACGCCGCATGGATTAGAGTGTTTAATTATGGCACATGCGTACACTCCGATAAATTCGCTTACCAAATTGAAGGCTGACGACATATCTGTAATATTGTTAAATGAGAGTTCTTTTCCGTTAAGTAAGTCAAAATCAACTATATTATCATCAGTTTTGTATAATCCTGCACTTTGGTGAGGGTTTTCTCCGTATCTTAAATCCTGAACTTTTTCTAAATTTAAAGTCAAAGTTTCTTCCATTTCGTTATCTGACAAAGTTTTTGCAATCAGAGAATCGTATTTTGAGGTTAATTCAAAACCTTTTACCGCAAGTTCTTTTCTGTATTCAAGGGTGGTTTCTTTTCCGTTTTCTTCAAGCTGTTTTAAAAACTCATCATATTGTTCCGTTGAAGTAATACAGTTAACAAATTGATAGTTTTTTGCTGCTGCTCTGATAAGACTGACTCCGCCAATATCAATGGTTTCTATGGTTTTTTCTTTTTCAAACGGATATAAATTAACTGCGACTAAGTCAAACGGAATTATTGAATTTTCTTCAAGTTCTTTTGCATCATTATCGTTATCAAGTCTGGCAAGAATGCCTCCAAAAATGTAAGGGTGAAGTGTTTTTACTCTGCCTCCTAACATTTCTTCGCAGTCAGTGATGTCTTTAACTTCAATTGCAGGTATGTTATTTTCTTTTAATAATTTGTATGTTCCGCCGGTAGAAATGATTTCGTAAGCATAGTCAACAAGTTTTTTCGCAAAATCAACAACTCCTGTTTTGTCAAAAACACTGATTAATGCTCTTTTTTTAGCCATATTCCTCTCCTTATTCTAACACTATTACTATGTAAAAAGGATAATGCAAAGATGCTTTTTTTTCAATCTTGAATCGTTATTTTGTTGTTTCAAAAAATTTTCTTTTGAAGTAGTGAAAGAAATCGTTTTGACCTTTGATATTTCTGTGTTCGGTTTTAATTTTGTTACCGTCTTTATCCGTAACAAATGTTTCAATAACAAGTCCCCTGTTACTTTTTCTTATGTGCATATCTTTATCGCTGCTTAGTGAATAATTAAGGGTAACCGTATCGTAATGGTCGAGTTTATTCCATGCGTCACCATAGCAAATATTGTAAAGCGCTTCGTCATGAAATTTTTTGTAATTTTGCTTTTTATTGTGTTTGTTATGTAGCCTTGTATGGTAGAAAGTTTCTGCCTTATCTAATTCCGTAAGGAATATTTCTTTAATTGTTTCGTGTGCGTTATCTGTTATTTTTAAACCGTTAAAATTAAGTGCGTTTGTTCTGTTTAATTCCATGCTATATCCTTTTTTACTTGTTTTTATAGAAAATTCAAAAATAAATAAAATTGACAGAGTAGAAATTTGAGTTCGGTTTGTGAGATTAATGATATACCTTGTAAATATTGCATTAAAAAATTTATATTGTATTATATCTGAGGAGTAAAATTTATACTGGAAATATAAACTGTGACAATATCAAAAATCTTGGGAACTGCAATTACATCGTTAACATTGGCTATACCGACTGCAAAAGCAGAAAGTCAATTGGCAGGTGCTATAAGTAATACAACGCTGCCTCAAAGAATTTCATCAGAAGGTTTAAAAATGACAGGTGATTCATTTGCACCTGCCGTTCAACAAGCTAAAAAAGTTATTATGGGCAATGTTCAATCCGGAGGTGAAATTATTAATAACAATGGAGATGCAATAGGTAGCGGAATATTATTGCAAATTCATGGGACTGATTCTTTAGCAAATGAATTTACGAAATTCCCAATAAAAACAGTGGAGTTAGATAACACAGTAACTAATGTTAAAAAAATTGTGATTGGTTCTCCTAAAATTACTGACAGTGTTGAATATAGTACTGAAATAACATACGGTGATAACCAAACAACAAATATTTTGGTTTCAGGTTTAGATAAAGCATATAAGTTTTTCAAAGCTAGATATGTCAATATCTTGGAAGATAACAGACTGTTGCGGTAATAAACTTTATTAGTCGTACAAAAAATGATAAAACAACAAAGAAGATATGAGAAAATCATATCTTCTTTGTTAGTATTATAAATTTGTTTTAATTATAAAAATTAATTATGAAAAATGTTATTGAAAAAATTGCAAATGTTAAAAAAGTGAATATTTTTACCTCTAATAATACCCGAGTAGGTAATTGTGCAAGTATTCAAATGATGGTTATATATAAGTAATCTTTTTCATACTTCCAGCTATTCTTAATTCCAAACTATTTACGGGTCAAATTGACCCGTTTTTTATTGCAAATGAAAAGCCGAGATATTATCTCGGCTTTTATATATTTTATTGAACTTTATTGTGATTGTTTCTAACCGAAGATGCTTCCGATATTTCCGAGAAGGCTGCCTGCACCGCCTAGTAAACCTGAACCCATAGAGAGTACGGTTTGAGGGCTGCTTACCATACTTACGAGCGAGTCGCCAAGTCCTAATAATGCTCTGTTACCAATTGAATTAAGTACTGTTTTTGTATTCAAATCTGCATATATATGTGTAGCACCTGAATCGTCCAATGCGTTGAATGTTTTGTTGCCCATTAACATTGTACTTGTTGTACAGCATCCGCCGCCGGTGTATATACCGCCACCGTATATTCCGCCACCCCAAAGGCTGCCGCCACCGCAACAAGTACTTGTACTGATTACAGGTATTGCTGATGGTATTACTGATGAGCCTGAGCAGCTTGAAAATGTTCCGGGCATTACAGGTTTGTTGAATAAACCGTTATTTCCGACTGCCATAGCTAATTGCGCGTCATGATAATTCACAATTCCGTTCATAATAAAACCTCCGTCTCTATTTTTATTTCTTTCTCTTATATTATTAAAAACATTTTGCTTAAAAAAATTGCCCAAATCAAATCGATAGTTCTGAAAAGCATATATAACAAGGGTTTTGGGAACTGTAAAAATGTTGCTTTTAGAAAATAAAGCATGCCGATAAAGAAAACTTAACACATGACTGTTGGCTAACTTGACATTGAGTTTTGACTGTTGATAATAATTATATGTGTCAGATTTTCCGGCATGATTAATTTATGAAATTACAAATATGGACGCAATAAACGGCATAAGGAGGTATGTGTGCCTACATTAAATCAGTTGGTTCGCAAAGAAAGAACTAAATTAAACAAAAAAACAAAATCACCGGCATTAACAAATTGTCCTCAAAGAAGAGGTGTTTGCACAAGGGTATATACAACTACACCGAAAAAACCTAACTCAGCTTTGAGAAAAGTTGCCAGAATCAGACTTACTAACGGCTTTGAAGTATCAAGTTATATTCCCGGTATTGGTCATAACTTGCAAGAGCACTCTGTTGTATTAATTAGAGGCGGCAGGGTAAAAGACCTTCCAGGTGTCAGATATCACATTATCAGAGGCACTTTGGATACACAAGGTGTTCAGAACAGAAATCAAGCAAGAAGTAAATATGGTGCTAAGAAAGCTAAGAAATAGAAAAGGAAATATATAAATGTCAAGAAGAAGTAAACCACAAAAAAGAATACCAATGCCTGATCCTGTATATAACAGCAAAGATATTGCTAGATTTATTAACAGATTAATGAGAAAAGGCAAGAAAAGTATTGCAGAAAAGATTTTCTATTCTGCAATGGATAGAATTCAAGAAAAAACAAAGCAAAATCCTGTTGAAGTATTTGAACAAGCTATCAAAAACGTAACTCCGCTTTTGCAAGTAAAAGCTCGCAGAATTGGTGGTTCAACATACCAAGTTCCTATTGAAGTAAGACCTGATTTAGGTGTTGCTATTGGTTCAACTTGGATTATTCAAACAGCAAAGAATCGTAGCGGTAAGTCTATGATTGATAAATTAGTTGCAGAATTGTTAGATGCTTCTAATAATCAAGGTGCTTCTGTTAAGAAAAGAGAAGACACGCACAAAATGGCTGAAGCAAACAAGGCTTTTGCTCATTACAGATATTAATTTTAAATAAATTAATTAATAAAAAGTGGTTATCATTTTTTGATAACCACTTTTATTTTTATTTAAAAATTTTGATGTAGAATTTGTATATGAGATATTTTATAGCAATAATTTTTTCAATATTTTTAATAATGCCGGTTTTTGCTGATGATGTTGAGCATTATCATTATCATATTAAGGCTGGAATTGAAAAAAATACTATATCCAAAAATGTTTTTGTTTATAATTTATCAAATGCAAAATTGCATCTTCCCGATTGTGAATGGGCAGAAAAATGTACGAGAAATTGTATTTATATTTCAAAAAAGGATTTAAAGAAAATGTTTTTTGTACCATGTATGGTTTGCGGTGGTGGTGTTATTGAGCCGATGGATGAATTTGAATAGTTTTACGCTTAATTTCTCAGACAAACAACTCTATATAATATTTATAAGTATTTCGCGCAATATTTCCAGAATAAAAACACTAACTTCACAAAAACTGCAAAGTGGTGTAGACTATAAGTGTTAAAAGTTTTTATAGGTATAAACAATGGAAAAAATCTTAGCTCTTTCAAATGGTGTGAAGGTCGTTTTTAGAAAGAACGAAGAGACACCTCGGGTTGCAGTGAATTTTTATATTAAATCAGGTGTTATTGATGAAAAGAAAGCAGGCGAAACTTCTTTGATTACAAAATTGCTTTTGCAAGGAACTAAAAATCTTTCCTCAAAAGCTCTTGCAGATAAAATTGATTTATATGCAATTGATTTTATTACTGACGTAAAACAAGATTACCTGAAAATTAAAGCTGTTTTTCTTAATGATGATGTAGAGACTGCTCTTGATTTGATGAGCGATGTTATTTTAAATTCAACTTTTGATAATTTTGAAAAAGAAGTTAATAAATTGAAGGGTGAAATTACTTCTGACTTGGATTCCGCAAAGACAAAAGCACTTGATAATTTGATAAAAAATTTATACGAAAACCATCCTTACGGAAATTCATATACCAGAATTTTGGATGAAATTGATTCTATTACAAAAGAGGATGTGAAAAATCTTTATTTTTCAAAACTTTTAGCAAAGAATTGCGTGATAAGTTTTGTTGGTGACATTGAGGAAGATATAGCATTAGCATTACTTGAAAAGTATTTTTCTAATATTCCTGACGGAATTAATTCTGATAATATGTCGGAAATTACGCATTTAACTGAATCGAAAACCGTAAAAATTATAAAAGAAGATGTTGCGCAGGCTCAAATTTTTAAGTCTTGGTTAGTTCCCGGAGTTGCAAGTTCGGATATTCCTGCATTTATGGTATTAAATTCAATTTTAGGTTCTTGCGGTTTGAGTTCGCGTTTATTTTTGGAGCTTAGAGAGAAGAAAGGTCTTGCATATGTAGTTCGCAGTAGTCTTGATGTTATGGAATTAAGTTCTACTTTTACTTTGTATATTGCATCAGACCCTAAAAATATAAATGTTGCACTTGACGGATTTAAAGTTGAAGTGGATAAAATAAAGGATGAGCTTGTTTCGGATAAAGAACTTGAAAGTGCAAAGAAGAATATATTAGGAAAAAGAGCATTTTTACATGAAACAAATTCGCAACAGTCGCATTATCTCGGTTATTATGAGCTTATGGGGCTCGGTGCTTCGTACGATAGTGAATTGAACTACAAAATACAGGATGTTACTGCGGCTGATATTAAAAGAGTTGCCAATAAGTATTTAGACGATAAATTTGTTATTTCGCTGCTTGCTCCGGAAAAATTTTTGCAAGATTAAAGAAAACTTTACAAAAATTGTGACAAAAATTTTTTGTTTATGTTATGATTTATTCACATGGCTAGAAAAGGAGCGAAAAAAGTGAAGAATTACGAAATATTATCAATAATTAAACCGAATTTTGATACGGAAGAAGTTGATAAAATTGTTGCACAGTTAGAGGAATATGTTTCTAATTTGGGCGGAAAGATTTTAAGCAACGACAAAATCGGCAGAAAAAAATTGGCTTATGACATTGACAATTACAGAGATGGGTTCTATGTAGTTTCTAAAATAGAACTTGCCCCTGAAAATGTTAAGGCTTTAAAGAGAAATTTGAAATTAAATGATAATTTCTTGAGAGATATGATTGTAGAAGATACAGTAAAAGCTGAAGCATAAGGAATTTATTTTATGTCATTAAGTAAAGCAGTTATATCAGGTATAGTAGTCAGAGATGCCGAAAAACGTTTCACAAACGATGGTTTGGCTATTTTGAATTTTACTATGAATATTGATAAATCAAATGATACTCTCTTGAGAGTTTTTATGTACGGTGATGCAGCCGAAAAAGCTGAAAGCAAAATAAAGAAAGGTACTGTTGTCACGTGCGAAGGTCGTTTGCAAACAAATTCATATAAAGATTCTAATGGCGAAGACAAAAAAGTTGTTGAGTTGTATGCCCGCAGCTATGATATCTCAGGTGAAGTTGATATTAATATGGATGCAAATGCACCTGTTGATATGGACTATTTACCGGACGAAGTGCCTGATGAACTCATCGGTGACGATGAAATCCCATTTTAAAAAATAGGAAGGACAGAAAAAATGATTAATAATAAAGAACAATCAAAGAAAAAGAAAAAAAATTGCAGTTTTTGTGCTGACAAAATTGAATGTGTAGATTACAAAGATGCGCATAAGCTGAAAAGATACCTGAGTGAAAGAGGTAAAATTCTTCCTCGCCGTATTACAGGTACTTGTGCTGAACACCAAAGACAGATTGCTGTTGCTATTAAAAGAGCAAGAGAAGCAGCTTTAATTGATTACGTTTTTGAAGGTTAATTTTGTTTAGCTAATTATTTCATTTTAGGTTGTTATGAGTAATAATATTTACAATTTTGCAAATAATCCAAGTATGCCGGAGAAGGTCTTATCTGCTCTGGCATATTTGACATTTGGCACGTTGGGAATCGTGTTGTTAATCGCATCAGGGATTATGAAAACAGGGTTGAAACCTTTTGTAAAATTCAATGTTTACCAGTCTATATTGTGTGGTGTAATTTTCTTTGTTCTGCAAATTACGTATGATTTAATTGACGGAATATTTCAGTTTTTGCAAATTATACCCTTTTTAGGTAAATTGCTATACAGTATTTTTCAGTTTTTTGTATATTATTTAATGAGTTTTCCGATTTTATTCGGTTTTTCATTGCTATCATCCGCTATAATTTTATTGATTTTATATCTGTCAATATATACTATAATTGGTAAAATGCCTTATATTCCCGTGATTTCTCCATCTATAAAAAGGTTTATATAAAAATGATTTTGCTTGCAGGCTTGGGTAATTATCCTAAGGAATATGAGTTGACGCGGCACAATGTTGGTTTTATGTGTGTGGATAATTTCGCACACAAATATTCTTCTGAATTTAAAACTGAGCCAAAGTTCAAAGCTGATGTAGCAACTTGTATTGTTAATTCTGAAAAAATCATTTTATTAAAGCCTTTGACATTTATGAACTTATCAGGTGAAGCTATACAAAAAGTTTGTGCTTTTTATAAAATATTACCCGAAAATACCTTAATTATATATGATGATATTACATTAGATTTAGGTAAATTCCGTTGGCGTGGGAGTGGTTCTGATGGAGGGCATAACGGTATAAAGTCGATTATTAACTTGATGGGGACTAATAAATTTCCAAGATTGAAAGTTGGAATAGGACCGCAGCCTCAGTTTATGAAATCGGAAAATTTTGTGTTACAAAGGTTTTCTGATGAGCAAATTCCTTTATTAAATAAAGTTATTTTGAAATCAACAGATGCCATAGAAGATTATTTATCAACAGATATCAATAGTGTTCAAAATAAATATAACGGTTTAGATTTAGCTGATATATAAAATTATTGGTTTTGTTGTTTTAGTGGAACTACCAACTTTAAGTGACGTTCGAATTTTTGGTAGAAACCACAATTTGACACGCACAGACTGTCTTCAATAAATACAACACCCTGCGCCAATGCTTGAACCAAAGGGCAAGCTACGCCTTTTTGCAAGTTCGCACATGTAATACATTGGTCATCTTCTTCAATACAAATATTTCCGTTTTCGTAGTACATAATTTATAACCTGATTATTATTTTAGCAGTATATTCCGGTGTTGTTAAATTCAATGATGGCATCTTGATGTAGTTCAAAGTGTCTTTAACAGACTTAACAATTATATCATCAATTTGATTGGAGCCGCTGGACGTATCCATTTGAATTTTTGCAATAGAACCATCTTTTCTGTATGTAACCGCAACGGAAACATTCTCTTTGAAACTTGGTTCTGTTGCAGAAAGCAAATCTTGAGAAAGAGAATTTTTAACAGATTTGCCGGCAATTGTCAGATAGCGTTTGACTTCAGGATTTTGAAGTAAAGTTTCAGATGCTTGCCAAGAAAGTTTAGAAATTCTCACTCCGTTAAAATCTTTTGTCAGTGCAGTTGCAATAGCATCATTTAAATGTTTTGGTTTTGGCGGTTCTACTGTTGTGCCGCTTGGAGCTCCGGGAAGTTGAGGTGCTTTATCAACAGAAGGAACATTGTCCTCATCCGTAGGAGCTTTAGCTGTTTCGGCAGTTGCGGTTGGAGGTGGTGCTACTCCCTCTGTTTTTTCTGTTGAAGGTGTAGATGTATCACTTGTCCCATTTGCTTGTAGTTGAGTTGCATCAATCGGAGCAGGAACAGGTTCTGCAACCTCTTCCTCAATGTTACTTACTTGTTGTTGTCCGGACGGGAGAAGTGCCATAATGTCGTCTTTTTTATAAACACCAACCGCAAGAAGTGTAAAGACTAATGCCAATATAAATACAGGACTTGTGCCTTTTTTCTCGTTAGTCTGTTGTTGTTGATTATATTGTTGTTGCTGATTATATTGTGGTTGTTGATTATATTGCTGTTGCTGTGTATATTGTGTTTGTTGTTGTTGAGGAGAAAATTGGTTAAATGCATTCTGCGCAATATCTTGTTGTATGTTATTAGTCTGCATTTGGGGTTGATTATTCATTTCCTGTTGATTGGGAATCATACCGTTTATAGTATTTTGCGGTGCTTGTGGCTGCATTTGTACAGGTTGCTGCGGAACAGTTTGTTGCTGTTGGTATGATTGAGCTTGGGGTTGTGTGTACTCTTGCGAAGTAACTTGAGATGCTTCTTGCTGCGTAGTTTCATCTGCCATCTCTGATAAAAATGCAAATAAATCTTCGCCTTCTGCATCAGCCTGCATTTGTTCTTCGGTAATGTTTTCTTGAGGAGCGGTTGTCGTTTCTCCATAGGATGGAGCATTTTCTTCCATTTCATCAATAAAGCCGAAAGCATCTTCTTCAGAATCTACAGCGATATCGAGTAAATCGGCATCTGAATTGACTTCTTCTGTATTTTCAAAATTTACAGGTTCTTCAATTTGTTCAGTTTGTGGTGCAATTTCGTCATCCTGATGATATTTTGTTGTTTGAATTCTCTCAATTACTTCTTCTTCCGCATCACCTCTTAAATTCATTTCAAAATTATCATCAAGTTCTGTTGCTGCTAAATCAACGATATTATTTTCGTCATCGGTGTTATCTGAAGGAATATCCAAATTCTGTTGATATTCGACTTGAGAATTTTCTTGTATTTCAACTGAAGATTCGTCAATAATAATTTCTTCTTCCGATGCTGTTTCATGTTGCTCTTCTTGTTCTCCGTTTTCTTGGTTGTTTTCATTTTCATTTTCTAAAAATTCTTCCTGAAGTGATAGCGTTTCAGGGTTTTCTTCTTGTAAAGACAACGGTTCAAGTGACAATTCCAGAATCTTTTCTCCTTGAGCATTTTGATTTATCGGATTTTGTATTGCAGGAATCATGTAATCGTTTTGTAAATCTTGAATTTCATTTTCTGTAATATCTTCTTCATATTCGTCTTCAAATATTTCATTTTGTTCTGCCGATTCGATAAAGTTTTCGGCGTTATATCTTGATATAGCTTTATCCATCAGGTAATCCGAGCGTGTGGGTATATCAATTCGTCTTTCTTTATCAAACGGGTCTTCAATTTTTATTTTTGGATTTCTTGCAATCATTTTGAAGTTTGAATTTACTGAGTAGAAAATTTTAAAGTTTCTTCTTACTTCTTTATTTTGCAGCATGTGTTTTAAGAAGAATCTTTTGCCTTCCTCTGATAAGTCGTTGTCAACATAGGCTAAAATCAACTCTTTTGTTGTGTTAATGATATTCGGTTGATGTCCTGATTTTTCCGGTTTTAATTTTACAAGAGCATCAATTAAATTGTCAGACGAATTCAAATCTTCTTTTTTTATTTCAAGGTTTTTAAAATTAAAATCAGTTGTAAAGCCGATTATTTCCATTTTTGTTAAGTTTTTTGTAAAGTTCACAAACAGGAACATATCAGGTTTGTAGTAATATTGCTTATAAACAGATGGAATATAGACTTTTTCATTTTTAGCTTTATCTACGGTTGCAATTATGTGAACAGCCAAAGAATTTATTTCAAAATCAATAACTTCAAGGTCTTCATTAACCATTGGCAGCGTGTACAATGAATATGTGTTTTCTGCAACCATATCATCGTAATCTAAATATTTATCAAGAGCTTTTTTTGTTAATTCTGCTATATAATAACGTCTTTGAGTCAATCCGTCAGTAACAGGTTTTAGTGTGCTGACTTCTATTTGGCGTTCTTGCTTTTTTAAATCTACTACAGTCATGCTGTTTCCTCTCCAAATTAATTTATCCTATATCTATATAGAGAGCAAACAAAAAAAAATATTCCAAAAAATTTAAAATATACATGAAACAATGTATATTATTTTGCGGATTACTTTTGTGACAGAAATACCCTTAGTCTTAGCAGGATAATAAAAAAGGTGCAAAAACTGCACCTTTTTTATCATTTTTTATTGTGAAATGTATGTTATTAGTTTATTCCCAACACATCATCAATGAGCCATTTCCAGAAATCTTCAAAAATATTATGACCTTCAAAATTCTTATAATCACCGTCATAGTTTTTTCTTATTTCTTGGGCTTTATTCTTAAATGAATTTATTTCGTCATCTGATATTTTTCTAACTGTACCACCGCCTGTAATAGTTCCTCCTCGAGGATATTCTGTAACTCCATTATTAACAATAGAATCACCGTCATCACCGCCACCTGTTATACTTGGGACAATACCGTTGTTAATAATTTTATCTGTTCCGTTACCACCATTTATGTGTCCCCCAATAACACCATTGTTTGTAATAACATCATCCCCGCCTTCTCCGGCAATAAAGTTGCTAATAACTCCGGTTGCTTCATTTGTTATTTTATCATTACCTTGATTACCCCAGATAACATTGACATCACCAAAGTTTTGTACGATGTCATCCCCGTGACCTGCATCAATAGTACCGATACTACCCTTGTTAATCATAGTATCATCACCATTTCCACCGTTGAAAGAATCTGCAATGCCTTTTTCAGTATTAAGCATTGTATCATTGCCGTCACCGCCACTGAGATATCCTGTTGTACCGTTGTTTGTGATATTGTCATCACCTTTATCACCGCTAAGATGATTTTCTACTGTGCCGTTATTTGTAATATTATCGTTGCCATCACCTGCATTAATTTCATATACTTTACCATTATTGATTATAGTATCATTACCGTTACCTGTTCTAATATCATATCCGAGAGTACCATTGTTAATAATGGTATCATCACCATCCCAACCGGATACACGATACATTGTTACACCTTCATCAATTACGATAGTATCATTACCGCTTCCTGCCAATAGCTTAAAATCAGGGTATTTACATTCTTTTATTTCAATATTTAAATCCTCGGAAGTTGAAAAATCTATTGAAGAACATATACCGGTACAGTCTTCTGATATATATATATTTATTTTTCCAGTTTCCTCAACCACAAGTTTACCTTTAGTATCATGACCTACTTCAAATTTGATTTCTTTGCCGTTAACCATTATTGATTTAAGTGAACTGCTTAACTCATACGTTGTTCCCTCAGGTATAACAGGGTCGGGAGTTACCGGAACAACGGGGTCAACAGGGTCAACCGGGTCAACTGGATCAATTGGAGTTACTCCTTTTTGTTCAACACCATTTACATAATTTTTACCTTCAAATGTGCCTGTTCCGAGAACACCTTCTTTATAATAAATACCATCTTTACCAATACCGGTTAATAAGTTCGTTTTTTTGCTGTCTGTGTATGCTAAGCCGTTTTTGTAAACTACGCCATTTTTTGTACCTGTATACAATTTGCCCGAATTATAAAATTTGCCGTCATCTTCATTTGCACCGCTTAATTTTGTACCGTCTTTATATGTATAACCGTTATATGTAGCGATGCCGGTAGATTTGTCACCGTTTACGTATAAAGTGTTGCTGTATAAAACCGTACCTGTTGCTTTTGTACCGTTTACATATAAAGTGTTGTCAAAAACAGTTTTGCCTGTTGATTTTCTGCCGTTTTCATATAATGTATCTTCAAATACGATATTTCCTGTAGCTTTTTTACCTTCTACATACAGTACATTATCAAATACTTGGTTTCCTGTAGCCTTATCGCCATTTACATATAAAGTGCTGCTGTAAAGAACTGTGCCGGTTGCTTTTACTCCGTTTGAATATAAGCTGTTGTTATAAACAGTTTTGCCTGTTGATTTTCTGCCATTTACATACAATGTATCTTCAAAGACAACGTTCCCTGTTGCTTTTTTACCATCCTGATACAAATAACCTTCATGGACTACACTGCCTTTTGCGATATCACCGTCAACATATAAAGTGCTGCTGTATACAATTGTACCTGTTGCTTTTGTACCATTTACGTATAAGCAGTTGTTGAATGCTACTTTTCCCGTTGATTTTCTTCCGTTTGTGTATAAAGTATCTTCAAACAGAACTGTTCCTGTTGCTTTTTTCCCGTCCTTATATAAATAACCGTCATAAGATACATTGCCTTTAGCAATATCTCCATCTACGTATAAAGTGCTGCTGTAAAGAACTGTACCTTTAGCTTTTTCGCCATTTATATATAGAGTATTTTCATAAACAGCTTTCCCCGAATGTTTTACACCGTTTCTGTAGTATGTATCTTCATAGACACCTGTACCCAATTTCCCGTCAGCATAATATTTATCGTTAAACATACCTGTATATTTTTCTGATTTAACGGATTTCTCTACCGTAGTTTTCATTGATTTCTTTTGATTTGCCATAAATTCTTTTTCTGCATCAGAGATTTTACCGTCACCGTCTAAATCAACATCGTCAGAAAGCATTAACCAATCGGCAATATTTGTATTGCCGTCACCATTCAAATCAAACGGATTATTTTTTTGGATGTTTTGGATTTCGTTATTGATAATCGTTTTGTCTTTAGAATCTATTTTACCGTCACCGTTGGCATCTGCTAATTTCTTTTGCTCTTCTGTTCTTTTAGATGAATTTGTATTATATGCCAATAATCTTTGTTGTGAATTAAATAAATTTGATAATTGAGTATAATCAGCCATCTCTTATTTCTCCAATAAAACTACACACTGCTTTTTTTATCGGCAGATTTTTTTTTAACTTTAGTTTTTTTAGTAAAATTTATTAAAAATGTTACAATTCTTAATGCCGTATGATTTCTTATGTGTATATTAAGATTTCTTTACAGTGTTATATCCTGTATTGTCTATGTTAAAACTGTGTGTTATAATACAAAATTAATGAGTAATCCCGAATGGTCTTTATTTGTTAGATGTCTAGCGTATAGAAGGAGATATTAAAAAATGACAGTAGTTTCACCTGTATTATCTGTACTTTCACCAACTCCTAACGAAAGTATAAAGAACGCAATTATGGCTATGACCCCCAAAGCAGAAAAATCCGAAATTGTTTCTAAATTAATTAATGACAAAGATGGTAAAGAAATAAAAGCAATGGCGGAAATGTTTAAAGTAAAAGAAATTCCGACTGTAAAAGCAGGTTTTACATCGTCAGTTATTCCTTATGATGTATATGAATCTTCCGGTGCTAAGACTATTGAACCTAAGGCATATAAAAATGCGAAATTCATGAAGATGTTTGAATCTATGACTCCTCCAAAAACAGAAGTTACTGATGCACCTCCTAAAGCAGCAAAAGGTTTGTGGAATTCGATAAAGAAACATCCATTCGTTTCAACAGTTGTTGCTTTGGCTGCCGTTGGCGGCGGAATTTGGGCTTGTACACGTGACAAGGAAGAAAAACCTGATGAATTGCAAGAAGCAGCATAGTTGCTGATGTTATATTAAAAAAAGAGGTGCAACGCACCTCTTTTTTTGTACCCGTTAGGGGAATGTTTATCATTGTTTATACTGATAAATTATAGTTATGAAAAATATGAATTGGTTTCACACTTTAAATAAACCCTTATTTACCCCGCCTGATTATATTTTTACTCCTATGTGGGTAATATTGTATATATTGATATTTGTATCATTCATTCTTTTTCTTAAAACAGGAAATATACAAAATAAAAAATTTGCTTTAACTGTGTTTATTATTCAATTGCTTTTAAATTTTGTTTGGTCGCCGTCATTTTTTTATATGCAAAATATATGGCTTGCGTTTGTAATAATAATTTTAATGTGGATATTTATAGCTTTAAATATATTTTTATTTTTTAAATATTCAAAGATTGCCGCATTTCTGCTGATACCTTATTTTTTATGGGTTAGTTTTGCGGCTTACCTGAATTTTGGATATATGATTTTAAATTGAAAATTTGCTAAAAACCTTTTATTTGTTTTAAAATATAGATAAATAACAGTAATTTAGCAGGAGATTATTAATGAAAATTTTTAATTCATATTCTCAATCTTTGGAAGAATTTGTTCCTTTGAATGATAATAATGTGTTGATGTACGTTTGCGGTCCTACGGTTTATGACGTGCCGCATCTTGGACATGCCCGTTGTTATATAACATGGGATGTTGTATACAGATATTTAAAATTTAAAGGTTTCAATGTTAAGTATGCCAGAAATTTGACTGATGTTGATGATAAAATTATTAATAAAGCTAAGGCAAATAATCTCCAACCGAGAGATATTTCGACAAAATATACGGAAAAATTTCATGAAGCAATGAAGGCTTTGAATTTGTTGTCACCTGATATTGAGCCTAAAGCCACGGAAAATATTGATGAAATGCTAAAACTCATAGGTGAACTTGTTGAAAAAGGTTACGCTTATGAAAGTCAAGGCGATGTATATTTTGAAGTTGATAAATTTTCAAGATACGGAATGTTATCAAAACAAAGTATAAAAGATTTAGAAGCAGGGGCAAGGGTTGAAACTTCCGATATAAAGAAAAATCTTTTGGATTTTGCGTTATGGAAAAAAACTAAGGACGAAAATGAAATTTCATGGGACAGCCCTTACGGGAAAGGTCGCCCCGGATGGCATATCGAGTGTTCCGCAATGTCAAGAAAGTATTTGGGAACTACTATTGATATTCACGCCGGTGGTGCAGATTTGCAGTTCCCTCATCATGAAAATGAAATAGCACAATCCGAATGTGCATCAGGTCAGCAATTTGCAAAGTATTGGCTGCATAATGGTTTTGTGACTATTAATAATGAAAAGCTGTCTAAATCTTTAGGTAATTTTACGTCAATTGAAAAACTCCTTGAAACTTATGATGTTAATACAATAAAATTATTCATATTGACTAATCATTATCGTCAGCCGGTTGAATTTAATGATGTGGCATTATCAAGTGCAAAAGCAGGTGCACAAAGACTTAAAAATGCTGTTACCGATGTAAAGACGGCTTGTAATATTGATGAAATAATACCTTCTTATGATAAGAATAATCAATATTTTGTTGAATTTGAGAAAGCTATGGATGAAGATTTTAATACTTCAAAGGCGTTGTCTATATTGTTTGAACTTGCTAATCTGGCACAGAAAGAGAAAGAAGTTAATTGTGAAAATGCCAAAAAACTGATTTCAATTCTTCTTGGCATAAGTAATGTTCTCGGTTTTGATTTTACCGAAAAAGAAGCATTAGGCTCTGATTTGACACAAGGGTTGATGAATTTGATTATTGAAATCAGAAAAATCGCAAGAACTCAGAAAAATTGGGAACTTTCCGACAAAATCCGTGATGATTTGTCTTCATTGGGGATTTTATTGAAAGATAACAAAGACGGAAAAACGACTTTCGAAGTTCAAAAATAGTTATTTGTTTGCTTTGTAAACAAATGTAAATAATGAGAAATTTACTAGCAAAAAAAGTTTGTTTTATGCTTTATAATAAAATTGAGGTAAGTAGTAAACTAACAGAAGGTTGGTGTAAAAATGATTCAAGCTGTTGATAGCAATTCAAGTTCAGTATTAGGCGGTACAATTGGTGCCGGTGTTGTAGGTGCAGGTGTTTATGGCATATCAGATTTATGCAGACAAAAGTTCCTTTTAGGAAACCCTCTCGCTGCAAAAGGTCTTGTTAAAGATACATTTAACAAAGCTCTTAAAGCAGAAAGTGCAGGCAAAAAGTATTTAGCAGACGCATTTTTGAATGTTGCTTCTGATTTGGAAAAAATCGTAAATACAGGCAAAATTAACTGGAAAATGGCAGGAAAAACTGCATTGACCGGCGGACTTTTAATCGGTGGTCTGTATTTGGCATACCGTGGTATTAAAGCATTATTTACCAAAAATAACTAGTACTGAATAAAATATAAATATAGTAAATATCCTCATAGGATTTTACACAAATAAGACAAAAAAATCATTACCCACTTGTCGAATTGTAAAATGCTAATTTAACTTATAACATGGCATGTGGAAGTATTGAATGGAGGACTTACCTCATGGCTCTTGAATTGTGTACCTTAAATGAGGATATTTTTTTTAAAAGTTTTAAAGATGAATTTTTATTTCAAAAATTTATTCAGGAAAAATTTTTATCGTTATCGGATGCAATAGTTGTAGTTTTGGATAATAAAAAACGAATATTATTGTATTCTCGAGAATTTTCCGAATTAGTTGAGAATGTAAATCCTACGGGTGAAATTTTTACTCAAATAATGAAAACTATAGCCCACTTACCTGATGATTTCTTTAAAGAAAAAAGTTACTTTATAAAAGTTAATTCCTGTGACAAAGTTTTTAAAGCAGAAATAGAAAAATACGGAGCTGACTCTATACAAACACTTAGGTATGTAATTATTTTGAAAGATGTATCCGATAAAAATGAAATGCAAATAGAGAAAGATAATTTCATAGCAACCCTTACGCATGATTTGAAAACTCCCGTGCGTGCAGGAATTTTGTCATTAGAACTTCTGCAAAAAGGTCGTTTTGGAGAATTAAATAATGAACAGGCTGAAATTATCAGTGAACTTTTAAATTCAAACAAATTTATTATTAATATGATTGATACGTTGCTTGCAAAGTTTAAGTACGAAAATGATGAAGTTCAGCTTAATAAACTGACATTTGATATAAATGAATTTATCAAAGGCATTATAAAAGAGTTAAAATGTCTTTTTGATGAAAAACAGCTTACTTGTACTTTACATTTATTTCCTGAAAAAATAGAGCTTTATGCTGATAATCTGGAGTTAAAGCGTGCTTTTTTAAACCTCATATCAAATGCGATAAAATTCAATAATGATAATGGAAAAGTAGAAATTTCCATAATAAAAGAAGATAATTCTGTAAAAGTTATAATAAGAGATACCGGCTTAGGAATGAGTAAAGATAAACTGGAACATATTTTTGATAAGTATGTCAGTTATGCTAAAAAATTCAGGCGATTGGGTACAGGACTGGGATTGTATGTTGCGAAGAAAATAATATTAGCTCATTCGGGGAGTATAGAAGTATCCTCAAAAGTTAATGAAGGAAGTACTTTTATCGTGACTTTACCGTTAAAAAATTAAGTGCTACATGAAATACATAATCATGATACAATAACGGTGTATCGAAAGGATGTTTTATGCGACTTGAAAAAAATCATAATTTGCCGGGAACATTGATTTGTGTAGAGGGTATTGACGGTTCAGGAAAATCTACACAGTTGGCTATTTTAAATGAATGGCTTTCACAGACATTTTCAGATGTGATTTTTACGGAATGGAACTCTTCAAGATTGATTTCCCAAACAACAAAGCTGGCTAAGAAAAAGTCGCAATTAAGTCCAAGAACTTTTAGCCTTTTGCATGCGGTTGATTTTGCAGACAGGCTTGAACAGATTATCGTACCGGCATTAAAAGCAGGTTTTATTGTTCTTGCAGACAGATATGTTTACACTGCTTTTGCAAGGGATGTTGCAAGAGGGGTTGATTCAGATTGGGTTAGAAATATGTACGGGTTTGCTATAAAACCTGATTTGACCGTTTATTTTAAAGTGCCTGTTGATACATCATTAAAAAGAATTTGCTCTAATCGTCAGCCTAAGTTCTATGAAGCGGGTATGGACTTAAAATTAAGTAATGACCCGTATGAAAGTTACAGGATTTTCCAAAGTCGTGTTATATATGAATATGACAGAATGATTAAAGAATTTGACTTAGTCAAGATGGATGCAACAAAATCTATTCATGAGCAACAAATGAAGTTCAGAGAGTACGTTATAAAAGTTTTAAAGCATAAAGGAATTGAAATTGCCTAAATTAAACAAAAATAAGCATGAATATAAAGGAAAACTCATTGTTATTGAAGGAACTGATGCTTCAGGAAAATCAACGCAAATTGATTTGTTGCGTAAATATATTGAGGCTCAAGGTTATGGTGTTCTGGTCAGCGAGTGGAAATCATCGGAGCTTATTGCAAGTGTAATTGACGAAGCAAAAGAGAGAAATTTGTTCAATGCAAATACATTCAGTTTGATGTATGCGGCTGATTTTGCTTACAGACTTGAAAATCATGTTTTGCCATCTTTAGAAGCCGGTTTTATAGTTTTAATGGACAGATATACTTATACAGCTTATGCCCGAGATGTAGTGCGAGGCGTAAAGCCGGCATGGGTTCGCAAATTGTACAGCTATGCTCCTGCTCCTGATATGACTTTTTATATAGATATTCCTGTTGATGTGATTTTGAAAAGAATTATTGCATCAAAGAATTTTGACTATTATGAAGCCGGGCGTGATATAGGTTTGAGTACCGATTTTTATGAATCTTTTAAGATGTACCAGACAAAAATAATGGAAGAATATGCAAAAATGGTAAAAGAATACGGTTTTATTAAAGTAAACGGAAATGATTCCATTGAAAAAATAAACTCGGTAATAATAAAAAATACGATGAAAATAATTAAAGAAAAGGTAGATTAAGGCAATGGATAAAAACACAAAAAAGGCATTGGAATATTTTAGTAAAAAAGATTATGAAAAGGCTATTAACTCTTTTCAAAAAGCAATAGAAATGAATGGTGGCGATTTTTGGACATATAACAATATTGCAACGGCATATTACGGACTCGAAGATTATCAAAACGCAATAGAATTTTATTTAAAAGCACTTAATAAGAACCCGAAAGCTGCTGATGTGTATTTGAATTTAGCCAACGCATATAAGGCTAATGATGAACTCGCAATGGCAATTGATACATTATCTGCAGGGGCAGAGCAAAATCCTGATAATGATGATATCCGTCATTTAAAAGCATTGTTCTTATATGATGATATGCAGTATGATTTGGCGCTTGATGAGCTTGAAAAAATATTGGATAAAAATGAATTTGATTTGAATGCTAATTATGATATAGCTAAAATTTATTTTGATATGGGATTATATGAAAGTGCAATTTCCCATTATATAAAAATACTTGATTCTGTCGATAATTCGGCTGATATTCACTATAATATGGCATTGGCTTATGCTGCTCAGGATGATGTAGACAAAGCTATTTTTCATTTGTTCAATGTCATAAGTATTAATCAGGCTTATTATCCCGCATACAAAAAACTTGGGGTAATGCTTCTTGCGAAGGGTGAGAAAGATGAAGCGAAAGAGTATTTAGAAAAATACATAAAATTTGAACTTCCACAGGATGAAATTGACTCTATAAAAAAAATTATTGAACAATAGCTCTGTTAACAAATGGAAATTTAAAGGTTCTATGTGTTAAAATAGTTATAGTTTTTTCAGAGAGAAGGTATTTGTAATGAAAAATAATATTAAGTCAAAAATTCTTATAATATTGGTTTTGATAGCCTCAGTGTTTGTTTTTAAAACAGATGTTTATGCATATACTCCTCAGTCACTTTATGATGAAGTATGGAGATTGGTTTTTGCAAAGTATGTTGATCAGACTAACAATGGTCAATTGTGGCAGATTTGGCGACATAAATATGATGAAAAAATTAAAACAGATGCGGATGCTTATGTTGCAATTGATACAATGTTAGCGAGTCTAAATGATCCGTATACGAGATTTCTCCCTCCGAGTGAATTTGCGGAAGAAGGAAGTGCAATTAGCGGTACATTAAAAGGTATTGGTGTTCAGATAAGTGTAAAAGACGGGAAATTGTTGGTTATTTCTCCGATAGAGGATACCCCCGCCGCAAAAGCAGGCTTGCAGGCAAATGATCATATTGTCGAAATTGACGGTAAGAGTACCAAAGGTATGACTGTTAAAGATGCTGCTGATAATATCAGAGGCGAAGAAGGTACAACCGTCAGATTGTTGGTTCGAAGAGGGAGTGTAGATAAAATTTATGATATTCCAAGAGCAGAGATAAAATTAAAGTCTATTTCTACAACTCCTCCAATGAAATTTGCTTTGAATAATAGTGTCGGATATATTCGTTTAAGTACGTTTATGAATAAGGGGGCTTCTGAGGAATTTTCAAATGCACTTAGTCAGCTATGCAATAAATCAGGTTATATCATAGATTTAAGGTCAAACCCGGGCGGACTCCTTTCAAATGCGATATTTATTTCCGATATGTTGCTAAACGGAGGAACTATTGTCAGCACAGTTGATAGAGATGGTTACAAAGAGGACACAAAAGCTGCAAAACGTGTAAGCACGACAAAACCCATTGTTGTTTTGATTAATGGCGGTAGTGCAAGTGCAAGTGAAATTCTTAGCGGAGCATTAAAAGATAACGGCAGAGCTGTTCTTGTTGGCGAAAAAACCTTTGGCAAAGGTTTGGTTCAGGAAATAAACAAATTGCAAGGCGGCAGCGGTTTGAATATAACCACTCAAAAGTATTTGACTCCAAACGGTACTGATATTAACAAAAAAGGTATTACTCCCGATTATGTTGTAAAACTCACCGAAGAAGATGTAAAAAACGGGAAAGACCCGCAACTTGCAAAAGCGCAAGAGGTTCTTCTTAAAAGAATTTATATGACTCAGGTGCCACAAAGAGCTGCTCGTTAATTGTTGAGTTTTATTTGCTTTGTAAAATAGCGATACAAGTTAATAGCATAAATATTGTTACGATATTTCTGGAGTAAAAAAACCTAAAATAAAATGGTGCATCAGATGTGTTTTTTAATTCATTCCATTTGTCAAGCGGATAGTGCCAAAAACGGATGACAGGCAAATGTGTTTTGTCATCATTATAATTTTTTAAAGCATTATATAAATCAATAATCAGCGGAATGGTTAAAAAAGGTAATAAATAAAATAATGTTTTGCTTGCTAAAAATCCTAATAATACAAAACTTACACCGTAGAAAAATAAAATAAAATTGAGTGCATTATTTTTATTTTTTAAGTATCTGCAGAGTGTTTTTTTGTGTGAACATTCATCACCATCATAATCCATAAGCATGTGTGTATATAAAATTGTATTTGTAAAAAACGCACATGCTAAAGACAAAACGAGTACAAATAGTGAAAATCTGCTTGTCATAACATAATAGACCCCTTCGTATAAAAGAGGACCGTATGCAAATATTACTGCGATTTCGCCCAACCCTTTCAGTGATAATCTTTGATATAACAGTGCAACCGCAAGTGCCATAATTGCAAGTAATGCAACATATACACCGGATGTAATAAATAAAATTATACCGATGAAAGTTGCAATTCCCAAAAAAGTAATTATTGCATTTCTCAAATCTGTTGTTGTGGCAAGATTATCTTTTAAGTACTTACACTTACAATTTTGAGCTGAATTTATAAAATTTTCGTCTTTGGATAAAATTCTATAATCAAAATAATCGTCAATTAAATTTGTTGCCATGTGAACCAACCCGATACCAAATAGACAAATTACTCCTAATATTATGTTTCCGCCATGTTTTATTGAATATACAAAAATTACAAGCCAGTTTAATATTGTTATAGGAAGTGAATAAACTCTTGCGCAATTTAGCCAAAATATTATCTTATTAATTATTGTTTTCATAATCTCTCTTATTTTTATGTGTCCCATTCGTTTATTATATCATCAATATGTTTATATGCACTTTTACTCTGTCCGAATGATGACTTTTTAAAATATATCATTAAAATTTTTATTAGGTAGTATAAAATTTTGAGGGTATAGGTTTATGTACGATAAGGCACAATCAACAAGTTTATTTACTGCAGCTCAAAGTGGTCTGCAAACATCATTGCAATATTTGTTTTCTCAGGAAAAAGAAGGTGTAACGAGAACTGCATTAAATAATGCAATTTATAACAACGCAAACGGTGTTAATTCATCATTTTTCCAAATGATTAACAGTGATTTTGCCACATTAGACAAAAATAATGACGGTAAATTAAGCCCTGACGAGGCAAATAAAATGATTACAAATTTATCATCAGGTTTAACAAGAAACCAAATCCTTCAACTTAAAGCTCAGGGTGCAATCGATGATGATTTGGCAGGTAAAATACTTTCTAATTTCTCAAAAGTTGACACAAACGGTGACGGGATGGTTTCTGAAAGTGAAATAAATGCTTACTGTATGGATGAAGACATTCAGGACAAAAGAGATGAACAGACAAATTTAACAATTAAAAATATGTCTTTGTATTATGATACAGATGCTGATGATGTTTCAGAAAGTGACAAGTCGTAAATTATGCGATAAAGTTTAAGCCTAATTTTGTTGAACCAACTAACGGAGATTCTTTTAATAATTGGTTTACTGATTTGTATTGAGTTTTTTTAGGTTTTGTCATTGCTGATGACAAGTTTAATTGCACTCTCGCATATTTTTGTGAACTTGGTGTAATGTTTGTGTATCTTAAATTGAATAAGTTAATTTGATCTAATGTTGACATCTCTATTTCTCCTATTGCTCTCTTGTATTTATATAAAAACAATGAGTATATACTTATTGCTTATTTTGTATATATTTTGCTTAACATTTATTTACAATATACTCAAAAGCATTGTTATTACTGGTGTTGTGAAAGTAGAAATTTACATTAAAAAAGACCGAACTTTTTTAAGTTCGGTCTTAATAAATCTCGCAAATATCCTATTAGCTTAATAGTGTTAAAGCTATTGACGGATTTGAATTTGCTTGACTTAATAATGCAGCAGAGCTTTGTTGCAAAATTTGGTATTTTGTTAACGCTGCTGCCTCCTTAGCAATATCTGCATCCCTGAGTTCTGATAATGATGCTGACAAATTTTCTGATTTGATTAATAAACTATCCATTGTTGCATCCAATCTGTTTTGGAATGCACCAATTTTAGATCTGCATTCAGATACCACGTTGATAGCATCATCTATTGTTTGGATAAAGTCTGAACAAGTTTGTGGGGTTGCAAATGAAGCCTGTAAACCGGTTTCAGAGAAGTTTGCGTTTAATGCAGTTGCACTCATTTTAATTAATGCGGGACTGATGTCAAGTTGATTTTCCGCACCTGAGTTTGGACCGATTTGTAATACTAAACTGCTTGATCTTGAGCCATCCAAAAGTGGAATATCTGTAAATTTTGAAACTTGTGATAATCTTGTGATTTCAGCAAAGCGTGCTTGAACTTCTTGTAAAATCATAGTTCTTTCTGATGTAGAATAAGTTCCGTTTGCTGCTTGAACCGTTAAATCTCTTACTCTTTGCAAGTGTTCTTGAATTGTGTTCATATCACCTTCTGCGGTTTGAAGAAGGTTGATACCATGTTGGGTGTTCTGTTTTGCAACTTCAGTGCCGTTTACCTGAGATAGCATTTTTTGAGAAATTGCTAGTCCTGCTGCGTCATCTGCTGCGTGGTTAATTTTGTAACCTGTAGAAAGACGTTCCATTGTTTTGCCGACTGCTGAATTTGCTCTGGTTAAGTTCTTTTGTACAATTAGAGATGGTACGTTAGTGTTTACTACAATGCTCATGTTCGATTCTCCTTAATCTTTTGTAATATGCGTGGTTCCTTCCACACATAGTAAAATCGGCACTTTTGGGCTTTTCTTTATACGAATAAAGTTTAATCTTTCTTATACTTTAGTATGATATTTGTGTATTTTTTGTTCTTTATTTTGAGTGTTTTTACCGGCATGCCAAAAGTTATTTTTTATGCTTTGATAAAGTTTTATAAATGTTGTTAGTATTAGTGTTTTACCCAACATTGTTAAGTTTTGTTAAAAGAAAAAAATTATTAATTTGAAATTAGGCAATTTTTTTAATCGGATATACTTGATATATATAAGAAGAATAAGAGAGAGATACTATCATGAGCTACGGAACATTATTAAGTAGTGCAGGTACACAAGCATTACAGAGCATGCAATCTAACAATGATGCAATGTACTATTTAGGTACTGTTAATACGGATAATTCTTATACGGGACAATCCGCAAAATTCAATAACCAAAGTATTTTTACAAATTCATCAGGTATTTCGTCAGAATATACTTCAGGCGGGTACAATAATTTCGGTCAAGTCGATTATAACTCATACACAAATCCTGCATACAGAGGCAGAGACGGGTTGAACAGACGAGGAGCTATATCAGGTTATGATACAAGGCGTTCTGCTATTCCGACAAATGAAAGCCAATATGCAAATGGTTTATATGGTTCATCATTGATGGGCAATTATATGGTAAGTATTCAGAATGTTGCTTTGGGTCAATATGCGCCTACATCAGTATTTGAACAAAGATTAAATTACCATTTGGATTATGCGGATCAAAATAAACCCGGTTCAATGTTAGGTAATTATTCAAATTACTGTAACGTTGATTCTGTTGCAAATAATCAATCATCAAGCAGTAATTATAATACATATTCATCATCAAGTTCCAAGACAGGTAATTCTTTTGGATCGTTAACATCGTCTAATGCAGGTTTAGCTAAAGCTGCAGGTGCTAATACCGTTTCAGATATGATGAGTATATTTGGTACTGTTAATACAGGCAGTAGCACAAAATTGACGCAAAATACGATGAAGGCAACCGGTGCTAATACTGTTTCAAATTTGATGTCATTAATGGCATAATTGACTTATAGCAACAGCTGTGTATTCAAGTAATTCTTCCGGCAATAGTGAATATTCACTATATTTGCCGGAATAAATTTCGCCTGCAAGTCCGTGAAGGTATACCGCTAAAATACTTGCTCTTTCTGTTGAAACTTTTTGAGCAAGAAAGCCGCCGAGCATGCCTGAGAGGATATCACCGGAACCGCCTTTTGCAAGAGCTGTATTTCCCGTACGATTTTCATATATGGTTAAAGTCTTTGTTGTTATTAAAGTTCTGTGTCCCTTTAGGATAACAATTGCCTGATACTTATTTTGAGCTGATTTTATAAAATGTTCTCTGTTATTTTCTATTTCTTCAACGCTTACATTTATTAGTCTGGATAGTTCTTTTGGATGTGGAGTTAGAATGAAATTTGAATTCAATTTTATATCTTTAAGTTGAGCAAGACAGTTTAGTCCGTCAGCATCAATTACGGTTGGTATATTTGTTGTTTTAAGAAATGCAAGTAGTTCTTTTGTGAATTTTATTGTTTTTTTATTGATATCTATACCGCATCCAAACACAACTGATGAAATATTTTCTTTTATAATTATATTTTTAACGATATTGATATCGAAATTTTTATGAGATTTATAGATTAAATTTGGTGACAGTTTGCATTTTTCTATGACTTTGTCGCAAGTACAAAAAATGCTGTAACCTGCTCCGGTTCGCAGTGCTGCAGTTGCTGCCAAAAAGCCTGCACCAAAATATTTTTCTGAACTAACTATATTAAGGACTTTCCCAAAATCACCTTTGTTAGAATTTTCATTTCTTTTGGGTAATAAATCTTTTGCCAGATTTCTTGTAATTATTTCTGTCATTTTTAATTCCTTTTTTCAAAATGTTCTTCAAAGCAAAGTTTTAATTCTTGTTTGAGTTGTTCAATGTCAAAATTTGGTTTTATTTCATTTAAGGTGATTATGTGCTCAAAGTCAATTTCTCCTAAGAAAATTTTGTTAAGAAGATTTTTATCCAAAGAAAACGGAATAGCTCCATGTTGCAAAATATGAGTATTACTTCTGAATTGAGCAGACCCTATGAATTTTTTGTTGTTTACGTTAACATCACAGATTGTTGACAAATTCATGCAGTATCCTGCCCCGATATTTGATTTTGTCTTTTCTCCGTAATAAGCATCTATTCCCATATTATTAAGTGCTTTTAGCAAAATACCTGATATTTCCTTATAATCTGTAATAATGTTAGTTCCGTCTTTAAGTATATTTTTTGAACAGATAACGCAATACGTCAGTTCGTCAGCATGAAGAAGCGCTCTGCCTCCGGTGATTCTTCGTACTATCGGAATATTATTTTTTTTGCAAAAGTTTTCGTCAATACCAAGTATTTTTTGGTTTCTTCCGAGTGAAACGGATGGTTTATCCCACGCATAGAGTCTCAGTGCAAAATTAATGTTTTCGTTTTCACACTTTTTAAGCAGATTTTCGTCAAAATCCATGTTATATTGCGCATCATGTATTTCAAAATCAATATACATAATTATTGCTCTTCAGCCGGTGCAATGTATTTACATTCTTTATTTGAACATTCAATTTTTTCACCGCTTTTCAAAAACTTTTTAACTAATAAAGAATGGCATTTCGGGCATTTTTCTCCTGTAGGCAGGTTCCATAGAGCAAAATTGCAATTAGGATAGTTGTCGCAAGCGTAGAAAATTTTTCCGTAGCGTGACTTCTTTTCTACAATTTCCCCACCGCAGTTAGGACATTTTACGCCTGTTTTTACTTGTATTTTTTGTCTGTGTTTGCAATTTTCGTTTGAACATTGTAAATATTGCCCGTAAGGTCCTACTTTTATTGTCATTTCTGATTGACATTTGGGGCATTTTTCTTCTGTTTTTTGTTCAACAGCAGGAGTTTGCGTATTACCATCTTGAGTAGTTTGCGGCGGTGCGTTCAGCGGCAGCATCGTTTTACATTCAGGGTATCCGCTGCATCCCAAAAATTGAGTTCCCCATCGGCTTGTTCTTATAACCATATCTTTGCCGCAGTTAGGGCATTTTACATCGGAAACTATGCTGACTTTTTCCATATTTGTTTTTGCATTGTTAACCGTTTCCATAAATGGTGTGTAGAAATCGCTTATAGTTTTTTTCCAATTTTTTGAATTTTGTGCAATTTCGTCCAATTTACTTTCCATTTTTGCGGTAAAGTCATAGTTTATTATGTTTGCAAAATGCTTTGATAACTGTTCGTTAACGGTTTTTCCAAGCAAAGTCGGTTTAAGTGCCTTATCAATTTTTTCAATATATGCTTTAGTTTGAATTTTTGAAATGATTGGGGCATATGTACTCGGGCGACCTATTCCTTTTTCTTCAAGGACTTTAACCAAACTGGCTTCAGAATATCTTGATGGTGGTTGAGTGAAATGTTGTGTCGGATTAAGTTTTTTTAAATTCAGAACATCACCTTTTTCAAATGCGGGAATGTTCCCTTCACGTTCATTTTCATCCCTGTCATCATATACTATCAGGAATCCGTTAAAGTTAATTTTACTTGCAGCCATTCTGAATGTGTAATCTTCTGCGCCAATTTCAACGGAATTTGTTTCAACTTTTGCCGGAGTCATTTGGCTTGCCATAAATCTTGACCAAATCAGTTTGTAAAGTTTATACTGTTCTGATGTCAGATACTGTTTTATTGACTCAGGTGTTCTTTCAATATATGAAGGTCTTATTGCTTCGTGTGCATCCTGAACATTTTTTCCTTTTTTTGTGTAGATATTTGGGGTTGAAGGATAATATTTGTCACCGAATTTATTTAAGATGAACTCTTTTGCCGCAGCTTGTGCATCATCGGAAATTCTTGTACTGTCGGTTCTCATATAAGTAATTAGACCGACCGTACCATCAGCACCTAAATCTAATCCTTCATAAAGTTTTTGGGCTATTTGCATCGTTTTGGATACACCGTATCCGAGTTTGTTGGATGCTTCTCTTTGAAGAGTACTCGTGATAAACGGTGGTTGAGGTTTCCTTTGAGTTTCTTTCTTTGTAAGTTTTTCAACCTTAAATTCAATACCGTCTTTTGTTAAAGTTTTAACGATTTTATCAGCTTCTTCCTGATTTTTTATTTCTATTTTTTTATCTTGAAATTTAGTGAGTTCTGCGGAAAAAACATGGGTAGATTTCTGTTTTGTTAAATCAGCGGCAATTTCCCAGTATTCCTGAGGTTTAAATGCTTCTATTTCAGCTTCTCTTTCGCATATTAATTTCAAGGCAACACTTTGTACTCTTCCTGCGGAGAGGTGATAGTTACGAAGTTTTTCCCATAATACAGGGCTGATTTTGTAGCCGACTATTCTGTCTAATATTTGTCTTGTTTGTTGAGAATAAACCCTGTCCATATCAATACTTCTCGGGTTTTCTACAGCATGTAAAACTGCTTTTTGAGTAATTTCATTAAATTCTATACGCAAAATTTTATCCTGACTAACTCCCAAAACCTGAGCAACATGCCATGCAATAGCTTCTCCCTCGCGGTCGGGGTCTGATGCGAGGTAAACTTTATCTGCTAACTTTGCGTTTTTTGAAAGTTCTGCAACTACTTTTTTCTTTTCAGGTATTATTTCGTAAATAGGTTCAAAATCTTTTTTTAAATCAATACCGAGAACTTTTGGCGGAAAATCTCTGATATGACCGTAACTTGCTAAGATTTTATAGTGGCTACCCAACATTTTGGTTATTGTTTTTGATTTTGCGGGAGATTCGACTATAACAAGGCAGTTCTCTTTTTTACCGCTTGTTTTAGTTTTTTTAGTTGTTCTCTCTTCTTTTGTTTCTTTTTTCTTTGTAACCATGTCTATACTTTCATATAAATTTCGCCGGGTAACTGTTTGATTATGCCTTTAAGTTCTAACATTGTCAATATTATCATCAAATCGTTTATGTTTATTTTTGACTGATTAGCTATTTTCTCTACGTTTGTGGGTTCATAGGCTATAATGTCAACAACTGTTTGCTCATCTTCAGATAAATTTTCTGTCGATACTTCTTGCTCACTACTATTGTCAACCGATAAATTCAAATAGTCAATAATATCATCACTGCATGTTACAAGACCGGCTCCTTCTTTTAATAATTTGTGAGTTCCCTGAGTATTAGGGTTAGACAAAAGTCCGGGCATGCACATTAACTCTTTGCCTTGCTCAAGACATAACCTTGCAGTTATCAAGGCACCGCTTTTTATATTAGCCTCAACAACGAGTGTGCCTTGAGAAAGTCCTGAAATTATTCTGTTTCTTTGAGGAAATCTGAAAACATCAGGCTCGGTTTCGGGATAATATTCGCTTAACAAGACACCGTTATTTTCCAAAACTTTTTTAAAAAGAGGGATATTTTGTTTCGGATAAAGATATTCAATTCCTCCACCTAAAACTACAATTGTTTCTAAATTTGCTTCTAATGCTCCAGTGTGTGCTGCTGTGTCTATACCGTATGCACCACCGCTAACAATTATTGCATGAGTGTTTTTTAAACCGTTTATTATTGCTTTTGTGTTTTCCGTTGCACTGCTGCTGCATCTTCTGCTTCCCACAATTGCAAGCGTTTTAGTGAAGTCTTTGTTTAAAAAATTACCTTTATAAAATAAGATTGCAGGAGGATTATCTATTGTTCTGAGAGTTTCCGGATAAGCAGAGTCCTCGATTGTAACAACTTTTATATCTTTCTTTAAAAATTCTTCTTCAATTTTATCAACATCAACATTTTTCTGATTATTTTTAAAATTAGATATGGTGGAATGTCTGAGTTGTTTTACTTCTTGCCAATCCAAAGCAGAAGCTATCCATGCTTCTTTCATGCTTTTAAAATGATTAAATATATCAAGTAAACTCGCAGAGCCAACGCCCTCAAGTTTTGAAAAAGCTAACCAGTATTTTAATTCTTTATTCATATATAAAGATTAACATAAAATTTGAAATTTATGCCAATTTTTTAGCTTTTACCGTTAATTCAGGTTCACCAATTTCTTTTAGCAGGCACTTAACGACTTTTGGCATTTGGCAAACAAAAGAATAGTTGCCTGAATTTATGGTGCATTCCGAACAATTATGATTACTTCTGTAACAAGCTATTGCTTGTTTAGTCCAATTTTTACTTATTGATACGGAGAGTTGTTTCTTTTTTGATTTGTATTTGCGTTCTTGAGCCGGTTTTACCCCTGTGGTAGATTTTCTGGTTAATGTCATATTTTAATTCACCTAAATAACTGATACTCCTATATCCTACAAGCAACAGATACATAATAAATCATCTTAACAGTTGAAATTTATTGTATTTTTAATTTGCAATTTATTTAAGCTGAATATTATTTCAATAATTGCAATGCTATTTCAGGGATTATGTTGGCTTGTGCCAATATTGAACTTGTTGCACTTTGCAGAATTTTTTGTCTTGTTAACATTGCAGTTTCGCTTGCGAAATCCGTATCGACTATTGTTGAATGAGAAGAACTCAGATTTTCAACTTTTGTTTCAAGTGAACCTACAACACTTTCCATGATATTTTGTGTTGTACCGAATTGAGAGCGTACAGACGATAATTTATTTATCAATTCATCGGTTTTATCTAATGTTTCTGACGCTTGTTCTCTTGTTGAAACATCAGCGTTATATTCTAAGGCAAATACGGTATCAACCTTTACCCTGTCATTTTTTGTTCCGTCTGCTCCTATTTGAAATTGGATTGGGTCATGTGGTCTTGGTGTATTTTTTAATTCCGGCGGATTATAGCCGTAAGTGTACAAATCGCCTAAAAATTGCAGATTATTACTGTCTTTAAACCATTTAGAGTTATGTCCTTCTACGCCTTCTTCTTCTGTTCTTACGTTCGGTGCTTGTTCAGAGTTTGAGTAGCAGTTTTCAACATCGCTGTATCTATTGTAAGAGATGAATGCTCCTGTATTTGCACCTTCAGTCGTTACTTTGCCTGAGCTGTAACAGTCACTTATATAGCCTATATTGTCAAAACCTACAAACCCTCCTGCATAATCTTTAGCAGATACATTACCTGTTGAATATGATGAAATAATATTGCCCAGATAGTTTGTACCTACGGCACCACCTGCAATATTACCTTTTGTACTTACATCCCCGAGAGAATAGCTGTTTGAAATTGTAGCTGAATTATAACCTACCAGACCGCCGGCCCATGCAGTTGAATCTACAGAAGAATTAACATCGCCGGTTGCGAAGCATTCGTTAATAATTGAACCATAATAATTGTAACCTACCAGACCACCTGCAGAATCACCGGAAGCTGTTATATTCCCTTTAGCATACGAATTAGAAATGTTTGAATTTTTATTTTCTCCGACAAGTCCTCCTATATTCATTTGCCCTGATGTGTTACCTGTTGCCCTTGATTTTATTACATCCGTACCTTCATTGTAGCCGATGAGTCCACCAACGTCATGTTCTGTTCCTATTACTTCTCCTGATGCGTCACAATTTTCGATTATGTTGTTATTTCCTACAGAGTGACCGACTAACCCTCCGACAGCGAGTGTTCCGTTTACTTTACCACATGCGGAAGAATTAGATATGTCTGATGTGTAGTTCCAGCCTACCAAACCTCCGGTTCTCATGTCAGTTCCTGTAGTTGTACCGTTTGATGTTGAATTTTTAACATTACTGTCAAGAGTGCAACCTATAAGACCGCCTGTTATGCCAACTCCTGTTATATTGCCTGTTGCGGATGAATTTTCAATTGTACTTGATTCAACCATGCCAACAAGTCCGCCGCCATAATTCCCATTGTTAGTTACGTTACCTGTTGCTGATGAGTTTATAATGGAACTGTTAGAAGTAACATCACCGGACAGTCCTCCGACATAATTTTGTCCGGCTACATTTCCTGTGGCAATGGAATTACTTATACTGCTGTTATTTGTTATTAATCCGGTAAGTCCTCCGACTGTTGAGCTTTCTGACTGTACATCGCCTGTTGCTTTTGAATTTGATATTTGTGTATTGTCCGCATAGGCTACAAGTCCTCCCGCACATATAACAGAAGATGATGCTTTACCTGCGGCACTTGAATCGGTTATATCTGTATTTAGCGAATATCCGATAAGTCCTCCGCTCCAACTGCCACCGTCAACATTACCTGATGCTGATGAATTAATAATGTTAGAATTTATTGTAGCACCAATTAGTCCTCCGCTATTATCTCCTGTAGATATTACATTTCCAGATGCTGTTGAATCGGATATACTTCCTTCATTAATGTAGCCGCTTAAACCTCCGACTTGAGAACTGCCGGTTACATTGCCTGTTGCTGATGAATTTGATACTGTTGTATTGTTATTTATCCATCCGACTAAGCCTCCTGTACATTCTTGACCTGTAACATTTCCGTTAGCGATACAATTTTCAATTTTGCTGTTGTCGTATGCACTGGCAACAAGGCTTCCTGTGTAGTTTTTTCCGCTTACATTGGCATCTGACGTACAGTTTTTGATAGTGCCACCTGTTAAGAAACAAGTTAAACCACCATTTTTGTCCGCAGATGAATTGATATTTCCTGATACATAGCAGTTTTCAACAGTACCTGAAACCATATAGCTTAATGCTCCGCATGTTCCGATACTGTTTATACTGACATTTTCAAGAGAGAGGTTTTTGATTGTTCCCGATATATCATGGAACATTCCGAAATAGTCTTTTCCTTCTATATTTTGGACATTTTTTACAGCATATCCGTTACCGTTGAGTTCTCCTTCAAAATTATACCTTGCCCAACTTTCCACTTCAGAAAAATCAATATCGCACATTAAGCAGTATTTACCGCTTGTATTTGAAAGTATATTTGCAAAGTCATCCGCATTTTTTATTACACTGTATCCTTGGGCAATAGCTTCTTCTTCGGTTATGGCTGTTACTTTGTGAAAACCTATATCTCCTGTAGGTCCTGTTTTTCCTGCCGGTCCCATTTCTCCGGCGGGTCCGAGAGGTTCTATTGAACCTATTTTATTTTCTTTGTCTGTTCCGTTACTTTGAGTAAGCGAATTTGTCAGGCTATTTGTGCTGAATAATAACAATGGGGTTTCTTCGACAGTGTCTCTAACAAGTTTTTTTACTGCATGCTCATCGTCTCCAAAAATTTTGATATCATTGAATTTTGCTGAATTTTTCTGCCTGTACATTTCTTGAACAAGATTTTCAACTTCGGTTTGCAACATGCCTCTTTCTATATCAGAATAAGTATCATTCATTGATTCAAGGCATAATTCCCTGATACGTTGCGCCATTGTCTGCATTTCATCTAGTGCGGATTCTGCTGTACCAATAAGGCTTATGCTGTGTTGGACATTATCTATTGCAACATTTGAACCTGAGAGTTTGCAACTTATTTTTTTAGATATTGATAAATTTGCAGCATCATCCGAGGCATGGTTAATCTTAAAACCGGTTGAAAGTCTTTCTATTGAAGTTTTCACACCGCTGTTAGCCATTGTTAAATGTCTTTGCGCAACTATTGAACTTATGTTAGTGTTAACTGAAATCAAATGTTCATTCCTTTGATATTAAGACTGAAATCCTTTTGCAGTCTGATAATGTGAGTTGATTAATGGAGTTTTACAACTTTTGTTTGTTTAAAACTTTTGTATGGTTGTACATATCTTTTATCGGCTCGGTAGGAAAAAACTTTATACTCCGAACGTAGGATTTTTGTTCTTTAAAATTATTAATTTTGTTTAAAAATTTACAAATTTTTTACAGTACATATTTCTTTTATTTGTTATAATGTAGAAAAATTATATAGAAGGAGAAGGTATGATTAGAGTTGGAATTTTAGGTTATGGGAATTTGGGCAGAGGCGTTGAAAACGCAATAAGATTTAATAAAGATATGCAATTAAATGCTATTTTTACCAGAAGAAATCCTGCTGATTTAAAAGTTAATTCTCAGGCAAAAGTTGTTTCAGTTAATGATATTGAACAGTGGAAGGATGATACTGATGTCTTGATTATATGCGGAGGGTCGGCTACCGATTTGCCCAAACAGACTCCTCAATATGCAGAGATGTTCAATGTCGTGGACAGTTTCGATAATCACAAAAAAATTCCGGAACACTTTGATAATGTTGATAAAGCTGCCCAAAAGGGTAATAAGGTCGCAATTATTTCAGTAGGTTGGGATCCAGGCATTTTCTCAATGATGAGAGCACTCGGTAACATCGTACTTCCTGAAGGAAAAGATTATACCTTCTGGGGTAAAGGCGTTAGTCAGGGACACTCGGATGCAATAAGAAGAATTAATGGAGTTAAAAATGCAAAACAATATACAATTCCTGTTGAAGAATCTTTAAAAGCTGTAAGAAACGGAGAAAATCCTGATTTAACAACAAGACAAAAACACACTCGTGAATGTTTTGTTGTTCTTGAAGATGGCGCTGATCCCAAAGCAGTCGAAGAAGAAATAAAAACAATGCCTAATTACTTTGCAGATTATGATACTACGGTTCATTTTATTTCGGAAGAAGAATTAATTAAAAATCATTCAGGTATTCCTCATGGCGGTTTTGTTATAAGGTCGGGTAAGACTTCCGATAAAAATAATCACGTTATGGAATTTAGTTTGAAATTAGAGTCAAACCCGGAATTTACCTCAAGTGTTTTGGTAGCTTTTGCAAGAGCGGCTGCAAGATTAAGCAGAGAAGGACAAAAAGGTTGTAAAACACTTTTTGATATACCGTTAGGTTACTTATCTCCAAAATCTCCCGAAGAATTAAGAAAAACAATGTTATAATTAATAATTAAAACTAAAGCTACGGTTGATATGAATGTCGACCGTAGCTTTTTTTATGACTATAATCTGTCGGGTTAATAAAAATAGTAACAGGTGCAATTCAAAATAATTTTGCGTTTAAGTATATTATTTTTGAAGAGATGTTATTGAGGAGGATGATATGGAGTTAACATTTAAAGCACCTTGTGCGGAACTTGTAAATTTAGATAATTTGTGGCTGCAATTAAGTAATATTGCTTGTAATATAAAGTGCAAACATTGTTTTTTAGATTGTCACCAAGATACAAAGAAAAGAAATTTTTTGCCTTTGAATAAAATTGATGAAACCCTGAAGTGCGATTTGAAAAATTTAAAAAATATATATTTAACCGGTGGTGAACCGTTTTTGCATCCTGATTTTTATGAAATTATACGAAAATCTTTAGCTAAGGCAAATGTTATAATACATACAAACGGCACTTTGATTAATGAAAAAAAATTAAAAATAATAAAATCTATTGAAGGTGCTTCAAAGCATACTGTTTCATTTACTCTTAGTTTAGACCATTTTACAGAGGGCAGAAATGACGAGTATCGAGCAAGAGGTGTTTTCAAAAAGGTCATCAATGCACTTTTGCTTCTTCAAAGAAACAATTTTGAAACGAGTTTAACATGTGTAAATTTAAAAAATGAGGACGAAGATATCTTAAGAGATGGCTTTATTGCTTTGTTTAGCAGGCATGGTATTAAAATGAATATATCTGATTTAAAGATAATTCCAATGTTAAAAATAGGGTCTTATTCTAAGTATTACAACATATCTGATTTAAAAAAAACTGTGACATTTAATGATTTAAAAGATTTTAATTACGAAAATCTCGACTGCAAAAGTTCAAGAGTTTTGACTGTGAATGGTGTGTATTCTTGTCCTGCATTGGTTAGTGACCCAAGAGGAAGGGTGGGACAAACATTATCAAATTCCGAGAAAAAAGTTTATTTGGAAACCGAAACATGTTATGACTGTATATCAAGAAAAGAAAAGCTGTTTGGCTAAATTATAGTTTTTAAAGGCTTGTCCGAATCTTTCAGTTTTTCATAAAATCTTGAGTTGATTTCTCCGCCCAAAAGCAAGATAAGGGATGTATAATACAGCCAAATTAGAAATATTGCCAGAACACCCATTGCTCCGAAGAACTTGTTATACATATTGATATGGTTCAAATATATACCGTACAACCAGGATGACAGTAACCACGCAAAACAAAAGAAAAATGTTCCCGGAATTGCCGCAAAGAATTTTGCACGTTTAGTCCCTTTGATATTTGGCATAAAATAGTAATTAACAAAAAACACCGAATAGAGTGCAAAGAAAATCAAAGGCCACCTTAACACGGAAATCATTGCAATAGTTATCGGCGGTAAAATGTTTAGGCTTGATATATAACCTAAAATTATTTTCCCGAATACTACTGCGTTTGTTCCTATAAAAATTACAAATGCAATAAGAAATAAAAATGCCACGGATAAAAGTCTTGTGTACCATATTGGTCTGGTTTCTTCAACATGGTATGCTCTGTTTAAGCCTTTTATCAATGCAAACATTGCATTTGAAGCGATGAACATTGCGAGGAAAAATGTTAATGTTAAAAACCCGTTATTATCGCTTGCTATGATTTCATTAAGCCTTGTTGCTATATATTCATGTACAAACGAAGGTATTATCGGAGTAAAGTATTTAATTATGCTGTATATTAAATTTTCCGTATTGAAAATTTTGAATAATGAAACTACAAAAATTAAAAACGGAAAAAATGAGAATATTGTATAGAATGCCATTTCGGCTGATAAACCCATAAAATCCTGTTCAAATACTGCAAAAAAACTTGTTTTTATAAATCTGCAAATTCTTCCAAACATTATTTTTCCACCAAATTTTCTACTTCCGGCAGTACTGATTTTAGGGCTTCATCTATTGATGATTGCAAAATACATCCTGCTGCCACAGTATGTCCTCCACCTCCAAAATGTGCACAAACGGATGCAACGTCTGCTGTTTTGCTTCTAAAACTGAACTTTGCTTCTTTTTTCAGAGTTTCTTTTACAATGAATGCGACTTCAACGCTTGTTGCTTGTCTTAACATTTCGGGGATGCCTTCAAGGTGTTCATCCAGTGCATTAAATTTATTCAACATATCTCTTGTAACGATAGTATATGCGATTTTGTTGTTTTTAATGAATTTTGCGTTAGCCATTGCATAGGATGCAATTTTTATCATTTCTATCGGTCTGCTTTCAAAGCATTTATTATATATCTCATGTGCATCAGCTCCGTATGATACAAGTTTAGATGCTACAGAAAGTGTTTCTGCCTTGGTGTTGGAATACCTGAACGCACCTGTATCTGCTAATATAGAACAGTAAAGGCAAATTGCCGTATCTTTTGAAATTTTCCAATTTAAACATTCTGCAATGTTAAAAAGAAGTTCGCCGCAACTTGATACTGTATTCATTACTATATTTATATTCGCATATTCCGGGTTTGTTGCGTGATGGTCTAAATTGATGGTAAACTTTGCTTTTTTGTACATGTTTTCAAAATATCCCATTCGGTCTGTTGTTGCACAATCAACACTTATTGCTAAATCAAAACAGGAAATTTTTACTTCTCTGTTATCTGTTGTGGCTTCACTTGAATTTGGGATAAATTTATAAATATCGGGAACTTTGTGTTGTACTACGTATATAATATTTTTATCCGAAAAGTTATTTTTTATTAATGTGGCTAATCCAATGCTTGAGCCGATGGCATCCCCATCAGGTCCTATATGTGATACTATTAATATGTTTTTACTTTCTTCTATTTTTTTTGCTATTTCTAAGTATTTATCTTTGTTCAAAATAGTTTCCTCTGTTTATTATGTGATTTTAACATGAAATATTTTTCTTTGCATTATTGTAATGTTTGTATCTCGTATAAAATTAAAGTAAGCCTATCCTTTTGTATATAAAATCAATATTCTTCAGGTAATCATCGGTTACAAAAATTTTTTCTATATCATTTTCTGTAAGATATTTTTTAACTTCATTATCATTTAGTAAGTTTTGTTTAAAGTTACCATTTTCTTTTCCCCATGCATTAAGTGCATTTTTCTGGACAATTTTATATGCGTCCTCTCTTAGTAAACCTTTGTCAATAAGTGCCAATAATACTTTTTGCGAAAATACACATCCTCCAAAAAGTGTTGTGTTATTTAACATTCTATCCTTGTGTATTACGAGGTTGTCAATGATATTTATAAGTCTGTTGAGCATATAATCAAGTAAAATTGTGCTGTCAGGGAATATAATTCTTTCTGCACTACTGTGACTTATATCTCTTTCGTGCCAAAGAACAACATTTTCTAAAGCTGTTATTGAATTTGAACGAACTATTCTTGCTAGTCCGGTCAGGTTTTCACTTGAAACAGGATTTTTCTTGTGTGGCATAGCAGAAGAACCCTTTTGTGATTTTGAAAATCCTTCTTCAACTTCTAAAACTTCACTGCGTTGAAGATGTCTTAATTCTACGGCTATTTGTTCAATTGTTGTTGCAATAAGTGCAAGTACTTGTAAATAATTTGCGTGCAAATCTCTTTGAATTACTTGTGTGGAAACGCTTGCAGGTTTTAGCTCCAAAATTTCACAGGTAAGTTTTTCTATTTCGGGTGAAATATTGCTATATGTGCCTATCGGACCCGATATTTGACCTGTTTCTATTTCTTTAGAGCTGTTTTCAAATCTTGCAAGATTTCGTTTCATAATCTCATACCAGTTGCAAAGTTTTACGCCAAACGTCATAGGTTCTGCATGTATTCCGTGGGAACGTCCTATACAAACCGTATTTTTATGTTCAAGTGCTTTTTGACCGAGCAATTTTATAAGTTTTTTTATATCTTCTTTAATTATTTTATTTGCCTGTTTGAGTTGCACAGCAAGTGCGGTGTCTATAACATCGGAACTGGTTAAGCCTAAATGAAGGAATCTTGAGTTCTCTCCCACGTATTCATTTACGCAGGTTAAAAATGCTATGAAATCGTGTTTTACTTCTTCTTCAATTTCATCAATTCTGTTAATATCAAATTTCGCCTTTGATTTTATATCGTCAACTACGTCTTTACTGATAACACCAATTTTTTCCTGTGCTTCGCAAACAGCAATTTCAACATCCAAATATGTTTGAAACTTGTTTTCTAAACTCCATATGTTGCCTATTTCTTGTCTTGTATAACGCTCTATCATAAAACACCTCAATGCTTTTCAATATTGAGTTTACCATAAAAATAAATATGTGCATTATTAAGAATTTGTAACAAGTATTGATTTCGTGTCGACTAATGCTTTAATGTACGGTATAATAAGAATGTTCCGAAAGGAGCATGGAGAGGAAAAGGGAAGCATTTGAGAGGATGCATTATAATTTTTAATCTCAACCTATGGTCTTATTTAACTCTTTTCCGCAGGCAACCATGATATTAGAGGAGCAGGATTGTATAATTACAAATTTGAAATAATTACAGGTCCTATGAGTTGCGGTAAAACTGAAGAGTTGTTGCGCCGTCTTAGACGTGCCGCTATCGCAGGTAAAAAAATAAAAGTTTTTTCGCCAATGGTTGATACACGAGTTCTTGCCGATTGTATTGAATCAAGAACCGGTAGCAGACGTGAGGCACGAAAAGTAAGAAGAGCTGTTGATATTTTAGATTATGTCACCTGTGATGATGAAATTATTGCAATTGATGAATTGCAGTTTTTCGACAGTGACATAGTTTATGTTGTCAGAAAACTTGTATCGTTAGGTAAAAAAGTTATTGGTGCAGGTTTGGAGTTGGATTTTAAAGAGGAACCGTTTGGGTGTATGCCGCAGTTACTATGTTATGCGGATAAAATTGATAAGTTGAGTGCTATTTGCATGAAGTGTGGCAGTGAGCATGGAGTCAGGACGCAACGTCTTATTGACGGGATTCCTGCGGATGTTAATTCGCCGCTCATTATGATTGGTGGGGATGAAACATATGAAGCACGCTGCATGCATTGTTATGAAATCAATAATGATTTTCATTCTATTAAAGGCACTAACGAGAGCATAAGAAAACAAGAGTTCATTATGCAATAATGAACAACTTGCCATGATGCGTCCTTTCTCACACTATTCCGGTGTGGGATTTTTTTATGCGGACATTTTAATAAATATTTGCCATAAAAGTAAACTTGCGTATATAATCCAAAACGAGTTTGAGCCGATTATTTCTTTAAGATATGACAGTGTTTTATTTGCCATTGTTGTTTTGTGTTTAGATGATAGATTTAGCTTCTTATAAATGTTTATTTTGGCTATTCTAAGAGAGTTGTTAAATGGAAATTTTTTTTCTAATTTACTTGATATTTCATTGACGTCTATTATAATTCCTGTTTCATCTTCAATACTGTAATTTTGCGGTGTTTTGTTTGCAAATAGCAGAAAGTATTGAAGTGCTTTTTCATAATTCTTTTGTTTGATATGGCAACAGGTAAGAATGAATGTAAAAATTATGCTCAATTCTTCTTCTGTTTTTTTACCGAGTATTTCTATTACTTTATTATATTTTTTAGAAAAATAAAAAAACAAAATCTGAAAAAATAGCAGATTTTCATCATCGGGGTTGTTTCTCAAATAATTTTCAAATTTTATTAAGCCTTCTTTATATTTTTTCATTCCGAGATAACAGTATGCATATTCCGCAAAAGTATCTGCTTCGGGAAAACCGAGAGATACAGCTTTATCTAAAAGTTTTTTTGCATTTTTATGATCTTCTTTAAAGTATAAGGTTGTACACGCTTTTCTGTATACACACCAATTATTTTTCGGAGCAAGTTCGTATCCCTTTTTGGCATATTGAATAGCTTTATCTTTGTCAGTTCTTCCATATATCCACGATATATTTGAATATATGTATGCGTAATCTTCCGGTACTTTATCTGCAAAACATTCAATTGTTTTGAGGTAATATTTTAAGGCTTTTTCGTAGTTGCAGGTTGTATAATAGTAAAAATCAGCTTTGTGAGAGTATGTATAAAAATATTTTTCTGTTAAAAGTGCCTTATTTAAGTATTCAAGTGCTTTTTCATTATTACCCATAGAGAGATATATATCGGAGATAGAATCATAGACTCGTGTTTCTCCAAGCTCTTCTGCTTTGAGGTAATACTTTAGTGCTTCTTCGTACTTTTCTTGAGCGTCATAACAAAATGCTTTATATTCGTAGAATAATGGTTCATTTGGAAATTTTTTTATTGCTTTTGAGGTAAAAGCGTTTAGTTTAAAAAAATTTTTTTGTTTCCATAGCGAGCATATTATAGCTTGGTATATGTAGTAATGTTCCTGTCCCAGTTTTTCGGCTTTAAATAAATATTCCAATGCCTCATCAAGTTTGTTGTTTTGCCACAAAAACCAACCTTTTAGGTAGTAAACATCACTTTCATAATAATCATTTTCAATGTCGGACATTGCTTTATTGAGTGCTTTCATTGCGACATCACTCTCGTCAGTATTACAAAGATATGCAATATGACAGTACAGTCTGCTTGATTTATAACCTAATCGCTCTGCTTCCTGAAATTTTTTAATGGCAAGTTCTCTCATTCCTGTTTTCTCTGAAAGGAAAACGCCTTCTGCGAAGACGGATGATGCTTTTGCAAAATCACGTTTTTTTGACGAGAAGTTTATGATTTTTGCTTTTTTCATTAACACACCTCCACATACATTCATATCGGCATATTTAATGAAATCTTTAGATAAAGCGTTTATTTTAAAAAAAAATGTTACAATGTTTTACAAGTTATATGGACAATTACCTGTTTTAATAATAGAATAGTGTAGTGATAATTGAATAGTTTTGATAAAATGTCGGGACGTAGCACTCTGCCGAACAAAACGATTGAGAATCGTTTTGAGAGAGGTTGGTAGCGCATAATTTCGTTTTAGTGATATAATACTTGCATTGATAATTGAATAGTTTTGATAAAATGTCGGGACGTAGCGCAGCTTGGTAGCGCATCACCTTGGGGTGGTGGGGGTCGCAGGTTCAAATCCTGTCGTTCCGACCATTTAAAACAAAAGCCAATAACTGTTTTCAGCTATTGGCTTTTTATTTTTGTGTAATATTTGTGTAATCGACAGGATTTGAACTTTAATGCAGACAAGCTGCGTTTCCTCACATGTTCGGAAAGTCGTGTCATCCCGACCATTTAAAAAGAGTCGTAGGAATATGGCTCTTTTTTGTTGACACGATTTGAACATAATGCAGACAAGCTGCGTTTCCTCACATGTTCGGAAAGTCGTGTCATCCCGACCATTTAGCCACTTAAAGAAGTGGCTTTTTTTATAATAATACGACCAATTTGATTTGTACGGATATAATGAAATGACCAATTTGCCTTGTACGGATAAAACGATTTTTTCGGAAAGTTGGCTTTATTTACAATAAATGTCCGATTTAGTTGGAAAGGAATTTTTGTTTTCTGGCGAAATTTTGCTATTGGTTTAGGTTTTAGCGATTTCCTACATGTTGGAATTTTGTGCATGAAATCGGACAGTCGGGACAACTTTCGCATATAAGTTAGCTACTTGCTCTTTGAAATAATGCCGTAAAATCGCATGTTAGTAAACAAAGTAGCGAAATCCATTGTAGCCCGATTTGAAAAAGTCGGAAAAGGTGCCATACAAACCAATAACCATTTTATCTGTTAAGTTACAGTTGCGGTTTGAATTAGAATTCACCATTAGATTTTTTGTAAATATTTGTTAAATAAATAGCAAATAATTTTTTTAGATATTTTAAAACACATAGTAATAATTATATGAAACTTGTATTTATGAGAATTAACTTTAATTCTAATTTGAATTTTTACACATCACAAACATTACAAAAACAACAAAAAATTTCAGCAACAGATAATTCAAGTATTACGAAATCTTCTGATTTTGTTAAACCTTCTCTTGCAAATTTGCAAGCTAATAAATTGAGTTTCGGTTGGACTGCAACAACTACTCTCTTATCGCATGATTTAGGAGCAGAACCAGCTTCACATCCTTTTACTAATGCTCTTTTTACGGATACATCCGAGGCTGTAGATGAGATTATGAGACAATATTCAATTGGTTCAAAACGGGTTGATACTTATGATATTGGATTATATACAAGATATATAGGGAATCAAGTATTAGACGGAATATTAGAACGAGGATTTGATATTAACGGTAAGTATGGTAAATATGATACAACTTTATTATATAATTCTATCAATACTATTAGACCGAATATACGTTATATTAAGGCATTGATAGATCGTGGTGCGGATATAAATATAGAAATTTTTAGTCAAAATGCGTATGAATGTGCCTGTGAGAATCGCTTAGCAGATGCAGCTAAAATTTTGCGAAATCATAAGGATTTTAAAATAGACAAGATTGATAGCTCTGGTAATAATACTTTTATGAATGCTTGCAGGTGCGGTTCACTTGAACTTGCAAAATCTCTGTATGATACCGGTAAATTCAATCTTACTGATAAAAATTCAAGAGGAGAGAATGCATTGGACTTAGCACTTGATGAAAGTGTATTGAAAAATGGATGTAACACTGAAGAACTTATTAAATGGTTGTATTCTACGGGAGAATTCACTTCTTCTCTTAAAGAAAAAAAGAAATATGAAGACAGATTTATGCAAGCTTGTTGTGAAAATGAATTAAGAGTTGCAAATATGCTTTATACATTAGGTATTTACAATCTTACAGATAAAAACATATTTGGAGAGAATGCTTTTCAACATGCTTTGGCATATAAGAATATGCTGAATTGGTATTTAAGTAAATTCTATATATCAGAAAATGATATTAAGTATGCAAAAAAAATAGGACAAAATTATCCTTATGGCTATGATTATGTATTACCGGCAATAGAAAGATATCAAGCAAGATTTAATGTCGGAGAAATTATTGAACGAATCGTCAATACGAAAGATTCATTAGAAAGACATATGAAATTAGGCTTGAATGAAGAACATCTGAATAAGCAAGATGAAATTGGTCAAAATGCTTTAATGTGGGCATTAGATTTCAATGATTTTGAGCTCTTTAAAAAATTATTACCGCTTACAAAAGATATTAATGCACAAAATATTGACGGAGATACCGTTTTAATAAAAGCATCGGCAAGAGGACTAACTGATTTTGTTAATGCTATTTTAGAAAGAAAAGATGTTAAAATTGATATTAAGAACAATGATAATTTATCTGCAATAGATTTGTCGGAACAGTTTGAACATCCTGAAATAACAAAACTCTTAAATATTTCAAGACCGAATATTTCTCACTCAAAAAACAGCAGTTCAAGTGAACAAAATACTGTTTCAATCCCAAATTTAACGGATAACACATTAGCTCATATTAGCCATGGTAGCGAGACAGATTGCCTGACACATAATCCAACGACAAAGGAATTGATAGAAAGATACTGGTTAAGGAGTAAAGAAAGAAAATGTTTATATGAAGGTCGCCCTTATGATTCTATAAAAGCTGTACCTGAAGACAGACGGAAATATATAGAAATATTGGAAGAGCATATAAGTGAACAAGATACAGTAGGGATACCAGCTCATAGTAGAGCTCGCATGATATCTGATATATTAAATGATGAAGAACCTGATCTTGAACATTTTGACTATGCGCCAACTTTTATGAAGTTTGAATATCTTCTGGGTTTAGGGATAGCAGTTTTAGCACATGGTACTTATAGAAAAATACCAAAAAATATCGATGGAAGAAGGTAGTTTGTAGGTGCAATTTTTTGCACCAATCATCAAATTCTCTGTTACTTTTTCTCAAATTGACTGTTAATTTACAGCAATAGCTAATTTAGGATCATCAATTTCATCTGCACCACAAGGTTTCCAAAAATCTTCATAATACAAATTGGTTGCTTCCTCTTTTGTTATATATTTTACATCTTTATATGGTAAATTTTTCCTTGTTAGATAAGCATTAAAAGTTCTTTGAGTTACCCCCATATTTGTAGGTCCACCTTTATCATTTTTATGATTAATATATCCTGCTTCAGCAGGAAATAAAAATTCAAGTGCTTTTTCAAAATTTTCTTTAGACATAATAGTCATCCTTTTCTTAATTACTAATTTTTATAATAAACATAAATTTGTATAACAAGAAAAAACAGATGCAAAACTACTATCATTTATCTTGTTATCACTTAAAGAATTTGCTGTTAGTATTCAGAAAGTTTTAAATATTAATAATTTTTGCCATCGAATGTATATGTTACCGACATTGCCTTGTCAGGTATAACACTACTGCCATCATCCGGAATATGCCCTGCAACAACTTCAATATCATGATATGAGTTTGTAGTATGATTCAAAATTTTTATTCCATATTCGGGATATAAAGAGCTTAAAAATGTCAAATTTTCACATCCTTTGGATGTTTTTTTCAAGACAAAAAGATTTGTTCCAATAGTACCCTGATAAAAATTACAATTAGCAAAGCCTATTATCTCAGAAATTTTATCATCATTTAAATCATAATAAAAAGCCTTAACTTTATCTTTAGAACATTGTTCCTGATAAAGTTTTGCAATTTCAGGATTTTCTTTTATCAAATATTCATATAATTCATTTTGTGCATTTTTATCATTAAAATCATTTTCACTTGCAACATAGTCATATTTTACATTATTATAAATAAAATAACTAAAAACTGATATACAAATAATTAATAGTATTAAAAGTAGTGATTTTTTGGTAAACATATATAAAACTTTCTCGAAATTATTATAACAAATTTTAGCATTAATATAACATTTTAACTACTGTTCATTTTATAATATCCTCTCTTATTTTTTGTATTGGAAAATTAAGCCACGACAAATCTGCCATGAGCAGGTGTTAACAGTCATTTCCAAAGATTATGTAACTTATAAAAATCACGTTAGCATACGTTAAAAAAGCGTTCAATACCAAAACATGAAAATATTAAGTTACAGGAAGAAAAATTGTGTTGATAAGATACAAAAAATCGAAAAATCAGGATAAACACTTGATATATGACTAAAATAGAGTTAGAGTGCGAATACATAGAGATAAAAGTTTAGTTTATCGTTCCGACTATTTGAATATTGCTGTTTAACAAAAGGAGAGGTGCCGTTATTAGCACCTCTTTTGATTTATTCTTCGATTTCTTTTTCTTCGTCTTCTTTCAATTCAACGATTTCATCAAAGATTTCATCAGGAATATTAGCATTATTTTCAACTTTATCTTTAATTGCTTTGAAGTTTACTTCGCCTTTCAGAGCTACTACACCGTGTTTGTTCAAAGTTAATATCGCATCTTTAAGGTTTGTAGAGGCTGTTTCTTTCTTCTCTGTTGAGTTTGCGGTAACTGCTTCATCTGCTGATTTTTTTGCATTCCAGATGTCCGCATATTCTCTGGTTTCTCCGTTAACTACAAAGGTTGCACCTTCCTGCCTCATTATATCGTTATTCTTTCCGTCATAATTTTGAGTTAATTGAGTTTCTGTTGTTTCCGCAAGATTTATTTCAGTAATACCTAAGTCTGCCAATGATTTTGCTTCACCGCCGTATCCGTTTGTCATTGTTAAGCCATATTTTTTACTTAGCAAATCAATATCTTTTTCGTCTAATTTGTTATCATTTTCTCCAATCAGACCTTCTTTTTTTGCAAGAGCTTTTAATGCTTCAAAGCCGTCTTTGTACCCGTCAGCTACTCCGTCACCATCAATATCTGTGTTATCTCCGAATAATTCCGAACCGTCTTCACCTGCAATACCATCATGGTCTTTATCGAATGCTAAAACCCATTCTGCTGAATTGTTTACGGTATCTAATTCTCCGTCACCGTCAATATCAAATGATACTGTTTCATCGGTTGTATTTATTCCGTTACCGTCAACGTCAAATGAAAGAGGTGAGCAGGTTTCGTAGCAACAAGATTTTTCTTCGGCTTCTCTTGCGTCTGTCCAACACTCATTTACACCGCTGAGTTTGTATGCGGGTCTGCCACTGCCGTCAGTAGCTTCAGAATATTTGCTTTTGGGAATTCTTCCGCTGCCTTTTGGTACTATGTCGTAACTTTCTTTACTGCAGCCGAGGTAGTATCTTGCTACACTTTGGTAAGCACCGTTTTTAGGCGGGTCCATTATGTAAATATGCCAATTATTGTCTGCCCCTTGCATTATTAAACAGTTTTCGAGATTTACACCTTTTTCTTTTGCAAAATTTTTCTCTTTTTCTGATACAAGTGCGAGAACTTCTGCCGCACTCAGCCCTTTTCCTTCTTTCTTTTCGGCTTCATGTGCTGCTTCTAATTCGGTAATTTTATCGGATATTGTAGTTTTATCTTTTTGTTTTACGCTCAAATCGGCATTTAAAGTTTCAATTTTTTTATTGTTTTTGTCTATATTTTCAACTGTAGTTGCTAAATTGGCAGTTATTTCAGCAAGTGATGCTGTTGCGGCATCAAGAGCAGCTTGCGCATTTTGTACAACATTTGATTGTGTCATAATATTTTTCAAGGTAGCTTGTGCTTGTTCAGAGAGACTTTCTGATTTCCAATTAAGCATATTTAACTTTGTGAATGTTGGGAACCCTACATTATCCATTTGTTGTGCGAAGTATGTTTCAAAGTTATCACCATCTTTTTCGGGGTTATAATTTTTAATGATATCTTTTACCGCAGCATCCATTTCTAATTTGAATTCTTCAGATTCACGTTCTTGTTCTGCTAAAATTTCTTTGTTTAAATGTTCAATTTCTTCTTGATAGTTATCATATTCTTTTGTATAAACTTCAAGTTGTTCTTCTTCTTTTTTGAGGTTTTCCGTTGCTGTTTCAACTTCTTCCTGTGCTTTTGTTTGTGCTTTTTCAAGTTCGGCTTTTTGTTCCAATAATTTGTCATTTGCATCTTGAATTTCTTCAATTTGTGCGCTCAATGCTTCAATTTCTTTATTTATTGCATCAAGTTTTGTTTTTAATTCTTCAAGTGTTGAAGTGGATATATCCGTACCGTCACTTAATTTGACAGGTGCTGCTGCCGCTGTCGGTGTTGTACCTTCAGTTGCGGTCGGAGTTGTTGCTCCTTCGGTTGCGGCAGGCGTTGTTGTTCCCTCGTTTGCTGTTGGCGTTGCAGCTCCTGATGAACCTTTTTCTGCCTTAGAAATTAAGGTTTCTGCCATTGTGTCTGCATTAGAAGTATACGGTATTTGTTCAACAGGTTTTCCGTCAACAAATTTTATGATAAACGGTAAAGTTGAACCTGATATTTTGAAATCACCCATTATTTGTTTTCTTACTGCACTTTGAGTATCACAGTCTAAAGAAACAACATTTGCATGTTTTGAAATTTCATCAAATTTACTTTGAACATTTTTTTCGTACGTTCTGCATCTTCCGCAGCGACCGATAGCACCTATAACAACATAAACAGTACCTTTACTGTTAAGAATTTCGTCTTTAACATTTGATGAATCTATTTCCGTTAATCCGTATTTGTTTTTACCTGCACCGGTTTTGGATGCTTTTGAAGAGCCTGTTTTTTTGACTGATGTATCAATCATTACTTCCGAATCGTCATCAGCTGCTGAAAGAAGATTTGAAATTGCATTTTTTATTTCTTCAGTAGCTTCGGCTTTATCTTTGTCGTTTATTACACCGTCATTGTTTACATCTAATTCCTCAAATGATTGGGATATTCCGATGTTTCTTAAGTTTTCAAAAGCTATTTTATTAATTTCCATGCCGATACTCCGTTCCTAATTAACAATTCATAGTTTTTATATCGGTTTTTTTTAATATATCTTTAGTATTTTTACTTATACTCTTAATATTTATTTACAAATTCTTTAAATTTGGATTTTGAATTGCCGAGAAATGCGGTTATATTTGAATATTTATAAAATTTTCCAAATAAATATGGTTAAATATTGATTTTTGTATTATACTAAATCATGTGAATATTTATGGGTAAAAAATAATATGACAAGAAATGATACTGTACCTGTTGAAGTTTTTATTTTAACTCCTGATTACGATATAAAAGGAACGGTTCACGTTTCAAAATACACTAATTCTAATCGTGAATTGACCGATTTATTAAATGATAGCGAACGTCGTTTTTTGGCAGTTACCGATGCTGAAATTATGAGCAAAAACCCTAGTGTTCCTCCAAGAAAATATAACTTCTTAGAAATACATATCGATTCTATTTTGTTGGTTCATCCCGCATCTCAGGTTTTATTCAAAGAAACAGTACGTTCTAATGAAGATATAGAGAGATTTAAGATTTTAAGAAATAAATTAAATCAAACAAGACCTCGCTAGCTAATGGCAAATTTTATTATTCACGGGTTTCCTATTAGTGTATAGTGAATGAGATTATTTTCGTGAAGATTTCATCGTTACAAGTTCATAATGCTTCTTTTTCCGGTAAATCTCTTGATTTGTACAAGGATTTTGTTCAATTAAAAAGAGAATCTTTTTCAATAGAAACTCCGCAAGCTGATTCCCTTGTCCTGGCATTAAAGCATCTTCAAGGTTTGACATTTGAAAAAGCAGATGTAGAAAAAGTCAAGCGTTTCGGAGTAGAATTAGCTTTTAATTCGGGACGGGAAGCATTAGATTTTGCAAAAGAAAACCAAATACCGATAATTTTTGATAAAATACCGCCGGAAATTCATGCACAATGGCAAAACACAAGAAGAACAATAGTTATAAATGATAAATATAAGAGTACAAAAGACCCTGCAGAGATTTTAGCAATCAGTTCAGCCATTTTACATGAACTTTCGCATGCAAAGGATAATGATGGGATAAGTTCAATACAAGAAGAATTGGATTGCTTGGCTATGAATGCTCTTGCGTTTACGGCTTTTCAACGGAAAACCCCCGAGCTTTTTACCGGTGTATCGTCACCTATAATTGATGACGGGGTAGCTATTTATTCAAAGTTATTTATGGGAAATGATGAAAATGCTCTTAAAACTCGTGTCAGACTAAAATATGGTGATTTGAATATTGAAAGTCCTAATCATGTTGCAAAAGCATTTGCCAAGGACATAAAAAAAGACCGATAGTTATATCGGTCAAAATCGGATTATATTTGAGTAAAGAGTTTAATATACGCATATACAAATGTATCAGTATAGTCTAAATTATGTATTCCCTTATGCGCTAATATATGAGTATAATATTAATGATTAGTTAGGATATTATATGTTAAAATTTATTCGTTCAACCGCAATGAAAATAATAATACTAATACTGTTCTTAGGTGCAGCGGGTTTTTGCTATGCTTTTCCTCATAAAGTTGTTACGGCAAAAAATGTAGCACTTGCATATTATTATGTTTATAAAGGTGATCAAAAATATCTTCAAAAAGATTTGGTAGGTGCTATCAGACTGTATGAAAGAGCATTGAAATTATATCCTGCACATTCAAAAGCAAATTATAATTTGGCAAATATTTTTGCAGTTTACGAAGATTATGTGAGTGCGTTAACTTATTATGAAAAATCTGTTCAGTACAGACCGGCTTTTATGAATGCAAGAATTGCATTGGGCATTGTTTTGTCGGAAAAGTTTTATGAATACGACAGAGCAATTAAAGAATATACAACAGCTATTGAAAAAGCACCTTTGCATATTAACATTTTTTTGATTTATAACAATAAAGATTATGTCGAATATAATAAAGCAGTTGCTTATCATAATATGGGGTTGGCATATAAATGGAAATCATTGGTATATGGTCAAAAGCCTGAAGAAGTAAGAAAAAGTTTGCAAGATGCCGTGGCGTCATACAAAAATGCGATAAAGCATAAGCGTGATGCTTACGACAGTTATTTTAATCTTGCTTTAAGTTTACAGCTTTTAGGAGATATTGAAGAAGCAAAGAAGGTTTATTGCAAATGTATAAATATGCGCCCGTTTGATTATGATGTACATTATAATTTGGCTATCTTACTAAGAGAGCAAAATGATTTCCTTGACGCAATATTGGAACTTGAAAAAGCTGCACTGATTGTTGATGCTGAAAGTGATGGTTATAAAACAAGATATATTTATGATGTATTAAATGAAACATCTTCAAAATTATATGCGCAAAAGGATTATTCATTGCTCAAGGAAAGGCTTGACGATGATCCTATTCGCAGTTATGAACCGACATTTGTAAACGGTAAAATTGTTGCATCCGAAGAGTTAGACAAAGCCATGTTGAAAAACATGCGAACTTGTGATGCTTGTAATGGTTATGAGATAGAGTAAAAATATGGAAAAATCTTTAAATGCAGTAGGATACATAAGCTCAACCAAACGCAATGATGTGGAACGACATATTGAATTAAAGGTTCAGCATGAACGCATACTTGAGTTCTGCAAGCAAAGAGGATATGTGTTTATGAAACTGTATGAAGAACCCAAGGACAGCAGTGAAGATTATAAGGCGGAACTTTTTAATCTGCTGAACGATGCTGTTTCAGGGAAATTTCAGCATGTTGTTGTTCTCAGTCTTGATAGAATTTCTCTTGATAATGTCGCAAAAGTTTGGGTTACCGATGAATTAAAAAGAAAAGGAATAAAACTTCATTCACTAACCGAAAACCTTGCCTTGTCACCCGATAGTGAAAAATATGTTTACGATAAGGCAGAGCAACTAAAATCAAAAGTTAAAGATATTCCATCATTGCCGGAAGTCGTTAATAAAGTTATTGCTCTAATTCAAAACCCTAATTCTTCTGCTTATCAAATAGCAAAATTAATTGCAAATGATTCAGGGTTGACTTCCAGAGTTTTGAAGTTAGTAAATTCGGCATATTATGGTTTCCCCAAGCAAATTTCTTCAATACAACATTCTATAGCAATATTGGGTTTTACTACCATTCGTGGGTTGGTTTTATCCTCAAGTATATTTAAAATCTTTGCTCCAAGAGATAATCAGGTTAAAATGCTTGATTACAAAAAACTTTGGAAACATTCGTTGGTAACTGCTCTTATTGCTAAAAAAATATGTTCTAAATTAGCTTTTCATGATAATGACGATATTCTCTTCAGTGCAGCAATTCTTCATGACATGGGTAAAATTATTTTAGAGCAGTATGACCATGCTAATTATATTTCAGCTTTGTCAGACAGCGTTGATTTGCCTTCTTCAAATAATTTGTTGGCAGAAAAAAAATATTGCGGTTTGAATCACTGTGAGGTCGGTTATTTAATTGCTAATAATTGGAATTTGCCTGATGCTATTGCGGAAACAATAAAATGTCACCATGACCCGGCGGACGCATCACCCGAATATCGAAAAATGATTTCAATAATTTCCATGGCTAATCTTTTCTCTATCCTTTTTGAAAAAGATATAGAGCTAATTCCTGAGTATCTGAGTGATTTTGATTTGTCAGAATTGAAGGTTAGCAAAGAAACCATTTTTGATATTTTCTCTTATTCAATGACAGAAATGAAAAACGAACAAAATCTTGATGATTATTTGGAATAATTAATTATTTTTGTATTTTCCCTTCTTTAAGGTATTTTGCGGCACAACCTCCTGATGTTGCCATTGCAGCACCTTTTGTACAGTTTTCATCAACTGCATTACAAGAGGCATCGGTACAATTACCGCCGAAAAATATTTCACCGCTGTTAACTCCTGTAGTAATTGGGTTGAAAAAGAAAAAGTAAATATCTTCTCCTGTTTTGTTTGGAAGTTTTCTTCCGTTGACATCAACAACTATTGTATTTGCATTTACTTTGCTTATATACATGGTATTTTTCAGAATTATTGTATTTCCGCCTGCTCTCCAATCGGTATATCCTCCTATACCTGTATTAGCCGGTACAGAAGTATATCTATATTCGTTAAATTTCGCTTGAGGAACTGTTTTTTCCGTTAAATTAATTGCGTTCAGAAAAGTTCCTGCCATATCGCTCCGGTCTATCCTTAATCTTCCTTGAGCTTCAAGCATAGCCATAGAACGATAAACCTGTTGAAGGTCTGTATTTGTTTTATTTAACGCAGTCATTAAAATTTGATTTTGATTATTTGAAACCAAACTTGGCATTAAAATCATAGCGATTCCTGCAATAACAAGTGTTGCTACAGTTAATTCCGCGATGGTAAATGCTCTTTTTATTCCAAAATTTTTCATGATTTTATTTTAGTACATATTTTGTTTTCTTACAAGTTTTTTGATGTTTTAATTATATTATCTGTAAAAGTATCTGCAAATTCATGGCAAATTATTTTATTTTTGTACTTATGATTATTGTAAGGTAAGAGCAGGAGAATTATATGAAAGTTAACAACATTAAAAATATCAGTTTTAAAGCGATATATTATGAAGGATATTACAAAGGCGAGAAGTACTGTGGTGGTAAAGAAAGAGTTCATTTTGAAATTAAAAACGAAAGACCTGATGTTTATTTGACGGATAAACAACAACGTGTTACCAAGGCTGTAGAAGCTATAATAAGAAATGCTGAAGGTCCTTGGTTTTATCCTGACGGTAAAAAAGGTGATTTTGATATATATTTGACACATGCTTTAGCTGAAAAGAAAACTGATATTTATTTCAGTTATCCTAATCCAAATACTGTTGAAACATCAATTGTAAAATGGGGTATAGGTGACTATGGTGATGAATACTGCTATAATCCCTATAATAAAAGCGGAAATAAAAGAATAAAAATGACTTTTCCGTTGTATATAATGCCGTCAAATAAATCTATACGTAAGAAAACAGACAAATTTGTATCTGATTGCCAAGCATTTTTATCTGATGATGATAATGCCAAAAACAAACAAGTAGAAGCTGAAATAGCGGCAAAATGTTAAACCTCTTTTAATCTTGTACAGTTTACTCCTACTCGTATAATATTTAAAAAATTTTATCGTTTACCATACGAAGTTCATCGTAAGTTTTGTTACATTTTACACGAAAAATTTTTTTGATATATAATTGATGTTGTTAATTATTTAATAGAGATAGGAATAGAAAATGAGTTGTGAAAATTGTTCTCAAGAAATTAAAGAAATGTGTTGTGTAGCAAAAGGTGCAAAACACAATCCTGCTCCAATACCTCAAGAAGGTAAGTGGACTTATTCGAAAGAAATCAAAGATATTTCAGGTTTGACACACGGTGTAGGCTGGTGTGCTCCTCAACAAGGTGCTTGTAAATTAACTTTGAATGTTAAAAATGGTATCATTGAAGAAGCATTGGTTGAAACTCTTGGTTGTTCAGGTATGACTCACTCAGCTGCTATGGCAGGTGAAATTTTGGTTGGTAAAACAATTCTTGAAGCATTAAATTCAGATTTGGTATGCGATGCTATCAATACTGCTATGAGAGAATTGTTCTTGCAAATTGTTTACGGTCGTACTCAAACTGCTTTCTCTGACAACGGTTTACCAATCGGTGCCGGTCTTGAAGATTTAGGAAAAGGCTTGCGTTCACAAGTTGGTACTATTTATTCTACAAAAGTAAAAGGACCAAGATACTTGGAATTGTCAGAAGGTTATGTACTTGAATTAGGTCTTGATAAAAATGACGAAATCATTGGTTACAAGTTCGTTCACTTGGGCAAAATGATGGAAGCTATCAGAAAAGGAACTGATCCGAAAGAAGCAATGGAAAGTAATATCAAAACTTACGGACGTTTTGATGACGCAGTGAAGAAAATAGACCCACGTAAGGAGTAATAACAATGACAGTAAAATTTGAAGGACAAGACAGACGTCAAGCTAAATTAGATAAAGTAATGAAAGAATACGGCATAAAAAATCTTGAAGAAGCAAGAGAAATATGCCTTGCAAAAAATATTGATGTTGATGCTATCGTTAAAGGCATTCAACCTATCGCTTTTGAAAACGCAAGCTGGGCTTATACTTTAGGTGCAGCTATTGCAATAAAAAAAGGTATTACAAATGCTGCAGATGCTGCTGAAGCTATCGGATTAGGTTTACAAGCATTTTGTGTACCGGGTTCGGTTGGTGATCAGCGTTCAGTTGGTATAGGACACGGAAACTTAGCAGCAATGTTGTTAAGAGAAGAAACAAAATGTTTCTGTTTCTTGGCAGGACATGAATCATTCGCTGCTGCTGAAGGTGCTATTGGTATTGCAAGAAATGCTAACAAAGTCAGAAAAGAACCTTTGAGAGTTATTCTTAACGGTTTAGGAAAAGATGCTGCATACATCATTTCAAGAATTAACGGTTTTACAAGCGTTGAAACAAAATATGATTATGCAACAGGCAATTTGAAAATTGTCAGTGAAAAGGCTTTCTCAGACGGTGAACGTTCAAAAGTTAAAGTTTACGGTGCTGACGATGTATCAGAAGGTGTTGCAATCATGATACATGAAGGTGTTGATGTTTCTATCACAGGTAACTCAACTAACCCGACTCGTTTCCAACACCCTGTTGCCGGTACTTATAAAAAATGGGCTATTGAAAACGGTAAAAAATACTTCTCAGTAGCATCAGGCGGCGGGACAGGAAGAACACTTCACCCTGACAACATGGCAGCAGGTCCTGCAAGCTATGGTATGACTGATACAATGGGAAGAATGCACTCGGATGCACAATTTGCCGGTTCTTCATCAGTTCCTGCACACGTAGAAATGATGGGTGTAATCGGTATGGGTAATAACCCTATGGTTGGAGCTACCGTTGCTGTTGCTGTTGCAGTTGCCAATGCTTAACAAATGAATTTATCGAAAAAGCACCTTTCGGGGTGCTTTTTTTGTTTAAGAGGTAATATGGAAAAAGCAAAAGATTTATTTGAAAAAGGTTATAATTGTTCTCAGTCAGTATTTTGTGCTTATTGTGAAAAAGTCGGAATTGATTTTAATACAGGTTTAAAATTAGCTTCGTCTTTTGGCGGCGGTATGGGAAGGCTTAGAGAAGTTTGCGGTGCGGTTAGTGCAATGTTTATGCTTGCGGGTTTAAAATACGGTTACACTTCATTTGATGATGATAAATTAAAAGAAGAGCATTATGCAAAAATTCAGAATTTGGCTGAAAAATTTAAAGATGAATTTGGCTCAATAATTTGCCGTGACTTGTTAAATGTAAAAAATGAGCCAATTTCGGCAAAGCCGACAAAAAGAACTGACGAATTTTACAAAGAAAGACCATGTGCAAGGTTTGTTGAATTTGCATCAAAACTTATAGAAGAAGAGTTGAAAAAGTGATTTTGGAGTAAAATAGTGCTAAATTCAATTCAAAAAAATCCTCTCAAACTTCTCTTTTCATTATAGTTATTGCAATTTTTACTTATTTTTTCCCTGATTTGTTTTTCTGGGTTCAGGTTGACAGTTAAACTATTATTTTGGGAATAATCATGCTTACAATGGGAATGACATTATCCGCGAAAGATTTTCAAATTTTATTTCAAAGACCATTTGATATTTTAGTCGGTACGTTGGCACAATATACATTGATGCCTTTAATTGCATTTAGTCTTATACATTTATTGCATTTGCCGCAATTCCCTAAGCTGCAATAATATCTGCAGTTTCGTGTGTATGGCATTCGATTTCCGGAACTTTACTTGCCGGAGTTTTTAATTGGAAAGATAAATTTATTAATAAATATAAAAAATAATAATAGATAATAACAAATTATTTTTTTTGCTGTGTTAATATGAAAGTAATACTAAACCGGTATGTATAATGAAAATAAATTCTGTTTCAAATCAAAATTTCGGAAGATGCAGGCTTGTTGATCCTTTACAAATGTACAAGCTGATTTCAAAGTCATTGCCAAAGCAAGATTTAGATGTATTTACCAGGGAAATTGACGGCTTGGTAAAATATGTTCACGAAAGAACCCCGTTTTTATCTGGTTATGAAGTTCGTTTACATAATATACCTGACAGTAAATGCGGTTTAAATTTGCCGTCATATTTTATTGAATTAGGGAAAAATGAACGCTTTTTATGTAGTGAAAATATTCCGTATAGACCTAATTCAATTCAAGGGAATGAACCGTTTAATTATGAAAAGTCATCTGAACTTTTAGCCAGAGAAGTAAACAAATTAAAAGAAATGTTTTCGAAGAGTTTTTTAAATGATTGATTTTTTTAAACAATTATTAAAATAATAAAAAATCCCAAGTATTTATGCTTGGGATTTTTAGTATTGTTCTTAGTATTTAGATATCTGTCGGTAACTTTTATATTTTTGACTAGGTTTCATCATCATCACCTGTATCTTTTTCAAGTGCTTTGTCTATTAATGTTGAAACTCTCTGACAGTACTCATTACCATCCCGATAATCGCTTAGTTTGGGCAATTCAATATTATATTCACGTATATATTTTAAATCTTCAGAAACACTTGCAATACTTTCATTATGAGCAGCTTCGCAAGCAAATTCAAAATTATCTTTATTTAAGCGGCTTAAAAATTGGTTAGCTGTTCCGCACGAAATTCTGCATAATCTTTCGGTAATGCCAGATATTTCTTCAACATTGTCAGGTGTCATTAATGATAGTAAATTTACCAAAGGTTTTACCCCGTACATATCGTTATATTGTGCTACCAATGATTGAATATTCTCAAATACGGTTTTATTTTTATCCGCATAATTTAATTTTTCAACAAGTTTACTTCTGTGCTTAATTAAAGCAGGACATTTTGCAAAGTAACTTAGTAGGAATGAGAATTTTTCTCCTTTTGTATTTTTGTTGCCTGTCATATTTTTTTCGATGTATGCTAAAACAGAATCGGAAAGTTTATCCGGTGTAAATAACTCCAATTCTTTTTGTGCATTATCAGAAACAGAACCACTCATATTATCAGCAACAAAGTATTGTATATCCTTTGATTTACCGCTTAATGCTTTAAAGTATGTTGTAATATTTTTAGCATCCATATCACTGACCTTGGATACTTCATTAGGGTCAGTTAAAATTAATTTTAAAAGTTCTGATTTGCTTAATTTTGTTTTAAAACTTTTAATTGCTTGCATCATTTCCGTAATTTCATCTTTGGTGACAAAACGTATTCTTCCGTTTTCATTTTTTGCATCAAGCAGCATTTTTTTGCATTTTTGCTCTTCTGTTAACGGTTTATATGCCCCGAAACTCGGTATTTGCATGTTTTTTTGAATTTGTAAGTTTTGTTGATTTACGGTATTTTGAGATTTTGAATGTATGGCTCCTGATTTTGCGGTGCTTTCAAAGTTAATATTGTAGTTGTTTCCTATTTGCATACTGTGTCCTTTCGTTATAGTGTTATGCAAATATATGAAAATAAAACGGAAAAAAGTTTGCTATTTTCTGTGTTATTTATTTAGAAATATTAAAACTTATTCGTAGTGCTTTTTACCAATTTGAACACTTGTTACGTAAAAAATTTCACAAGCTCCGCCTGCACCATCATCCTTGGACGCACCTCTTGATTGAGGATTATTATCTCCTCTTGATAAACTTGTATATGAAGTGTATCCGGACGGCTGTATAATATCAACCAGGTACCCGTCGAGTTTTACGGTATCCCATTTGTTTAATCGCAAAAGTGCCGATGCTACATTATCCGTTGCGGGAATAATATGATTATGAGAAATATGACTTGTTATATAATCGCTTGATACGCTATTTTTAGGTAATTTCCAGCTGAATTTCAAGGCTCTTGCCTGTCCTAATGTTTTTTGGGAACTGAACTTAAAATATTTTTTTAAAAAAGATTTATCGGCAATATCTCCCCATGCTATCCCAAAATCAAGCGGTACGACTTCATCAAAATCGTTTTGCATAATTTCTCTGAGCCAAAAGTTTGTATTTTTCGCAACTATAATACCCGTTAATGAATATTCTGCTTGAGCCAATAGAAGTCGGTATTTTTTACCGCTATTAATTTCTATTTGCTTTGGCGTTTTTAAGTTAGTTTGAATTGCTTCTCCCGGTAATGTAGCAGGTTCTTTTATCGCTGAAACTTTAGGTATAAAATGGGAAATTTGGTAGCTTACATCACCTAAAAATGAGTATATTAATGCTGAAATTACAATTATTGTACATATCTGTCCTATCTTGTACTCGGGTCTGTCTTTCAAATAATCATTACGGGAAATTTTATTTTTTTTAGTTGTAGTACTATCATTTTCTCCGTTTCCCAAATGCTTATTACAATGCTTACAAAAAATCGCACTTTCAATAACAAGTTTTCCGCAATATGGACATTTTTTATAGCCGTCAAAATTTTTCAAAATAACAATCCTATATCAGAGTCTAACTATTTAACCCTGTTATCAGCAATATCAAAAATATAATGGGAAGAATATATTTTGATGCAATAACAAATAATTTGTTCATAAATTGTGATTTGAATATTTCATTGTTTGCCATATTTAATAACCATCCTACAGCAAGGCAAATAATTAATGTATTTAGCGGCATGAATATATTTGAGCTTGTAAAATCAAACAGTTCAAATAACGTTTTTCCGAAAATTTTCATTCCATTTAGCACACCAAATGAAAGAGCAACGGGTGTGGAAAGTGCAGCAACGCATAATGTAATTAATAGCGTAGCTTTTTTTCTTTTCATTTTAAAATTATCAATGAACGAAGCAACTGCAACTTCTACTATGCTTATACCTGATGTTAATGCTGCAAAAAACAAAAGGAAGAAAAACCCCAATGCAATCCAACTTCCGCACTGCATTTGCGTAAATACCTGTGGTAAAGTGATAAAGACGAGTCCTGCACCTGCAGTCGGTTCTAATCCAAATGAGAAAACTGCGGGGAAAATCATTACTCCTGCCAAAATGGCAAAAATTGCATCTGCGATAATTATTGAATATGCACTTTTTAAAATGCTGTCATCCTTTTTTAAATAACTGCCATAAGTTAAAATTGCGCCCATACCTATGCTAAGAGTGAATAATGCTTGCCCTAAAGCCATTAAAAGCATTGAAAAATTTATTTTTGAAAAATCAGGATTAAAAATAAAATCCAAACCTGCTTGTGCATTTGGCAATTGCAATGTAACAATCGTTAATACTACAAGTATAATCGCAAATAATGGTATCATAACTTTGTTTGCAATTTCTATTCCTTTATTTACACCTCTGTATACAAATATCATGCAAGCAAGTAAAAATGCGTATGTAAAAGATACAGACAATAGTGGTGATGTGGTCAGATGCGTAAAATATGCTTCAAAATCAGTTATATTGGAAAGTGAAAAACTTTGAAATATATAATATATAATCCATCCGCCTACAACAAAGTAGAATGATGCAACAACAATGGCGGTTGTAACACTGAGCCATCCGCACCATCTTAATTTTGGGTTTAATGAATTAAATGCACCAACAACATCTTTTTGTGCAATTTTCCCGAATACTAATTCTCCCAAAAGAGGAATAGCACAAATAAAAAATACAAAAAAGAAATATGCAAGGAGAAATACTGCTCCGCCATTTTGCCCCATAATATAGGGAAATCTCCATATATTACCTAACCCGATAGCTGAACCTATCGCCGATATAATGAACGCAAGCTGTGAACTCCAATTCTGTCTGTTTTCCATATTCCGTCTCTTAACTTTACTTATCATAATCAGTTTATAATACTTTAATTGATTTGTAAATTTTTCAAATGTGTATGAAGTAAAAACCGACCTTTTGATGTATGAAAAAAGGAATAAATATCAACCAAATAGCGTAGTTGCTAAATTGACATGACTAGCTAAATTCTATATCATTATTATATCAATATGTGGAGTTAGATTAGTGGAAGCAAGAAGAGAGGAACTCTCCAAAGATAATGAAAATAAGTCTCATGTAAACGTAAAAGCATGTGCTTTAGCCGTATTAGCAACGATGTCAACTTTTAGTGCAAATGCATCGACAGTTATTACGGTAGATGGCACTGTAATAGAAGGGTCATATACCGGCTCAAGCGGTGATATTGGCGGCGCTATATACAATAAAGCAAAAGATGTTTTAGTTACGGGTGCGGAATTCAAAGACAATAAATCTACCAAGGTTGAATACGCAAAAGGTGATGGCGGTGCGTTTCGTGAGGGTTCTGATTATGAAACTACTTCTCTTATACGTATAGAAAATTCTTCTTTTATAAATAATACTGCTGTTACTAATGGTGGTGCATTAAGTGCAGGAAACGGATCTATAATTAAAGACGGTATAATTGATACCCTGTTTGAAGGTAATAAAGCTGATTACAAAGACGGTTCTCTCGCAGAAGACGACAGAAACGGTCAAGGTGGTGCTATTGCCGCAAGCGGAAAAATAGAAGGACAAGGTATCAAAGATTGTACTTTCAAAAATAATACAGCAAATCGATATGGTGGTGCAATAGCCAACTGGGGTGAAATTAGTGCAATAACGAATACGTTATTTGAAGATAATACGGCGAGATTTGGTGGTGGCGCTATTTCAGGCGGCGGTACAATTACAACGATAAACAATTCTGTATTCAAAAATAATATTTCAAAAACTGATGCCGGTGGTGCTATAGCTTATCAAGGCACAATTGTTTCCATTAAAAACTCTCGATTTACCGGCAATACGGCAGCTTCAGGTGGTGCCTTCTCTCTGTTTGCGTCAGGAAACGTTGATTTGATTGCAGATACCCAGTTTGATAATAACAGTGTCAAAGGAGATTTTTCTGTATATGGAGGTGCAATTGCTAACTCCGGGAGCATAAAAGAAATCTCAAACTCCAAGTTTACCAACAATTCCCTAGATTCTCAGGAAAATATGTTTGGCGGTGCAATTTTCAATAATGGAAACATAAATAATATATCGAACGCACATTTTGAAAAAAATACTTCATCTCATGGCGGTGCAATTTATGACAGCAATAAACTGGGTAAAGTTAGCGGCTCTACTTTCAATTCAAATAAGGCTGTTTATCAAGGCGGTGCCATAAGTACAATATCATTACAATCTGTTGAAAATTCAAAATTCACTTCTAACATTGTAGAAAACTCAGGTGCGAAACCGGTAGTAGCTCAGGCGTACGGCGGTGCTATTTTTACCGCCGGAGAACTTACGGTATCAAATACTGAATTTACTGATAACCAAGTCAAATCACATCTTGGTGTGGCATCAGGTTCAGCGATATACTCTTTAGGTTCTTTGGCAATAACCGACTCTTCTTTTTATAACAACAAGGCATTTTCTCGAGATCCTGACATGCGTGCTGCAGCGGTTGAAATCAACGGAATTGGCATTGAAAATGTACATCTTGATATTTTTGCAAAAGACAAGAATGTTACTTTTTCAGGTAATGAAATTTCTCTGTGGAATGACAAACAGGAAGTTACGAAGAAAGATAATGTAGACCTTAATTTATATGGTGCTTATGCTAATTTTAATGCAAATAAAAACAGGAATATTACATTCAATGGCAAGGTAAATCAGGAAGACGATTATACTAAGGCTAGTCCGGTAAATTATATTAATATAAACAATACAGAAGGATATACTGGGAAAGTCGAATTTGATGATGTGCTTTCAACTTCAGTTCTGAATTTGTACAGAGGTACTGTTAAAACAGGCGCCGCAGAGAATGGTGACTCCAATTTAAATATTAATAATATGGTCGTAAAAGGTGGTACTATTGATTTATCTAATGATTATATAGAAAATGTAAATCTTGATATTTTGAATTTTGAAGCTGACGGGGATGTCGTTTTAGATGCGGATTTAGGTACAAATAGTATTGACAGTTTCACCGTAAATAGCACAACCGGTTCCGGTAAAATAAATATTAAAAATATAAATATGCTTTCCGATATAACCGAAGATTCAACATCATTGAAATTTATAAAAGGTACAGATGCTTCTGCAATGGTAAAGGTTCCAACATTATTTACAAGTGTAAATCGTTATGATGCTACTGTTGACTTTGATTTGTCCGATACAATTATAAATATTGTTGCTGCAAAAGGCGAAGGCGGTCTTGCTAATATGACAGAGTACGTACCTCCTTCTGCGGGACAAAACATTGCATACACGATGACTGAAGACGAAATTGTCGACAGAGATCTAACTCCGTTTCATGAAAATGTGGCCAGTGTCATTATTGCAGGTCACAATCATACCGTAACCGCTAATCAAACAAAAGGTTTTGAAATATCTGCAGGGCAGGATTTTGAATTAAATGATATCGCATCAATATCAGGATTTAAAAATGAAAATGGTGGTGCTGTATATAACAACGGCGGGAATAGCTCAATTGCAAGAACCGCTTTCAATAATAACAGTGCATCTGGAGATGGCGGTGCTATATATACTTCTTCTGATATTAATATCATAGATACATCGTTTACAGGGAACAATGCAGGAGGAAAGGGCGGTGCAATCTATGCCGCAAATGGCGCAAATGTTACAATTGATGCCTCAACAAGGGATATTGTATTTAAGGACAATACAGCAGCTTCAGAAACAAATGATATCTACATGGATAGTGACGGAACATCTCCTGCCGGTACTTTATATTTAAATACAACGGGTACAAAAATATCTTTACATGGTATTAAAGGTTCTGATAAAGGCTATGCTATTGCTATTAACCAAGGGGCAACAAATGCAGGTGGAGTTGTTGAAGTTAACGGTTCAATTTCAAATGCAACTGCAAACGGTGGAATTAATATGTATGCAGGGACATTAAAATTACAAAAAGATTCTTATATCAATAATAACAGTATATCTTTATACGGCGGCACAATTGATATGATGAATAATGCAGTTAGTACTCTTCAATTAAAAGAATTTAATCTTAGCGGTAACGGTAATATTGCAGTTGATGTTGACTTGGCAAATAGAAATATGGACAGACTTTCGGCATCATCAGTTAAAGCTGACGGAACATTAAATGTTACAAATATGAATGTTCTTAGCGATTCAAAATATATAAATACAACTGTTAAATTTACCGGCTCTGAATATGGAACAGCTGATTTAAGTAAGCATGTAAAAAATTCCGTTAAAGAAGCAAAAGGTCCTATATACAAATATAATGTCAGTGGTTATCAAGATGGTACGGATTATAACTTTAAATTTACAAATAAAGATGGTCATGGTGATATAGAATATAATCCTGATATTTATACAACACCTGTAGCACTTCAATTAGGCGGATATGCAAATCAGTTATCATTGTATCAGTCTGCTTTTGGCTCTATGGATATGCTTAATTTTATGACAAAAGAGCAAAGAGCTGCATATATACAAAGTAATAAACTTGCTTCGACAGATGTTGATACAAAAAACGTTGTAGTTTATTCACCAACAAATCTTCCTGTCGGTGATAATACAGGTATTTGGTTTAAACCAAATGCAGCATTTGAAAAAGTTAATTTTAAAGACGGTCCGGATGTATCAAATTTCATGTATAATACTTTGATAGGTGCAGATAGCGGGCTTAGAGATATGGGTGCCGATTGGTCGGGTATTTTTAATGCCTATGGCGGTTATATCGGCTCACATCAGTCGTTTGACGATGTTAAAATGTATCAAAACGGCGGTGTGTTTGGGGTATCAGGAATGTTGTATAAAAACAACTTCTTTGGTGGCTTAACTGCAAATATTGGTATATCTGGTGTTGATGCTCATTATGATTTAGGAAAAGAAAATTTTGCTATGCTGTCGACAGGTGTTGCCGGTAAATTCGGATATAATTGGGCGTTGGCGAAAGGTAAGTTCATTATTCAACCTAACGTTACTGCATCATATTCATTCATAAAAGCATTTAATCATAAAACAGGTGCAGAATACGAAGTTAATGCAGATGGTATGCACGGTATACAAGTTGCTCCTGGTTTAAAATTAATAGGTAACTTTAAAAATAATTGGCAACCTTATGTTGGGGCAAGTTTTATGTGGAATATTATGGGTAAAGCAAGTGAGACAATAGAAGGTATTGATATTCCTGCTATTACAATGAAACCATATATTCAATATTCTGTCGGTATTCAGAAAAAAATCGGAAAGCGATTTACCGGTTATGCTGAGTTTATGGGAAGAAATATCGGTAGAAACGGTTTTGCATTCGGCTTGGGTGGCAGATGGGAATTAGGCAGCGATAAGCCGAAACAGAAAAATGAAAAACAACAAAAGTCTTTCATAAATTCAGATCCGAATTCAAGTTATAATCATAATTATGACTCTTCACAAAATACAAAGCCAACAGCAATTATTACTCCTCTACAGAAACCGACATTGGAGTCTACGTATATCAAGAATAATACAAATAACAATTATAAGTCTCAACAAACACCGAAAAATGTACAGCCTGCTAAAAATTCTAAGCAGACCAAATATACAAAACCTGCGAGAACGCAAAATACAACTCAGCCAATCAGACCTGTTAATAATACTCAACCTGTACAAGTACAACGAGTAACTCCACAGGCAGTTGACTATAATACAGGGTCATCCAGAATCATACCTACACCTTCAAGACCGAGCAGTATTATACAACCAAGAAATTATCACAGTTCAATAGTTTATTAATATATTGCGTTTAAAATTGTTTCTATCTCAGCATCTAAAATACAAAAAGAAAAATCAGAAAATCTTATATCTGCAGGTAAAATAAAAAAACGCAGAACTGAAATTAGCCGAGTATACGTACAGAGTATTTTGTTTAAATTAATGGATACGTTTGATTTCTTGTTGCTTGGATATTGATCTGTTTTGATGTTTGTTTTTCTACATCTTTTGAAGCCATATTTATTTTTTTCAAAGGAGCATCTCCCAGAGCATATCTGAAGTTTGTGGCAAACGATACACCATTTCTTCCGCCATTTCTGAAAGTAGCTTGTAAAGAGCCTGTCAATCTGTCGCCAAAAGTCTTTTGTATACCGATGCCGTATTGAACGTACGGATTAACACTCATTTCCGGCAAGGAAACATCTTCTGCCGTAAATTTTGTTTTATCAAGTATGTTCCATACCATTTGAACACTTGCATACGGTTGCCAACCGTTAGAAAGATTACCTATCAATTTTAATCCGGGAGTTACTTGAATAGCATGTAGCGGTTCAGAATTGATATCAATATCTTGTGCATTTTTATAATTAAATGCATTAATCATTGTATATGACATTAACCAATTCGGTTGAGCAATGAATTTGCCGTTAAAAAATTCAAAGTTATATCCTGTTTTGCTTGCGATACCCGTTGTAAGCATAGTAAAGTTATCGGTTCCTTGTGTAGTTGATGCTTCAGCCTGAGAAGCTCCTACGTTTGCGGTCAGTCCCGTAAAGAAATTGCCTTTATAAAATACTGCGGTTCCGCCGGCTAAACCACCATTTTGATTAATGCTGTTGCCCTCATGATGCTGATTAGACCCGTTGTATCCGGCATAGAAACTATAAACTGCATCCCATCCGTTTTTCAGTTCTATAAGTTGTGTGTCACCACCGACTAATGCTCCGTAGGAATTGTTACCAACAGCAGGTCCGTTAGAAAGTGGTACACGCTCTATTGTTGCAAATGGTTTAAACCATATACCTTTTCTGTCTTCGGGCAAAATACTTTGAGTATACGTTACGCCGGCACTGCCTTCCAGAGTTTGTGCATATTTGTTTCTCATTTTCGTTGCTATGCGTTGAAAACGAGGCATGAGCATTGTCATATCCATATTGGCAAATGCTTCATCATATGTATTCAATTGATTTAAGAATGCCATTTGCGTAGCGATTTCTGAGGTTGTGATAGCCGGATTAAGTTCATAGTCTTTATTATCAAAATTAAAATTACCCGTTTCTTTATCGTATGTAACATCATACTTATATAACGGAGAATATGCGACACTGTCTTTCCCTGTATAATCTACTGCTTTTTGCAAATTTTTATCTTTTGTAAAATTAATTGATACCGATTGTAATTTCGCATCAGATAAAATATTAAAACCATCTACATGAAGTTTTGCATCATTTTTTATGCTTGTCTTGGTGCTACCAAAATTATCCATAGTTTTGTTTCGTAAATCAGCGTCAAGATAGATATTGGAATTTGCATTTAAATTAAGATGAGCAAGATTAATTGTATTAACACCAAAGTTGCGCAGGTCTAAATTACCGCCGTTAAAGTTTATTGTATTAAGGTTATACGTAAAACCATTATGCAAATCGGCATTATAAAGATATTTGTCATTTATATAATGTAGAGTACCGTTGCTGTTTAAGTTATATGTGATGTCATCATCGTAACCGTTTCTTGTTAGTGTTCCTGCTGAAACATTTGCAGTTGCCGGATCAAATATACCGTTGAATTCTATATTACCGTTGAAGTTTACGGTATTTGCTTTATTATCTGAAACGATATCATCATTAATTTTAATTTTTTTACCGTTTGTTGCTACAAGGTTTAAGTTAGAGTAATTTGTACCATCACTTTCCAAATATACTGCTGTGTGATTATCTGTATTTATTATTGCGATATCATGATTTTCCGCAACTATATTAGCAGTTGAGTTCGGTTGTAATGTGATAGCTGCTTTTGTCGAATCGCTACCTGCTGTTTTACTGTTTTTATAATTTGTATCAATATTTATATAGTTTACAGCTGGTTCAACTATAACACTGCCGTCAGTTATTGAATTTCCGTTACCTTGAACAATAAACTTTGAGTTAGGATTTCCTTTTACTGTACTCCCTGTATCAATTTTTTCATCAGTTTTCAGTTCATATATAGAAGCACAATTGTTATAGGATTTTGATATTGTAGTATTTAGATTCGTTTTTGAACTTGCTTCCGTAAATAATGTCATTTCATCTTTTTTGACACCAAAATAATTTATATCATTTTGATTTAAAAGTTTGGTATTTTCGTCAATTTGAATATTATTGCCAAGGGTTGTTGTCAGTACATTACTCTTATCGCCGGTAACCTTACTCAGGTCAATGGAGCTTATACTGATTGTGCCATTAGCACTTGTGAATGAGTCTAATTTATCATCAAAGTCAATTGAAACATGTGCAATTCCACCATCTTGTATTGTTATGTCTGTAAGATTTTCCTCTGTTTCATTATCTATGTTCAAATCAGATGTGTTAGAGAGAACAATTTTGCCTTGTTCTAATTTTCCTGTTGCAAAGTCAGCTGAAGAATGTTCGGTTATATTTAAAGTACCATTACCTGTCATACCGCCGTCAAATGATGTTTCGCCTATAACATTAACTGTTCCTTCATTGTGAATATCATTTTTATCTCCGCTTACAGTATTATTCTCAAATATATTTTTACCTGCTAAAGTCAATACTGCCCCCGTGTTATTATATATAGCTCCACCATTTTCAGTTGCAGTATTATTAGCAAAAGTAGTATTTGATAATGTCATTGTACCGGAGTTTGAAATAGCCGCACCAACTTTGCTTGCTTTATTTTCAGTAAATATTGTGTTTTCAATTGTTGCAATGCCGGAGTTAGCGATAGCACCACCATTTTCGGCTTTGTTGTTGCTAAATACGGAATAGTTTGTTTTTAGTTGACCTTTGTTGTTAATAAAACCGCCGTTAACACTTGAAAAAGTATTTACGGATGTTTTTACATTACCTTCGTCATCCAGTGAACCGATATTTTCTATTATAACTTCTTTGTCAGCGTCAATAGTCATACCTTCAAAATTTTCACCAGTGATATTGTAGTTGCCATCACCTATAATTGTTAACATTTTATCTTCTGATATTCCAAGGTTTTGAGCCATAGTATCGTCATTAGAAAGGATATACGTTACATCGTCACCACCATCGTGGACGGCTTCATATAAGCCGTTTACAAGAGCGGTATTAATATCAACTATTCCGTTTACCGATTCATGGAATACATATTTTTTAGAATCTTTATAGAAAGTTTGTTCATAGTTGTGAACATTATCGTTTGATATTTTTATTTTACCCATGGATGTTGCTAAATCAGATAAGATATTAAAGTCTGTAATTCTTATATCTTTGTTTGTGCCATCTATTGTAACTTTATCACTTGCACTGATTTCCTCAGCATCAATATTTGCAAAATCAATATCGACAACTAACTTTAATTCCTTACCGGACTCAATAGATTTTATTTTTACATTATCGTTTGTCAGGTTATTTGCTATATCTAATGTACCGCCTTTAATATTCAAGTTGCTAACTTCAGGTGCGGCTATATCTTTTGAACCGGCAATTGTTGGTTCGGCCTTAGAACCTAATTGCAATGTGCCATTGATTAAGTTTACGCTATTCTGATTTAAAACTTTTTCATTAAATACAATCGTACCGGTTTTATCGGCTTTGTTGTTAATATTAATTTCATTTTTATCATAATCATTATATTCGCCATCAATGGCATCGTTAAAAATTATTTTTTTATTTGTATCAGCGTTGAGGTTAATTGTACCGGATGCATTATATATGGCATTTGAGTCGGAATTAGCTTTATTCCCTTCAAACAATACATCTTTGCCTTCAGCATTTATATTTAATCTTGAAAAATTGGCATTAAAAATTGCGCCACCCAGAGCAGTGGTTGTACCGGCAACATAATTATCTTTAAATTCGCTATCTGTTATATTTAACTCACCGCCATTATAGATTGCACCGGAATACGCATCATTACCTGATACAAAATTGCCGATAAACGTACTGTTGGTTATATTCACTGTTTCGACTAAATTATATATTGCTCCACTGTACGTCAAATCTGCTCCTGTAACATTATTACCTTTAAATATACTGTTAATAATGTTCAGTGTTCCTGTTTCATTATAAATAGCACCCCCAAAGGCATATGCCGAAACGGATTTAAGTGAATTGTCCGCAATTACGCTATTTTCAATTGTAACGGTACCCAAAATATTATTGATAAAGCCGCCATATTCGTCAGTTTTGCTAAATCCTGTTATTGCATTTACGACATTTCCGTCTGCATCAAGCTGCCCGACATTTTGTATAATTAATTCTCTGTTTTCATCAACAGTAATGCCGCCATAGTTGTTACCTTTTAAGCTATGGTTGTTGTTGCCTTTTATCGTAAGTTTTTTATCGGCAAGATTGCCAAGTGTATTAACAACGTTTTCATCAGTTTCTACAAGATAAGTTACGTCATCATTTCCGTCATGTACAGCTTCTTCAAGACCGTTTGATAATCCTTTGATTACATCGATTACTCCCGTGTCGGATGCTTCAAAATCATATTTAAAATCACCTGTATAGAATATTTGTTTATTTGTGTTAACTGCTTTATCGGATATTTTTACTTTGCCTTTATCATCAAGTTCGGAAATCAGGTTAATATTATCTATTCTTGTTGAAACATGTTCCATTTCATCAGTTATTGAAATACTGTCAGATGCACTGATTCCGTCAGCATCGGTATCTTCAAAATCAATATCAAGAGCAAGGTTAAGTGTTAAGGTATCATCAATTGAGGAAATTGCAACATCTTTATCTATAACATTATTAGCCATACTTAATAATGCATCGCCTTTAATGTTAAGATTGCTGACAGCAGGTGCATTTGAAGCATTTTTGCCAAGTTGGAGTGTACCGTTATAGAGATTAACGGTATTATTAGTAACGGTATTATTTAGTAATACCGTTCCGGTGTTAGGTATCGGTGTTGTGCCGTCAACTGAATCATTATTAATATTTATTATTCCGTTTGTACCTGATATTTTGTCATCAACGGATACTACATCGGCAGAACTTCTTGCTGTCATATTTACTGTGCCTTCATTATATATTGCGACAGGTTCGTCAGCACTTGTTTTGTTGCCTGAAATATTTGTTGCTCCTGCGTTTGCAACAATGTTTATAGTGCCGTTTTCTGCAATATAAAATGCTCCGCCGTTATTTTCTGCAATATTATCCTTAACTGTACTGTTAATTATATTCAATTCACCGTTAGCTTCAATATTTGCAAAACCGCCATTTTCAGATTTAAAGCCTGAAATTTCACTTGCATTTTTGATAGTCAGTTTTTTATTCTCACCAACTGTTACTCCGCTAAAGTTTTGTCCTTCGATGTTGTTCAAATTTGCATCAACGGTGAGGTCGGCAGTTTCAATAGTGCCTAAATCTCTGATTATAGTATCGTTTTCAGGTAAAATACAAGTTTCTGTATCAGTTCCTTTATGCAATGATTCATATAGCCCATGAATTAAGCCTCTCATGACTTTTACAACACCGCCGTCATCGGCAGTTGACGCTTCAAATTTGTATTGATAATTACTGTCCGGAATATTACTGTTAACGAAAGTAGTATTTGTGGTAATTCCGACATCCGAAAGTTGTATCTCACCTGTTAAACCGTCTAAATCTTTTATCAAATTAATATTGCCGATATTAATTGCTTTTGTTTTATCAAAATCACCTGAGATTTTATCGTTCAGCGAGTTCTCAAAATCAATATCAATTGCAATATCAGGTTCGTTATCAATTGATGAAATACTAACAGTATCGATACTTCCGTTCATCATGCTTAAAGTACCGCCAAGAAGATTGAGGTTGCTGACTTCAGGCGCAGCAATAGAAGTTACCCCCTCTGAACCGAGTTGTAAAACTCCGTTATACAGGTTAACAGCTTGTTGATTTGAAATTGTATCATTAAATATAACCGTTCCTGTATTGTCCGAATTTTGGTTTATATTTATTGTGCCGTTATCGTCACCTGCGATTTTTCCGTTTATAACACTTTCTGCACCTACAGAAGAGTTAACGTTCAAAATGCCTGAGTTATAAATTGTATTTTCCGTTTCAGGAGCTGATATTGTTGAGTTAACTATATTTAATGTTCCTGTATTACTTATTTGAGCGTTATTGGTATCGGGTTTAAAACCTGAAATATTGCCCACATTATTAATTGTTACAGTTGTTCCATCCTGAACATTTAAACCTGCAAAGCCGTTACCGAAAATTTCATATTTTGTGTCAGTACCGTTTATGGTTATTTCTGATTGCAATTCAGGTAAATCTTGCAAAATTTGTTCATTTTCAGTTAGTGTGTATGAAGAAGTTTCGTCTGAAATTGCTTCGTGTAAGCCATTTTTCAAACCTTTTATAATATCGATATAACCTTCGTCATCAGGGGCAGACGCTTTGAACAAATATTTATATTTGCTGTCCTTAATCTGACTGTCAATGATAGAGCTTATGGTTGTTACGCCTGCATCAGATATTTTTATTCTAGTTGTAGCGCTTGCTAATTCTTGAGGTATATTGGCAGAGCTTATGCTAAAGGCTTTGTTCCTATCAAATTCACCTTTTATAATATCGTTTGTTCCTTCTTCAAAATTAATGTCAATAGCAATAGCCGGTGTATTTTCAATTTCTTTGATTTGAACTTCATCGACAATACCGTTCATCAGGTCTAGTGTACCGCCGAGGACTTTCAGGTTGCTGACGGAAGGTGCAGCAACAGCCGTAAATGTTTCCGGCATATCCATAAGTCCTTTGTCGTTAAGTGTCAGATACATTTCTTTCATTTCGTTTGCGCTTGAACCAAGTTTTAATGTACCTTTATAGAGTTTAACTTCACTTTGTCCTGTGACATCTGCATTAAAAATGACTGTACCTGTTTTATCGTCATCATTGTTGATATTGATTACGGGAGTACTCACGTCAGTATAAATGCCTCCGTTAAGTATTATGCTGTGACCTGATGATGCATTAAGGTTAGCAATATTGTTGTTATATATGGCAATAGTACTGCCTTCAAATATCGTATCACCGTTTGTTGCATTAATAGTTAAGTTAGTACCCTCAATGGAGCCGTTTGTAATTGCGTCTCTTGCACTATTATTTAAGAAAATGCTGTCAGTTACCGTTAAGGTACCCCCTGAGGAGTTATATATTGCACCGCCACAATTTGAGGCTTCATTAGAAGCAAATATTGAATTTGATATTGTGGCAATACCTTTGTTGTATATAGCACCACCACCGGTATTAGCCTCTGTATTGGTGGATTTGTTACCTGTAAACATAGCACCGTCAACACTTAATGTGCCTTCGTTGTTAATTGCGCCGCCGTTATTTGATGCAATGTTGCCCGTAAATATTGCATTTGTAACTGTTGCATCGCCTGTGTTAAATATCGCACCGCCGTCAGTTGCCACGTTCTCATTAAATTCACTATGGGTAAGACCTGTACCGCTGCCGTAATCCAAAATAATGACAGAATTTCCTTCAACATTATTTATTGCACCGCCGCGCATGGTAGCCGTATTTGTTGTAAATACAGTTCCGTTAAATGTGCCGGCAGCACTCAGGTCCTCTTCGTCAGAAGAATAAGCACCGCCTATTGAAGAATTGTTAGAAGTAAATACAGAGTTATTAACCGTCAAAGTTCCGTCATTATTTATGGCACCGCCGCCAAATGTAGGGTCACTTGATGTCGAATTGTTCTCAAAAATACTGTTTGAAATGACTGCAGTACCTGCTTGCATATTATATAAAAATCCGCCGAATCTGTCCGCACTATTATTGGTAACGGAAGAATTATCAATATTAATATTACCGGCATTTCTGAATGTACCGCCCTGGTATGTATGGTTAAAACCGTCAATATTAATATCTTTAATGTTTAAAGTTTTATCGACATAATCAATATTAATACCGGATTTATTATTACCTGATAATTTATGATTATTACCGTTGATATTGAGTATACCGTTTTCTGATGCATATAAATCTTCGGTAACTGTTTCATCCTCACTTAATTTGTATGTTACTTCGGTTTCACCGGCATGGACGGCATCATATATACCGTTTGTGAGAACATGATTTACATCAATAAGTCCTGCTTCTGACGCAGCAAGCACATATTTGTGTTTGCCGTTAAATATGACGGCTCTTTCGGTAGTAATGGTTGAGCAATCATCCGTGAGCATTATTTTTGTTTCAGAACCGTCTAAATCGTTAAGTATATTAATATCATTTATTTTTACGTTATTATTTGACCCGTTTATATAAATCTTGTCACTTTTGCTGATACCTGATGAAATATCTGCAAAATCAACATCAAATATGAGGTTTAATTTTTTGCCGGCAGCTACTGAATATATAGAAATATTGTCATTTACTGAACCGTTTGCAATTGATAATGTACCACCGTATATGTTTAAATCTTCAATGAATCCCGCACCCAATTTGAGTGTACCGTTGTACAGGTTGACATTGTTTGAGTATACGTCATTATTAAATACAACAGTACCGGTATTAGATGCATCTTGGTTTATATTTATTGTGCCTGCATAATTTCCCCTAATTATGCCGTAAAATGTCAAATCATGTGCGGTTGAACGTGCATTCAATCCCAGCGTTCCGGTATTATAAATATCATTTTCGGAGGCTCCTATATGGTTTTCATCAAAAACAACATCTTTAGCATTTGCACTGATATTCATTATTCCGTGGTTTATGATGGCACCTGCGAGTGAATCGCTCGTGTAATAGGTTGTTGTATTTTTTTCGACGCTGTTATTTATAAATGACGTATCCGTAATATTCGCCACACCTGAGGAGTCGTTAATAATAGCACCTGCTGCATCCAGTGTATAGTCTGACTTTGTACCAACTTTGTTGAAATAGGCATAACTGTATGCGAAGTTGTCGGTAAAATCAGCTCCGTCAATATTTAAAACATTTGTATTATATATGCCTCCTGTGTATTTTTCATGGACATTGCTGATATTTACACCTGTCGAGGCATAACCGTACATATAACCCTCGCTGATATTATATCTTATCTCGGTGCCGGCTATATTCATTACACCTTTGTTTACAGCTGTACCTGCGAGAAACTGGTCACGGTTGGAGATGGACTGGTAAGCAGAAGTATACGCATACATATACAGATTTTCTATGCTGCCATCTTCTATTGTGAGGTTGCCGGCATTGTTGTATATCCCCGCGGTTGATGTTTGGCTTGTATCTGACGACCAATCCAGTCTTATATCTTTGATTTTGGTATTGTGTAAATTCATATCTCCTGTATTATTTAGGATAGTTCCGCTAAAATTACCATAAAAGGAGGACGCATAACCTGTTCCCGAAAAATCTGTATCAGACATGTTAAATATGCCTGTGTCGTTGGATAAAATATATCCTTCAGACCCATAAGCGAAATCTATATTTTCAAATTTTGTATCTGTTATAGTTGTTGTGCCGGCATCATTGTGTACAAACCCTTCAGCTATATAATTATTTTGGAATGTCGATTTATCAATGTTTAATATATTATTATTGGTTATGAGCGGAGATTTTGTGGAGCTGTCACTGATTTTTGTATCATTAATATTTAGTGTGCCTTCATTATTAAACATACCTTCGCCGATGTTTTCATCCACGACCGTATATCCAAATCTCTTTACCTCTGTGTTATTTAGCGTCAAATGACTGTCTTTGCTGATTTTTATAGCTTTTTCCGTATGAAGTCCGTCTATCGAATAACGTTCATCCGTACCGTTAACGGTCAAATCTCCCGTTGTCATTGTGCCTATATCAAGGGCGAGTTTTTCATTTTGCGTCATATCAAATGTCTCAACGACATCAGCCCCTTGCAGGAATTTTTCCCTGAAACCTGAATCAATATACTTTTCTACGGTAAATCCAGGAGAACCCCACTCTAAATCACCTGTAATTAAGTACTTATAATCACTTCCTTCAACCGGAGAATCAAGTAATTTTTTATAAAATGAACCGTATGCCGTTAAATTTGTTGCAGGTTTAAATGTAAAGCTATCCACATCCAAATCAGCCGTTCCGATAAGATTTATATCATTTATAAAAGGCTCCATGTCATAGCCATAAGCATCTGAAGCGGCAGAAAAATTTAATGAATCCGATGTTTTTGTGTCCAAATCAACATCAACGGATAAATGTAAATTATCAACATAAACACCGTATGGTGATTTAATCGCAATAGTATCTATTACGTCATTGAGCATGTTGACGGTAGTAGTACTCATATCACTAATGCGTAAATTATCAAGTTTAATTGGAGTACCGTCTGCTTTTTTGCCTATATTTAGTGTGGTTCCGTAATAATAACCTGACAGCCAAACATTTTCTATTCCCGTAACATCATTATTAAATGTGACATTGCCATCATCTATATACAAATTTGTTCCTGACGGATTACCGGACAGAGCATCATCAAATACTATCTTATGAGAATTGTCTGCCCATAAGTAAACACTACCGTTAGCAATAAATATTGCATTAGAGCCGACAGAATCGTAGTTTCCGCTAAATAAAACATCTTTATTTTGGGCGAAAATAGTCAGGTAATCTAATGTTGTATATATTGCACCGCCTCTGCCGTTTTCGGAATAATTGCCGGTGAAGTTTGAATCAGTAATATCACAATAACTGGAGGTGTAGGCAGCAGATGTTGCCATAATCGCACCGCCGTATTCGTCTGCACTGTTGTTAGTAAACGTGCTGTTGCTTATTGCGAGGTATCCGTATTCTAAATAAAGATCAATCGCACCGCCATTTGCTGCGGTGTTATTAGTAAACGTGCTGTTGCTTATTGCGAGGTATCCGTATTCTAAATAAAAATCAATTGCACCGCCATTTGCTGTTGCGGTGTTATTAGTAAACGTGCTGTTGCTTATTGTGGAGTATCCGTATTCTGAATAAAAATCAATTGCACCTCCATTTGCTGTTGCTGTGTTTTCATAAAAAGTACTGCCCGATACTGAAAGAGTGGCATATGAGTAATCCGGCTCGGGTGCATCTTTAGCTGATATGGCGCCGCCGTCAGTTCCCGAGTTATGAGAGAGTTTGCTGTTTTGAACGGTTAAACTGCTACCGTTATTTTTTACAAACGAGTCGGTAAATCCTGAGATATCACCCACGTTTTTGATGGTTAATCCTTTATTGTAAGGTTGTGTAATTCCGCCAAATTCGTTTGCAATGATTTCGTATTTAGTTGTTTCTCCGCCGTCAATGGTTAAATTATTGGTTTCCATTGTTCCCAAATCACAAACGAGAGTTTCGTTTGTGGCTAAAGTATATGTTTGCGGAGTTGAAAGAGTTCTGTGCAAAGCCGAATACAGTCCTGAATATAAAACGTTGATATAAGTACCTGTTGAGCCTATGTCGACTTTATTGATAAAATACTTGTTTAAACCGTCTGAACTTGTTATTTCGCCTTCATTTACGGCTAAATTGAGTTCTGAGATTTTTGCCGTACCTTGATATGTGTCATTCAGGAAGTTCAACTCTTTAATGTTTAATTTTTGACCGTCAATCATGCCGCTTGTAATAACGTCACCTAAGCTGTTTTCTAAGTCCAAATCAAGAATTATATTCAAGTCACCTTCAACAGATTTTAAGTTTATTACACTATCAATGATGCCGTTACGTGTATCTAAAGTGCCACCATAAATATTGAGGCTTTCGATTGATACGCTTGAGCTGTCTGCGTTTATACCTAAATTAAGAGTACCGTTGTATAAATTAACTTCGTTTTGACCTGAGATATTTCCGTTAACTACGAATTTTCCTGTCTTGCCTTCGGCTTGGTTAATATTTATTGCCCCGTTTGTACCTGTAATTCCACCGTCAATCTGTACGGTTCTTCCGTCTGCAGCGTTAATGTTAATTGTGCCGTAGTGGTTATGAATATCATTAGGTATTTCACCTGCTGTAGTATTGCCGGTAAACAGCACATTCGAATACAAAGCATCAATGTTAAGTTCGTTATCATTACAGATAGCACCGCCCCAAGCATCTGAATGATTATTTGAAATCACACTGTCGCTAATGTTAACAATGCCGTTGCTATAAACAAAACCGCCGCTGCCTGTAGAGGAAAAACCGTTAATTGAACTTGTAATCGTACCTGCGTTGTCAATTTTTCCAAGATTTTTGAGAGTTAATGTTTGCCCGCTACTTATGAATAAACCGCCGACACCCGATGCATTAATGCCGTAATGATTTGCACTTGTGCCGTCTATGGTGAGTTCAGCTGCCACAAGTGAATCTAAATTATTCAAAAGTTGTTCATTTTCAATGAGCGTATATGTTACTGGTTCATCGGATGGCGTATGAACTGCCTGTTCTAAACCGTTTTTAAGTACACGTACTATATCTAAATATGTACCGTCATCAGTATGTTTCACAAGAGAAAATTTGTGAATACCATCAGGTGAATCGATAAAACCTGTCGTAACATCTAAATCGACATCAGAGAGTTTTACCGTACCTTTACTCACGTCAGGGTTAATCAGTTCTAATGCGAGGATATTAACTTTTGCCCCCGGAGTAAGACCGCCTGTAATGTAGTCTGAGATATTATTTTTTAAATCAACATCCATTTCAATATTCAGGTCGGAACTCACAGTGCCAAAAGTAATTGTTTCCGTAACATTGTTAAGTATACTAAGATTACCGCCGTATATGTTAAGCGTTTCCGTTTCAATCGCACCCGATTTTTTACCCCAAATTAATAATTTTCCGTTATAAAGATTAATGGTATTTCCTGTTATATCGTTGTTAAACGCAACCTCGCCGGTGCTTGAGGACTCTTCGTTAATATTGATTATACCGCTCGTACCCGTGATTTTGCCGTTGATAACGGTTGTAAGACCTTCTCTTTGCGAGATATTTATTGTACCTGAATTATTGAAAAGTTCTTCGGTTTTTAAACTTGAGATTACGCCGATATCTTTGAGGTTAAGGGTTTTGCCGGAAGCAATTGCCATTCCTCCAATCATGCGGATATCATAAATGTTTTCTTCGTTTTGAACGGTAAGTTCGTCAGGAGCCAAAGCAGTCATTTTTTTAAGGACATATTCATTCTCTGCTAAAGTATAAGTGACAGGAGTATCAGACGGAGTGATAGCGGCATTATATAAGCCTTCGGAACCTTTGCCGACAGTAACATAGCCGTTATCTGACACAACGGAGCTTTGTACTACGTATCCTTGTTCACCGACAAAGAAAATCACTTCATCGGTAATAATACCTTTGCTTGCTATTTGTATTCTGGCAGAACTTTCAGCCAGTTCTCCAATGCCTTTTACACTCAATAAATTGATTTTTGAGCCTTGCGCATAGTTGCCGGTTAATTTATCTGCAGTAGAATGTTCTAAATCTATATCAAATTCAAGTCCGATTTCATTGTTAATTGTATTCACAATTACGTTTGAATCAATTACTCCGTTTTGGATATCCAACGTACCGCCGTACATTTTCAATGTCGTAATGCTTGGTGCGGCTTTTTCGTCAGAACCCAACGATAACTTACCATTGTAGAAATTAACTGTACTGTTGACACCCGCATTAAATAATATCGTACCTAAATAATCATCGCCATTGTTGATATTTAGTGTTCCGCCGGAGATACCGTCATCAAATCTCATGGTACGATCTTTGTAAGCATTTAATGCAAGAGCTGATGAGGTATATATATCGTTGGGATTACTTCCTGCTTTGTTACCGGTAAACAGAACATCTTTATTTTGTGCGATAATTTTTGTATTACTGTTGGTGTTATATATTGCACCACCGTTGGACGATGCCGTATTGTTAATAAAATCACTGTCGGTTATAGTAGTTGTACCTGTTGTATAAATCGCACCACCGTTGGACGATGCGGTATTATTTGTGAAAACACCATTAGTAATATTTAGCATTACTAGATTATATATTGCACCACCTTGGGATTTCGCAATGTTACCGGTAAAGCTGGTATCAATAAATGTCATATTTCCGCCGGTAGGATTTGAATCATTACTTACGGCACCACCGCTAGTGTTTGCTGTATTATAGTTGAATCGAGAATTTGTAACAGTTAGTTTGCCTTGATTATCAATAACACCACCAAGCGTAGCTGCCGTGTTATTTTCAAATAAGGAATCGGTAATATTTGTTATGCCTGTTACCGTACCGTAGTTATAATCAGAGAAGAATCCTCCGTGTGCAGATGATGTAGAATTATTTTTAGCAACTATATTAATTAGATTAACGGTACCGGCACTTCTAAAAGTTGCTTCTCCTGATTTAAAACCATTCAAAATAGCGTTTTGTATTGTTAGAGTTTGTCCTGCACCTACAGTTATACCTGCTTTATTATTCCCGTTGATAGAGTATTTAGTTGTTTCTCCGCCGTCAATAATCAACTCGTCAACTTCCATAGTTCCAAGAGATTTTGTAAGATTATCATCGGCAGTCATTGTGAAAGTCTTGTCCGAAGGGGTTATTTCGCCATGGATATACTTGTAAGTTTCGTCAGTAGTTGGTGCAGGGGGTTCGGCAGAATTTAATAATTCTGTCGCCGGCAGTTCAGGAGCAGAAGATAATGAAGGCGCATAGGACGTCATTACTCCGTGGATACTATCATTGGAGAAGTTGTACGGATTTTGAGATGCTGAAACAAATTCAGCGTGGCGTGTGTCGTCATTATCCTCACTCATGTCATTGCGAGGGAGCGAAGTGAGCGTTGCAATCCACTTGTCATTTGTATCTGCGACTTCATCATCGGTTGAGCGGATTATTACGTTACCCGAAATGTCACTGTTCCCCGTAATGACAGAATTTGCGTCATTGCTCGTAATCACTCCGTTTTCAGAAAGAGCAGTTGACTTTGTAACTTGCTCAGCTACGCTATCAGTAGTATTTTCGTTAGGTATGTATTTAATATTGTCAATTGTAACCGTATCAGCAGTATTATTAAAATAACTTGCAATAGCATTTGTAACCTGTGAATTAACGATTTGCCCCGACCGGTCAAAAACCTTATTTAAAGAAATAATTACAGAATTTGTAGTATTATCCTCTGCCATAAAATTGGCTTCGGTGTTTATACTCGTAAAGTATGCGGAATTTTTTTCTCGGTTATTGCCGTCATTCTCTAAAATCGTTGCGGGTGTAGTATTTTCAATAAACGAAATGCCGCTGTCCTCTGCATATACGGGTGCAACAGATGCGACAAAACCGGCAGCAATAGCTACTCGTAATAATATGCTACTTGTTTTTCTCTTCATGTATAACCAACTACGTATAATACTACCAAATACTGCTAATATTATTATAGCATATTTTTCTGATAATTGCATTAGCTCTTTTGAATGATTATCCAAAATACACTAAAAAACGTAACTAAGTTTTAGTATAATTTGTTTGTATTTTTCTATTCATTGTGAGCGAAGTTAGCGTTGCAAGCTACTTATACTATTTTCCAAACGAACTATTCTGCCCGTGCCTTATCGATAAATTTCTTGAAGAAATCAACTTCCGGCTCTATTTTTCTTCCGGTATTTTGGTAAAAATAAAAATCATAGCCTGTTTGCTTAATTATTTGGTTAGAAACCATTGCCAGAGTTTCAACAAGTGATGCTGCCTGTTCACGCCCCTGAACTTTTAATCGTTTAACGCCAACCTTCAAAAGCCTGTTAACTTCTTCTGTTGTGTGTGGACAAGTGTGTTTTCCGTCAACAATCTGTGCTAAAGTTAATTTCTTTAACGGGCAAGCATCAAAATGATAATTTACATCAGGATGTAATTTTATGTATTGATAAGACTGTTGATGCTCTCTTTCTTTTGGACAGTATAATATACATGGCTGATTAATCAGTACCTCTACTCTTGAAATATCATCAATTGCATCAGGGTGGTCAGCAAGGAAAAATTTCGAATATTCCGGTCTTACTACAACCATATCGTATTCTTTAAGCAGTTTATTATAATATTCCGTTTCCTCGTCAGTAATCTCTGCCTTCATAGATGCGGGGTCCTGAAACTTAAAGAACGATTTTACAACTGATGCAACAACATAAGCATCAGGGTTTTTATTCTTTATATAATCTCTTAATTTGTCATCAAAAATAATAAAGTGAGCATTAGCCTCAAACGCTGTTTCCATAATCATATTGCAGTATGGGTCATCCAGCTCTGCCTTTGTAACGGAAGGACAAGTCAGTGTTAGCGCAGGTGAACCGCCAAAATATTTAATATATTCGAAAACTTTTTTAAGAGTTTTTTTGTTAAACTTATCGTATATTGAAGGAGGTCTGCCACCTGTCCATGCACAAGCCGGCGAACCGTATATGTTAGCTTTTGGCGGTTCAAGTCCTGCAGCTTCAAGCTGTCGGCAAAGAACACCAAATACAGGTTCAAAGTGGAACAACAATGGAAGTGACCACTCTACATCAGGATATCTTAATATGTTATTCTCGCTCATTGGATAACCTCTTTCTCACCGTTTATGCTATAAAATGTTTGTAAAAACTAATCTCGTCAGCAACACGGGGACCAACGTGTTCAAACACAACATACCCGCTTCCTGAATATTTTACAATATGATTTATCATATTTATGTAAACCTCATTCGGAGGAAGTGCTAACGACCTGCCCTGAACTTTGAATCTCTTTACTCCTGCATCGTTGAGCTTATGTAGTGATTCCTCACTGTGGAATGAATTTATATTGTAATCAAAATGCTCGGAATATTTCATTGTCATTTTGTGGCATTGGAAAGCGTATTCTCCCCTGTTTTCTTTGACTTGCTCAAATGAAGAATAATGTGCAACTGCTCTCGGGCAATTCATTGTGCATTGTTGATTAATAAGAACTTCTATCCTTGATAAATCATTAATCATATTCGGATTTTCAACAAGTGCAAACTTTGAATACTCCGGACGAACAACTACGATATCATATTCCTTTAAAAGTTTATTATAATAGGCAGTTTCTTTTTCAACAGAATAGGTCTTTTTCTTGGAAAAATCCTGAAACTCAAAAATGGGTTTTATAACCGATGCAACAACAGTTGCTTTTGGGTTTTTTGACTTGATATAATCTCTAAGTTTGTCATCAAATACTATAAATCGTGCATTTGCCTCAAAACCTGCTTCCATCATCATATTGCAATATGGGTCATCAAAATCTTTGTCAGTTAATCCGGTACTTGTAAAAGTAAAAGAAGGCGTAGCATTCAGGAAAGTTACATAGTTTAGCATCTTAGAAAATTTGTTTTTGTGGAATTTTGTATAAATACTTGGATTTCTTCCTCCTGACCACGCACAGGCAGAAGTGCCGAAAAGATTAACTTTAGGCAGTTTTATATTTGAATCCTTGAATGAATTGTATATAGCTCCGTATATGTAATCAGCATAAAGCAATAATGGTAACGACCATTCTACATCGGGATATTTGAAAATATTTTCACTCATTCGTATAACTCTCTCTCTTTACTACGAATATATAATAGCATTATCATGTAAAATTGTACACGTCAAACAATTCTTGATTATTGCAAATATTCTGAAAAAATAATATCATTAATGTTGGATTTCGCTACAAAAGTAAATATAGCTTGAGGAAAAGTGATTTGTATATTCCGTATAATTTTCTTTTAAATATTAAGTTTTTGCAAAAATATAAAGATTTTTTTTACAGGAAAAAAATTGAACAAAATTGTGCATATATCAGAAAAAGCAAAAGGAAAGTTTTAAAAAAAATAAGAAATAAAAAAGTTTTAAATGTTGTTTTTTATGTTTATGATGAAACAAAATGGAAATGCCAATATCTCTACGAGTTGATGGAAAAACATCCCCGATTTTGTCCGCAGGTAATTGTAACAAGAACTGCCGCAAAAAATAAGGACAACCCTTCTTATCAGTCACAAGAAAAAATTATGAAAACTTTTGATTTCTTTAAAAAACAAGGTTATTCACCTTTATTGGGCTTTGATTTTAAGCGAAACAAGTATATTCCTTTTAAAAAATTTAATCCCGACATTATAATTTATCAGCATCCTTGGTATGTAGAAACCTCTCAAGGACCTGTCGTTTGTTCAAATTTTGCGTTAACCGCATACGTTCCGTATGATATTTCAGTAACAACATTACCGATAGAATATAATTTGAGGTTTTTTCAATATGTTGAAAATTATTTCGTATTTAATGAGGTTTTGAAAAATTTTTATGCGCCACTGATGGATAATAAAGGTGTAAATCTTATGCCTGTCGGTGCGCCGTCTTTGGACTTTTTTAAATTTAATGAGCCTAAAAACGATAAACAATATGTGATTTACGCTCCGCATTGGACAGTTAATCACGAAAAAACAATTGCTTATTCGACATTTGCTCAAACGGGTTTATTTATGTTGGATTATGCAAAAAAACATCCCGAATTTAATTGGCTTTTTAAGCCTCATCCGATGTTGAAAAAAGCATTAGTTGATAATAAATTAATGACATCAAGCGAAGCGGATAATTATTATAAAGAATGGGAAAAACTCGGTGCTGCCTGTTATGACTGTAATTATTTTGAGTATTTTAACGATTCTCGGCTTATGATAACCGACTGTTGCACTTTTTTAATGGAATATTTGCCGACTTTTAAACCATTGATTCGTCTTGTATCTAAAGATGGAGCCGAATTTAATCAAAATGTAAAAGAAGTAATAAAAACTTTTTATAATGTTGAAACAATCGAAGAATTAGAAAAAACTTTAGATATGATTTTAATTGATGAAAAAGATATTTTGTCTGAGACAAGAAAAAATAACAAAATACTTAATTCTGATATAGCATCTGAAAATATTTTAAATTTGTTGTTGAATGAAATTTCTTGCCAATAATAGCTTTATACAATATTATATTATTATGTGTTTATGAAAATAAGGAGTTTTATTGTGAAAATTGCGATTCCGTCACTTGAAGGTAAATTATGCGCCCATTTTGGACATAGTGAGTATTTTACTTTTGTTGAAATTGAGGATAATAAAATAGTAAATATAGAAACAGATGCGCCTGAAGAAGGAGTTTCTTGTCATTCTTTCGGTTGGGTTGCACAAAAAGGTACAGATATCGTGTTAGCGGGAGGAATGGGCGGACGTCCGCTTGCAGGTTTTGAAGAAAATAATGTAAAAGTTATTTTAGGTTGCCCTGAGGTTGAAATTGAGCAGTTGGTACAGTCTTATTTGGACGGGCTGTTGGTTGCCGGTGAAAATACTTGTGGCGGCGGACATCATGAATGTCATCATCATGGAGAAGGTTGTTGCCACTAGTCTATGAATAAAGACGAATTAATTAAAAGGTGCTTAATTAATAAGGATGCAATTGTTACATATCCTTTTATGGATAAAAAATATGATGATACACCCGTATTAAGGCATAAATCAAACAAAAAATGGTTTGGACTGATTTTCCAAATGGACAACACCTTGTTTATTAACCTCAAAGCTCCACCTGATACGATTTGGATATTAAAAGAGCAGTATCCGAACATAGTCAAAACCGCGTGGCACATGAATAAAACACATTGGTGTACGGTAGATGTAAATAAATTGGAAACAGATGTTCTTGATGCAATTATAAAAATGAGTTTTGATGTTACCGCTCCGATAAAGAAAAAATAAAAGGTTAAGTGTATTCTTTACATAAATTAATGTACTTCTGTAAATTTTAGCAATTACTTCAATTGATTTTTTTTATATAATTAGGTAAGATTATTTTCATGCATTGCTGCATGGAAATTGTGGTAAGGAGGATTTATGGATTCCAATAATTTGGATTATATAAAGAATAAGAAAATTGTTGAAAAGGCGAAACTTACAAGGATTGAGGTTTCTCAACTTCCGAAAAAACTTCCCGAATTCAGAAAATCAAAAGTAACAAAAGATGTTTTAATTGCATCGTGGTTAGAAAATTGGATTAAAACCGATTTAAAGGCAAAAAAAATTAAGCCGCAACAGTTGTTGCCCAAAAAAGAAGATATTGCAGCATACTTAGGCATCAGCACCGGCACAATTCAAAATGCCATCAGATACATTGAAGATGCAGGAATTGTTGAATCAAAACAGCGTATTGGTACAATGATTAAGGCAAAAGACAGTTCGGAAAATTTATTGAGAAAACAAACTTCCAAAAGAGATGTTGCAATTTTGGCAATTCAAAAATTAATTTTGGATAACGGATACAAAATTGGGGACAGTATTCCTTCATCAAGAGAAATTTCAAGAACAATCGGTGGAGCTCCTAATACGACACGCTTGGCATTGGAGTATCTTGCATCAACCGGTATTATTAAATCTATGGGGAATCGCGGAAACAAGGCGAATTGGTTTTTGCAGGAAATCCCTGATATGAAACTCGGTACAAAAAATGTTGATATAAAAACGGATACTTTAATCAAGCAAGTTGAAAGAGATTTAATGAGCTATATTGAACAGAATTTCTCAGTTGGAGAAAAACTTCCTCCGCATGAGGAACTTTCAAAGGTGTTAAAAGTATCTATAAAAACCACTCATGATGGTATAAAAGGACTTATTAAAAAAGGTATTTTGAGTGCAAGACGAGGAAGGTACGGCACGACAATTATGAAAATGCCGAATAACAAAGCCCCTCAAAGACCTGAAGATTCTATTTTCGCTTCAGCACAGGATGCAATGTTCTACAATTATCAAAAAATAGAAATGCATTTAAAGGAAATGATAGCAACAAAATATGAAATAGGACAAAAGTTGCCTTCAATGATAGAATTATCTCAACAGCTTGATGTAAGTGGTAACACAATAAGAAAAGCTCTTCAAAATCTTTCAAAAGAGTGCATAGTCGAATTTGCAAGGGGCAAATACGGCGGGACTTTTGTTGTAAATATTCCAAAAATCAAGGCGGATGATAAGCAGTCATCATTTACTTGGCTTGCTGTTAATAAAGACCATATTAAAGCATACAGAACACCACAGGAAACCAAATAAATTATTTTATTACAATGCTTGTAAATCTGAATGCTTCAAATGTATCTGAGAAGTAATCTTTTGGCATACCTGCTTTTTGTTTGAGCGACTGTAGGAACAGTTTTTTGTCAGGTATTTTTTCCCAAACCTCAGGCAGATATAAAGCCTGATAATTCTTATCTTTAATGATTACACCATCAATATTTGGTCTTAATTGCTCTAATAAGTTTTCTTCTGAATTAAACTGTATAGGCATTGGGTGACTTAAAAGCGATACGGTTATTGTAACATGTTCAAATTCTTCTCTTGTAAGAGGTTGAAATCTTGGATCTGCAAACGCTGCATTATATGAGTTTTTAATCAAATCTATCATAAGAGGGGAATGTGCCAATACTGAGCCTATGCACCCACGTAAATTACCGTCAATTTCAAGCGTAACGAAGCAGGCACAGTCGCTATCGAGTATCGGAGGATACGGAAGATATGTTGTTATATTTATTTCGGATTTTCCTGATAATTTTGCATCAATAGTTTTCTTAACTACATCAATAATTTTGGGTGCAAAATTATCTCTGATAAATTCGTTTTTTTCACATTCCGCTACGAGCCAACCGCCATAGCCGACTACTCTTGATGTATCGCCTGTTGATTTTGATGAATCGTATAATCCGACTCTTATTAGAGAAAAGTTATTTTCCAATGTGAATTGAGTCAATGCACACAGCGGAACTGCTCCGCAAGCCTGCTCAAACCTGAAACCTCTGATGTTTTTATCCTCTATCATTCTTGCGGTAAGGACATCAACCTTCATAGCTTCTTCCAGTTTTAAAAAGTGGCTTAAATCGGTTGAGATTACAAAAGCATTTTCTTTATCAGGATAATAGTGTTGAATAATCTTGAACGTTTTTTGAACATCATCGTTCCCAACTAAAATCGGTATAATTTGAATATCATCATAAAAATATTTAACAAAAGGGAGTTGAACTTCTATGGCATGCTCCTCTTCAAAAGCCTCTTCTGAGTATTCGCATGAAAATTTTTCTATAATTTCTTCTTGAATATCTTTGTTAACAGGTATATTGCCAAGCGGTGTTTCAAAATCATCACAGTTGCAAAGTGCCAAATTATTTACTGTTTTTTTGTGTGTTGGGGCGAAAATAAAAATGTTTTTTACGGTTTTATCAAGATAAGAAAATGTATCAAATGCAAGTTGCCCTGAATATGTATATCCGGCATGCGGTGCAACTATCGCTCTTGATGTGATGTTATAATCCAATTTGTGATTTGAATTAAAATCGTCTAAAGTCTTTTGTAATTCTTCTTTTTGAGATGTAAAAAACTTCCCGGCAGCAAATGATTTCTTAGTTACCATAAAAAATCCCTTATTAACTTAACTCAATATTATTATACTAAAAAATTAAGACTTGCCAAAAAAAGATTACTTATAGTACAATAAGTTTATTGAGAGATTGAGATTTATAGATAGATTTTACGAGATAGTTTGTGAATATAAAGCATTTGTGTAGTGTTTTATTTTCGAAATTATGTTCAGTATAAAGATTATTAATTAAAAGGGAAAACATCGTTTAATGTTCAATTTTAAATTTATCAAAGATAATGCACAACCCGGAAGCTGGCGTAGGGGTTATGATTATTTCCAAAAAAATCAAATTTTGGATATGAAACTTTCAAGGAATGTTATAACTGGAAAAGTAAAAGGTAACTTCCAAGATTCGTATACAATTAAATTGAATATTGATAAAAATTTTAATGTAAAAGCAAAATGTGATTGTCCTTTAGAAGAAGAATGGTGTAAGCATGCTATTTGTGTAGGTTTAGAAGCTATTGAAAACGGCATGTTTGAAGAATATTACAATAAAAAGAATAAAATTAAAACTCCGAAAAATCCTCCCGAAAAAGTATATAATGGTGATTTTTTGCTTATTTTCAATCCTAAAAAAAGTAAAAAATGTATGGGGGTTCAGGTAATTGATAGAGATACAGGTGATTCAATTAAGAAACTTGAGCCGATTTTGAGGGCGGCAATGGCATATCAGAAAGAGCATCCTGATTTTCTTTTCACAAAAGAACAAAAAGCTGAATTTATGATAATGCAAGAGTTATTACGATGCGGAAGGTTTGACGGGAATACCAGATTTTGGGATTATCCTATCAAAAATTTTGATACTCTTATGCCACTAATAGCCGAAGCAGAAGAAGTTATTGATGCTAATACCGGTGAAGTCCTTGAATTTTCGGAAGGTACGTGGAGTCTTGTTTTATCGGTAAATGTATCTGTCGCAGGAAATGTTATGCTTGCACTGCATTGGCATACTCCTGATGACAGTGAAGTATATCCGTTTGAAGAAGTGCAATATTTTTCACGTATTTCAAAATGGTATCAGCATAAAAATGTATTTTTTAAAGGCGATATTCCGCTTTCAATTGTACCTTTCTTTATGACCAAAGCTACCTTTTCGGATGTAAGAGATGCGGATGGCGGAAAATTCCTGTATGAGGAATTGCCTAAAATCAGAAAAAATATGCGCGTTGAGATGTCGGAATTATTGGAAAAATTAACATTAGAACGCAGACCTCCTAAAAATGTATTGGTGTTAGATTTGGATACAGATAAAGGTATAAAAGCAGAAATTGAATTTGAATATGACGGTATGCGTGTTCCGTTTAATAAAACGAGCGGAAAAACTCCATACGTTACAGTAAAAAAGCCTGATGATGAATTAATCTATTGGGTAAAAAGAAATACTGCCCATGAGGCTAAAACATATGATATTCTATTGAATTCAAAATTTCAGCCTATGCAAACGAATAACCTTTATTTAGACCCTGATACTGCAATTGATTTTTATAATTTCTTTATGGATAAAGCAGGTGATGATTGGATAATTGAAGAAAAATCAGATTTGTCTTGTTTAAAAGTTATGAAAAATGGTTTGGATGTTTGTGCAAAAATTGATTTTGGCAAATCAGTAGACAGTTTTGATGTTGAAATATATTGTACGGTAGGCAAAAAAAGGCTTGAATTTGAACAAGTAGAAAAAGCTATGTTTTCAGGACAGAAATATTTTTCAATGGAGCATTTGGGTTTTGTAGAGGTTCCTCATACAAAATTAATGATTTTATCTAAAATGCTGAATGGATATGATGCCGAAAAAGTTGAAGATAAAGAGTATACATTCTCTATTAAGACATTCAGAGCAGGTCTTATTGCGGAGCTTAAAGAATTAGGTATAAAGCTCAAAATGAGTAAGAAATTTGAACATTTTTGGGATCAAATAAGCACATTCAATATTTCTGAGAAAATAGAAGCGCCTGAAAAGGTAAATGCAACGTTAAGGGAATATCAAGAACGTGGTTTAAGTTGGTTATGGTTTTTGTACCAATACGGATTAAACGGTATTTTGGCTGATGATATGGGGCTTGGTAAAACTTTGCAAATGCTTGCACTTCTCCAAAAAGCAAAAGACGAAGAAGGCGCAAAACCTACATTGGTTGTTGCACCGACATCAGTTGTGTTTAATTGGGAAAATGAAATCAGTAAATTCACTCCTGACTTAAGTGTCTTAAATTTAACAGGAACAGACAGGCACGATTACTTCAAGAACATTAAAAAATACGATATTATTTTAACCAGCTATGCTTTGGTCAGACGTGATATAGAATTATATAAAAAATTCAATTTCAGAATGATAGTACTTGATGAATCTCAAAACATTAAAAACCACGAATCAATAACCGCTCGTTCAGTAAAGAGAATTACGGCAGACCATAGGTTTGCAATGTCAGGTACTCCCGTTGAAAATAGTCTTAGTGAATTATGGTCGGTATTTGACTTTTTGATGCCGGGATTTTTGTATGATTTAAGTGAATTCAAATACAGATTTATTGTACCAATTTCAGAAAAGGGTGATACATCCGTTGAAAACAGATTAAAAAAACAAATATATCCGTTCATTCTTCGCCGTATGAAGCGTGACGTTGCAAAAGATTTACCTGAAAAAATTGAAAACATTGCTTTCTGTTCTATGACAGATGAACAAGAAGAACTTTATCAACAAATTTTAGACGATACAAGAGAAACATTGTTGAGAGAAATTCAGGATAACGGAATGAAGAATAGCAAGATGTCTATTTTTGCAGCTTTATTAAGATTAAGACAAATTTGCTGTCACCCGAAACTTATCAAAAAAGAGGTTAATTCAGGTAAGTTTGAACATTTGAAGGAAATGCTTGAAACAATAACAAAAGAAGGACATAGAGTGCTGCTGTTCAGTCAGTTTGTTCAAATGCTTGATATTATTAAAGATTATTTCGACCGAGCAGGTATTAATTACGAATATTTGACAGGTGCAACCAAGGATCGACAGGAACGTATTGAACACTTTAATAGCGATGAAAGTGTTCAGGTATTCTTATTAAGTCTGAAAGCAGGCGGTACCGGTTTGAACTTGACCGGTGCAGATTATGTTATTCACTATGACCCTTGGTGGAATCCTGCAGTTGAAGATCAGGCAACGGATAGAGCTTATCGTATCGGGCAAACTAAAAACGTTATGGTCTATAGACTTATTACGAAAAATTCAGTTGAAGAAAAAATACAAAGACTTAAAGGCAAAAAACGTGATTTAGTCGATGCTGTTATTTCCGTTGACCGAGAAATCGGTAAAACTCTCACTTATGAAGATATTAAAGATATTCTTTCTAATTCTTAAATTATGGATAAAATTCAAACTGTTAAAATTGAAAAATTTTCTAATTCAGGTGAAGGCATAGCAAAATTAGACGGCTACGTGGTTTTTGTCGAAAATGCACTTCCCGGTGATGTGGTAAGAATTGAAATTATAAAAGAAAACAAGAATTTTGCCAAAGCAAAAATTCTAGAAATAATCGAGTCTGCAAAAGGCAGAACAAAACCTTTTTGTCCTTTATATAACGCTTGCGGGGCTTGCTCAATACAACATGCAGCGTATGAATTTCAATTGGAGCTAAAAAAACAAATTGTTCAGGATGCTATCAAAAATATCGGTAATCTTGATATTACGATTGATGATATAGTTCCATCTCCTCAAATAAAAGAATTTCGTTGCAAAGTTCAATATCCCGTTGCTCAAACAAAAGTTTCAAAACGTATTCTTGCCGGTTATTATAAGCCTAAAAGTCATGAGCTTATCAATATTAAACATTGTCCTATTCAACCTGGAATTTGTGATAAAATTATTGATTTTATAAGAGTAAAAGCACAGGAATTAAATTTGACTTGTTATGACGAAAAAAACAAATCAGGAATTTTAAGGCATATTGTCATAAGACACTCTTCTTTTATTGGCGATGATTTAGTTACAATTGTTGTTAATGATAATAAGGTTTTTCACTCCGTAAAACGACTTGCATATGAGATTTTTGATACTTTTGATAATGTTAAAGGGGTTTGCATAAATTTTAACGAGAGTAAATCAAATCTCATTTTAGGTGAAAAATCCGAATTGATATGCGGTAATGATACAATTGAAGAAAGAATTGCCGATAAAATTTTTAAAATCGGTTCAACTACATTTTTCCAAGTAAATCCCAAAAGTGCCGAAAATATTTTTAAGTACGTGAAAAAGGTTATTTCAGAATTAAAAGAACCGCCTGTTGTATTAGATGCTTATGCAGGAATAGCATCTTTTGGCATTGTAGTTTCAGATGTAAGTAATAAAGTTCTTTCTGTTGAAGAAAATATAGCTTCAACGGATTTAGCAAAAGAGGTTATGAAAATAAATGCAATTTCTAATGTTGAAGTTATAAATGCCGATACCGGAAAATTTATGAAAACATGTAATGAAAATTTTGATGTAATAATCCTTGATCCTCCAAGAAAAGGCTGTGATAAAACTACCTTAGATGAATCTTTACGATTATGTAAAAAACTTATTATTTACGTAAGTTGTAACCCCGCAACATTGGCAAGAGATTTGAAATACTTGTCGGAAAAAGGTGCAAAAGTAAAATCGGTAAGAGCTTTTGATATGTTTTGTCATTCGTTACACGTAGAAAGTGTAGCAATTATAGAAGTCGCATAGTTTTAAACAATAAAAAGCCTGCCAAATGGCAGGTATCGGTTAAATATGCTCTTTGATAATATACTAAAATAATATTAGTATATTTAAAATTAGGCGAACGAATACAGTTTTTATATTCTCAAGGATAATATGATTTATCTTGTATATACTCTAGGCAACCTTACCTTTAATCTGCATGTGAGTTCATAATGAATTGTATTTAGAATTTTAGCCCATTCGTCAATGGATATAGATTCATTTTCATCCTGTCCAATAAGCGTTATAACATCACCAATATTGACATTTCCGGCATTTGTGACGTCAAACATCATTTGATCCATTGTAATATTGCCAACCTGAGGAACTTTTTTACCGTTAATAAGACCATAGATTTTGTTTGATAAACCTCTTGCAACGCCATCAGCATAACCAATAGGTACTGTTGCAATTTTTGCAGGTTGATTTGTTTTATAAGTGTATGAATAACTTATACCTTCATCCGGTTCTACCATTTTTAAATGTGCAATACGACCTTTCAGGCTCATTGCCGGTTTTAATTCAGGCTCATCAATATCATCAGGTAAATCAGGTATTAACCCATAAATTCCTATACCTGCCCGCATAGCATTATATTGAAGGTCTGGATAACTTATAATTCCTGAAGTATTTAATAAGTGCCCTTTTATATTCGGAAATTGATTTTTAACAAAGTTAAATCTTTCCGCCTGCATTTTTGTTATTTCTCTGTCTTCAGCGCAGGCTAAATGACTAAATATTCCGCATAATTCGACTTCTTTTAAGTTTATGAGTTTATTTATAAATTCGGGTGCATCCTTGTAAAAAAGTCCTATTCTGTTCATGCCTGTATCAATTTTTGCGTGGACTTTTACAGGTTTTCCGCAATGTTCATAGGCTTGAACGGCAGATTTGATATGTTCTTCCGTAAAAACAGAAAGTTCAATATCGTTTTGTACCGCAGAAATGAATGCCCAAGAAGGAACAGACCCTAAAACTAAAATAGGAATGTCGCAACCGGTTTGTCTGAGCTCAATACCTTCATCAACTGATGCGACTCCAAATCCTTTTACGCCGAGTGCCGTTAATTGAGGTGCTATCATTGTTGCACCGTGACCATAAGCATCAGCTTTAATTATTGCAAACAAATCCGTGCCTTCTTTGCAATAATTTTTCAATGTCAAAAAATTATGCTCGATGCTGGAAATATTGATTTCCACCCAAGCATCTCTTCTTGTTTGAACATAAGGTTGTCTTAGCTTTGACATTTTTGTACCTCATCTTTATGTTCAAATTATACTACTAAAAAATTTATACTCAATTAATTATCTCAGTGCAGGCAGATACTGATAATTATTGTTGTCGAAAATATAAAATCTGATTTTTTTTAGTGTTGCAGTACAATATTTTCAATTTGACAAATTTATTAGTTCATAATAAATTACTGTCTATAAGGAGTAACGAGCTATGCCTAAAAAACAGGAATATATTGAAAAAATAAAACAGTATCATTGTCCGAGATATGAGGAATTGCCTCCTGTTGCCCTTTATACGGATCAGTTAAAAGAACTTTTGGAAATGTATCTTTCTCAATTTGAAATACCGGGTGAAGAAAAATTTATCACTCCTACAATGATTAGTAATTATGTGAAGCAAAAAATAATTCCCCCTCCTGTTAAGAAAAAATATGACCGTGACCACATTGTTTATTTAATAGTTATTGGCATATTTAAACAGATTTTAAATATTTCGGATATTGGTGTTTTAATAAAAATGCAACGCAGACTTTATCCTGCGGATGTAGCTTATAATTATTTTTGTACGGAATTGGAAAATGCTTTAAAATCAACATTTTGTACAAGAGATTTTTCAAAACCGACAAGTGCTGACAAGGTGACTAAACTCTCAGAGTTAGTTCGTTCTGCATTATTGGCATTTGCAAATAAGATTTATATTAAAAAAAGCATATATTACAGAAAACATCTTTCTTCTCAAAATGATTAAATCATACTATTCACCTGTCCAATGTAATTAAACAAATGCTTATTATAATTTTCTTGTAATGTATTATTAAAGGAGAAATAATTATGATGTTTATATTAAAATGGATAGGTTATGCACTTGCGGTAATGTTTGTAGCATGGATAATTCCCGGTATTTCTGTATCAGGTTTTTTAGGAGCATTATTGGTTGCAATTGTTCTTGGTTTAATTAATACATTTGTGAAACCTGTTTTAATGTTTATTTCATTACCCATAAATGTTTTTACATTGGGACTTTTTACACTTGTTATAAATGCTCTTCTTATGATGCTAGCCGGAAAAATTACACCCGGATTTTCCGTTGATGGCTTTTGGAGTGCTTTATTAGGTGCAATAATATTATCAATAGTAACGACAATAGTTAACAGTATTACAAATAAAAGAGCAAATGATTAGTATATCAGGATTGTTTTCTATGTGTTTTTGCAAAATCTGCAAATATTAGCATCCCCAAAAGTTTTTCTTGTCATAACTGCTCCACATTTTTTGCAAACGGGAAACCCTTTTTGTTTCATCCATTCCTGAGTTTTTAAATCATTAAATATTATATTTAAGACTCTTTCTCTTTCTTTGTCGCTTAAATTTTTTTGTGTTGAAACGGAAAGAACTATCTTGTCTATATCTTCTTTTGAGAGTTCTATTTTATCAAGCTCTTCCTTAGTCGGTCTGATATCATATATTTCTTCAACAAGATTAGGTTTAACTTGTGTTTTTTCATCTTTATTTTTGGGGGCAATTTTAATGATGATGTCGGCAATATCTAAATTATATGAAGTTTTTATTTTCCTTATCAGATTTAACTTAAAAAAAGAAAGCTCTTGGACAAGCGGGCTTGATGAAACATTAACAAACATCAAAATCTTTCCGTTTTTGTTTGAAAAATCCGACACGAAAGTTTTTCCTGAAAATTTTTTGCCGACAATTTCATCCCAATCAGTCATAATCTGCCCGTAAACAGGATTAATATTAGGCAAATTTATACCTTTCAATACATCTTTTATATTGGAAAAATATTCATTCACGACTTATGCTATTCTTTGGAACATATATCCGATACCTCTTGCGGTAAGGATAAGTTCAGGATTAGCAGGATCATTTTCTAATTTTGAACGTAATCTGCTGATGTGAACATCAACAACTCTTGTGTCAATTCTGTGATCGGCAGGATATGACCAAACATGCTGCAAAATTTCGTTTCTTGAGAAAGGTTGACCTGAATTGTTAACCAATAATTCAAGTAAGCTGAATTCCATACCTGTTAATCTTACTTTTTCATTTTTGCAGAATACTTGTCTGCGGCTTGTGTCAATTTTGATGTTACCGATAGTTATAACATTTTTTGTAACTTTGCCCAGTCCTGCAATTTCTTTTTCGTTAGTTCTTCTTAATACGGCACGAACTCTTGCTTCAAGTTCTTTCGGACTGAATGGTTTAACAACATAATCATCTGCACCAAGTTCAAGACCTGTAATTCTTTCTGAAACATCGCCTAGCGCAGTCAAAATAATGATAGGAACATCTGAATTTCTTCTTACTTCTCTTGTTACACCGTAACCATCCATTTTAGGCATCATTACGTCAAGAATAATTAAATCAGGATTGTGTTTTTGATATGCTTCGAGTGCTTCTTCGCCATCGGCAGCAGTAATTACTTCATAACCTACCATTTTTAATCTTGTTTCTAAAATTCTTCTGATACTGGCTTCGTCATCAGCTACCAAAATGCGTTCTTGTTCTTGAATTTCTTGTGCGATTTCTTTGTCTGTCATGCTATATATTCCTAATATTTAACTACCAACCAAACAACGTTCTTTTTAATAGTCTAACGTCTATACGTAATATGTTACTACAAAAATTAAATTATGTTAAGCAAATTTTTTTAAAATATCTTAAAAAATTATTGTAAAAAAACAAAACCCTTTGTCTGCTTGTGTTTTGACGATTGTAAATTAAATAAATTTACAATTGTTTACAAAAAATGCATAGTTAGAGTTTTAAAATATGCTCCATTTTCTCTTTTTTGGTACGCATGTAAAATTCATTGTACTTATTTATCGGGGTCGGAACAGATATTCTGTCATTTATTTCAATATCATACCCCTCAAGTGCAATAATTTTCTTTGGATTATTAGTAATCAAATCAAATTTTTTCAATCCCAAATCAAGGAGAATTTGTGCACCTACACCGTAATCTCTCAAGTCAGGTGCGAACCCTAAATCAATATTAGCTTCAACCGTATCTCTGCCGTTATCTTGAAGGTGATACGCCTTAATTTTGTTAACCAAACCTATTCCTCTGCCTTCGTGATGGCGTAAATATACTATTGCACCGCAACCGTAATCGTCTATGTATTTCATAGCATTGGCAAGTTGCTCTCCGCAATCACATTTTAAACTATGGAAAATATCTCCCGTAAGGCATTCACTGTGCATTCTTACGGCAGGAATTTTTGTTTTATCATCAAGATTTTTGACTAAAGCTACATGCTCCACACCGTCAAGCTCATTTTTGTACCCTATAATTTGAAAAGTTCCATACGCAGTCGGTAAATTCGCCTCAGCCATACGTTTTACAAATCGCTCATGCGTTAATCTGTAAGAAATTAATTGAGCAACCGTAATGAATTTTATGTTGTTTTCGTCTGCAAATTTTCTTAAATCATCTCTGCGTGCCATTGTGCCGTCATCCTTTAGGATTTCGCATATTACCCCTGCCGGTTTTAAGCCTGCAAGTCTTGCAATATCGACACTTGCCTCGGTTTGTCCGACACGCTCTAAAACTCCGCCTTTTCTTGCCTGAATTGGGAATATATGTCCCGGACGTCTTAAATCTTCAGGCTTTGAATTTTCATCAATTAAAACTTTTATTGTCGTAGCTCTGTCTTTTGCACTTATGCCTGTTGTTGCACCAAATTTGCTTTGGGCATCAACACTAACCGTAAAAGCACATCCATGACTCTCTGTATTACTGTCAACCATTTGATGAAGTTGCATTCTTTCCGCAATATTTTTGTCCACGGTTGCACAAATCAAACCTCTGCCCATTTTTGTCATAAAATTAATTGTTTCAGGTGTAACAAGTTCAGCAGCACATACTAAATCACCTTCGTTTTCCCTGTCTTCGTCATCGGCAATAATAATAACTTTGCCGTTTTTTATATCTTCAATTGCTTCTTCTACCGTATCAAAAAATTTTTCCATCTTAAAAACCATTCTCTTTCAAAAATTCTAACGTGATTTTGTTGCTATTATTATCGTCTTTGCAAATAAGTTTTTCAACATATTTTGCAATAACATCAGGCTCAAGATTTACAATATCCCCTACTTTTAAATTTTTAAAATTAGTGTTTTCAATAGTATGAGGAATAACTGAAACGGAAAAATCATTATCGTTTAAGTTACATACCGTAAGGCTAACTCCGTTAACTGTTATTGACCCCTTATAAATTATATAGTTTGTAATATCCTTTGAGGCATTGATTTTAAAAATTACCGAATTTCCCATGTTTTCTATTGATTTAACAACTCCTGTTCCGTCAATATGTCCTGAAACAATATGTCCACCAAGCCTTGAAGAAAGTGTTAATGCTCTTTCCAAATTTACTTGTGAATTTTGCTTCAGATATTGAAAATTCGTTAAATTAACCGTTTCAACGACAGCTTGTACCGTAAAGCTGTTACTTGATATATTTGTGACAGTTTGGCAGCAACCGTTTACGGATATGCTGTCACCCAAGTTTATGTCTTCTAATATTTTTCTCGCTTCAATACAAATATCCAAGCCTAAAGTATTAGTTTTTATTGACTTAATTGTTCCGATTTCTTCTACAATGCCTGTAAACATATCCAAACCTTTCGCATAAAATTTTATCACAAATATTATTTTAAAATGCAAATTGCTAAATTTTTTTTACCATGTATAATCTTAAACATAATTGGATGCATATAGAATTAAAAAGGAGTTAAACATGGCAGTTACTATAGAAGCACAAGAAAGAGATATGTCTCTAAACCCTCGTCAATTAAGAGCAGCAGGTTTTCTTCCCGCAACAATATACGGTAAGGGTAAAGAGTCTGTATCTATACAAGTTGACAAAAGAAATTTCATTAATACTTATAAAAACAATATGAATGAAGTTTTTGAAATTGTAGTCGGGAAAAATAAATACAATGCAGCTGTTCAAAACTTACAAATTGAAGCAGGCACTCAAATTGAGAAAAATATTGAATTCAAATTAGTATAATATCCGACTAAGCGATTAAAATTTTATAAAAAAGCCTTAACTTAAAATTATCCGTATAATTTGATGTTGAGGTTTTTTTATGAAAAAAGTTGTTTTACTTTTATTTGTATTGTTTTTTATTTCGCCTGCTAATGCAGATATTTATTCAGCTACAACTACGAATAAATACTTAACTTATTGTGATAAAAATGAAAATAAAAAATTATCTGAGGAATTGGAATTTGCCGAAAATCAAATGTTTAGCAAAACATATTCTAAAGATACTGTTTCTGACAGACTGGAACGTCTTGAAACAGCTGTTTATGGAGCAATTCAGGACGGTGATAATTATAAAAGAATTAAAAAAATCAAAAAAGCAGTAACAAATGTTGCGTCAGGCGGTAACGGTCTAAACTATGAAACAAAAACTTTTAATCAATCTCCAAGCATTATGACTATTGCCGGATGTTCATCAGGTTATGGTAATTGGTATGTCGGTAGCGATGCATCTCGTGTCGGTTATAATCATGATAATCCTAATGGTTATCATCATTTTTCGCACAGATTACCAAAAAGGAACTTTTCTTCTCACAGATTACCACTACCATATCGAGGAAGTTACAGTTATTCTCATAATCCAATCGGTAATTCAAGTGTTTATAAAAATTATTCAATTGGAACAGGTGTAAAAATTTTAAATGACTAACAAATTATTTTATTTTGAGGTTTAATACAAAAGTAATAGAAAGAGTAAATATGGAAATAGTACCAATTCAAGCCACATCTCAATATGACCATTCTCGTTTGGTAAACGACCCGCCGTTTATTACCAATCATCCTATATTGGAGCCTATTGAGAAATCAAAAGCAGATTTTAAAAACAATGAATTGATAATGTTCAGAAAGCAGTATGCAAAAGAAAAAAAAGAAAATGGCGTTATTTGGGCATTAGTACTTGTTTCTCTTGCAGAAGCAGGATATTTTTTGCATTTTATATACAAGAAGGCAAAGCAGTTTTTTTAGGCAAAATAAAAGCTACCTTTAGGTAGCTGTCTTGTGTAACTATTAAGGAAACAATTTATCCTACTATCTATGGTTAGTGATAAAATTATATTAGCCCACATGTATTATCATTTCAATAATATTTCTTTTATTATTTACATAACTTAATTAAAATTATCAGTAATAACTAAGCAAGAAGTAGTAAGTTACATAAGAACAAATTATATGAATCAGTAATTTAGTAGGGTTTTGTTTTTATTATTGTTTTTTTTAGATTTATAGTTTTCTTTTGCTGCTGAACATACTTACCTAACAGAGTGTATTTTCACGAAACTTTGTTTTGGATTTGTACTTAGTCATTTCATGTCATTGCGAGGGAGTGAAACGAGCGTAGCAATCCACGTAATATTACTCGCTATACGTCATAATGAAGTGGATTACTTCGTCACATAAAATACCGTTGTTCCTCGTAATGACATAATTAGAAAAGTACAAGTCCAAAGTTAAAAACCCTTCACAACTCTAAAGTTCATATAATTTATTCTTATGTAATAAAAACTTTACATCGCAATATATTTATCTAAAAACTTTCTTGTTTGTGTGATAATAATAATGCAAAGAGTTCGGAGAAATAGAAATGATAAAAGTTATTGTATCCGGTGCATGCGGAAAAATGGGCAAAGAAGTTATCAATGCCGTTACAAATGCTGAAGATATGTCTCTTGTTGGTGCTGTCGATATAATCAATACGGGTGAAGATATTGGAAGGATAGCACTTGGACAGGAAAATGGAATAAAAATATCAAACGATTTAAAAAGTTCAATTTTAACAATTAAACCTGATATAGTTGTGGACTTTACTCAACCAAATAGTGCTTTTGCTAATGCAAGAGCTATTTTGGAAGCAGGTGCAAGACCTGTTATTGGAACAACAGGTTTAAAAGATAAAGAAATTGAAGAATTAAAAGAGCTTTCCGAAAAAATGAATTTATCAGGAATGATAGCTCCTAACTTCACAACAGGTGCAGTTTTAATGATGATGTTTGCGCAAATGGCGGCAAAATATTTTGACAATGCCGAAATTATTGAATATCATCATAATCAAAAAAAAGATGCACCATCAGGTACAGCGGTTAAAACAGCACAATTAATGTCAGAAGTTAATCCTGATTTGGCAAAAAACAATGTGCCGGAAACTGAAACAATAAGTGGTGCAAGAGGTGGTGTTGCCAATGCAAATATACACATTCATTCTGTTAGAATGCCGGGATATATGGCTTCACAGGAAGTTTTGTTTGGTTCAACAGGTCAAATTTTATCAATAAAACATGACAGCGTTGACAGAAAGTGTTATATGCCGGGAGTTTTAATGGCAATTCGCTATGTTATGGATAATCAAAAATTTGTTTACGGTTTAGATAATATTTTATAGAGGATAGATTATGTCAGGAATAAATTTAGCAGTATTAGGTGCAACAGGTGTTGTCGGTAATGAAATTTTAAACGTATTGGAAAACAGTTCAATGCCGATAAATTCGTTAAAATTACTTTCAAGTTCAAGAAGTGCAGGCAAAAAAGTTACATTTAAAGGCAAAGAATATACGGTTATTGAAACAAAACCCGAAGAATTTGAAGGGGTTGATGTTGTTTTGGCATCAGCAGGAGCTTCAACAAGTAAAATGTATGTTGATGCAATTGTAAAGGCAGGTGCGGTTATTGTGGATAACAGTAGTGCATTTCGTATGGATAAAGATGTTCCGTTAGTTATTGCAGGTGCAAACGATGAAGATTTGAAAAAACACAACGGAGTAGTCGCAAATCCCAATTGTTCCACTTCTCAATTAATGCTCGCACTAAAGCCGCTCCATGAATATGCAAAAATAAAAAGACTTATTGTTAGTACGTATCAGGCGGTAAGTGGTGCAGGAAAAGCAGCTATGGATGAATTAAAAGCACATACCGAAGCTGCGGTTAAAGGGGAAGAATTTGAAACAAAGGCTTTTGTAAAACCTATTGCATTCAATTTGATTCCGCAAATTGACGTTTTCTGCGATAACGGATATACAAAAGAAGAAATGAAAGTTGTCAATGAAACTAAAAAAATTCTTCACTTGGACGAAAATACACCTATTACTTGTACTGCAGTTAGAGTTCCCGTATTTATCGGTCACTCCGAAGCAGTTACGGTTGAATTTGAAAAACCGATGACAGAAGAAAAAACGAGAGAAATTCTTGAAAAAGCATACGGTGTAATCGTAATGGACGATATTGCAAACAAAGTTTATCCGACACCGACATTTGCTGCAGGTAAAGACCCTGTATATGTCGGAAGAATCAGGAAAGATTTAGCTTTCGATAATGCAATTTCAATGTTTGTTGTTGCCGATAATTTAAGAATAGGTGCAGCTTTAAATACAGTAAGAATTGCAGAAAAACTCGTTGAAATGAAATTAGTCAGAAACAGCTAGGGAGGTTTATCTATGGCACAAAGATTTGATGCAGGCGAAGTTATAACAGCTATGGTTACTCCTTTCAAGGAAGATTTAACCATAGATTTTGAAGGTTTGGAAAAACTTGTTCAGCATTTAATAAATAATGGTTCCGATACATTATTAGTAGCCGCAACTACTGGTGAATCACCGACTTTAACACACGAAGAAGAATTGGAGCTTTTAAAGGTTGTTAAAAGTGTTGCACAAAATAAAGCCAAAATAATTATGAGTGCCGGTTCAAACTGTACTCAGACGGCAATTGAGCAATCTCAAAGAATTGTAAAAGCGGGTGGTGCTGATGCTATTTTGCAAGTTGTTCCGTATTACAACAAACCATCTCAAACAGGCATTATCAACCACTTTACTCAAATTGCTCAAAGTGTTGATTTACCTATAATGTTGTATAACATTCCCGGAAGAACAGGTGTTAATATGTTGCCTGAAACAATTGTGACTTTGGCTGAAAACAACAAAAATATTTTTGCCGTAAAGCAAAGTAATTCCGATTTAGACCAAGTTTCGGAAATAGTTTTGAATTCGCCTTCAGATTTCATGGTGTTCTCGGGTGATGATTCGTTGACTATGCCAATGTTATCCATTGGTGCCAAAGGTGTAGTCAGTGTTGCATCACATATTATCGGTAAAGAAATCAAGCAAATGATAAGGCTGTTTAAACTTGGCAAAGTTCATGAAGCAACAGCTGTACACTTAAAATTATATCCTATATTTAAACAAGTATTTATGGCTCCTAATCCGACACCGATTAAGGCTGCGCTAAATAAAATAGGACTAATTTCTGATATAGTCAGAAGTCCGCTTGTTAGTTTGACAGATGCACAAAAACAAGAATTGTTTAATGTTTTAAATATATAATTTTAACTTTCTATGATATAACAACCGCACTTATTTTTAGGTGCGGTTTTGTATTGTAAAGTTTTGTTAAATTTTATTCATAAAAGCTAAAGTTTTTAAGAATTTTGCCGATATACATGTTACATAATAAAACTATATAAGGAGTTTGACATGGATAACATTCAAAACAACAAAGCAGAATACCTGAAAAAACAAAACTTTTCACTTGAAATCACAAAGTCTAAAGATGTTTTAGGTAAAGACAGCGTAAGAGCAATGGACATTCTTAACGCAGCAAGAAATGACAAAAAGGTTAACAAAATGTCTGATATTTTCCCCCGCAATATCCAAACAAATTCAGACGATGATTTGTTGAGTTAATTAAACAAGCGGTAAATCTTCAGTTTCTTTAATCGTTTCAATATCTTTTTCGTTGAGAATCGGTAGCCTGAACCCGAACTTGCTGCCTTTATCGATTTCGCTTTCTGCAAATACTTGTCCTTTGTGATGTTTTTCAATGGCAACTTTTACAAGATTTAATCCCAACCCTGTACCTTTTACCGAATGTGTTTGAGTTTCAACTCTGTAAAATCTGTCGAATATTTTTTCCAAATGTTCTTTGGGGATACCTATGCCGAAATCTTCAACCGAACATTCTACATTTTGACCTGTACTGTCTATTTCTGCTCTTACTTTAACTTTGCCTGATTCTTTAGAGTATTTCACCGCATTACTCAAAAGATTTTTTACAACACGCTCAATACTGTCTTGATTAATATATACTTTTGGTAAATCAGGTTCAATAATTATTGAAAACGTAATATTTTTTTCTTGAGCAATAACCTTCATTGAATTAACTGTATTTTCCAAAATAGGTTTAATATCCAAAAACTCTTTTTCAATTTTTACGTTCGCTGAATCTAATCTGGAAAAATCAAGTATATCATTAACCATATTATTTAAGCGTTTTGCTTCCTGATTCATGATTTGTAAAAATTCTTGCTTTGTGTTTTCATCAAAATCACTGTTAAAATTACATAAAGTATCAATATAACTGCGCAATACGGTAACAGGTGTTCTTAATTCGTGACTTACATTTGAAATAAAATTATTTTTAAGTTTATCAATTTCAACTTCTTTTGTAATGTCATGAAGAACAATTATGTATCCCAAATATTCCTGACTAGCTGTAAATATTGGCGACATTAATGCTTTTATTGAACGATTATCGATAGTTGTTTGGAATACCAGGGGTTCTTTTTCCATTTCATCCAAAGGAGTATCTTTGAATTGTTTGATATATGTATCAAACGGAAGATTTCCGTCAGAATCACAGTAAGTATTGATGTTTGTTCTGACAAATTCTTCAATACCGACATTAAGCATAGTTGCCCCTGCATTGTTAACCAAAATCACATTGTCGAAGTTGTCACAAACAATAACACCGTTAGCAATACTCATGAGAACCGATTCAAGTTTGTTTTTTTCATATGTTAATTCATCAATATTTTTTTCTTCATATTGATGAAGTTTAGTAGACATTTGATTAAACTCATCGAATAACAATTTTATTTCACCCCATAAATCTTTTGGTTGTAATTTGTATCCGAATTCTCCGGAAGATATTTTCCTTACCCCGTAGGATAACAGTGAAATTTGCCTTGTGATAACCAAAGTGTTTACCAATACTGCAATTAATGAAAGCAACCACATTATCGCAAATATTGTAATGATGGAATTTCTTGTTGCATTAGAAACCTCTGTCATGGATTTTCCCGTAAAACCGACATCCACGGAGCCTGCAATTTTACCGTTAAAATACATTGTCGTATTAATTATAAATGAGTTTTTTTCAGTCTTTTCAACTTTATCTCCAATAGAAAAATAGACTTCCGATTCGTTATTTTTATACTCGATGTATTCAATTTCCTGATTATCTTTCATTAATTTTTGAGCGTATTGTTCCAGTTTTTTTTGTTTTTGCTCATCAGGTAAATTTTTAATCAGGTCAATACTTTCTGTTGCTAATGTACGAGTAAGCATTTCTCCAAAATTTTTGTAGCTTGAAGCAATAGTTTTTTGAGTTTTGTCTATAATAACAAATGCAGTAAAAAATATAAGCAAAGAACTTAAAAACCAAAAAATTATAATAGTTTTGCTTTGATTATTCATATTAAATAGTGATATATTATTTGAATTATTCTCTCTCATAGTTAAATTATAGCATTAAGTTAAGTATTTTAACAATAAAATTTTAAGAAAAATCAAAGACGGTGTCTTACCCATTTTTCAACGTGTTTCCAAAACCCATCCCATTTTTTATACATAATTGTATTGTATTTATCTATTTCTCCGTTAGCAATTTCCTTTAATTGATTATCTAAGACTTTTGTAAAATCGTTTTCCAAAAATTCAGTAAAAGTATCTTTATCGATATCGCCGTCCACTAAAATCGGTTTACCTATATCAATAAGCACTTCGGGAAGTCCCTGTCTTAGAAATACATACTGAATTGCAATAGGGAATAAATTAACCTTCTTTACCCGTTGCGCAAGAAAAGCTACTCCTTTTTGAAATTCAAGAGGTCTGTGGTTTGGCGGCATAATCACACCTTGTGGGAAAAGCCAAAGCGAAATTTTTTCTTTATTAAGAAATTCCGCACAGTATTTCATTGAACGCAGAGTAGTTTTAGGCGTTTTTTTGTCGATAGAAAATGCGCCGACCTTACCGAATAGAGGGAATTTTATCAAATCCTCTACCATCATATTTATCTGATCATTAAATAAATATTTGCAAAGGTAATATCCCACCATACCATCCCACCAACAAGAATGTTGAGAGTAATATATGCATGCAACATCTTTATTCCTTAAATCATAATGATGTGCGTTTTTTACTCTTACGGAATAAAATCTTCTTCTTAGCAATAAATTCACAAAGAAATTCCACACAGCAAGCCAAAATTTCGAATGTTCTGCTTTTATAAACGGATCTATTTTTTTTCTTGTAAGCGATGGAGGAGTGTAATTATACTCTTTTTCTTCAGGTTTGCTCATTTGCTTCAATATATACTTAAACTACTTTATACATTATAAAACAAATCAAAAGTATTGTAAAAAAATTTACAATGCTAAATATAAAGTGTACTCAAATTTTATGCAGCTGCTTTTTCGGTATTTTTTTGTTGCATAAGTTTATCTTTGAGTTTAATACCTAAATGAATACCAATACCGGTTGTGGCAGCCAGAATAAGATATGTTATAAAACCGTATCTGTTAGATTGTGCGACTTTTTTGGCAAGTTCAGGATTTAAAAATTGTTTTGCAAGTTTATTACCTTTCATTGATGCCAATCCTTCTTCCAGTATAATTGGAATCATTGTCATAAATGAAAGTTTACCTGCATTATTTTTTATAAAAGTTGTTGTTTTATCCCAAAAACCTTTTGCTTGTTCTCCCTCGGATTTTTTACCTTTGAGTAAACTAACAAGCAATATAGGTAATGTTAAAAATGCTAAGGATCTGCATTTTTGAAGTGTTTTACCCAATGTACTCATTGTTGAGTTCATGGCATGACCTGCTTCATGAAAGAAAGCTAATGCTAAAGTTTTTTCCGGCATAATGATTTTTTTATTTTTAAATGCGCAAAATGCATTGAAACCCTTATCTACTTCTCTTAATGTTTTTATTGCTTCTGCTTCTTGCACAAATTTGGGCATAAATTTAAAAATTGCATTATTTCTTACTTCGTCCAGCAAAATATTTTTTATTTCACTTAAATTATCGGCTGTAGCACGAATGATACCGCACCCTTTTTTTGCAAGCCCTGATTTTTCAAGAACATTTGGCATTGCATGAGATATGGCATTAAATTCATCATCGGTTAATTTACTTAGCTGCAACATTTTAAGAGCAAATGGGGTTGAAAGTACGGATGCTGCAATGGTCGGTGAAAATCTTCCTACCAAACCGCCGGCAACAACACTGCCAATACCTGTACCTGTTTTATTTACATTGCTTTCTACTGCACCTGCTTGCATGTTCTATACCTTCCATATCTAACACTACTTGCCTATATCAAAGCGTGTGAATGTCAAAAATTGATACTTATTAACCTTTTGTTAATTTATATTAAGTTTTAGAGCATTTCAGTAGGGTCTATATCAATTAAAAACTTAATCTCCGAGGGTACTTTTAATTGCTTTATGAAATTTGTAATAAGGAAATGACCTTTCTCTCCAAGCCTGTTTTTTATCAAAATTTGAAATCTGTATTCGTTGTTTAGTTTTGAAATAACACACGGTGATGGACCTAATACTTCAAGTTTTTCATCAATGCCTCTTGAAGAAGTTAACTCACTTAATCTCATTCCTATTTCCATAGCAATTTTTTCGGCTCTGAATTCCATTTTTGAGCTTATTATAAATCTTATCAGGTTAGAATAAGGAGGGTATGCAAGTTCATATCTGTTTTTAATTTCTTCGGCATAAAAAGTCTTATAATCCTGATGCTTTGCATTTTGAAGTGCAAAAAAATCAGGTGCATAAGTTTGGAATATAACTTTTCCTGAAAAATCACCTCTGCCGGCACGACCTGCAACTTGGGTTAATAACTGAAATCCTCTTTCTGATGCTCTGTAATCCGGAAGATTAAAACTTTGATCAGCAAGTATTACTCCAACAAGTGTTACATTCGGATTATCCATACCTTTTGCTATCATTTGAGTTCCGATTAAAATATCAATTTCTCCCGACATAAATTTGTTTAAAATCTCAATGTGAAGATTTTTTCTGACCATCACATCACTGTCCAAACGGGCTATTTTTGCATTAGGAAAATCTTTTAGTGCATACTCTTCTACCTTTTGCGTACCTAAACCGTAACTTTTTATTGTATCTTCCCCACATTCGGGGCAAACAGTAACAGGAGTTTGGGAATAATTACAATAGTGACACCTCAAGGTATCGGACTGTTTGTGGTAAATCAACGGTATTGAACATTTTGGACACTCTATAACGTGCCCGCATGCCTGACAAGTCGTTGTTGTAGCAAAACCTCTTCTGTTAACAAGTAAAATAGTCTGCTTCTTATCCGCAAGATTTTGTCCTATTTCATTTCGCAAAGTCTGTGAAAAAATACTTTTGTATGAACTGTGTGCATGTTCAAATCTCATATCAACAATTTTAACGTCAGGCAGTTTTGCATCTTTGTATCTCTTAGCCATAACAATAAGCCTGTTTGAATTTAAAGCCTCATAGTAAGAATTTATATCAGGAGTTGCACTGCCTAAAATCAACATTGCATTTTCTCTTTTGGCACGTTGCCTTGCAACAGTTCTCGCATCGTAGCGAGGGTTTGCACCTGTTTGTTTATATGTACTCTCATGTTCTTCGTCAATGATTATAAGTCCGAGATTGTCAATAGGTGTAAATATTGCAGACCTTGCACCAATAATAATTCTTACTTTATTTTCTTTAATTCTCTGCCAAATATCATACTTTTCACCATCAGATATACTGCTGTGCCATATAGCGACATCTTCCGTTCCGAATTTTGATACGAAACGCTTTGCAAGTTGCGAAGCAAGAGCAATTTCGGGAACAAGAAAAATAACATTCTTCCCTTTATTTAATACTTCTTTTATAAGGTGAAAATATACTTCCGTTTTACCTGATGCTGTAACTCCGTATAACAGAAACGGAGCGGTTTCGCCTTTTTCTATACCTGATAAAATTGTTTTGCAAGCATAATTCTGTTCGTCATTTAATTTAGCAAGTTCTTCAACTTTGACATCTTCAAATATCGACAAGGGGTTTCTAAAAATATTTTCTTCTTTTATTTCGATATTACCGTTTGCGTGAAGTTTTTTTAAAGTAGCAGATGTTGTCTTGGCGATATTTGCAGCATCAGCCAATGTTAACTCTCCTGACGGAGTTTCTTTCATTAAAATATTTAATACTTCAAGTTGTCTTTTACTTGCGTTATCAGAATTTTTATAATAAATAACATTTTGAGTTTTTGACTTTGTTGTATCCTGTGTTTCGGAAATAATATCAACAACATTTTGGCTTTTTAATTTTCTTATAATTTGATAGAATTTTACGTTTGGTATTTTGGATTTTTTCTGCAAAGTTTTAGGAGAAATTTTATGCTTTTCGGTTAATACATCCAATATTTTTTGTTCTTCTTTTGAAAAATTATTAATAAAAAAAGAGCCAGACTTAAGGACAATGTTTTTTTTGACTTTGGCTATAAATATTGAAGGAATAGCTGTTTCAAGAACAGATTGCAATGAAGTGCAATAATATTGAGCCGTCCATTCCAGAAATTGCAAATATTCAAGGGTGAAAACAGGTTTTTCTTCGACTATTTCATATATTTGTTTAGCCTTAATTCCTTCGGGCATGTAGTTAGTAAAACCAACTACAAAAGCATTAACCGCACCTTGCATGCCAAAAGGGACAAGTAAAATTTGCCCTATCTTGATTTTATCCTTTAAATCATCGGTTATTTTATAACTAAAAGTTCTTGTATCAAGTTTTGGAATATCAACAAGTACCTGAACATAATCAAAAGTTTCACTCATAATAAGATATTATACTATTAAATATCCTAAATAACCTATAAATTTACAAATTCTAAGGCAATTTTTTTTACATTTTAGTTTTTATTTAACTAAGATATACAGAAGAGGAGAGTTTGGCATGTCCGAAGTATCATTCTTAAAATTTTCATCAGCACCACAGACAGATGCAACGTCAGGAGCAGGACAAGATGAAGCTGCTCAAAAGAAAGCTCAAGTAAAAGCCGATGTAATAAAAAAACTTGAAGCTACTCCTGTTACTTACGGAATGGAGCAAACTGCTGCGCCTACAAATTCTTCTGTTTCTATACCGATAGGTCAAAGTTCTTCAGAATCTGTTGACAGATTTAGTGCTGCAGGTTTGGCAAACACAATAGAAGGCTACGATGAAGTCAGTGATGATGCTGATGTAAAAAATACTCTTGCTTCATCAAAATGGAATCCTGCAAACTGGTTCAAAGGTGCAGAAAAAACCGAATCATCAAATAATGATGCAAAAGTAACTGACGCCGGTTTACCCACGTTAACAAATGCTGACTTAAAAGAAATGGATAAAACTGATGCAGAAATTGCTAAATATTTACAGTCATCAGAATTTACAAAAGGAGCAACTCAAGGTGCAACGGCAGGAAACAGCAATATTTCAACAGAACAACGCTCATCAAATATGAACGAAATGCTGAATTTTGCTAAGCAGTCGAACGAATTAATGAACATATTATCCGATCCAAAAGCATCTGAAGCTGATAAAGCTGAAGCAAATAAAAAATTAGAAGATATTCAAGCTAAAGCGGCAAAATTATTTGAAAGCACTCCGACAGCATCAAGTGATAAACCTGAATTGAACGCTGAAACACAAGCCAAAGTCGACAATTTAAGTCCTCAGGAACAAGCATCTACACAACAATATTTACAAGGTGCAGTCGGCAAAGGTGTTGACAGTGACGATAAAGGTTTTAAAGACTTATCAAATGCATCTCAAGGTGCAATTACAGCAATGGCAGGAGATTTAAAAGCTAAACATCCTGACATGGACTAACATCATCAGCCGCGGTAAAGCTGAATGAAATAATGTCCTTACCAAATATGTTTAGCCACTGTATTTTGTTGCACTCGGAATTTGAGGTGTAAGAATATATTTTTGCGTTTTTTAATGTAATCAAATTATTAAGCTGATTATAAATATGGTATTCCCCTGTTACGTTAAAGCATTTTGTAAATACTGTTATTTTTTTAAATTTATTTTCGTTAAAATTTTTATATACTTCTTGTATGGTTTTAATTCTTTTATTCATAAAAACTCCTTTTATAAACAGTATAAGTTCTTTTACGAATAAAACATTAATTCATCGGGTAAGTATAGAGATTAATTATATCAGTCACTTAATAATATTTTCCTTAAATTGGCAGATTGGGTATTGCCCTTTTTGCTTTCAAAATATTTTTTTAAAAATGTATTGGCAGTTTCTGTATTACCGTATTTATTAAACATTCGTGCCTGATAATAATAAACTGTTACATTTTTTCTGTTCTTTTCCAATGCTTTTTGAAAATCAGCCTGAGCTTCTCCGTATCTGGCAAGTGCAGTTAATATTCTGGCTCTTAAAAGATAATCAATACTATTGTCGGAATACAAAGAAATAGCCTTGTTTACATGTAAAAGTGCATTGTTGTAATCCTGATATTTTAGGGCAACATATGCTTTTTGTGTATACAATTTAAAATTGTATGTTGAATTTAAAGGCAAAAGAATATTATTTGCATTGTCGTAATCACCTTTTACCGTGTAAATTTTTGCAAGAGTTCTCATTGCATAATAATTTTCATTATCTTTTTTTATGATATCCAAAATACTGTCAATATTTTGTGCTTGAAAAAAGTCTAAATCTCTGTGAATATTTGCTATTACTTTATTATTTATTGCGGGAATATAATCGCTTTTTAATTTTAAAGCCTCATTAAAATTATTTTCCATATCATTATAATTTTTTTGATACAAATTGACAATTGCTAAATTGTTTAAAATTAAAGGTGCTTCTTTATTTATATCGAGTGCGGTTTTTAAATATTTTTCAGCCAGCTGATAATCTTTCAAATCAAAAAAAGTAACACCTGCATTATTCGCTGCCTGAAAATTTTTTGGATTTGCGGATAATAATTTTAAATATCCTTTCAATGCCTCTTCTTTATTGCCTGCGAGTCTTAAATTATTAATTCTTGTCAATTCTTCATCTTCCGAATTATAATAAATATCCGTGATTAACGTAGTTTTTGCATAATTCTCATTAAGGATATGTTTAATATTCAAAAATAAAGTCGGATTATCTGAAATTTTTGTGGTTGAAATCAGTGTGTCAACTGCCACTTGAATATCTTTCATATTCTTTTGCAATGTAGCATTGTAAAAATCGATTTTATAGATATCAATGGCATATTTTTGACGCTGAGCAATTGTATAGTAATTTATGGCTTTATCAAAATTTCCTTCTTTTAAATACGCATCCCCCATGCCTGCATACAGAAAAGCACAGTCAGGATAAGTTGATATTGCTTTATCTAAAATACGAATTGCCTCATGTGTATTACCCTTATAAAGATTGCCATACGCTTTTGCGTATATTGTTTCAGCTGTTTCTGTACTTGCTTTTACCGAAAAAACGAGTAACATTGATATTAATATTGAGTAAAAAAATCTTTTCATATTTGACCAAAAATAACATTTTATAGACAATTATTATTATAGACCACAAGAGGTGAATTATGAAAAATATTAACAAATATGTAGAGCATACTCTTTTAAAGCAGGATGCAACAAGAGAAAATCTTGATAAATTGTTAAAAGAAGCCCGTGATAATGATTTTTTAGGAGTTTGTGTTAACCCTGTTAATGTCAAATATGCAAAAGACAAATTAAATGATACTGGAGTTAAAGTTGTAACCGTCATAGGTTTTCCTTTAGGTGCAAATTTGTCCGAATTGAAGGCAAAAGAAACAGAACTTGCTATCAAAGACGGAGCAGACGAAGTTGATATGGTTTTAAACGTTTCTGCACTTAAAAATAAAGATTATGATTATGTGTATAATGATATAAAAGCTGTTGTTAATGCATCAACGGGAATTCCGGTAAAAGTAATTATTGAAACCGATTTATTGACAAAAGATGAAATAGCTAAAGCAACCGAGATTGTATGTAAATCAGGTGCGAAGTTTGTGAAAACGTCAACAGGTTTTGTTAAAAACGGTGTTGGTGCAAAAGTTGAAGATGTAAAAATAATGTATGAAATTGCAAACAAATACGGACTGCAAGTTAAGGCATCAGGAGGAATAAAAAACTATGAAGATGCTGTTAAATTAATAGAAGCAGGGGCAACGAGATTAGGAACAAGCTCCGGCGTACAAATAGTTGAAGGAGCAAGGCTTGAAGCATAGTTATCTCGGAGCTGTACATATTCATTCAAACTATTCTGACGGAGCAAAAGATATTGATTACATTATCAAAAAAGCACAAAGGGCAAAGCTACGTTGGATAATAATTACTGATCACAATGATTTAAGCAGTATAAAGCACGAAGGTTTTTATGGAGATTTGTGCGTTATTGCCGGTTTGGAAGTTACACCGCCAACGGGAAATCACCTTCTTGCTTTTGGAATTAATCAAGTCATCAATGAAAATATTGGTGCGAGAAATTATGTAGACGAAGTTCATAAGCAAGGTGGTATATGTTTCCCTGCCCATCCTGATGAAAGTATTTCAAGAGATAACGAGCAAAAGCCCTTAAGGTGGGATGATTGGAGCATTGATAGTTTTGACGGTCTTGAAATATGGAATTATTTAACGGATTGGACCGATGCATATTCCTCTCATAAAAACCAAATTGTACAATATATCAGTCGGCACAAAATGGCAAAAGGACCTACCCGAAATCTTATTGCGTGGTGGGACAGATTAAATCTTGTACAATCAAAAATTGTACCTGCGATTGGCGGTATTGACGCACATGCATTTGATTTTAAAAAAAGAGGTATCAAAGTTAGAATTTCCGATTACTATGATTACTTTTGTTCTTTAAATAACCGTATATTGTTAAATGAACCATTAAGCAAAACTTTTGAAATTGCCAAGCAACAAATAATTTCTGCTTTAAAAAACGGCAACAATTCTCTTGTTAACAGACGAGTTTCTAAAAATACCGATTTCGAATTTTATGTTGCCGACAAAGACAATAAATTTTTCTCCGGCGAAACATGTACATTAGGGAAATATTCATATATAAATCTTTCTATCTCAAAAAAAGCAACGATAAGATTATTCCATAACGGTTTATTAATTTACGAAACAACAGGTAAACTTTTAAATTATGACAAGTTGGATATAGGAAAATACAGAATAGAGGTTTACGATAAAGATATGCCATGGATTTTTACAAATCCCATAGAAATTATCGGAGATAAAAATGCCTCTAACGACAGAATTGTTGCTGATTAAAACAAGTGGAAACAACGAAATTACCGATATTACCCCTAACATTGAAACTTTTGTTGATAAGTACAACTTAAAAAATGCTCTAATAAATGTTTGTGTTGCAGGGTCTACTGCTGCCATTATCAGTATGGAATATGAACCGGGATTAAACGAGGATTTGCAAAGGCTAAGCGAAAAACTTATTCCGCAAATTTCAGAATATCGGCACGATAAAAAATGGGATGATGATAACGCTTATGCACATTTACGAGCAACATTATTTGGTAATTCAAAAACATTTGCGGTTCAAAACGGTGAAATTCAAACCGGAATGTGGCAGCAAATTGTTATGATAGATTTTGATAATAAACCAAGAGTAAGGAAAGTAATCTTGCAGGCAATAGAGTAATTATTTGTGAAAAAACAACAACTTGAGCAAATAGTATGTCACATAGCCGACAATTAAAATTCCTGTAAAAAATGTTATCGTATATTCTAAAAATTTTGCGTGATAAGTTTTAACTTTATTTTTCTGTTTTAAAATTTCATTTTTAATTTTTTGACGTAACTTTAAATCGTTTTCCATATTGTATGAGCAAAACGGACAAGAATTGTTTTTCTCAAGTTGATAATTCCCGTTGAGATGTTGTTTAAAGCACTGAAAAGTTCTGCAGCTAAAATATTCCTCATTGGTGTTTAAATTATTTTTCATATTCAATGACTCCATTTATTTTAAATATGGTTCAAGTTCATTTTTTAATTTAATTCTTGCTCGTGCAATACGTGATTTTACCGTCCCGATATTAAGGTTTGTGAGTTCGGCAATTTCTTCATAACTAAGTCCGTCTATTTCTCTCAGCAGAATTATTGTTTTAAAAAGCGGAGGCAGTTCTCTTATTGCTTTATTGATTTTCATTTTTAATTCGCAGGAAAGTGTATTTTCGTCAGGAGTTTTCTTTTCATCAATCACACATGGTCCAAATTCATCATAGTCATCGTGGTTGTTAATGGGGTTTGAAACTTTATATTCTTTCTTTTTGTTTTTTCGGCGAAGTGTATCATAGAAAAGATTATGAATAATCTGCTGAAGCCAAGAGTTAAATTTTTGCGGGTCTTTCAATGTTTTTATTGATTTAGACATTTTTAATAATGCTTCTTGAGTTAAATCAGATAAATCCGTTTGCGGGTTTAACGAATAAAAAGCGTCATAAATTTTACCCTGATAGCGTTTCACGATTTCGGACAGTGCTGATTTGTCATCGTTTTGGGCTAATTTAATTAATTCTATCAAATTTTTATTTTTGTAATTATCCAATTTTTTATACCAAAATCACCTTGTATTTATGTTATAAGATTATTAGTGATATTTTTAAATTGTCACTCGGGCTAATTTTGAGGATAATTATGAATTCTAAGTTTAACCAAATATTATTGAATAAAAAGAGAGGGTATGACTGCGTATTTTGTGATGAATATTACAAAAACGGTGATGTTTTTTTAAACAAAGTTGCAGCAGTTTTAGCAAAGGATATTGATGTATTAGAATTGAAATCAAAAGAACTGACATCTGCGGAATTCCTCACGGTTGCGAAGAAGTTGAGAGAACTGACTGCAAATTTAGATGCTCTGATGATTATTTATGACCGAATTGATATTGCCAAATTATCCGAAGCAGACGGAATTATTTTGGATAAAAATTCTGTTGATATAAAATCTGCACGAACTTTAATTGAGGATGATATGATATTGGGATATTGCTGTAATAATCAATCAGAAGCCGAAATTGCGGAAACTGACGGAGCAGATTATATAATTGCCAAGGAAAAATATCCGAATATAAAAATACGAATATTTGTTCAATGATAGTTAAACCGTTTTAAAATCAGGATATTTTGAAAAATTAAAATAAAACATTTGAAAAAAATTTTTTTTATATATAATAGAAGTATGGATTGAAATGGCGAGTGTCGTCAAGCGGTTAAGACCTCGGATTGTGGTTCCGATATGCGTGGGTTCGAATCCCATCACTCGCCCCATTTTTAAAAGCAGGTTGTAAATCTGCTTTTTTTGTTTTAGTGGTGCTTGTTTTCAGGGTTCTAACATTGGGTTTTCTGACGTCATTTTCCATGTCTTTCTTTACACTTTGTAATGCTTTGAAGGTATCTTTCAGTTCAACTATAAGATTTTCTCCGTCAAACTTTATACTGTTTGTCATTGTTGTTATTATCAATTTCTTTTCTTCAGGAGTTCCTTTCAAAAACAATTCCGGAAGATTATCTGAAAAACTCAAAATCTTTTCTATTCTGCTATGTATAAACTTTGCACTTATATTACCTTCGTTTAATTTCATAATCAGTTTATCTTTTTCTTCTTGCCATTCTCTATGCATAGTATTAAATTCTTCATCACTCATGCAAGCAGGAAGTCTGCCTTCAAGTTTATCAATATAACTATTCTTTATTCTTTTGGTTAGAATATCAATTTGTTTTCTTATTGCAGCAGTTGTTTCTTTTTCGTATTCGCTAAACTCTTTCAGATAATCACTTGCTAAAAATCTTAATCTTTCAATATGATTCTTATCAAGATGTATTGTTTCTAAAATATTATAAAAAGTATTATCAAAATATTCTTCACGATAACACTTAACTTTTTTATGTTTGAACTTTCTGTTTGAACAATGATAATAAACGTAATGACCTTTTTTATTTTTGCCACGTTTAAATTCTGCTGTTATGTAACATCCGCAAGCAGCACATTTTATAAGACCTGTATATGCAAATTGGACATCATGTTTTTTGGTTCTGTCAATTCCTTCAAACATAGCTTGTACTTTATAAAATAATTCTTTTGAAATAAGCGGTGTATGTGTGCCTTCATACATTTCTCCGCACCAAATAAACCTGCCCATATAAAAAGGATTATGTAACATCCATTCAAATTTTCTTGCCGGGTATTTTTCCCCGGTCTTTGGATGTCTAAAACCTTCCTGATAAAGATAATCTCCCAAAGAATTGAACGAATACATTCCGGTTGCATAAAGTTCAAATGCACGTTTTATATATTTTGCATTGTTTTCATCAACAACGATTTTAGATTTATTATCAGGACTAACAGATTTTCTATCTTTGCTTATGTTTAAATATCCTATCGGTGCTTTTGCCGGTAATCTTCCGCTTGCAGCTATGGTTTTCATATTTTCTTTTGTTCTAAACCGTATAAGATTTAATTCATATTCGGCATTACACATTATGATATTACGCAGATATTCGCCTTCTATCGTATCTGCGTTTATTTCTGTTGCTGATAACAGTTTTATATCTCTGTTAATTAATATAGGTCTTATAGTACCGTGGTAATCAACATTAAATCTTGATAATCGGTCAAGTCTCCATACGATAATTGCTTGAATATTATTCTTTGCAGAATCGCAAAATTTTAAAAGTTTTTGTGCTTCAGGTCTATTAAGATTCCCTGCACTTAAACCTTCTTCAACGTAAATTTTTTTAACACTATAACCTTCACGTTGAGCAAATCCTAAACACGTATTTGTTTGGGTTTCAACACTAAAACCTTCTTTTTCCTGTTCCTCGGTTGAAACACGAATATATATAACTGCTGATTTCATAAAAAAGATATTACATTAAATCGTTTTTATTTGCAATTTGTTTATTTTTTTTAATTCTCTATTTTGAATTTTCATAAAAGCCATGCAGAAATTAAGAAAATCTGTATCATCAATTTCCGGTATTATATCATTATTTTCTACATATATTACATTAAAGCTACGTTCAGTTTTCATTTACAACTCCATGTGTTCTTGTATTGCAGAATTGTAAATTTGAAAAATCATAACGATAACTAATAAAGGTAATAATAATGTAAGTGATATAAGTCTTATTATAAGTGTAATTTTATTGTTCATTTATTAGTAATCCTTTCATTTTCAAATAAATCAATGTTGCTTTAACTCTAGCAGAACCACATTCTTGACCGTTAAGGCCAAACTTACTGTAAATATTATTTCTGTGTAAATCAACAGAAGCTCTGCTGACAGATAATTTTTCTGTAATTTCAGTATTTGTAAATCCTTTTGATATAAGATTCATAACTTTATCTTCTGTCGGTGTTAGTTTATATAAATTTCTCGGATAAGCGTTAACTGTTCCCATTGCTATCACTCCCGATTAAATATCCTATTTTGTATGCGCAAACAAGAAGAAAAATTAATAATAATACTATTAATATGTTGTTCATTTGTTACTCCTTTATAAGTTCAAATTCAATGTCATAAACAGGTGCGTTGATTTTTAAATCTGTTTCAAGTCCATCTTTAATGTGAATACTTCTCATTCGTGCGTACAATCTTGGTTTTTTATCTTCGGCTACCATCCCATTCATAAAACAAATAGTATCTAAATAAGGGGTTATCCATAGATTGTTTATTTTCCCTTGGCAGTAAAAGATAAATTGGATTTTCGACAATGAAGAACCAAATAAACGTTTGTTTAAAATATTTGTCCAATATGGTTTAACCTCTCTATACTCGTGAGTTTTTTCACCGGCTTTTATTTTTTCAAACCATTCTTTTTTTAAATTAAATGTTATCATCTTCATACTCCTTAAGTTGTGCTTTTATCATTGTTTCTTTGAAGAGATTTAATGTCGTATAAGCATCTTCTAATTTATCAAAATGTATTATCAAGCAAGGTTCTTCATCTTCTATATAATAAAATTCAAGTGAAGAATACTCGTTATTAACTTTTATATCTTTTAGCAAGGTGCTATTTACACTAAATCTACCTATTGTTGATAAAAAATTACTTTCCATATCTTTACTCCTCAAACAGTTTGCGTACGTCTGATTTAATGTCTTTTGAAACTTTTATACAATATTCTAAAACTTCTTCTTTTAGTGCTTCTTTTTCACACGAGTGAAGCCAATCGCTTCTATTTGCTATACACACCAACTCTAAAAGTATATGGTCGGTGATTGGTGGGTAAAAGTTATGTCTTTCTGCGTAATAACAATTTCCACAATGGTGGTCGTTTATACAATTTCTTTCATTAACGCAGGGATGTATTATTGCTTTTATTATTCCAAATGTTTTATAAAATTTTTCTTCAAGTTCTGTTATCATCATTCCACCTCGCTAATTAAATCAGGGTTTCCCCATTGTTCCGCCATAGCTTCCGCTATTCCTTTAAAAGTTTTACTTCTCATTTTTGCTCTTTCTTCTTTTGGAAGTTTTAAAGTTTCAAAATGTAATCTACTGTCGGTTCTGCCTGATTTATGATAAATAATGTCCGGTTCAACTATATTGGTAGGTTTTAAAGGTGGTAAACCTTTTAACCATAAGCAAGTAGCTTTTCTTTCAGTATGTCCGAATTGATAAGGTTGTATTATTTGTGTAGGTTTTTTATATAAACTGCTCATACAACCTATGGGGTTTTCTATTGCTACTTTTGGACATTTTAAATTGGTAAATTCCATAAAAAACTTAACTGCTGCTTCTCTGTCTTTATGCCTTTGTATCGCTTTTTCGCCATACTTTTCTATGTTGTAATATCTGTTAGCAGCAACGGTTAAATAAGTACAAGGCGGATGTGCAATAATTAAATCCCAATCTTGTTCAAGTAATGGTATACATTCCCCCTTTATATGCCATTCAGGATGTCCACCTGAGCAATCTAAAATATCACAGCTGTATGCTTCGTGTCCTTTTGCTCTAAACGCAATACATACTGCTTGGCTTTCTTCGCAAGCTATTAATACTTTCATAATTACTGTTCCTTTGTTTTGTTTATAATTTGCAGAACTGCTTTTGCCATATAATCTTCACATCCGGCACAATTGTAAGAATTAAAAGATGAACATTGTGAACACTCTGCATATCCTGTCAGAAAATCTTTTATTTCTTTTAATACTTTACTGTTCTTTGCTTCCATATATTTCAAAGCAACTTTTATACGTGAGACACTCGGTTTTAAACCTGATTCTTTCATTGTTAAGTTGTATTTCTGCATGATGTTTGCAAAATGAGAACGCATAGTTGTAATACTAATTCCCATTTTTTTAGCAATTTCATTATTTGAATAACCTTCTGATATTAATTTAAGACATTCAGTTTCTCTTTCGGTTAAATCGCCAAGCATTATTCATTACTCCTTCAATTAAACCTGATATATGTTCTTTTACGGATGTTGCACTTGTTTCTTCAGGACTAAAAGTTTTTAAATAATTTGAAATAAGTTCAATAAGTGCAAAGTATTTTGAACTTTCAAGCTGCAAACTTTTGTTTTGCTCTACAACTTGTTCATATTGTTTTGAAAGTAATTTGATTTTTCTTTCCAGGTGTTTAAAAACTTTTTCGTTTTCATCATCAACTTTTAATGTAACCATTTTTAAGTTTTCAAGATTTACCGGTGTTAAGTTTTCTGACATAATAACCTCTCTTTCTTATTAAGTGATTAATACTTTGAAGTGATTTTTTCGTAATAACTGAAAAATTGTTTTTCATCCTTTGATGTGTACCAAAGCAGCCAAACAAGAGTTTCAGGTGTGAAGCCGTTAAGAAATTTTATTTTATTTACATCATCTGCATAGCAAATTAATCTGAATAAGTTATTTGAAAAACTTTCAGTGTTTTGATTGTGCTGCCAAAAATTAAGCCGGTTAAATGCTTTTTTAAAATCGGCTTTTGTTACAACTACGGTTGCACCTGTTAAATCTTCCGTAAAAGTTAAGGTTGATTCCGTTTCATTTAGTTTAATGATTTTCAATAATGTCATTTTGATTACCTTTCGTTAATTGTGTATATAACGTAATAATGTTTTTGTATCCTTGTAATTCTCCTTTCAAGTTTTCTATTCTATCTTGTGTCTTTCTCAATTCTTTTTCTTCCTGGATAATCTGACGTTCCGTGTAATTAATCCGGTTGTCAATTTCATCAATAAGCATTTCTATTCTCATTGTTTATCCTCAAATAAATTAAACTGATTCTGTTCTCTGAAACTTCTCCACATTATCTGTTGCGGTAAAAAGTTGCTGCAATAATAAGCAGATTTAAAAGAAATTTTTTTTGTTACAGGTTGATTTTTGAACTCCATACGTTCATTAAACATAAGCAATTGCAAATCTATATTTTTAAAAATTTCATATGGTTTGTTATCGTTGAGATAAAGAATAGACATTAATATTGCAAAAGGTTTTTTAAAACTCAAAACTCTTTTAAACATTTCTGTCTTATTTGAAAAAGGTGGATTTGAAACTATCAGGTCAAAATGTTTCGGCTCAAAAGTATAAAAGTCTTGCCCATTTTCAATATGAGAAAATACAACATTAAAACCATTTTCATTAAAAACTTTTACAAATTCCGAATCTGATTTATCAAAAGGACACCATATAGTTTTACTTCTGAACGGCTCTAAAAATTCAAGAAGCGGTTCAACGGCATATCTATATGTATAACATTCATAATTATTTCCTTTTATTGATATTATATGTTCGTTCATTTTTTACCTTTCAAAAAAAAATGGTGGAAGTTGAGGTTGGTAACTCCCACCATTGAGTGAGATTTGGAATATAAAAATATTCTCTCAAGGTAGTTATTTTTCCCCATTCTCATTATTGCCATTTCTATATTCTTCAATGGTTTTGTATTTAGATTTGGCAAGTGTAACATCATTATCATTTGAATTATCTTCATGAATGTTTCCGATATAATTTGTATGTTTCAAATTTTCAAGATTTTTAGGATAATTCAAAAGTTTTTCATCAGGAAAACAATTTGATATAATTGCAAATTTACCTTCTATTTCAGAAGATTTAACAATTGCATATGAAGTAATTTCGTTTTCGCCTACAAAAATATCTCCTGTTTTTAATTCTCTATCATTAAACTTGACACCTGTCTGTTCTGAATCTGTTTTATTATTATTAGTTTCAAGTACAAACAGATTAGGTTGCCAATTATCAAGTTCATCAGTTACTTCTTTTAATTCATCTTTTTTCTTCAATAACAAACTTGATTGTTTATTAATAAAATCTTGAGTACCTTTAATAGAATCAACTTCTTTAATGCAAGATTTGACGTTTGCCCAATGTTCTTGTTCCACGTTTTCAATCATTTGTTGTTTCAAATCTTCAATGATAATTTCAAAAGTTGTTTCTGAACTTGCGTCAATAATTTTTTGAAGTCTTGCTGTTTCATTTTTCAGTTGTTCTTGTTTTTCCATTAATTCTTTTTTTGTAGGTTGTTTTTCTGACATTTTAAACTCCTTCTTTCTTTAATAATTCAATAGGTTTGAATATTTCATCCGTTATATTTTCACTAATAATTTTGTATTTATATCCTCGTTCTGAAGTTTTGAATAAACCGTCTGCTCGCCATCCGCATTTTCTACAATTGTATTTATCATCTGATAGTGTTCCGCAGTTGCAGCAGATATAAAGTTTGCTTGGGAATTTATTATTAAATTCTCGCAAACTTTTAAATTCTTCTTCATCCATCTTTTTTAATTTCTCCGGCTTGGGTAATCAGTAAACTTTGAAATAAAAATATTTCTCCCATATACCAACCTCTACCCTGAATTTTGCAGCCAACATTTAAGTTTGTTGCTCTTTTCCAAAATACACAAGTCAATTCTTCTTGTGCATTTACTTTTAGTTTGAATACATTTTTTGTTGAACCACTAGGATATTCTTTGTTGTATTCAATAAATTCTGTTATTTGACCTTCAATAATGTATGAGTTTGTATTTATATTTTCTTTAAACATTATTATCTCCCCTATGCTGACATCATTTCTTCTGCCGGTTTAGCAAGTACAAAAGGATATTTGCCTTGTTCAAAATCTTTTTTTGAAAACAATAATTCGTATCTGTTTATTTTGTATTTGTTGTAAAATTCATCATCAGTTAAACTGTAAACAGGGTTTTCAAGATGTTGATGTAAGATTTTAGGAATAAGTATTAAACAATTTGTTAGTCCTAAATTCTTGTAATACTGAATATTGTTTTCATAATGAGTAAATTTAATAAGATGGTGTAATTCAAAAGAAAAATGATCATAATCATTTGTTGATTCAATCCAAAATGCACGTTCAATTCTTGGTGCTAATTGATTACCATAACAATCTTTTCTCATGTCCAGGTAATAAATTCTTCCGAAATATTTTTTAATTTCTTCATTCATTATTTTCTTTGGCATAATAGTTTTTTACCTCCGTATCAGTTATGTCAAATTTCTTCATAAGTTTACGCAATGCAGGAAGTATGCACAATTTTCCTCTTAACTCAACGGGTTGAGGAAAGCCGCAAATGTATTCAAGAGCTTCACACTTTCCTGATATTGTTGCAATTTGTAATTCAATATCAGAAGGTTTACTTTTTTCTTCCAGTTGCATTTCCTTTTCTCTTTCTTCATCCTTTAATTCTTTATTAGTTTTCTTGTGCCGCAATTTTCCAAACTCGCCGTTTAATAATCGTGCTAAATTGTTACTTTTTAACAGCCAGTTTGCACAAGGTTTAAAGTTAATGTCATTGCTGAAGTTAATACCTTTTAAGGTGTATAAGACATCTCTTAACTTATCCTTTAAATCAGGAATTTGAGCAGAATATTTTTTCAATGTTTCAATTTCTTCAGGTTCTAAAATCGGTTTTTCTCCGAAAAATTCCTCATAATGCTTGTTAAATGCGGATAATAACCAACGTGTATTAGCGGCATTTTTCTTATCTTCACTCTTTTGTTCTACGTAATTCAGATTTCTTAAAATTCTGTCGGAAATATATTCATCTCCTTCAATTCTGAACAGTTCAAAACCTGTCATTATTCTGTGAATTTTTTCAACCTCTGTACGTAAATCATATGCAATAACTGATTCATCATTAAGCATAAAATGATTTTGGTGCATATGTTCTACGATTAACCAATACAAACCATAACCTTCCGCACCCATTTCCATAAAAAGTTTTATAATTTTTTTATCGGAACGTGGATTATAATCATGAGAAAAATATGGTTGTATTATTTCGTTTTCTTTTCTTATCATTCTTGTATTCCTTCAAAAGTAATACCTTGTGGAACACCGAATTTACGAACTAAAACTAAAACTGTTTTTCTCATAAAACATCTGTTTTTCATAATGTCATTTACTTGGCATTTTGAACAATCGCAGCCGATTTTGTAACATTTTGCTGCTTGTCGTGTCCATCTTCTCGGTTCGGATATTCCATAATTGTTTGCGTAATAAAACATTATTTTGCTAACCTTCTTTTATTGATTTTTGATATTGGATAAAAAGAATTGATTTCGTTTCTTCTTATGATTTCCAAAACTACATTTAATGTTTTTTTCCTGGCATATTTATTTCTTTTTTCTTCATAAAGAAATTCCGGCAAATCAACTTTTGAAAATGCTCTTGTAGTTTTTTCTTCAACAAGTGCCATTTTGTAATAAATTTTGAAAAAATAAGAATAAATAATTTCTAACTTTTTTCTTTTCAGTTCGTCTTGATTTCTTTTGTAATTCTCGTAAAGATTGCTGATGAAAACCACCGGATTTAATGTTAAAATTTTGCACATATTGCCCTCTTTTCTTTTAACTGTTATTTGTTTTATTTGAAAATTCTTTAGAAATTAATTGAACGACATAATCGCTTCGTGAAAGATTTTTTTCTGCTGCTGTTTTATCAACAATTTGCAGTAAATCAAATGGTATTCCGATACTTACCGGTACTCTGTTCTTAGGTAGTTTTGACATTTTTCTCCTTTCAATTTTTTGCAAAACAAGTAACACAATTTAAACGGCAATTTTTGTCGTTTTTGTGTTTTCATGTTATTAATTAATTAAGCAAGTAATTAATTAAGTAATTACAAATGAGATTGTACACTAAATCAAGAACATGTGTCAAGTAATTAGTAAACTATTTACAAAACTTCATACAAACGGAGTATGCAACTATGGCAACAATGGGTAAAAGAATCAAGCAAATCAGGCAAGAACTTAAACTTTCGCAAGAACAATTCGGTAAGATTTTTGGTTCAGGAAAATCTTATATTAGTGCAGTTGAAAATGACAAAAGTAAATTGAGCATTGAAAATTTAGTCAAGTTATTAGTAAACCATAACGTAAACATAAATTATATTCTTGGAGAAATAGGACAACCTTTTAATACAAAACCTTTCGCAGAAGTTGAAAACGAACTTGAGCAAAAGGTTTTAGAAATAATGAAAAAGCACGGAGTTATTGAGAAATGATTTTAACTATTTCTTCAAAAATCCTAATAGCTTTATCTTCTTTGTATGTGTTAATAAGTGCATACAAAATCTGTTTTAGCAATTGTGTCATAAAATAGTCCTTTCTATAAAAAGAAAGGTCAAAGGAAAGGAAATATTTATGTCGGGGAAAAAAGAATTTTATGAAAATTCCGCATTACTAATATGCATTACTTCTTTTAGTTTTCTTTGTGCAATAATTTTACTATTTTTTTATAAAGGTATTAATTGGTCAGAAAATATATTTGTTAATATTTTTTATATCTTTCTATCTTTATACGGTGCAACAGCTTGTATAGGTCTTTTTTTATTTGCAATTATAGGTTTAATCACTTGTGCTTATTCTTCAATAGCTGATTTTTTTATAAAAATAAAAATAAAAAACAAAATACAAAACTTAAAAACAATGAATAATTATTCTATATTAGGTATTTTTTCAATTATAATATTATTTTACGCAGGAATAGGATCATTAATATTTGATTATTTTAGCAATTTTGAATTGTTCTATATATTTTTACGTTGGGTTATTACAATATTTTCAATAATTACTTGCTATAAAATTTACCAAAAGAAACCTTCAAGTAAATTTATTTTTATAGGTTTAATTTCTGTACTGTTTAATCCGATTGCACCTATTCATTTTGAAGCTGAAACTTGGCGAATTATTGACATAATAACAATGATTATTTTTATTTTTGTAATAAAAAAAATAAAATAATTTATGCAGGTGCATATGCAAAAGTATGCAGTGCATAAATTCTGCATATGCAAAAAGTATGCAGTGCATAAATTCTGCATATGCAAAAAGTATGCAGTGCA
>JAZLLQ010000021.1:0-4959 GCA_045598245.1 Candidatus Gastranaerophilales bacterium
CTTCAGCAAGAGCATCAACTCCTCCTGTTATGGTTTGTGTTACACTTACATTTGTCGGTGCTGCTATATTGGTATCTACCAACGTCAGTTTCCAACCGTTTGAGCCGTCATAAGCGTTATCTATATTAAAACCGTCGCCGACATTAACACTGCTTTTGCCTCCCGTAGCAGCTGATAAGAATAAAACACTATCTTGGTTGAGATTTAAAGCCGGACGGACTGCCACATAAGAATAACTAATTCTGGAAGCGTTGCTTACAGCTCCTGTTGGCCCTATTACATATTCTTGAGGAGTAGTATTTGGTGCTCCTGGAGATCTAAGCCACCAAATATGCGCGCCTGAAAAAACCCTGACAGTGTCATCATTCCCATACCTTTTAACATTTTTTGCCATATCTGTCGCAGATGTTATTCGTGAGGTATTATCACTAAAGCCATAGTCCATATCTTGTGCCTCATCTGCACTCAAGATAAAAAGTTTTTCTGTTGATGATATATCACTGCCTTCATATGAACCACCTGCTATGTGAGTAGTTTCTGCTATCGCAGCAAGTTCTGTTATACTAAATGCATCTCCTGCAAAACCACTACCTGCTGTTATATTATTCAATGTTTCACGAATTTCTGACGACCCCCATTCATTTGAAGAATCATCAAATGCGTCAGCATAAAGTGCTTTATCGGACAAGAGAAAAGTTTTTCCATCGGCATTAGAAAGCACACGCCATTTTATGCCTTCTTTGTTGTAGTTATCCAACTCGCTTGTTTCACCACTGCCTTTGTATGACTGCCAGTATTTACCGAAATAGATGGTTGATGCATAGCTATGACCATCGCCATTACCGCCATCTATGTTTGTTATTTTTTCAAGACCCGCTGCCATTGCAGGTGTTGCAAATATTGCACCTGCCATTAGTGCTGCAGTTAATAATGTTGCTCTCTTTTTAAATTTTGTCATTTTTCAATTCTCCATATTTGTATTAGTTATTTATTATTATTTATTATTAAATTCTTTTTTATTTTCTTCCTTTTTGTTTTTTACGTCACCCTGAACTCGTTTCAGGGTCTCTTTTTCCTTCTTTTTTTACGTCATGCTGAACTTGTTTCAGCATCTCTTTTTTCTTCTTTTTTTACGTCATGCTGAACTTGGTTGACTGCTTTTGCCGAAATCTATGATTTTGTGCAAAATGTCCGGTTTCCCGCAGCATCTCTGTTTCATGAGATTCCGAAACGAGTTCGGAATGACGTCTTATGGTAACGTGGTTGCACGTTCGGAATGACGTGGGTGTTGTCGTAATGACATGTTGTGTTTATTCAATTGTCAATGTTTTGGTTGGTTGTTGTCATGTCATTGCGAAGGAGTGAAACGACTGTCGCAATCCACTTAACATTAATGCTTGGCAACATCATTGTGTGGATTACTACGTCACTCAAAATGCCATCGTTCCTCGTAATGACATGGCTTTTTCATTGCGAAGGAGTGAAACGACTGTCGCAATCCACTTAACATTAATGCTTTGCAACATCATTGTGTGGATTACCACGTCACTCAAAATGCCATCGTTCCTCGTAATGACATGGCTTTGTCATTGCGAAGGAGTGAAACGACTGTCGCAATCCACTTAACATTAATGCTTTGCAACATCATTGTGTGGATTACTACGTCACTCAAAATGCCATCGTTCCTCGTAATGACACGAGTTTGTTATTCAATTTTCAATGTTTTGGTTTTCAGGTTTCTTTCTTTTGTCATCCTGAACTTGGTTCAGGATCTCTTTTTCCTTCTTTTTTTTTACGTCACCCTGAACTTGTTTCAGGGTCTCTGTTTCATGAGATTCCGAAACGAGTTCGGAATGACGTCTTATGGTAACGTGGTTGCACGTTCGGAATGACGTGTCAGAATGACGTTTGTGTTTATTTAATTGTCAATGTTGTTTTGCACAACAAACCCATACGAGAGTTTGTTAATTATCCGGCGCTAGTAAAACTCTTCTCGCTAATTCGGATTTTAAATAACATCAGGTAATAATTATTTTACTAAAAATTTGAAAATAAGTACACATTTGTAATATAAAATTACATACATAAATATTTTAAAACTAAAAAAGACTTCCGAAGAAGTCTTTTAAAAATGGGGCTGGTAATGGTTTACTATCAGAACCCATTTTAAATTTTATTAATATCCTTAAAACCGAAGAATATCAAGATATTATTAATTCTTTAAACAAATTTATTGCATAAGAAAATGGCTTGTCCTGAAACGAACAAACCGAAAATATCCGAAAACGAAACGGACATATATTGTTTAAGGTCTATTTTAAAAACAATTCCATTTCTGCTTTTCTTCGTTTAACTAATCCAAGCAAAACTTTTTTATGGCTATCAAACACCCAAGAACCTTTATATCGTTCTTCGTTTGTTTTGCCGTTCTGATTCTCTTTCAAGAAAGAAAATCCTGCTTGTGTATATTTTTTTGCATTGACTAATTTTAATATTGTAGAAGAAGCAAAATTTCCATACCCTATGTTGTATTCAAGTGATACAAGTGCGTCAAATTGATTTTGAGTTAAAGGTACTTTTACAAGTTTATTGACATTATTTTCATGAACTAATATGTCATTTTTAAAGTATTGTTCTGCTTGTTCTTTTGTTATTTTTAATCCGTTATGAACACCTGAACCTGTATGTCCATACCCAATTGTCCAAACTCCTGAAGGACATTTGTACGCAGTTAGTGCACATCCTTCAAAGTTTTTAATTAAACGCATACCATTTTCTGAAATCTTCATATTTATAATTCCTTTTCTAAATCACTAATTCTATGATTTTCAACATCAATTTGTTCTTTAATAACTGCAATATCTCTTTCGTTGCAATATGTTCTTTCAATGATGTTATTATGTTTATTTTGTTTTTCATCAAGAGACATTAATTTTTGCTCAAGTTTACCGAGTTTATAAGCAATATATAATGCCTGTGCTACTACTGTTAATAAAACACCTATCAGTGCAATTAATACACCTAGTAATTCAACTGTAATATTCATTATTCTTTCCCCCAGGAACAAAATTTTTGCCAATTATCAACCGAATGAAACATTGCCCATCTTTTTATAGCATTGAATTTACCGAAGTATTCACATAATGTTTCAAAAATTAATGTGGACAAATATCTGTTATTACCTATTACTTCATGATTCTCACATATATAATCATGAACGCAGCTTGCTAATTTGAAACGTGGATCTGTTCTCTGACCTATAAGTAACCATGCGAACGGTGGAACATTTGCACCATTCCAAGTATAACAACGAGGTATTGTAAAAGAATAAAATTCATTTTTATAAGATACATATATTCCTAATGATTCTTTTACAATGAAAGGTTTTTTTATTGCTTCTTTTGCTTCTCTGTCTGACATACCAAATAAAGATATATCATCAAGATTATTTTCAGGTTCATCAGAATTAAATTTAATTACAATACCTTTTCTACCTTCAAGCATTAACATTTTATTCTACCTCATAGTTTGCTTTAACAGGTTGAATTTTTATTTTTCCGTTTATATTATTATTTATTACAAACCAGTTTTTTTTCATAATAATTTTTTGATGTGAATTTTCATTTAAAGGTTGTTTTTGCAAATTAAAAATTACTTTATTTTCAATCATTTCAATTACTTGTTCTGCTGCAACATCTTCATTATCTTTAACTTCTTCCGCAAAACAAGGCAGCATAGCAATAAAAAATATTGCTATAAGTAAATTAAACTTTTTCATAGGATACTCCTTTCAGTTTATAAACTTTCATTTATAACCTCGTAATCAATTATTATAGCTTCTACTTCTTCTTTTGTTGTAGCTGCTTCTATCAATTCTGCATAATATTTTTCAATATTATAAAGTGGACTAACCATACTAAAGAATTGAGCAAATATTGCCTGAACATCAGTATTAGTAAGGTTTATTACAACTCCGTTATTACATACCCAATTATCATAAGTTGCACCTGTTGCTGTTACTAAACCTGCTGCCATTAAGTCTGATTGTGTTTTGGAAGAAGTATCAAACTCACATTCTTGTTCTTGCAAGATAATATTGAATGTTTGGTTAAATCTTTTTTCATCACATTTAGCAACATTTTCAGCATTTTTAGATTCTTTAGCTTTTGCTAATTCTTTTGCTTCATAATCTTCATCAATATAAGGTTCTTGAGTTTCTTCGTTCCATAGTTCATTAGGTTCTAAAGCATAAATAACTTTTTCTTCTTCGTTTTCTGTTACAAAGTGAATTTCCATACAATAGCCAAATGTGCCATGGCAATCCTGTCCATAATTCATTATAAATTCACTACGTTCTTCATCTGTATAAGATTGTTCTAATTTATATGACATATTTTTCTCCTTTAATACTGGTCTGATGCCAAGTAACCTGATGTTTTCCAAGTAAATGGTGTACTAATATCACCTGATGATGAAAGTAATCTAGCATAAAAACTATTGACCGTTTTTGATTTTACTTGTATGTAAGACGCCGAGTTTGTGCCATCAGTGCGGGTTGGAGTATAGGAAATATGATAAGCATTTACATTACTATATTTTTTTGATAATGTTATGCTTACACCTGCGTTAGCACCACCAGAATATCCCCATTGTTCACAATAACCATTACTCCATATTCTATAACCAGAGGTGCCTGATACATAATTGGTTATAAGTTGGACAGGTTCATAAATAGTACGACCCGTATTACTTTTCCTTATTCTAAATGCTGGTGCAGACTGTTGGTTAGGTTGAAATACTTGCATTTTCATACACTGACTTCCATCTGTATATCTTTCAAGACCAATTTGCCCCATTACAGCACAATTCTTATCTAAAAATCTAATGTATTGAGTACTTTCACTTACAGCTTGTGCAACGTCTTTATCTACTGAGGTATTTTGAACATCAACTGACCCT